>JAZKBK010000001.1:0-600000 GCA_040388625.1 Gemmatimonadota bacterium | reverse complement strand
GCCGGATCTGAACTGGCGTGAGATCGGGCTGCTCGTTCCGTTGTTCGCCTGCATCATCTGGCTTGGTGTCTATCCCGCGCCAGTGCTCCGGCGCATGGAAGCATCGGCTGAGAAGGTCGTTCGTACCGTACAGACAAATGCGGCGCTCTCGGAGTCGCAGACAGCAGCCCTTCCGGGCGGAGAATAGCAAGTGGCGTTCGATCTTTCGCAATCGATGCAGCTGATCGCAGCGCTCACCCCCGACATCATCATGATGGTCGGCGGCATGGTTCTGATGCTTGTCTCTGCATGGGGAACTGAATCGGTGGAGCGGCAGCGCCGGGTTGGCACGGCCGCGATCGGCGTGTGCATCGTGTCCGCCGTCTTCGTCGTGTATTTCATGTCGGTGCACGCCACAGCAGGCGCGGGCGTGATCGCGGTCGACAACTTCCGCTGGATCGTCGATCTCGTTCTGCTTGCGGCTACTGCCGGCACGATCGCACTCGGACTCGATTACAACACGCGGGAAGGAATTCTTCCTGCCGAGTCGCACGTCCTCGTCATCTTCGCGACGTCGGGTATGATGATACTCGCCGCCGCGCGCGATCTCACGATTGTCTTCCTCGGCATCGAGCTGATGTCGATTGCGGTTTACATCCTCACAGGCATGAATCGCCGCAGCGAGAAGTCCGCCGAGGGCGCGATCAAGTACTTCCTGCTCGGCGCATTCTCGACCGGCTTCCTGCTTTATGGAATAGCGCTGGTATACGGCGCCACAGGAACGACCAGTCTCACGTTGATCGGCGAGCGCGTCGCGGCGCACCAGATCATGTCGGCGCCGATGCTGCTGACGGGCATCGGCCTCATGCTGATCGGTTTTGGCTTCAAGGTCGCACTCGCGCCGTTCCACATGTGGGCCCCGGACGTCTATGAGGGTGCACCGACACCGATCACCGCGTACATGGCTGCTGCAGTCAAGGCCGCCGCATTTGCCGCCTTCCTGCGCGTATTCCTCGAAGCCTTTGGGGGCGAGATCCCGAGCTGGCACGTCGCAGTCTGGTGGCTTGCTGCGATCACGATGGTCGTCGGTAATCTGATTGCGCTTGCGTCCAAGGACATCAAGCGGCTGCTGGCCTACTCCAGCATCGCACATGCGGGATACATCCTCGTCGTGCTTGCATCCGGACAGGCGCTTGGAAGCTCGGCATTCCTCTTCTACATAGTCGCATATACGCTTGCCACATTCGGCGCCTTTGGCGTCGTGGTCGCGCTCGGCCAGAGCGGCGAGCCGTATCTCAACGTGGATGATTACGCGGGATTGTGGATCGTGCGTCCGTGGCTCAGCGTCTCGATGGCGGTCTGCATGCTGTCGCTGCTCGGCTTTCCGATCTTTGGCGGGGCCGGCTTCTTCGCCAAGTGGTACGTGATTCAGTCCGCGCTGTATGCGCCTGAACCGCAGACGCGTCTCGCGGTGTTGCTGGTGCTCACCAGTGTCATATCGGCGGGCTACTACATGTACGTGGTTCTCGTCATGTTCATGAAGCCGCGGCGCGAGGTGAATACAGTCAGCGATCCACGCAGCGTGGGAGCAGCCACGCGTTGGGTCATCGGGCTCTCCACCGTGATTCTTCTTGTCCTCGGCGTCTATCCCAACGCGCTCGTGAGTCTGACGCAGGGCAAGGGATCGTACCTGCGTGCGCCGACGCCACAAGTGAGCCAGGTCGTGCCCCGGTGAATCTCGTTCGCGACATCTTTCGCGAGTACGACATTCGTGGAATTACAGGGACAGAGCTGACACCGGACGTCGCGCGCGTGGTTGGACGCGCGTTCGCGGCATTACTGCAGGAGCGCGGGGTCAACGGATCCGTCGCGGTCGGGCGCGACAACCGACCCAGCGGCGCTGGTCTCCACGACGCACTGATTGCAGGCCTGATCGAGAGCGGTATTGCCGTCGTGGACATCGGCGTCGTTCCGACCCCGGTGGCCTACTGGACGCAGCACAATCTCGACGTCGTTGCGGGTATCCAGATCACCGGATCGCACAACCCGCCCGAGTACAACGGATTCAAGCTCGGCATCGGCAGAGCCTCGATTTACGGCAACGACATTCAACGCATTTACCAGCTCGCCGCCGCTGCCGTTTTTCCAGAAGGGAAGGGCAGCAGGCGCGATGAAACGGTCATCGATCGGTACATCGACGATGTAGTCGGTCGAATCGGCAAGATCTCGCGTCCACTCCGGATTGCGGTCGATGCCGGTAACGGCGTCGGTGGCCTCGTCGCACCAAAGCTGTTCGCGAAGCTCGGTGTCGACGTCACGTGCATGTTCTGCGAGAGTGACGGCACGTTCCCCAACCACCATGCGGACCCTACCGTTCCGGAGAATCTCGAGGATCTCATCAACGAGATGTACAAGGGCGGCTACGATTTCGGCGTTGCATTCGACGGCGACGCGGATCGGATCGGCGTCGTTCAGCGGAACGGTGACGTGATATGGGGAGATTATCTGCTGCTTCTCTATGCGCGCGATGTCCTCACTCGCGTGAAGAACGCACCGATAATCTTCGATGTGAAGTGCTCGCAGGCGCTGCCCGATGCGATTCAGAAGGCTGGCGGCGTACCGGTGATGTGGAAGACGGGGCACTCGCTCATCGAAGAGAAGATGCACGAGATGCACGCACCGCTCGCGGGCGAGATGTCCGGGCACATGTACTTCGATGAAGGTTGGTACGGTTTCGACGACGCTCTGTACGGCGCAGCTCGACTCCTCCGGATCGTTGCGGACTCCGGAAAGTCGATTCACGAGCTGCTCGCGGACGTCCCGCGTTTCGTATCCACTCCGGAGATTCGAGTCACGTGCTCCGACGACACCAAGTTCGGTATCGTGAGCGACGCCGTGAAGTACTTCAGCGCCAGATACACCACGATCGACGTCGATGGAGTGCGAATCCAGTATCCTGATGGATGGGGGCTCATTCGCGCATCGAACACCCAGCCGGTGATCGTGCTCCGGTTCGAGGCGCGGACCCGTGATCAGCTGGATGCGATTCGCGCAGAGATAGAGGGATGGCTCACGCAGCACGGCGTTCAGATCTAACGTGACGCGCGGCCAGCGGCTCAGCGCCGCCCTCGCCCTGGCCGCGGCGATACTTCTCGCCGGCCGCGCCGCGGCGATCGTCTACTCCGATCAGGAGTGGTTCGCCAATCTTGGCGCGCTGTCGGTGTGGGGCGCGCACGTGTCCAACGTCCTGTGGCTGTATGGCTGCGCGCTCGTCGTCGGGATCGCGTTCACATGGATCAACATATCCGCAGTGCGCAGATCGGTAGCCGCGTTGATAGTTCCCAAACGGCTCGGCAACGTCGAGTTCGGCGAGGAAGTGCCGTCAACGAGGTTACGCGCGCTGACTGCCGCGGTGAGCCTCGGCATCACTGCAGTGAGCCTCGTTGCGTTGCCGTCCTGGACGACACTCGCGCTGTGGCGTGCCAACGTCAGCTTCGCCGAGACGGATCCTTACTTCACGCTCGATCTCAGCCACTTCGTTACGTGGCTCCCGCTCGAAACGGAGGCATACCAGTGGTGCCTCGCGCTGTTCGCGATGACCGCGATCGTCGTGGTTGCGCTGTACGCGCTCACACCGAGCCTGAGCTGGGATTCTCGCGGCATTCACGTCACGCCGTACGCGCGTCGGCACATCACGGTGCTCGGCGCGATCCTTCTGCTGTTCGCGGCATGGGGCTTCCGACTAGACGCGTTTCGTGACCTGATTCAGGGCAGCGGCCCGGACGGGCTACTTACGCGGATCGATCACGTCTGGTTGATCCCGAGCGATCTTGCGCTCTCGCTCGTCACGCTCGGCGCCGCTGTCGTGCTGCTCGTTGCAGGATGGATGGGCCAGACCGCGACTGCATTTGCCAGCGTCACCGTAATCATAGTCGGCACGATTGCAGCCCAGATCGTGGGGCCATGGGTCTCTGCGCGAATAGCAGCCTCGCCCGCGAATGCAGCGATGGAGCGACCGTACAGCGAAACACGATCCGACTTCGATGCGCGCGCGTTTCCGCACGAACCCATCCCGCCATCGATGAGGTACATCGCCGACTCGACACTGCTCGCGAACGCGGGACAAGTGCAGATCCGAGGCGCGCTGACCGACGTCGTCTTTCCCGGTGCCCGCGGCGCCGCCGTCGTGCCTGACGTTCCACGCATGATCACTGCGCCAAGACTCGGCGACGGCTTCGCACGTTTGATGCATGCGTGGTCGGAGCAGAATCCGCGGCTGATGTCCGGCGCAATTCCGTCGAATGCAGCATTCATTCGCGAGCGCGACATCAAGAGCAGAGTTGCCGCGCTTGCTCCCGTATTTGCACTGTCGGGTAGCATCGGTGCGATTCCCACCTCGCGGGGAGTGCTGTGGGTGGTCGACCTCTATACCGTCAGCCAGACGTACCCGCTCAGTGCACCGCACTCCGTGTACGGGACGCGCCTCACGTACAGGCATCACGCGGCAACGGCGTACGTAAGTGGTGGCACTGCAGCCACGATTATCGTTCCCGACTCCGCACTGGATCCTGTAGCGCGCGCATGGTTCAACGCGCATCCTGGCAGTTACATCATGCCCGGCGTGCCGCGCGACATGGTCACGCCGCCTCCGGTCGCGCCCGTGGCACCTACCGGCTCATCCGCAGAAGATCAGCTCTTCCGCGAAAACGTGGGACGGATTTACGAGCGCATGCGCGCGACTCTGGACTCCGGTGATCTGCGCGCTTTCGGAGCAGCATTCGACTCGCTCGGTGTCATCATTCGGGGGCGGCGCTGATGCCGACATCGAGCAGGACCGCTGTTATCGCGCTCGGCGGTAATGCGTTGTCACCGGCCGGCGAGCGATCTACCATCTTCGATCAGTTCAGGCATACGCGAGAGAGCCTTGGCCCGATCGTCGCACTGGCCAAGGACGGCTGGAACGTGTGCATCGTTCACGGGAATGGACCGCAGGTGGGAGACGAGCTCGTTCGCAACGAGGAAGCGCGCGCTACGGTCGAGCCGCTTCCACTTGGCGTGCTCGTAGCTGCAACGGCGGGATGGATCGGCTACATGATCCAGCAATCGCTGGAGAATGCGCTGCGCGCAGCTGGAAGCGACAGGCGCGTCGTCACCGTGCTCACCCAGGTAGTGGTCGACGAGCACGATCCGGCTCTGGAGCATCCGTCCAAATTCGTGGGCCATGAGCTACCGGCCGCCCGTGCGCGGGAGTTGGCAGAGCAGGGTATCGCAACCGCGACAGACGGCAATGGGAGACTGCGCCGCGTCGTCGGGAGTCCCACCCCGGTCGAAATTCACGAAGAGTCCGTGATCAAGTCGCTTCTCGGCGCCGGTGTACTCGTTGTCGCCTGTGGCGGCGGAGGCATTCCCGTGTTTCGCGACGCGTCAGGCGCACTCGAAGGCGTCGATTGCGTCGTCGACAAGGATCTCGCCGCCGCGGTGCTTGCCGCCGGAATCGGCGCCGATCTGTTCATGATTCTCACAGACGTGGACGCCGTTTATGCCGATTGGGGCACGCCTGCACAGCGAGCGCTGTCTCGCCTTACGATTCAGGAAGTGGCCGACCTCGACGGCAACAAGGCGTTCGGAGAGGGCAGTATGGCGCCAAAAGTCCGTGCGGCCGCAAAGTACGTGCGCCAGACCGGCGGCCGTGCCATTATTACAGAGCTTTCGCGGGGCAGCAATGCCGTCGCGGGAAAGGCGGGGACGGAGATCGTTCCCGCATAGTGCATTAATTACCGGAGCCAACTTGAATATTCACGAATATCAGGCGAAAGAGATCTTTCGCGCACACGGGGTCCCGATCCCGCCGGGCGACGTGGCCACTACGGCCGATGAAGCCGAGCAGATCGCACGCCGTTTTGGGACGACTGTGGTCGTCAAGGCACAGGTGCATGCGGGTGGCCGCGGCAAGGCGGGCGGCGTCAAGCTGGCCAAGACGCCAGCGGAAGCGAAGGAAGTCGCGTCGCGCATACTCGGCATGCAGATCAAGGGCATCACGGTGGAGAAGGTGCTGGTCACGCCAGCTGCCGACATCGCCACCGAGGCGTACGCCGGTATCATCCTCGACCGCGTTTCCAAGAAGCCCGTCTTCATGGTGAGCCCCGCGGGCGGGATCGACATCGAGGAAGTCGCGGCCACGACGCCCGAGAAGATCATGCGTCTGCCGATCGACTCGAGATACGGCTTGCGCGGCTTCCAGGCGATGGAACTCGGCTTCTTCCTCTACAAGGATGTGAAGCAGGTTCGCGCTGCAGCGAAGATCATGCAGGATCTGTATCACGCATTCATGGATAGCGGGGCCTCGCTCGCCGAGATCAACCCGCTCGTGACGACACCCGAAGGCGAAGTGCTCGCGCTCGACGCCAAGATGGTGATCGACGACAACGAGCTCGATCGTCGTCCGAGCATCGCCGCATTGCGCGACGAGTCGTCCGAAGCGCCGAGCGAAGTCAAGGCGCGCGAGGCGAACCTCACGTTCATCAAGCTGGACGGAAACGTCGGCTGTGTCGTGAACGGTGCTGGTCTCGCGATGGCAACGATGGATCTCGTCAAGTATTACGGAGGCGATCCCGCCAACTTCCTCGACATCGGCGGCTCGAGCAACCCGGAGAAAGTGGTCAACGCGCTCAAGATCATCACGAGCGATCCCAACGTGAAGGCGATCCTGTTCAACATCTTCGGCGGCATCACGCGCACCGACGACGTTGCAAATGGAATCGTCACGGCAACCAAAGCAAATCCGCTCAAGGTGCCGATAGTCATTCGTCTCACCGGCACCAATGAAGAGATTGCGGTGAAGATTCTTACCGAGAACGGATTCAGCGCGATGACCGACATGGACGAAGCGGTGAAGAAAGCAGTCGCGCTCGCGACGGGGAAGGCAGCATGAGCATCTTCATCGACAACAACACCAAGCTCGTCGTGCAGGGAATCACAGGACGCGACGGATCGTTCCACACCAAGCAGATGATGGAGTACGGCACGCACGTCGTCGCCGGCGTGACTCCGGGCAAGGGTGGCCAGAAGTTCGAGAACACGGTGCCGGTGTTCAACACCGTTTATGACGCAGTGCGTGAGACGGGCGCCAATACGAGCGTCATCTACGTTCCGCCAATGGGTGCCGCGGATGCAATGATGGAAGCCGCGGACGCGGGGATCGAATTCGTCGTCTGCATCACCGAAGGCGTTCCCGTGCTCGACATGACCTTCGTCTATCCCTTCATGAAGGAGAAGGGAGTTCGGCTGCTCGGTCCCAACTGCCCCGGACTCATCTCGCCCGGGAAGTCCAAGGTTGGAATCATTCCCGGCCGTATCTGCACACCGGGACCGATCGGTCTGGTCAGTCGCTCCGGAACGCTCACCTACGAGCTCGTCTATCAGATGACGCGCGCAGGAATGGGCCAGACGACGTGCGTCGGCATCGGCGGCGATCCGATCAACGGAACCAACTTCATCGACTGCCTCGCAGCATTCGAGCGCGATCCTGATACTACGGCGGTCGTAATGATCGGCGAGATCGGCGGAACCGATGAGCAGGAAGCAGCCAAGTTCGTGAAGGAGAAGATGACCAAGCCCGTAGTTGGATTCATCGCCGGTCAGACAGCACCGCCGGGCCGTCGCATGGGCCACGCTGGTGCGATCATCTCCGGCTCCGCCGGAACCGCAGCAGAAAAGATGCAGGCATTCGAGGAAAACGGCCTTGGCGTCGCCAAGCGGCCGATCGACGTTGTTGGACTTCTAAAGGAGCGCATGAAGTAAATGGCTGGCGATTACACACTCACGATCATCAAGCCCGACGCATTCAACTCGGGAAAGGCGGGCAAGGTAATCGCCCACCTCGAGCAGCAGGGCTTCAAGGTTCGCGCAGCGCGAGTCATGCATCTCAGCGACGCCGAGGCGAAGGAGTTCTACGCAGTACACTGCGAGCGGCCATTTTATGGGTCGCTCTGCAGCTTCATGACATCGGGACCGTGCATGCCGATGGTTCTTGAGAAGGCAGATGCGGTTGCAGCGCTGCGTGTCGCGATCGGCGCAACCGATCCAGCTGAAGCCGATGCCGGCACGGTTCGCAAGTTGTTCGCCGAGTCCAAGGAGCGGAATGCGATCCATGCATCCGATTCCGATGATAACGCGGCGCGCGAAGCACGGTTCTTCTTTTCGGAGAGCGAGATAATTCGCGCGCGGTAGCGTGTAATCCCAGCACGAGTAATCGTTATGAGTCTGGCACGTAAGCCGTTTAGAAACGGAGCGTGCCAGACGTCTATGCAACCACCGGAGATCTGACGATGGACCCTGACTACCTCATCAACAACGCGATTTCCAGCCTCGCAGTGGTGCTCAGCCTGGGGATCGCTGGTTGGACCATAATCGGGACAGCACGCGTCTGGCGCGCCAAGGCGGTCGCCCCCCTCATACGCAGCCTCGGATCGACCGCTACGATCGCCGTTCTTGCAATTGCGTGGGCAGGGTGCAGTCGCAACGAGCGAGCGAAGCTACCGATGGGTGCACCGCACGGCTCCGCTGTGGCGGCCGCCACGCGCGACTATCTCGTTACTGCGACGGACTACGCGTACACCGGTCTCCCGAAGCACGCCCCGTCCGGCTGGGTTACCCTCCGTCTCGCGAATCGCGGCAGTGAGCAGCACATGCTGGGCGTCCTGGCAGTCCCGGTCGGATATACGCCTGCAGCGTTTGTGGATTCACTCGTCCATCAGCACATACCGCCGGACGTGAAAGGCTGGGCCGGTGTCGACGTTGTGAGTCCCGGCGACACCGCGATTATCTCCGCGTATTTTCCGCCCGGACAATACGCCGTTGGCTGCTTTGTGAAATCACCGGATGGAGCGCTTCACGTGGCGAAGGGAATGGCCGGCTCCTTCGACGTGGTTGCGGCGGCCGATACTGGATTGGCTCCCGTGAGCGATGCGGTCGCGACCATGAGCCGCAACAACATTGACCTGACCGGCACTCCCCTCAAGAGCGGCGTGCGCACCCTTCGCGTGCTGAGCGATGGTCCGCATTTCCGGGATTTTCAGCTTTTGAAGCTGCTGCCCGGACGCTCATCTCAGGATGCGCTCACGTGGTACGCCAACCGCGCTACAGTTGCGCCCGCCGCGACTGCCATCGGCGGCGTGAGCGGCATGTATGCCGGCCAGAAGGCTTCCATGACGGCCAACTTCACGCCCGGCTCATACGTGATGCTGTTCGATATCCAAGATGCGCGTGGACATCCGGGGTTCGTACATCGCACTTTTGCCATTCGTCCATAGGACTATCCTCATGACCATGCACAATCGGCCGCTCTCCGGAAAGCTGGCTCGCCATGCAGTACAACCGGGATTTGTGGGAGGCTAGGCAGGGAGAGATAAATGCTCGGACTTGATAGTAGTAGTATACAAACGTATATTACTTGATGCGTTTCGAATGGACGGAAACCAAACGCCGCTCCAATATCGAAAAGCATGGAATCGATTTTGTGGACGCAATCCGTCTCTTCGACAGCACGCACTCCGTATTTCGATCAGACCGTGAGGGTGAGAAGCGGTTTGGCGCTGTCGGCCTTGTCCACGGTCGGGTCGTAACGGTGATATACCACGATCGAGACGATGTGAGACGGATTATCTCTGCGAGGAGGGCTCGTACCGATGAAGAAAAAAGCCACTACCAAAGCATCGAGCACGAAGCGTAACAAGGTGCGCCGCTCAGAGCGAGTCACCTCTGTGACGAGCGAGGAAGCGCGTCGAATGAGTGGCCGCACCGACTGGGCGCGGGTCGATGCGCTGACGGATGAAGAGATCGATGCCGCCATAGCGTCCGATCCAGACTCCGCGCCGCCCTTCGATCGTGGATTTTTTGCCCGCGCGGCCATTCTCATGCCTCCGGTCGGTGCAAAGAAGCCCATAGCATTTCGTGTCGATCCTGACGTACTGGAGTTTTTTAAGCGCCACGGGCCAGGATACCAGGGAAGAATGAACGCCGTTTTGCGGGCGTTCATGCAATCGCAGTCGTGATCGACGGGGCTAGGGCTTAGCCACTCCTTCACGCTCGCTACCCCGTCCCGTTGCACCCCGCCCCCCATCTGGCTATCTTACGTGGCTATGCTGTCCTTCGACATCCGCGCGCTGGAGTCGACTGCCGCACAGGTCGTTGGAGACCTTCCGGCTGACGATCCCATCTGGAGTGCGGCCGATACGCGTCCAAATGACGCCGTTCACGTCGAGGGACGGCTTTCAAGTGCCGGTGCGGGCCGTTTCTACTTCAGCGGCAAGCTGTCCGGACAGGTGACCCTGGAGTGCCGGAAGTGCCTGGTCGAGGTTACGCGGGAAGTGAGTGAGGATGCACATTTCATCTTCGCTCCCGCCGGCGATCCGACGACCGAAGACGATCCGGACGTATTCACGTACGATCCCGGCGCTCACCAGCTCGACGTTAGACCAGCTGTACGCGAAGGATGGCTCCTCTCGGTGCCAGCCTTCGTCGATTGCAGGGAGGACTGCAAGGGGCTCTGCCTCAAGTGCGGCGCCAACCTGAACGAAGGGGCTTGCGACTGCGAGCCCGTCACCGCCGATGCCCGATGGGATTCGCTGCGCCAGACTAACGTCGCGCGCGACGACTTCCAAGCCTGAAAACCTGACCTAGAAGCCGTCCCATGGCCGTCCCCAAACGCCGTATATCCAAGCAGCGCAAGCGCCTCCGCAACACCGCGAAGGGAGCTCCTGCAATTGCGCTCCAGAAGTGTCCGCAGTGCCAAGCCATCAAACGCCCGCACCACGTGTGCGAGGAATGTGGCTACTACGGCGGCAAACAGAGAGTAGCCGCTAAGGGCGCCTAGTTGGCCCGCATCGCGTTAGACGCGATGGGGGGCGACTTTGCCCCCGCCGCTCCAGTCGCGGGCGCGCTCCTCGCGCTGGCCGAGCTGGACCAGTCACACAGTATCCAACTCGTCGGGCGCGCTGACCTCATCCAGAGCACGCTCGACTCGTTGCTCGCCGGTGAGCACGCCTCGCTTGCGCCGCAACGCAGCCGCATATCCATCGTCGATGCCCCAGACATCATCGACATGTCCGATAAGCCGGTGGCCGCGCTGCGCGCTAAGCCCAATAACTCCATGACGATAGGCCTCACACTTCAAGTAAAAGGTGAGTCCGATGCTTTCGTCTCGGCTGGCAGTACCGGGGCCCAGATGGCGGCCTCCGCGCTGATCCTCAAGCTCCTGCCCGGCCTTCACCGTCCTGCCATCGCGACACTCTTTCCGACCGCTCAGCGACCGGTAGTAGTGCTCGATTCCGGCGCCAATGTCGATTGCTCCGCCCGCGAGCTGCTCCAGTTCGCCTGGCTGGGCGGCGTTTACGCCGAATGCATCCTGGGCCGCGAAAACCCGGCGATCGGATTGCTGAGCATCGGCGAGGAGCCGGAGAAGGGCAACGCGGTCGTCAAGGAAGCCAATGCGCTGTTCGCCGCCGCGGATTTCAATTTCGTGGGCAATGTCGAAGGACGCGACCTGCCCGCCGGCAGGACCGACGCAGGACTGCTCGACGTTGTGGTGTGCGACGGATTCGTGGGCAACGTCGTACTCAAGTTCTACGAGGCCGTCACCCCGATGATCGTCGGCCTCATCAGGAAGTCAGCCGGCATCGAGCCCGAAACACTCGCGCGCTCGCTCAGCCAGCTGGATTATTCGGAACACGGCGGCGCCCCGCTACTCGGCGTGCGCGGTGTCAGCATCATCTCACATGGCAAGTCATCACCGCGCGCCATCAAGAACGCAGTGAAGGTCGGCGTGCGGGCAGTGGAGAGCAAGATGAACGATCTCATGGGCCAGCGTCTCACCGCATCCGACCAGAAACATTCAGCCGCGATCGCATCATGATCCCAACGGTCGCACGTATTACCGGGACGGGGCGCGGTCTTCCCTCCAGAATCTTCACCAACGACGACTTCGCCTCGATCGGCATCGAGACGTCCGATGAATGGATCATGGAGCGCACCGGAATCCATGAGCGTCGCATCGCTTCCGACACCGAGACGACATGCTGGATGGCCGCCACGGCGTCCCGACAGGCGATGGCTCGCGCAGGAGTCACAGCCGGTGAGATCGATGCAATAATTCTGAGCACCGCGACGCCCGATCGCCTGCTGCCAGCAACTGCTGTCGATCTTCAGGCCGAGCTCGGCGCAACGCGCGCGGCCGCATTCGATATCTCGGCGGCGTGCTCGGGTTGGTTGTACGGACTCACCGTCGCAGAAGGCATGATTGCCTCCGGTGCGATCGATACGGCGCTCGTGGTAGGCGCCGAGAAGATGAGCGCGATCATCGACTGGAAGGACCGCTCCACGTGCGTCCTGTTCGGCGATGGGTCCGGCGCAGTCGTGCTGCAGCGCAACAAGTCGGGCGAGCGCGCCGGTATTCTGTCGACATTCATGCGCAGCGATGGTTGCCTCGCGAACCTGCTGTACCGTCCCGACGGCGGCGCCGCGCATCCGATGACGCCCGAGATTCTCGAGAACCGCAGCCATCTCGTCAAGATGGCCGGCCGCGAAGTGTTCAAGCATGCAGTGCGCGAGATGAGTGAAGCCGCCGACCGCGCGCTCGACTCCGCTAAGCTTCGCGCCGCCGACATCGACCTTCTCATTCCGCACCAGGCCAACACGCGCATCATCGAAGCGACAGCGAAGCACGCAAACATCTCGATGGACAAGGTGTACGTGAACGTGGATCGCTTCGGCAATACTTCGTCCGCGTCGATTCCAATCGCGCTCGACGAGGTGATCGAGAAGAAGATCGTGGGACCCGGCTCGACCGTGATGATGGTTGCATTCGGTGCGGGCTTCACGTGGGCTTCCGCGATCGTTCGCCTGTAGTCCCGCAAGAACCGCAAGCGACCAATGAACGTCATCCTGCTTTTTCCCGGACAGGGATCACAGAAGCAAGGAATGGGAAAGGATCTCGCAGCCGCGTTCCCCGCAGCGCGCGAGACGTTTCAGCGCATCGACGATGCGCTCGGTTTCGCACTCAGCTCGCTCTGCTTCGAGGGACCGCAGGAAGAGCTGACACTCACCAAGAACGCGCAGCCTGCGCTGTACGCGCATGGCGCTGCTGCGTGGGCCGCCGTGCGCGACATGCTCGCCAACCGGGTGGTTGCGGCTGCGGGCCATTCGCTCGGCGAGTTCACAGCCTACCATGCTGCCGGATCGCTCGAGCTGGAACCCGGAGCGACGCTCGTCCGGAAACGTGGCGAGATCATGTTCGACATCGGATCGGAGCGTCCAGGCACGATGGCAGCCATACTCGGCCACCTGAACACGCCGATCGACGAACTCTGCAAGCAGGCGTCGCGCGATGCCGGCCTCGTCGTGCCAGCCAATTACAACAACGACGAGCAGGTGGTCGTTTCCGGCGAGCCAGCCGGCGTCGAGCGCGTAATGGAGCTGGCGAAGGAAGCGGGCGCCAAGCGATCGCTGCGACTAGCGGTGAGTGGCGCATTTCACTCGCCGTTGATGGAGCCTACGGAGATCGCATTCAGCGGCGCGCTTCGCACTACCGAACTCACCGATCCGGAATTCCCCGTCTACACCAACGTGACAGCCGACGCGTGCACGAGCGGCCACGAAGCCCGCGCGCTGCTGCTTCGGCAGTTGACCTCTCCCGTGCGCTGGTCGACCGAGGTTCGCGCCATGGCCGCTGCGCATCCTGATTCGCTGTATGTCGAACTGGGGCCGGGCAGGGTTCTCGGCGGGCTCGTATCGCATCTCGTGCCGGGCGCACGCACCATCGCGGTCGGCGCGCCCGCAGACGTCGACAAGCTTGCGGAGGCTCTGGGATGACCATTCAGATCGATCTTACCGGGCGAAATGCGCTGGTCACTGGCAGCACGCGCGGCATCGGCCGTGCGATCGCGAATACGCTCGCCGAGTGCGGAGCGCGTGTCGCGGTGGTGGGCCGTGACCTGGAGCGAAGTCAGTCGGTTGCCGCGGAGATCGGTGGCGGCGCGCTGGGCTTCGCCGCGGACGTCGGCGACATTGCAGCCGTCACAAGGCTCGTGGCGGATGTGGAGGCGGCGTTCGGCGGGATCGACATTCTCGTCAACAACGCCGGACTCACGCGCGACAACCTGCTGATGCGCATCAAGGACGACGACTGGAACACGGTCATCGACGCAAATCTGCGCGGCGCTTTCGTCGCGATCCGCGCGGCGACGCGCGGCATGATGAAGCGTCGCTGGGGGCGGGTGATCAACATCACCAGCATCGTCGGAATCAACGGCAACAAGGGGCAGGCGAACTACGCTGCCAGCAAGGCCGGTCTGATCGGCCTCACCAAATCGGTCGCCAGGGAGCTTGGCTCACGCAACATCCTGGCGAACGCTGTAGCACCCGGCTTCATCGACACGGAGATGACCGCCGCGATGACGCCGGAAGCGCGGTCGGCGATGGCCGGCCAGATCCCGCTGGAACGCCTAGGGGCTCCCATGGATGTCGCCGGAGCGGTCGCTTTTCTCGCGTCCGACCTGGCATCGTACATCACAGGACAGGTCCTGGTCGTGGACGGCGGGATGATCTGACCCCTGTGTCACACTCTCTACCTGGCCCACCGGGCCAGGGTTAAATTGTAACGTTACCCCCAAACTGTACGAGGATCCGCATGGCCGACAATTCGGAGAAGGTAAAGGACATTATCGCCAACGAGCTTGGCGTGGAGCGCGAGAAGCTGACCGATGGCGCGTCATTCATCGACGATCTCGGTGCTGACAGCCTCGACATCGTCGAGCTGGTGATGGAATTCGAGAAGGAATTCAACATCGAAATTCCCGACGAAGACGCAGAGAAACTGCGCACCGTTGGTGATGCGCTCGCGTATCTGAACGGAAAGGTCGCTGCGTAATGGCGCGTAGGGTCGTCGTCACCGGCATGGGCGTTGTCACGCCCGTCGGCAACTCCGTGGCGGCGACTTGGGAAGCTCTCAAGGCTGGCACGTCCGGCGTCGCGCCGATCACCAAATTCGACGCGAGCAAGTTTCCCGTGCGGTTTGCAGCCGAGGTCAAGGATTTCAACCCTGGCGAGTACATGGAGCGCAAGGAAGTCAAACGCTCCGATGTGTACACTCAGTATGCCGTCGCCGCCGCTAAAATGGCGATGGCGGATGCCGGGCTCAGCGACCCTGCGGCGGCCGGAATCGATCCGGACCGGATCGGCGTCATCATAGGATCCGGAATCGGCGGCCTGAAGAGCTTCGAAGAGCAGCACGACGTGTATCGGGAGTTGGGCCCGAGCAAGATCAGCCCTTTCTTCATCCCGATGTTCATCGCGGACATCGCCGCCGGGATAGTCTCGATGCAGTTCAATGCAAAGGGACCGAACTACGCGACCGTTTCCGCATGCGCGACGTCCGCGCACGCGATCGGCGACGCGTACAGAACGATCCAGTACGGTGACGCCGACGTGATGATCACCGGCGGCGCCGAAGCCACGGTTACGCCGATGGCGATTGGCGGCTTTGCCAACATGAAGGCGCTTTCGGAGCGCAACGATTCCCCGTCCACCGCGTCCCGTCCGTTCGACGCGACACGCGACGGCTTCGTCATGGGTGAAGGCGCCGGCATCGTCATACTCGAAGAACTCGAGCACGCGCGTGAGCGCGGTGCGACCATCTACGCCGAGATCGTCGGCTATGGTGCGACCGGTGATGCGTATCACCTCACCGCACCGGCACCGGACGGCGAAGGTGCTCAGCGCGCAATGAAGCGTGCGATGCGCGATGCCGGGCTCGAGCCACGCGATATCCAGTACATCAACGCACACGGCACCTCCACGCCGGCCAACGATCTCAACGAAACGCGCGCCATCAAGGCCGTGTTCGGCGAGTATGCGAAGGGTCTCAACGTCAGTTCCACCAAGTCTGCGACCGGCCACATGCTGGGCGCCGCTGGTGCCGTTGAATTCGTCGTCTCCGCACTGGTTGTCCGCGAAGGCGTGATTCCACCGACCATCAACTACGAGCATCCGGATCCGGAGCTCGATCTCAACTTCACGCCTAATGTCGCGGTCACGCGGGCTGTAACCGCTGCGCTGAGCAACAGCTTCGGCTTCGGCGGTCACAACGTCAGCCTGGCTGTCCGTCGCTTCGAGGGGTAATACACTGCATGCTCGCGGGAATGACGCTGGACCTGTCGCTCGTCACCGATCCCGCACTGCGCGCTGCAGGCGACAAGCTGTCCTCAGGCACGAGACTCGACTCAGCTGACGGCCTCGCGCTGTTCGAGAGTCCCGACATTATCGGACTCGGTTCACTCGCAGACCAGGTGAATCGCGCCAAGAACGGCGATCGTGTGACATTCGCCTCCAACCAACACATAAATCCGACCAACGTCTGCTACCTGCGGACAACCTGCGTCTTCTGCTCCTTCGCCAGACTGCCCAAGGAAGACGGAGCCTACCACTACAGTCTCGAACAAGTGTTCGAAGAGTCGGATTCGACTGGTGGCCTGACCCGGGAATTCCACATCGTGGGCGGACTCGACATGAAGGCCGGCCTGCAGTATTACGCCGACATGTTCCGCGGCCTCAAGCAGCGCCATCCCAACATTCACATCAAGGCGCTGACCGCGGTCGAGATCGCCCACATCGCACGCATCGACAAGATGTCAATCGAAGACGTGCTCGTGACGCTACGCGATGCGGGGCTCGATACGCTGCCTGGCGGTGGCGCGGAAATATTCAGCAAGGCGGTTCGGGCCAGCATCGCGGAAAAGAAACTGGTTGCCGAGGACTGGATCGAGGTGCACCGCACTGCGCACCGGCTCGGCATCCGCAGCAACTGCACGATGCTCTACGGTCACGTGGAGTCGATGCAGGATCGCGTCGATCATCTCATGCTGTTGCGCGATCTGCAGGACGAGACGGGGGGCTTTCTCGCGTACGTTCCGCTGGCCTATCACCCGGACAACAACGAGCTCGGGATCGAGCTCGGACGCGAGGGAACAGCCACGTCAGGCTTCGACGATCTCCGCAACCTCGCGGTTGGCCGGCTCTTTCTCGACAATTTCGATCACATCAAGAGTCACTGGATAATGGTGACGCCAGGCCTGTCGCAGGCTTCGCTCTCGTTCGGTGTGAACGATCTCGAAGGCACCGTGGTGAAGGAGAAGATCTACCACGAAGCGGGTGCGCACACCGCGCAGGGAATGTCGCTGGATGACCTGATCAGGCTGATACGCGGTGCGCGTCGCGTACCGGTCGAGCGCGACTCGCTGTACAACGTCGTCCGCACGTTCGGCGACGATTCATCGCAGCGCGCGGCGTAGCCGCATGAAGAGCGCATGAAGATCGGACGCATCCCGTACATCAACTGCTATCCGGTCTACGGTGCGATCGACCGCGGCATCGTCCCGCTCGATGGCGAGCTGGTCGACGGTATCCCGACTGCGCTGAACGGCATGATGGCGAACGGCGCGCTCGACATCAGCGTCGTCTCCGCCGTGGAGTACGCGCGCGACTCCGAGCGGTATCTGCTGTTGCCGGATCTTGCGATCTCCTGTGACGGACCGGTTCGCAGCGTGATGCTGTTCTCGCGGCTGCCCGCCGAGCGGCTGGGCTCGCGTAGTGTCGTCGTCTCCCGCAGCTCGATGACGAGCGTCGCGCTCCTTCAACTCCTGTTCGAGAATGTGTGGCACACGCTGCCCGATTTCGTCCCGGGCGATGCTGAGATCTGCGACATTCAGGCGGATGACTCGCACGACGCACGTCTCGTCATCGGCGACGCCGCACTCGTCCTCGGCGACAGCGGCCGTTATCCGTACGTGTACGATCTCGGCGAGGTGTGGAAGAGCTGGACCGACCTGCCGTTCGTCTTCGCCGTCTGGGTTGCGCGGCGCGGTGTGGAGGTGTCCCGCGCTCTTGCGGTTCACGCACGACTGATCGAGTCGCGCGACTGGGGCGTGGCGCATCGCGCGATCCTCGCCCGTCAGGCCCACGACGCTACGGGAGTCGCGACCGAAGTCTGCGATGAATACCTCTCGGGTCTCGACTACAGACTTTCCTACCCGCACCTTGCCGGCCTGACTGAATTCTTCCGCCGGCTCGTCAAGCAGGGACGCGTCCCCAACGGCACTCTCTCATTCCTGACCGCAGCCTGATCAATGCGCGACATAATCGATTTCTACCGCAACGCTTCGCTGCTCGAGCTCGGCGCGGAAGCAGATAAAGTCCGGCGACAGCTGCACCCGGGCAACGTAGTGACATACATCGTCGACCGAAACATCAACTACACCAACGTCTGCGTCGCCGATTGCGGATTCTGTGCGTTCTACCGCCGGCCCAAGGACAATGAGGGCTACACGCTTTCGTTCGAGCAGATCGGTGCCAAGATCGAGGAGGCAAAGGCGCTCGGCGCCGTTCAGATCCTGCTTCAGGGCGGCCACAACCCGTACATCCCGTTCGAGTGGTATCTGGAGCTGATGCGCTACATCAAGCGCAACCATCCGATCCACATTCACGGATTCAGTCCGAGCGAAGTCGACTTCTTCTCGACGGTGTTTCGCATGGATGCACGCGATGTGATCCGCGAGCTGCAGTCGGCGGGGCTCGATTCCATTCCCGGTGGCGGCGGCGAAATTCTCGTGCAGCGCGTGCGCGATATCGTGGCAAAAAAGAAGGCGGGCGCGGATCGCTGGCTCGAGATCATGGAGATCGCACACGGGGAAGGAATGAAAACCTCCGTCACGATGATGTACGGCATCGGCGAGACACTGGAAGAGCGCATCGAGCATCTCGAGCGCGTACGCGAAGTGCAGGCGCGGACTGGCGGTTTCACCGCGTTCATCTGCTGGCCCCTCCAACCGGAGAACACGCCGCGCATGTCCAATCAGCCCAAGACCGATTCTACCGAGTATCTGCGCACTGTCGCGATCTCGCGCATCGTGCTCGACAATGTTCCGAATCTCCAGGCCAGCTGGGTCACGATGGGGATGAAGATCGGTCAGCTGGCGCTACGCTTCGGCTGCAACGACTTCGGCTCTCTCATGATCGAGGAGAACGTCGTCTCCGCCGCCAACACGACGCATCGCACGAGCACGGCCGAGATGGAGCGGCTCATCCGCGACGCCGGCTTCGTTCCGTCTCGCAGGCGGCAGGACTACTCGCTTCTGACAACCGCGGCGTGACTATGGGTGCGAGCACGCGTATCGGCATCGGCTACGACTCGCATCGCTTCGCACCCGGTGGTCCGCTGATACTCGGCGGCGTGAGCATTCCGGCCGATGTCTCGCTGATCGGCCACTCCGACGCGGATGCGATCTCGCATGCCGTTACCGACGCGGTTCTTGGTGCAGCCGCAGCCGGCGACATCGGCTCGCTCTTTCCGGACAGTGACGACGCGAACAGTGGTCGTGATTCGATCGAGATGCTGCGCAGCGCCGTCGCGTCCGTGCACGCACTCGGATTCGTCGTCACGAACATCGACGTTACGGTCATCGCTGAATTTCCACGCATCGGGCCGCACGCTCCGGCCATTCGCGCGCGGCTTGCGGATGCACTGGACGTGGCGGCGCCAGCGGTGAGTGTGAAGGGAAAGACGAACGAAGGAATGGGATGGATTGGGCGGGGAGAGGGAATCGCGTGCATCGCCGTCGCCACGCTCACAAGTGAGCGTTGAACCGGCGCGAGAGACCCTCGCGCGTGCCTTCTGGCTGGCTCCGTTCGCGGACTTCCTGACTCTCGAAGACGGTGCGTCGCCGCGTACCGTCGAGGCCTACGGCCGCGATCTGGCGCGATTTGCTGACTACTCGCTCACGAAAGGCGCGCACGCGCCCGAAGAGGTCGGCTCGACGACGCTCCGCTCGTACATCTATCATCTGAAGGACCTCGGGCTCGCACCATCGTCGATACGGCGTAACATCTCGGCGCTACGCACTTACTACAAGTTCCTTCTCAACGAAGGCCACGTTGTGCGCGATCCGAGCGAACGGCTCGAGACACCCAAGCGCTGGCGCGAACTGCCGGACGTATTGAGTGCCGAAGAGGTCGCGAAGCTGATAGAGACTCCGACACTGGACGAGCCCATGGCGTTCCGCGATCGCGCGATGCTCGAGCTCGCATACGGCGCCGGTCTCCGCGTGGGTGAATGGATCACGCTGGGCGTGCGCGACCTCATGCTCGACGAGTCGCTCGTACGCGTCTTCGGCAAGGGGGCGAAGGAGCGACTGGTGCCGATCGGACGGAAGGCAGTGGGTGCTGTCGCCATCTACCTGCGCGAGCTGCGGCCAAAGCTGGAGAAGGGATCGGGCGAGGGAATCCTGTTTCTCAACGCGCGTGGCGAGCCGATGACGCGGATGGGTGCGTGGAAGATCCTTCGCAAGCACGTCGAGGCGAGTGGTATCACGAAGCACGTGACACCGCATACCTTACGTCATTCGTTCGCGACGCATCTTCTCGAAGGCGGCGCGGATCTGCGCGCGGTACAGGAAATGCTT
Source organism: Gemmatimonadota bacterium (assembly GCA_040388625.1). Classification (NCBI taxonomy): domain Bacteria; kingdom Pseudomonadati; phylum Gemmatimonadota; species Gemmatimonadota bacterium. The sequence goes on along the minus strand of JAZKBK010000001.1, from coordinate 579,514 downwards.
GGCCACGCCGACATCTCGACGACGCAGATCTACACGCACGTCGATCGTGAGTATCTGCGCTCCGTTCACAAGCAGTTCCATCCGCGCGAGCGGCTTTCAGATGTGACACAGAAATGATCCTCGTAATCGACAATTACGATTCCTTTACCTACAATCTCGTTCAGTACCTCGGCGAGCTCGGAGCCGAGGTCATGGTGCGGCGCAACGACGAGATTCCGGCCTCCGAGGTTGGGGTGCTCGCACCGAGTGCGATAGTATTGTCGCCCGGTCCCAGGACACCCGCCGAGGCCGGAATCACGCTTGACGTGATTCGCGCTTACGGATCGTCGATTCCGATACTCGGTGTATGTCTTGGCCAGCAGGCAATCGGCGCCGCGTATGGCGGCCGCGTGGTTCGCGCGACCAGATTGATGCACGGCAAGACATCGGATGTCAGGCACAACGGAGCGGGGCTTTTTGCAGGCCTTCCCGATCCGTTGCGTGTGATGCGATATCATTCGCTGACGGTGGATCGGGAGTCGCTTCCGTCCGATCTGGAGATTACCGCATGGAGCGACGACGACCGCACCGAGGTTCACGCGATGCAGCATCGTAAGCATCCTGTCTACGGAGTGCAGTTTCATCCCGAGTCCGTCCTCACGGACGGAGGCAAGCAGCTGCTGCGCAACTTCCTGGACCTTACCCGATGACCCGATCGTTGCTGACGCGAGTACTGACTGCACTCGGAGCGGTCTTTATTGCTGCGCCTGCTGCACACGCGCAGGTTGCCGTCGAGTTCCCGCTGACGCTCGACAACCTGCCTACCTACAATCGTGTGAACGGGTTGTCCGTACCGCTCACTCCGACCCTCACGGTCGGTGACGACAGGTTGGTCGTGAGTCCTGCGATTACGTACCGCTCGCACCTCGGCAAGATCGATCCTTCACTCTCGATAGTGGGACAGTTCACCGCCGATTCGAGCGTAGGCTTCACGCTCACGGGGTCGCGCGGCACGTTTACCAACGACAGCTGGATTCGCGCGAACATCATCAACTCGCTGACCTCGCTTGGCCTTGGCAGCGATTCACGAAACTATTTCCGCGGCGATCGCGGCGAAGCCCGTCTCACATCGTCGTTGCATCTGCCGGGTGACGTCGAGGCAGCGACAATTTTCGTCGGAGCGCGCGCCGAGCGCGACTGGTCCACAGGGTGGCGAAGCGGGACCGGCAACGGTCCGTTCAGCTTTTTGAATCGCAGCGATACGGCCAACGGGATTCAGCGCCCGAACCCTGAGATCGACGCAGGCCACATCACGTCAATCATCGGCGGCGGGCATCTGGAGTACGCAGGGCTGCCTGCTTCCCTCATGGCGAATGTGCTGATCGAGGCTGCAGGCAAAACGCCGCTCGGCGGCAATTTCCAGCAGGTCACGCTCGACGAGGGCGCGAGCGTCAGGACGGTGGCGGGGCAACACCTCGATGTTCGGGGTCATCTCGTCGCTACCGCAACGAGCTCCTTCACGCCGCGCCAGCGATACGCCTATGTGGGCGGGTCGGGGTCACTCGCGACAGTCGACCTGCTGAACATGGGTGGCGACCACCTGTACTTTCTCGATGCGCTGTATGTCGTTCCGATCAACAACGTCGATGTCCCGATCCTGGGCAGCCCCTACATCGCTCCGCACTTTGCGATGGGCGCCGCAGCGGTCGGTGGATTCGGGCGTCCGGTCCAGAACGTCGGAGCACGGCTTGGCCTTTCGATCTTTACGCTCGACTACGTCGTGAATCCCAGGACGCACAAATCCGATTTCGGCGCTGGAATCTCGCTGGGGCCGTGAGGCGGGCCCATAGCTATCGAACGCTCGTTCGGAACACCATTCGCGCTTAATTCCCCTTTGCGCCGCCACTCAGCAAATGGTAACTTTGGTGGCGTGAAAGTTGCGTCCAGCACCCCAATTTTTCGACCGCGATGAAGACCGTGGTCGTGATCCCGGCCCGCCTCGGGGCCACCAGGCTCCCCCGGAAGCCGCTTCGCGACCTCGCAGGAGAGCCGCTCGTCCTACGTGTCTGGCGACGAGTCGAGAGAATGGGCGTCGCCGACCGGGTGGTCGTCGCGACCGACCACGACGAGGTCGCCAGAGTCGTGCGAGCGGCCGGTGCAGACGTCGTGATGACGAGCAGTGATTGCGCCTCGGGCACCGCGCGCGTCGCGGAAGTATCCCGCAACCCCGAGTTCGCCTCGTACGACGCGTTCGTCAACGTCCAGGGCGACGAGCCCTTCATCTCGGCCGGCTTCATCGGCGCAGCCGCTGACGTGGTCAGGAGCGGGAAGTTCACCCTCGGAACCGTCGCGGCGGCCGCTTCGGCTGAGATATTCGACCGTCCCTCGATAGTGAAGGTGGTGGTTGGGACCGATGGCCGAGCGTTGTACTTCTCTCGCGCGCCGATCCCCTTTCTACGCGAAGGCGCTGACGCGCCGCTCAGGCACCCGCTTACCTTGCAACACATCGGCGTCTACTCCTACACGCGGGACGCGCTCGCGCAGTGGATGGCGCTTCCGCCGCATCCACTCGAAGACATCGAGCGACTGGAGCAGTTGCGGCCGCTTGCACATGGGATGAACATCGGCGTTGCTGTAATCAACGAGCCCGCCGAATGCGGAATAGATACTGAAGAGGACCTACGGGCTGCGAATGAGCGATGGCGCTCGTTCGCGGCGGGAGAGCAATGATGGCAATGAGAACTGAGTCCTCGCAGCAGACGCGCTACATCTTCGTCACCGGTGGTGTCGTATCGTCACTGGGGAAGGGGATCGCGGCGGCGTCGATCGGACGACTGCTGGTCGAGCGCGGCATGCGCGTCACGATCATGAAATTCGATCCGTATCTGAACGTCGACCCCGGAACCATGTCGCCGTTCCAGCACGGCGAGGTGTTCGTTACCGACGACGGCGCGGAGACGGATCTCGATCTCGGGCACTACGAACGTTTCATAGACCGCTCGCTGTCACAGATGAACAACGTGACGACGGGGCGCATCTATCTCAACGTCATTACAAAGGAACGGCGGGGCGAGTACCTCGGTTCCACCGTGCAGGTGATTCCGCATATCACGGATGAGATCAAGTCCGCGATGAAGCGCCTCGCTCCGGACAACGACGTTGTTATAGTCGAGATCGGAGGAACGGTCGGCGACATCGAATCGCAGCCGTTTCTCGAAGCCGTGCGCCAGTTCCGGCAGGAGATCGGGCGCGAGAATGGAATATTCATCCATCTCACACTGGTTCCGTTCATCGCGGCTGCCGGCGAAGTGAAGACGAAACCGACGCAACATTCCGTGCGCGAGCTCATGCAGCTCGGAATACAGCCCGACATTCTCATCTGCCGAACCGAGCGCGCCCTTTCCGAAGACGTCAAGCGGAAGATCGCGCTCTTCTGTAACGTCGAGTTCGGCGCAGTGGTCGAGAGTCGCGATGTTCCGACGATCTACCAGATCCCACTCGTCTTCCACGAACAGGGAGCAGACGAGCGCGTGATGCACCGCCTCGGCCTGCTCGGCAAACGCGCGCCGGATCTCACGCAATGGCGCCGACTGGTGCAGCGCATCATCGCTCCATCGCGGAGAGTGAAGATTGCGGTGGTCGGGAAGTACACCGAGTTCATCGACAGCTACAAGAGTGTGCAGGAAGCGCTGATCCACGGTGGCATCGCGAACAACGTCGGTGTGGACATGTCATGGATCTCGAGCGACACGTTCACGTCGCGCGAGCGCACACGCGAGATACTAGCGGAGTACGACGGGTTGCTCGTGCCGGGTGGATTCGGCGTGCGCGGTGTGGAGGGAATGGTCGAGGCGATCCGGTATGCGCGCGAAGCCGGGCTGCCGTTCTTCGGTATCTGCCTCGGCATGCAGGTGGCAATTGTCGAGTTCGCGCGCAACGTCATGGGACTCGATGACAGCAACTCCAGCGAGTTCGCGCCGGATTGCGGGAACGCCGTCATCTCTCTCATGGAGTCGCAGCAGCACGTAACCGACATGGGTGGCACGATGCGACTGGGCCAGTATCCGTGCAGGCTCGGCGAGGGCACGCGTGCGGCAGCCATGTACGGCACGCAGCAGGTAAGCGAACGGCACCGGCATCGCTACGAGGTATCGAATGCGTTCCGCGATGGCTTCATCGAACATGGCCTCACGCTATCCGGTCTGTCGCCGGATGGCTCGCTGGTCGAGATCGTCGAGCTGCAGACGCATCCCTGGTATCTCGGCTGCCAGTTCCATCCGGAGCTCAAGTCGCGCCCCACTCGCCCGCATCCATTGTTCGCCGGGTTCATCGCAGCCGCGGCAGAGCATGCGAGCGTGGCGGCGTCGCAGAGCGCCGAATCACGTGTCGGAACCGAATCTCTGTCGTGAGCTCGCTCTTTCCGCGCGACAGGTTCTTTCTAATCGCGGGGCCGTGCGTACTCCAGGACGACGCGTTGAATCTGGAAGTCGCCGAGGCGCTACTCCGGATCGAGGAGCGCGTTCCCGGCGGAGTCATATACAAGGCTAGCTTCGACAAGGCTAACCGCTCCAACGCTGGAGCCGCGCGTGGACCGGGTCTGGACGAGGGCATTGCCGCGCTAGGTCGCGTGCGAGCATCGACGGGGCTTCCGGTGCTCACCGACGTTCATCTGCCGGAGCAGTGCGCGGCAGTCGCGCGTCAGGTGGACGTGTTGCAGATTCCTGCCTTTCTCTGTCGCCAAACGGACCTGCTGCATGCGGCCGGCGCGACGGGTCGCCCTGTGAATGTGAAGAAGGGCCAGTGGATGCACCCGGAAGGAATGCGCGGTGCACTGGACAAGGTGCGCGAGGCTGGCGGTGACGAGGTCGCGGTTACGGAGCGCGGAACGTTCTTCGGTTACGGCGATCTGGTAGTCGACATGCGCGCATTTCCGCGCCTCAAATCAGCGTGTGACGCGCCGGTGATCTTCGACGCCACGCATAGCGTGCAGCGTCCGGGTCAGGGCATTGGTGGTTCCAGCGGCGGAGCACGTGAATTCATCCCGACGCTCGCACTCGCCGCAGTCGCAGCTGGCGCGGACGGCGTCTTCATAGAAACCCACCCGACGCCCGATAGCGCGCCGAGTGACGGGCCGAACATGCTGCCGCTCACGGATCTGCCCGACCTCGTCGATCGCATGGTGGATCTATGGGCACGAGTACGTCGTTGAACGCCGGTGTCGCGGCGCGCGGCCGTCGCGTTCTCCGCCTCGAAGCCGAGGCGATCTCCGAGGCCGAGTCGCGCCTGGGCGACGAGTTCGTGCGCGCCGTCGAGATGATAGCCACTGCGCGCGGTCGCGTGATCGTGTGTGGCGTCGGCAAGTCGGGATTGATCGGAAGAAAGATCGCGGCGACCCTCACATCTACAGGAACCCCTGCGGTTTTTCTGCACGCTGCGGACAGCATCCACGGCGATCTCGGAATCGTGGGAGAGGCGGACGTCGCGATTCTCATCTCCAAGAGCGGCGAATCGGATGAACTGCTGCCGTTGCTGGATCATCTCAAGCGACTCGGAGTGCGGACGATCGCGATCACGGGCGATCGGGAATCGACGTTGGCTTCCCACGCCGACGAGACGCTCGACGCGTGGGTACGCGAGGAGGCCTGCCTGCATGGACTCGTCCCGACCACGAGCACCACTGTTGCGCTCGCGCTCGGCGACGCGCTCGCGGTTGCGTTGCTCGAGGAGAAGGGATTCGGTGCAGACGACTTCGCGCGCTTTCATCCTGGCGGCGCGCTGGGTCGCAAGCTTCTCACACGCGTTCGCGACGTGATGCTGACCGACTCGCTGCCGACGCTACCTCCGACGGCGACAGTGCGCCAGGCGATCGTTGAGCTGGCCGAGAGGCGTGGAATCGTGATGATCATCGACGAGGTGCGGCACGTGAGCGGCATAATGACGGCCGGCGATCTGACGCGTCTGATGGAGCGCGAGATGGATGTTCTGCGCGTTGGCGTGTCCGACGTGATGAACCGGTCTCCAAGGGTTGCCGATCCCGAGGAGCTCGGGAGTGCCGCGGTGCATCGAATGGAAGAGCACGGCATCATGGCGATGCCGGTTGTAGCGCAGGATGGTTCGCTCGTCGGTGTGGTGCACCTGCACGATCTCATGCGCGCGGGGGTGGCTTGAACGTTGGCTCTGGAAAGACGGTGACGACCACCATTCTGGTGGCGACACTTGTCGCGTCCGGCTGCAAGAGCGACAAGACCACCCCACCGGTTTCCGCACGCTCGGCGCTTGCGGATTCCGCGGGTCAGGTGATGTATGGAGCGAAGTTCAATCTCACGGATCAGGGCGTGATGCACGCCCAGCTCGTTGCAGATACCGCGTATTTCTTTGACGACAACACGCGCGTCGAGCTGATGCATGTCAACTCCACTTTCTACACGACCGCTGGCGTCAAGAGCGCAGTGCTGACCTCTCGGCGTGGGACGTATCACACCAACACGGGCCAGATGGTGGCGCGTGGGAATGTAGTGGTGAATTCCGAAGACGGCCGTCACCTCACGTCGGAGGAATTGAAATACGATCAGAGCAGAAACGAGATTTCGAGCGATAGCGCGTTCGTGATTACCGAGCCCGACAGGCGCCTGGCAGGAATCGGGTTCCGGTCAGATCCGAATCTTCAGAACGTTCACGTGCTCAAGGTGCTGTCCGGAACGGGCGGCGCCGTGATCATCCCGACTCACTGATGAACCGACGCCTGGAATCGACTGTCGCGCTGCTCTTCGCGCTCGGTATGGTGTGCATCGCACCGGCCGCGCTCGCGCAGCGCGTCGGCCCGGCACCGGGCAGCAAGTGTGTCATCGAGATCGAGGGCTCGACTGCGGGTACGACACGATTCAACAGCATCAAGCTGCCAAGCGGCGAGCGCAACACGTATGTCGGGGGCGGTTCGATCGCTCGCTGTCAGGGGCAGGATGTCACGCTCATTTCCGACAGCACCGAGTACTACGGTGATCAGCGGCTCATGTATCTCATCGGCAACGTTCACTACAGCGACCCGCGCGCGAAGGTCGACGCCGATCACATGACGTACTGGATGGAAGAGGAACACATTCGAGCCGAAGGAAATGTGTTCGCCGTGATGGCTAGTGGGAGCACGATGCGCGGTCCCGTCGCGGATTACTACCGCGCAGTGGCGCCTATCCGCACGGAGGCGATTCTCGTTTCGACTGGCCGGCCCAGGCTGAAGGTAGTTCAAATCGATACGCTGACGCACAAGCCGAGCGATACGGTGGACGTCGTTGCGGATCGCATCACGAGCGTCGCCGACAGTCTGGTCTACGCCGGCGGTGACGTCCGCATCACGCGTCCACAGCTGTTCGCGACCGGAGATTCCGCATTCATGGATCAGGGATCTGGAACGGCGCGGCTCATGAAGAAGCCGACCGTGGAAGCCCGTCGCACTCGGCCGTTCACGCTTACGGGCGGCGTTATCGACGTCTTCTCCAAGAATCGCCTGGTGAATCGCGTGGTTGCAACACCGAATGGTCATGCAACGAGTCAGGACCTTCAACTGTACGCCGACTCGGTCGACCTCCGGGTGCGCAACAACGAGCTGGAGCGAGCGATGGCGTGGGGCAAGACGCGCGCACACGCGACATCGCCGGATCGCGACATCGTCGCTGATTCAATCGACGCCCTGCTTCCGAACCAGCGGATCCACGAGATCATCTCGGTTGGCAATGCTTACGCGACGAGCATTCCGGATACGGCGACGATGAAGACCGACGAGCGCGACTGGATGCGAGGAGATACGCTGATCGCGACGTTCGACACCGTCGCGCGGGCTGACAGCGGGCGCACGCCGCCGGTCAAGACGATTGTGTCGCGCACCAATGCGCGCGCGTACTATCACGTCAAGAACGACAAGTTCAAGGACAGGCCCGGGGTCAATTACGTCACGGGCAGGGACATCGACATCAACTTCCGCAACGGCGGCATCGACACGGTCAAGGTTCGCGACAAGGCGAGCGGCGTCTACGTGGAGGCGGTCGATACGACGCTGGTGAAGAAGCCCGCCGCGCCCAGGACTATCAGGCCGCCGGCACCGCGCCGGGGAATAATACATTGACGGCCCCGATCTATTCCGATGTCATCGCGTCGCTGCTCGCGCACGCGGCGGGCGACGAGCGCTCGTCCGTGCTTGCGCTCGAAGCGCTGGTCCGGTGCGCCGACGACACCGGTTCGGCGACGCTCAACGACATCGCGATAGGATACCGCGACGAGTATCTCAGGACGTTGCGCGACGAAGGCAAGGATGCACAGCATGAAGCGGGGCGTCTCAGTCTGGACGAAGTGCGATCGTACCTCACGACGTGGGTACTCCCGCGGCTCGCCACGGAGAAAGTGCTCATAATTCCGCCGGGCGACGTCGGCGATTACACCAAGATCAGACTTTCGGATAGCCTCTGGAGCGACATAGCGCCGCTACGTGCGCAGGTCGCAGACATGTTGCGACAGACGGGAGAGTTTCCGCGGCCGGCCACGGGACAGATCGCGCCCGAGGATCGCAGCCCCGGGAGGAGTACGCTCGAGGCAGAAGGGCTCGTGAAGGTCTACCGGCGGCGCAAGGTGGTTAACGACGTCGCGATACATCTACGGCAGGGTGAGATCGTTGGCCTCCTGGGGCCGAATGGCGCCGGCAAGACCACGACTTTCTACATGATCGTTGGACTGATCCAGCCTCTCGAGGGTACTATCAAGCTGGACGGTCAGGATATTACCGAGATGCCGATGTACAAGCGTGCCCGCAAGGGCATCGGATATCTCTCTCAGGAACCGTCGATCTTCCGCAAGCTGTCGGTCGAGGACAACATCCTCGCCATTCTCGAAACGCTGCCACTGTCGCAGTCTCAGCGGGAAGAACGCCTGGAGCGGCTGCTCGACGAGCTCAGTATCAAGCGCCTGCGCAAGAGCAAGGCGTACGCACTTTCGGGAGGCGAACGGCGGCGGCTCGAGATCACTCGTGCTCTCGTCACGGACCCCAAGTTCATGATGCTCGATGAGCCGTTCGCTGGCGTGGACCCGATCGCTGTCCACGACATCCAGACGATCGTGTCGGGCCTCCGGCAGCGTAACATTGGAGTTCTGATAAGCGATCACAACGTAGAGCAGACACTCGATATCGTGGACCGGGCCTACATAATGTTCGACGGACAGGTGAAGGTTTCCGGCACGGTTCGTGACTTGGTCTTCGACGACACAGTCGCGAAGATTTACTTGGGCCCCACGCTAACCGCTCGCCTACGCGAACGATTTGCAGGCGGCGGCACCGGAGCACACGTATGAGATCAAGCCTCAGCCAGTCTACCCAGATGCGGCAGGACCTGAAGATCAATCCGCGCTTGTATCAGGCGATGGATCTTCTGTACATGCCGCTCCTGGACCTCCAGCAGCATCTCAAGCAGGAGCTGCTCAACAACCCGTTCCTCGATCTCGTCGAAGACGACGAGGAAGAGGAAGACGAGACCGAAGACGCTGCGGAAACCGCCGTCGAGGAGCCGCAGACTCCCGAGAAGGACGAGATCGACTGGGAAGAGATCCTACTCGACGGCTTCGACACCGGTGGTCATCGTGAGGAGCGTGAGGAGCGCGAGCACTTCGAGCCGATCACCGTAGGCACGCGCGACCTCGGCGACCATCTGCGCGATCAGGTCGCCCTGCTCGAGCTCACGCCACGCCAGGCGCTCATCGCAGACGAGTTCATCGGCAACGTGAACGATGACGGCTATCTGGCCGCGTCGGTCTCGGAGATTGTGGTGGCGTTGAACGACATGGCTAGGAGCGCCGCGGAGGCGGCCGGCCGTGAGATCGGTGAAGGCATGTTGTACACGCAGGCCGAAGGCGAAGAGATGCTCGCAATCGTGCAGACGCTGGATCCACCGGGAATTGCCGCGCGCGATCTCAAGGAATGCCTGCTGCTCCAGCTTCGAGAGGCGGGCCTCCAACAGTCTGTACCGTACCGCCTCGTGCGCGACTGCTTCGACGAACTGATCAATCACCGCTGGAGCGAGATCTCCAAGCGCTTCGGGATCAGTGCGACGGACGTGCAGGCCGCAGCCGATGAGATCGCCAAGCTGGATCCGAAACCTGGTCTGCGCTACAGCGCGCGCTCGGACAACTACATAATTCCGGATCTGGTCGTCGACAAGATCGATGAGCAGTATCACGTATTTCTGAACGACGCCAACCTTCCGCGCCTCAAGCTGAGCAAGGCGTATCAGGACATCGCACGCGACAAGAAGAAGTTCGACGGCGAGAACAAGGAGTTCATCTCCAGCAAGCTCAACTCGGCCAACTGGATGATCCAGGCGATCGAGCAACGCCGTCAGACCATGCTCAAGGTGATGAACTACATCGTCGAACGTCAGCGCGAGTTCTTCGAGAAGGGCGTGCAGTTCCTCAAGCCGCTCACGCTTCGCGAGGTCGCGGAAGTGATCAACATGCACGAATCGACGGTGAGTCGCGTGACTAACGAGAAGTACGTGCAGACGCCGCGCGGCGTGCTGCCGTTGAAGTTCTTCTTCTCGTCAGGCCTCGCAACCGCCGACGGCGAGGACGTTTCAGCCCGCGGCATCAAGGCGCAGCTCCAGAAGCTCGTCGAGGATGAGGATCCGAAGCACCCGTTGACCGATCAGGCGATAGTCAACATCCTGCGAGAGAGCGGCGTTCAGATCGCTCGTCGCACTGTTGCCAAGTATCGCGATCAGCTCGGGGTGCTGCCGGCGCGCATGCGCAAGCGCGTATGACCTCTCTGCCGGCGGCGAAACTTCCGCAGGTGAGTGTGCTCGTCCCCGCAAAGGACGAAGCCGAGAATTTACCGGAGTTCATGCGTCAGGCCGCGGAAGTGTTTGCCGCCGATCCTGGCAAGTACGAAGTCGTCGTTATCGACGACGGTTCGACGGATGCAACGGCGACGGTTCTCGCGGAACTGGAAGCACAATACCCGTTCCTGCGTTCCGTGAGACATCGCACCCGTCGCGGGATCGCGGATGCGTTGCGCACGGGATACGTCCACTCGCGCGGAGACGTGCTCGTATTCTATCCCGCGGATCTGCAATTCAAGCCTGAGGATATCCCCAAGCTCGTCGAGCCCATCCTGGCTGGTGAGTTCGACATGATGACGGGCAGAAAGGAAGGCAACTACGATAAGGCGTTCGTGTCGGGCATATACAACGGACTGAGCCGGAAGTTGTTCGACGTGCCTGTTCGTGATCTCAATTCGGTCAAGGCGTATCGGCGCGAAGTGATGGCGGCGCTTCCGGTCCGTCCGGACTGGCATCGTTACATGATCGTCGTGGCGGCACACCGCGGCTTCACGGTTGGCGAGACACCGATCCCGCTGTATCCACGAATGGCGGGCAAATCCAAGTTCGGACTCAGCCGGATTCCCGTGGGCGTGCTGGACATGCTGGCGGTCTGGTTCGAGCTGCGTTTCGCGCGCAAGCCGTTGCTGTTCTTCGGCATACTTGGCGCGGCGCTGTTCTTCATCGGCGTGCTGACCGGCATCGTCGCAGTGCTGTACCGCATCATCGCGGGCGTTGGATTCCGCCCTCTGCTCACGCTCGTGGAAGTCTGTCTGCTGCTTGGAAGTGTATTTTTCGCGACCGGTCTGCTGGCGGAGCTCATGGCTGCACAGCGCGCCGAGATCGCCGAATTGAGGAGACGGGTCGAAGAGCTGGTCGGTCGCGACACGGACTCACTGCGCTGAGGCGTGAAAGCACTTTTCGTAGCGCATTCATTTCCACGGTTCGAAGGAGACGCCGCTGGATCGTTCATCCTCGGCCTCGCGACAGCGCTCGTACAATACGGCGTCGATGTGCGCGTCATCGCACCGTCGGCGGCCGGACTCGACGGAACGAGCGTGATTCGTGGAATCAAAGTGAGGCGCTTCCGTTACGCGCCACGCGCTCGTGAGACACTCGCATACCGCGGCACAATGGCCGAGGACGTCGCGCAGTCGGTGATCGCGAAGCTGGCGCTCGGCTCGTTTATCATATCGGAAACGCGAGCGATCCTGTCCGAGACGTCCAGGTGGAAGCCCGACGTGCTTCACGCGCACTGGTGGTTTCCCAACGGAGTCGCCGCATCGACTGCGAGCCGGCTGTCGCGCGTGCCACTGGTGACTACGTCGCACGGATCGGACCTCCGATTACTACGACAAAAACCCGCGGCGCGGCCGCTTGCGCGCTATGTATTTCAGCGCTCCGCGCGCGTCACATGCGTTTCAAGCTGGCTGGCCGCGCAGGCGGCCCCGCTGTGTCGCACGGCACCCGTAGTCGCTCCGATGCCAGTCGCGACATCGCTGTTCGGACCGACCAGCGACCGCGACGCGAACCGGATCGTGTTCGTCGGACGTCTCTCGGCGCAGAAGGGAATAGAAACCGCGATCCGCGCGCTCGCATCGATGAAGCGCAGCATAGTACTCGACGTGATCGGCGACGGGCCGGACCGGGCTGCGTCGATGGAGCTTGCTGCCCAGCTCGGAGTCGCGGACAGGATTCTGTGGCGCGGTCACGTGAAGCACGGTGAGCTACCGCAGCTGCTCTCGCGTGCGTCCGCGCTCATCGCGCCGTTCATCGACGAGGGCCTCGGACTGGTCGCCGCTGAAGCGCAGTTGTGCGAGACACCGCCAGTCGGGTTCGCCTCAGGCGGACTGCTCGACGTCATCGAGAACGACGTCACCGGTGCACTCGTCGCTCCGGGTAATGTGGCTGCGCTGGCCCTGGCCGTCGAACGAATTGTGGAGGATTCAGCGCTTCGCGAACGACTCGGCAAGGCCGGCAGGGTTGCCGCACTGGCCCGTTTTTCACCGGAGAGTGTTGCCGAGCGCTACGCAGGGATTTACCGTGATGCAGTGAGCGACGATGCGAAGTAGGTGGATGCGTATTGCCCAGGTGGTGTTCGCTGTTCTCGTGGTGATCTTCGCGAGCATCGCGATCTCCAGGCGCTGGGACATGATTCGCGACCGCGTCGCCACGATCAACATCGAGTGGCTGGCGCTGATAGAGGCTTCGCTGCTCGTCTTTCTCGCTTACGCAGTCCTTGTCGAGACATGGCGCCGAGTCCTTGCGGCGTGGGACACGCAGCTTCCATGGTGGACCGCGGCGCGCATCTGGTTCGCGGCGAGTCTCGGCAAGTACATCCCCGGTAACCTCTGGTCACTTGCCGCACTGGGGGTGATGGCGAAGGAAACCGGAGCGTCGTCGGTTGCGGCCGCCGGCTCGTCGATCATCGTGAACGTCTTCAACCTCGTCTCCGGTCTCGCGCTCGTACTCATCTTCGCTTCGCGGCTGGTGCCGCATGCCGCAGTGTTTGCGATAGTCGCCGCCGTGTCGGTTGGTGGAGTTCTCGCCGCGCCCATGTGGCTTCCGGCCGCCGTCCGCCTTGCCTGCAAGCTGACGAAGCGGGATATTCGACTTCCCGTGATTCCGTCGAGCACCGTCTGGTGGTCGCTCGCAGGAACAGCGTTCGCGTGGTGCGCCTACGGGGAAGCCTTCCGCCTGTTCGCCATCGCGATCCTCGGGCGCAGCGCTGTGCACGGCGGAGTCGTACTCTACATTGCCGCATACACTGCGGCGTATATTGTTGGATTCATCACCCTGATCGCCCCTGCGGGCATAGGAGTACGCGAGGCGGGGATCTGGGAAGGACTGCCACTGCTGGGGCTCACCACGTACGGCGACGCAGTAATCGTCGCTATCATGAGCCGATTGTGGCTTACCATACTGGAAGTAATACCCGGTCTCATCGCGCTCGCGGCGGGCCACTTACGACCTCCAACCCGTTCCGAATGACGGCAGCCGCTGGCGCGAAGAGAGTGCTTACCTCAGATCCGGTGATCGGCTCCTACGAGCCTCGATTTGCCGGCCTGTGGGCGACTGTCACGTACGCAATCGCCACGCTGGCACTCGGTCTGCCCGCACTCGCCGGACAGTTTCTCGTCGGCCCGCACAGCGACCAGTATATCGCCGGTTACGCCTTCAGGGAATTCGCGGCCAGCACGCTCAAGGCGACCGGGTCATTCCCGCTGTGGAACCCGTACCAGTTTGGCGGCATGCCGTTCGTCGCCGCGATGCACGGCGACATCTTCTACCCGACATTTCTGCTCAGAATGGTTCTCCCCACGGACGTCGCCATGACGTGGGGGTTCATGGTTCATATTTTCCTGGCCGGCGCGTTTACCTACATGTTCATGCGACGCGCAAACTTCGGTTTCGCCGGCGCGTTCGTGGGTGGTCTCGCGTACATGCTGAGTGGCCACATCGCGACCTACGTGAACCCGGGTCACGACGGCAAGCTCTTTGTCGCCGCGCTGTTTCCGCTGCTGCTGTGGACCATCGTCGCGTGGGTCCGTGACGGACGTCTCTGGGCACTCGGTGCGATCGCCGCGACGGTTGGCCTGGACATCCTCGCGCCGCATCCTCAGCTGCTCGAGTATTCGCTGCTCGCTGCCGGCGCGTATGCGGTCGTCCTCGCCGTGGGCCTGGTGCGGGACGGAACGGGTGACGGTAAGCTCGCGGTCAAGCGGCTCGCAGCCGCGCTGATCGCCGTCGGGGTCGGACTCGCCATCGGCGCAGTGCAGTATCTCCCCGTGCGCGAATACGTAGCCTGGTCCCCACGCGCGTCCGGCATCGGGACCTACGAGCGAGCGACGTCGTACGCCAAGAACCCGCAGGAGATTCTCAATGCGTATCTGCCCGAGTTCACGGGCATCCTGGATCACTACTGGGGCCCCAACGGCATCCACTTCCAGGGCGATTACGTCGGAGTCGTGGTGCTCATGCTCGGCGGACTCGGCCTGAGCGGGATCAGGCGCGACAGGCGGTCGCGCGAGCTGTGGTTCTGGGCGGTGACGGTCGTGATAGCGCTGCTCTGGGCGTTGGGCGGCAACACGCCATTCTACAACATTCCGTTCTACCTCGTGCCCGGTACCAGATATTTCCGTGCCCCCGACTCGGTGTTCTTCGTCGGAACGATGGGTATCGCGATATTCGCCGCGCGTGGAGTGGAGAAGGCGCTCTTGTCCGAGACGACGCGCAAGTACGTGCTGGGCTGGGGGATCGCCGCGGCTGCCGTTGTTCTGCTCGCTGCGACGGGGGTGCTGACCGCATTCGCTCGAAGCGTGGCTCCCGAGAGCCGGCTCGAAGCGGTGGACGCCAACAATACGGCGCTCGTGATCGGTGCGATTCGCTCGCTCATCTTCGTGATACTTGCAGGCCTTGCAATGCTGAGGGCGCCGGAGATCCGGAAGGCGGCGGGCCGATTCGGACCCGTCGTGGCGATTGCGCTCCTGGTCGCGCTGGACCTCTTTGTCGTGAACAAGCAGTACTGGGTGTTTTCGCCGCCGGCAAGCCAGCTCTACGCCTCCGACGCTGCAACGAAATACCTCGGCAGCCTGCCGCAGCCGGGCCGCGTGCTGCCGATCGAGATGCAGAATGGTGGCGACGACGCATTGTATTCGGGCGCGGAGCTCATGACGCATCGCGCGCTCGACGCAATCGGCTATCACGGCAACGAGCTCGCGCGGTACAACACGCTTGTAGCGATCGAGCAGGGCGGCGGTCCAGGTCCTGAAACTACGCGTCAGATAATTACCAACACGAACATCCGCCAGCTCACTGCCACGCAATACGTACTGGCCAACAGCCACCAGCTCGCTACCGTGCTGCCGGGCGTCGTCCAGGTAGCCGGCCCGTCGACGGAAGACGCGAGCGGGCAGAGCAATTACGTGTACCGGCTGCCGGGCTCCGCGCCGTTCGCGTGGGTTGCCCCGGTGATCGTGAAGGCTGAGGACGACGCGGTGCTTGCCACCATCATGAACCCCCGCTTCGACGTCGAGACAGCGGCGCTCTTCGATCCTGCAGCGCCTGTGACCGCAGGACCGCCGGTGACGACACTGCCGGCGCCGACCGGGATCGTAGCTCACGTCGATTCGTATGCGCCCGGCAGGATGTCTCTGACACTCGACCGTGGCGCGCCGTCGGGCTCGGCGCTGGTAGTTTCCGAGAATTATTATCCAGGCTGGCATGCGACGGTCGACGGCAAGCCGGGGCACATCGGCCGAGCGCAGTACAGCATGATCGGGGTGGAGCTGCCGCCCGGAGCACGGAAGATCGAACTCGCCTTTACCAGTGCGCCGTACGAAACGGGGAAGACCGTTACCTGGATCGCCATCGTCATCGCGCTGATCGCCCTGGCCGGTGGTGTCATTATGGAGCGACGACGCGTTGCCTGAGCACCGGCCGCCAATCCGGCACGTCCTCGTCATCGTGCCGACGTACAACGAACGCGACAACGTCACACGCATCGTCCCGCTGATCCTGGATCAGGATCCGCGCATCGACGTGCTCATCGTCGACGACGGCTCGCCGGACGGTACCGGGCAGGTGGTCGCCGACATGGCGGCCGCCGATCCTCGCATCCACCTCGTCGAGCGCGCCTCCAAGATGGGGCTCGGCACCGCCTACCTCGCCGGCTTCAGGTGGGCGATCGAGCGCCATTACGATGTGGCCTTCGAGATGGACGCCGACTTTTCGCACGACCCCAAGCACATTCCCCAGTTTCTCAGGGCGATCGATGACGCCGATATCGTACTGGGGTCGCGGTACCAGGACGGCAGGGTAACGGTGGTCAACTGGCCGATCGGCCGGTTGGTGATGAGCTACCTGGCCAACATCTACGCTCGTGCCGTGACCCGTCTTCCAGTCTTCGACGCTACTGGCGGCTTCAAGGCATTCAGGCGGAAAGTACTTGAAGAGATCGATCTAAATGCTGTCCACTCAAATGGTTACGCGTTTCAGATCGAGATGAGCTACAGGGCCTGGAAGCGCGGGTTCAAGATCAAGGAGATACCGATCGTCTTCCACGACCGGACGCTTGGCGAGAGCAAGATGTCCAAGCAGATAGTCCGCGAGGCCATATGGATGGTCTGGCGACTCAGATGGCAGGCGATAACCAGGAAGATCTAGCGATGGTCGAGGGGCGGCGTTTCTGGAAGATGACGGGGTCGGGCAACGACTTCGTCTTCATCGACGGCCGGAACGAGGCGGCAGGCGAATTCGAGGGTGCGGCCGTGATCCAGCGCATCTGCGCCCGCGGGACGGGTGTCGGAGCTGATGGTCTCGTGATCCTCACCAAGCCCCGGAACGCCGCTGCGGATATCGAGCTGACGTATTTCAACGCGGACGGCACGCTTGCGGACCTTTGCGGCAACGCGACGCTGTGCACCGCGAGCCTGGCGGCGAAGCTGGGGGCAGTGGACCGTTCGGGCTTCGCCATCGAGACCGGCACGGGGGTTCTGCGGGCCCGAATCCAGGCGGGCCTGCCGGAGTTCGACCTGCCGGCGATACGTGAGACAGAGGCCGACGTGGCTGCCATCGAGCGCGGTCGCGGCGAGGAGCGGCTCGGGTTCGCCGTGGCTGGAATCCCGCACGTGGTGATCCGTGTGCCGGATGTCGCGCTGTGCGATGTGCTGGGGCGTGGGCGATACGTCAGAAATCATGGATCGCTCGAAGCGGGTGCGAACGTGAATTTCGTGAGCCAGGATGAGCGCGGGTGGCACATCCGGACATTCGAGCGCGGCGTGGAGGGTGAGACGCTGGCGTGCGGCACCGGGAGCGTTGCGACGGCGATTCTGCTCAGGCTGTGGGGCGAAGCTGGCGACGACGTGGAGCTCGAGACTGCATCGGGCGGTCGGCTGGGGATTCGGTCTATACGCGGCGCTGACGGCTCCTGGACGGCCTCGTTGAGGGGCGAAGGGCGGCTGGTGTTCGAGGGGGTGCTGGTGGATTTGTAGGGTTTTCCCACATTTCCCACATTATCTAGTTTACATAATCCATATTATACGCATATCTTCTACAGATGCCGGCGCTTTACTGGCTAGTTGCTGATGGATCTCGAACGCCTGATCGAGGTGCCTTCTCCGGCAAGTGGCCCATATCTCGGTCGCGCCGCTGGTGCCAACACGAGCCGATGGAAAGCCCCCGATGTCGTGTGTAGTGATGCGGCGATGGCTGGACCCACACATGACCCGCCACGTTCTCCGTGCGGGTCGCTGGACGCCTTCGCCCGCGAGCCACGCCAGCCGCCGGTCCACCATGCGCCCCGGTCTTCGGCTGCATGGCGACGTGCGAGGCGGCCGGTGTCGTCTCCTTCACAACGATGGTTTTCCCGCAGACGTGCCGGCCTCAGCCGCCACCTACGAAAAAGGCCGCCCCGATTCGGGCGGCCTCCTCATCCACTTTGTGAAGTCAGGTCAGGTTTTGATAGGTGCTGCTTCGAGTTCGCCCAGGCGGATCTTCGCTTCGGTCGCGAAGGTGCTCTTGGGATCGGCAAGCAAATCGGTCCAGATCTTCGTCGCGGCCGCCTTGTTCCCGGCTGCCTGATAGGCGCGTGCCGCCATCGCTCGGGCACTGGCCTTGTCGGCGTCGAACCGTGCGACCTCGGCGGCTGCCTCGTACTCCTTGGCAGCCTCGGGCCACTTGTTCAGACCCTCATATCCCGACGCGGTCAGGAGGCGAGCCTCGTACTGCAGGTCTCCCTTTTTCGATGCCGGATCGGTGAGCGCCGAAATACCGTCCTGATACTTCCCCTGCTGGTAGTAGATCTTGGCCAGCGCCATGGAGCTCTCGGTGCCGCCGTTGGTGCCGGCATACCGAACCGCCGCCTTCTTGAGATCGGACTGCGCCAGTGGCAGGTTGCCCGATGACACGCTCTGGACCGCGGCCTCGTAAGCCGCCTCCGCGCGCTGCGACTTGATCGATTCCGACCTTAGATAGAACCAGACGCCCACACCCGCCAGGATTATCACCACGCCCACCCACGCGAGGTGTTGCTTGTAGCGGTCGAAGAGCTCCGAAAAGCGCTCCTCGGCTACGTCTCCGTCGAATGGCGCCAGCGTTCCAGTTTTTGTCATGATTTTATAGGTTTACATATTATGCACTGCATCTCGCCCCTACTGCAAGCACATCTGCAGCCGCGTCGGACGGCCTGGCGGCCATTCCGGCATGCAACGGGTCGAAGCACGTCAAATATAGCCCTTGACCGGCTGCGCCCGATAGCGGACGGCACCGGGATTGCGAGCCTTGGCCTATCGGGCAACTGACCAACCACATCCATGACTTCCCACACGCAATTCAAGCGCGGCGACCACGTCAGCTGGAACTCTGAGGCCGGCAGAGTTCGGGGCCATATCACACGCGTCGTGACCTCCAACATCCAGTTCAAGGGCTACACCGTCCACGCAACGAAGGACGAGCCGCAGTACGAGATCAAGAGCGACACAACCGATCACATCGCAATGCACAAGGGATCCGCGCTCAGGAAGCTCTCCGACTGATGATTTTCGCAAGCACCGCGGCGTTGCTGATTTCGCCCGCGTGCGACGCGTAAACGAGGGTGACAGGTCCGCGCTGGGCACGATGCACCAGATCCTCCAGAACTGCCGAAGCAGTTGCCGTCTTCAGCTCCTTGCGATAGCGCTTCTGAAATTCCGGCCATTTCGCCGGTTCGTGTCCGTACCACTCCCGTAGCTCCTTCGATGGAGCGATCTCCTTTTCCCACGCGTCGATCCGCGCCGCGCTCTTTGACACTCCGCGCGGCCAGAGGCGGTCGACCAGGACGCGATAACCGTCCGCCTCGACCGCGGGTTCGTACGCCCGCTTGGTGGCTACCATCACACTGCTCCAGTGCACAAGTATGGCGCGGCCTGCCTTCCCTGTCCGCTCCGGGCTCGCTGCCGGCAGGATTCCTGCTTCATCCACTGATCAGTAATCCAGCTCACCCAACTCATCCAACTCACTCCAACGTAATTCCAAAATGGCGACAAAAAGAGCAAGCGCAACTGCGTCCAGCGCGCAGCCGACGCAGGTAACCAGAGAGCAGCTGATCCAGGGGCTGCAGGACGACATCGCCCGCGAGTACAAGGCGATCATCCAGTACGTGATCTTCAGTCAGAAACTCGACTCGGCGCGGTTCATGAACATCGCGGATCAGCTCACTGAGCACGCACATCAGGAGCTCGATCACGCGCTGGCGATCGCACGGCAGCTGGATTATTTCGGCGCGTACCCGGTACACGAGCCCAAACCGATCGAAGTGTCAGAAGACAACGAGGGAATGCTGCGCCTGGATCTTCAGGCTGAAGATGACACAATTCGCAATTACCGCGAACGAATCAGGCAGGCGGATGCCCTCGGCGAATATGCGCTGGGCGAGATATTGCGTGAGATCGTGAAGCAGGAACAGGATCACCAGATCGATCTCGCCACCGCGCTCGGCGTCGTGCCGAACGAGCAGGAGAGAAAGGGTACCTCCGCAGCAAAACGCGGCAGTAAGTAGTGAGCGCCACGCCGGAGCCAAAATCCGAGCCGTCGGAGGATGACGAAGCGGCGCAGACTCACGCGCCGCAGCAGCCCCTCGACACCACGACTCCGGCGACCGGCACTCGCCTCTCCGCGGCGGAAATCCACGAGAACGTTCGCGTTGTCGCGGAGGAGGAAATGCGGCGACCTGCGCGCGACCTGGGATGGTCGGCACTGGCGGCCGGCCTTACAATCGGCTTCAGCTTTCTCGCAGCAGCATACCTCACGCTCTGGGTTCCGGCGGCGTATGCACCCGCTGCGATCGCTGTGGGATATCCGCTCGGGTTCATCTTCGTCGTGCAGGCACGCAATCAGCTATTCACCGAGAACACGCTCGAGCCGGTCATACCCTTTCTGCAACGACGCGACAGAAGGACGTTTGGGCGCTTGCTGCGGTTGTGGGTGATCGTACTGGTTGGCAATCTCATTGGCGCAGCGATATTCGCCACGCTCGCCGCCAGAACACCACTGTTGGACGACCCGATGCAGCGCGCACTGCTCGATGTGGCGAAGTACGGTACCAACGGCGGCTTCGCTCTGGTCATATACCGCGCGATATTCGGCGGCTGGCTCATCGCGCTCATGGCGTGGCTGGTATCGTCGACGCGTGCGACCGGAACGCAGGTGCTTTACATCTGGATAACGACCGCTCCGATTGCGGCGTTCGGGTTTCGTCACTCGATTGCAGGTGCGGTCGAGGCATTCTACCTTGCATTGATCGGTGCGGCCAGCTGGAGCGCGATGCTCGGCGGCTTTCTCGTTCCGGCAATAATCGGGAACGTCATTGGCGGCGTCGTGCTCGTTGCGATGTTGAATCACGGACAGGTAACGTCCGACGCACAGTAACAATCACAGGAAATCACCGATGCTTCTTCTCGAACCATATCATCTCGGGCCCATCACGATGTCGAACCGCATGGTGATGTGTCCACTCACGCGTAATCGCGCGCCGGGTGGGATCCCCAACGCGCTGATGGCGCAGTACTATACGCAACGCGCGACCGCGGGCCTGATCATCACCGAAGGGACGCAGGTCAGTGCGCTCGGACAGGGTTATCAGGACACGCCGGGCATCTACACCGACGCGCAGCGGGATGGGTGGCGAATCGTGACGGACGCAGTGCATCACGCTGGCGGCAGGATCTTCGCGCAGCTCTGGCACGTCGGGCGCGTGTCGCATGCGTATTACCACGGACAGCAACCAGTCGCCCCCTCCGCGATTCCACCCGCCGGCAAGGCATACACACCCGACGGAATGAGGGACTTCGAAACGCCGCGCGCGCTGGCATCGGAGGACGTGCCCGGCGTTGTGGCCGAATTTCGGCGCGGCGCCGAGGTTGCGCGCGAGGCAGGCTTCGATGGCGTCGAGCTGCACGGCGCCAACGGATATCTGATCGATCAGTTCTTTCAGACCGGAACCAATCAACGTACGGATAAGTACGGTGGCAGTCCGGCCAATCGTACCCGCTTTCTACTCGAGATACTCGACGCGGTGTCTTCGGTCTGGCCGAGCGAGCGTGTGGGAGTGCGCGTGTCACCCGCGGGCGGATCGAACGGAATTCATGACGCGGATCCGGTGGAGACGTTTTCACATGTCGCAGCCGTGCTTAACGATCGCGGACTTGCGTATGTGCACGTCGTCGAAGCACCGGTTGGTACGACTGGTCCGGACGAGAGACAGGTCTGTTCGACAGCCCTCGTGCGCGAATCGTACGGCGGGACGCTGATCACTGCGAGCGGCTACACACCGGAAACCGCGGAGCGTGCGCTGGAGAACCACTGCGCCGATCTCGTGGCGTTCGGGCGGCTGTTCCTTGCGAATCCGGATCTCGTCGAGCGCGTGAAGCGAGGCGCTCCACTTAACGAGCCGGATCGCGCAACGTTCTACACGGGCGGACCGCACGGATACATCGACTACCCGACGATGGCGGGATAACGCAGCGGGAGTGTGCCGGCGGCGCGCGCCGGCACACTGGAAACGTGCGGACTAAGTTTTGGCGCCGCTCATCTTTTTCTGAAGCGCGAGCCCCTTATCCAGATGATTCTGATACACCGAGCCGGCTGACTTCAGGTACTTCTGATAGGCGGCGTCCTGGGGAGTATTCTTCCCCGCCCAGTCAAGTACGGCCTGATGGATTCCGATTTCCTGCGCGATGTAGGTCGAGTCGTACGCCGTGCCCTTCGACAGCGGGCCGAGCGCCGTCTGCTCGGCGTCGACGGCCGGCTTGAAGGGGTCCACCGTCGGTAGCGCTGGCGTGATGTTCTGGGCCTTCTCGACCTGCATGCCCCGAAGGTGGAGCGCATGGTGCTCGCCCATCATCAACTTGGCAAAGTCCTTAGCCCCTGTGCTGGTGAGCTTGGGGAGCGCCGAAGCCGCGAGCGTGCTGTCTCCCATGTTCACTTCATCGACCAGTGCGGCAATGTTGGCATCCGACAACGCAGCACCAGCGGCTCCCGCCGTCGTGTCCGCAGCCTTCGCCGCTCCACCCATGGCAGACGTGTCGCCTGTCGTCGCGCTCATTGCCGACGTCGTGTCTGCGGCGGGATTCTCCTTCGCCTTGCATCCGCCGAGCACCGCGCACGCAGCGAGCGTCGCAAGACCGACGTATCGCGATGGATCAACGTGCATACACCCTCCGTAAAGTGATGGGACACAGAAGGCAGTCCCACAGACCAATATCGGCGAGCAAAAAGCACGCCGGGTGCACCTGGTGCATGCGGAACGGTCGCGCAACCACTACGTCGGAAGCCGTCCTTCCCGGACAGACGGATGGATCGATGTCGCCGTGCCAATGAGCCGTTTGGCTCCGTCCACCAATCCGAAAACGTTCCAGATCAACACCCCACGCACGCGCCCTTCGCGTAGGTAGTAGATCACGCCCTCCTTGCACGGAGTTTTCCAGTCAGTGATCATGTCGAGCCGGCTGTCCACCTCGCCGACGGCCTCGTAGCCCATCTCGAAGATGTCGGAATAGAAGAACGGCCGGTGCTCGTATGACACAGTGCGTCCAGCCATAGCGACGCCCGCGTGCGCGCCCATGGTATTTGCGCAGTCCTCATGTTCGACGCGGCGCCATTCCTCGAGCATGGGGTCGAAGATGCTCGCGACATCTCCCGCGGCGTAGATATCGGGATTGTCAGTGCGCAGAGATGCATCGACGCGGATGCCGTTGTCGACGCTGAGGCCGGCAGCCTGAGCCAGTTCCACATTCGGTTGAACGCCTATGCCTGCGACAACGCCGTCCACGACGATCTTCCGATCGGCCCCGCTCTGGCTGTCGTGAACCGTCAACGTCGACTCCCCAGCGCGCGATTCGCAGCCGGTCACTTTCGCCCGCGCAATGATTTCAACGCCTCGCTCGCGGTAAAGTTCGCTCAGCGACTTCGCGAGCTCGGGCGGATACATGCGACTCCCCACGAACTCATCAGGGAAGATCCACGTAACCTTCTTTCCGTTCATTGCCAGCGCGGCCGCGATCTCCGAGCCGATGAACCCGCCGCCGATTACGGCGAAGCGATCGCGGTGGCCGGCTGCGCTGCGTAGCCGCTCGTAATCATCGACGGTTCGGAAGTAGATGATCTCATCCTGGCCAAATGGAAAAGTTCGCGTTCTGCATCCCGTGGCGAGCAGCAGCTTCTCGAATTCGTGCACGGTGCCACGATCGTCCGTGACTCGCTTGCCCTGCGCGTCGAGATTGCGTGCGGTGCGCCCCTGGTGGAACGTCAGGTTGTCGTCGGCTGCAGCCCGCCAGATGCTGTCCAGAGCCGCGCCCTTCCAGAGTCCCTTGGACAGAGGTGGCCGGTTGTACGGTGGATGCGGCTCGGACGCGATGACTCCAATGGAGCCAGCGAGATCCAGCTCGCGGATTCCACCGATGGCAGCAGCGGCCGTCATTCCGCCGCCCACGATCAGGTATTTATAACTCGGCATTATGTCTCAGAGTGCCATCCTTACCGCCTGCGCGATGTGCTCCGCATCGATCCCAGCGGCGCTCAGCAGCTCCGCCGGTTTCCCCGATGTCGGCATCGCGCGCACTGCCAGCTTGATCACCCTGTAGGGAATTTCCGGCGCGTCCGCCAGCGCACCCAGTACAGCGTCGCCGAGGCCGCCCTCGCTCCAGTGATCTTCCACCACGACAGTGCAACCTCCCGGCACGCGCGCGGCTTCGTGCAGTGCCTCCACGTCGATCGGTTTGACAGAATACGCATCGATAACTCGCACCTGGATGCCTTCTGACGCGAGCTGCTCGTACGCGCGCAGACTCTCGTGCACGGTGACGCCCGCCGCCACGATTGTCGCCTGATCTGCTTCCGAACGTCGAAGCACCTTGCTGCCGCCGATCGGGAACCTTTCGCTCGATGGATAGATCACCGGCAACTTGCCGCGGGTTGCGCGCAGGTACGAAATGCCGGACAGATCCGCCATGGCTGTCACGAGATGCGCGGTCTGGTTGGCATCGCACGGATACAGCACCGTGCTGCCGTGGACTGCTCGCATCATAGCCATGTCTTCCAGAGCCATCTGCGAGGGGCCGTCCTCGCCGATGCTGACACCGGGGTGCGTCCCGCAGAGGCGAATGCTCACGCCCGACACCGCGGCCATGCGAATCTGATCGAACGCGCGGCTGAAGAAGGCGGCGAAGGTTGCAGCGAATGCCGTCTTCCCCAGAGCAGCGAAGCCGACGGCGGCAGCGACGAGTTGTTGCTCTGCGATGTACATCTCGAAGAATCGATCCGGGTACGCGGCGTTGAATTCCTCCGTGAATGTTGAATTCGACACCTCGCCGTCGAGCACCACAACGTCCGGGCGGTTGGCGCCAATAGCGACGAGCGCGTCTCCAAACGCCTGTCGCGCGGATTCTTCGGTACCGACTTCATAAACAGGCAGTTTCAACGGCTTGGCTGGTGGTCGCGCCGCTGGCGGCACTGACTCGGGCTTCGCAACACTCACCGTGATGTGCCGCTCACCGCCAAGCTCCTCGATGGCGTGTTTCGCCTGGTCTGGATCGAGCGGCTTGCCATGCCAGCCGTTCTTGTTCGCGACCAGCGAGACACCTGACCCCTTTACCGTCTTCGCGACGATGCACGTCGGCTGCCCTGTTTGTGCGAGGGCTTCCGTGTATGCACGATCGACCGCTTCGATGTCGTGGCCGTCAATCTCGATTGCGTGCCATCCGAAGGCGCGCGCGCGTTCCGCATAAGCGGGTGCGTCCCAGCCGAGATCGGTCGGTCCACGCTGACCCAGGCGATTCATGTCCAGGATCGCTATCACGTTATCCAGCTTGTAGTGGCCAGCCTTGTCGAATGCTTCCCAGATAGAGCCTTCGGCCATTTCGCTGTCGCCCAGCAACACCCACACGTTGAACGGCAGTTTGTCGACGCATTTTCCGTTGAGCGCCATGCCGATGCCCACTGGCAGGCCCTGTCCGAGCGAACCGGTGGCGGTATCGACCCATGGCAGCCCTTGTGGCGCGCCGTGGGATTCCGCGCTCTGCAATGGTTTTGGATGTCCTTCGAGACGGCTGCCGAACTTGCGCAACGACAACAGCTCTTCGTCCGTGATGACGGCGGCCGCCTTGTACATGGAGTAGAGCAGCGGGCTGGCGTGACCCTTGGAGAAGATGAGGCGGTCGTTGCCAGGGCTGTGCGGATGAACCCAGTCGTACTTCAAGTATTTGATCAGAAGTACGGCCATGAGATCCGCGGCCGACATCGACGACGTTGGATGGCCCGAGTCAGCGGCCGTCGTGCATCTGATGCTATCGACTCTGAGCTGGGCTCCCAGCTCTGATGCGCGTGAGAGCAAATCGTCCATTACGACAATCCATCCAGAAGGATCGCTCGCAGTGACGACAGCGGGAGGCCGGCGTCAGGCGAACGCATCAAGTGGTTCACGTTCCATGCCAGCATCGGCGCGATCCATGCACTCACACGGAACGACGAAAGGAAGGAGTCAACTCACAGCAATGCAATCAACAACCGTCGGCCTGGTGCCGCCGCTAGCACGTCCCTGCTCATATCCGACATCCTGAAGTGACAATGCTCGACTTTCCGCTCTGGCTGCGCGCGACGCACTTCCTCAACCTGCTGTTCGTATCGCTCCTGGTACGCAGCGGGCTGGAAATACTGAGCGCGCATCCCAAGCTCTACTGGAATGACGACTGCACACCGGGAAGCGAATGGCTCCGGCTCACGCGCAAACGCATGCCGGCAAACGAGCTCTGGACGTCGCGCGACGAGGAGGAGTCGTTCTCGTCGTGGATTGCGCTGCCGGGCCGCAGGAATCTCGGACTCGGGCGGCACTGGCACTTCCTCGCAGACGCCGGTTGGCTGCTCACCGGTCTGCTGTACGTTCTGATGCTCTTCGTCACACCGGAGTGGCGGCGGCTGGTTCCGACGTCCTGGTCCATAATTCCGGGCGCCTTTCACGCGCTTCAGTCGTACGTGAGCTTGCATCTGGTGGTCACGCCAGGCCGCTACAATCCTCTGGAACAGCTTGCGTATTTCTCGGTGGTCTTCCTGCTGTCGCCGCTCGCAATCGCCACGGGATTGGCCATGTCGCCGTCGATCGCAGCGCGCTTTCCGTGGTACATCCGCATCTTTCGTGGCCGGCAGGCAGCTCGCAGCATACACTTCCTGTGCCTGTGCGCGTTTCTGGCGTTCTCTGCTGCACACCTCGCGATGGTGATCCTGCATGGCGAGGTCAGCCAGATGGCGTTGATAGTGCTCGGCGACGTCCGGCACGTGCACGGTGCGCTCGGCCTGATCGTGGGACTCGCTGGGCTTGGCGGAGTCATTCTGATTCACATCCTCGCGACATGGTATTCGCTGCGCTACCCGCGAATGGTGCAGCGCCGCACACAGGCCGTCACGGACCGCTTGCGTCATGCGCTGTTCGGCCACGGTCGCTCGGCGCAACAATATTCGCCATCGGAGACATCACCCTATTTTCGAGTGAATGGACGGCCGCCCGCGGAAGCAGAGTACGCAGCGATGGCTCGGGAAGGGTTCGTCAACTTTGTGCTTGAGGTGGACGGCCTGGTGGAGCATCCGCTGCGCTTGTCACTCGAGGAGCTCCGGCGCTGGCCCAAGCAGACGCAGATCACCAAGCACGATTGCATTCAGGGCTGGTCGGCGGTCGCGAGTTGGGGTGGCGTGTCGCTGGCGAGCATAATGGAACGCTGCCGGCCGCTCGAGGCGGCGCGCTATCTGGTGTTCCATGCGCTGGATGATAAAGCGACTTCGGAGCCGGACGCTGCTGGCCCCGGTCAATTCTACGGAACGATCGCCATCGAGGTCGCGTCCGATCCACAAACCATCCTCGCATATGAGATGAACGGCGACACGTTACCGGTGCCGCATGGTGCCCCGCTTCGCGTGCGTGTGGAGACGCAACTCGGCTTCGCAATGGTGAAGTACGTTCGTCGCATAGAATTCGTGCATGACTACAAGCACATCGGTGCCGGCCAGGGGGGCTGGCGCGAGGACCATCAATACTACAGTCAGGAAGCGGGCATCTGACGATCGCGCGTAAGGCGCGTGTAAAGCGAGCGGAGCACGGTGCGCATGGAGAATACTGACTCGGCACGGATGATGGATGAGCAGACACTAGACCAGCTGCAGCACGACGCATTCAGCTATTTCGTGCAGGCCGTGAATCCAGTCACTGGGCTCGTCGCTGATACCACGCGCGAGAACTCTCCGTGCAGCATCGCAGTGGTGGGATTCGGTCTGTCGGTATATCCGGTCGCGGTGGCGCGCGGTTGGACGCCGCGGGCCGACGCGGTGGAGCACTGTCTCAAGGTGCTGCGCTTTTTTCGCGATAGCGATCAGAGCGGCGCCCCGGATGCGACCGGGTACAAGGGCTTCTACTACCACTTCCTGAGCATGGCCACGGGCGCTCGTGTCTGGCGATCCGAACTCTCGATGGTAGACACTGCCCTGTTGATTGCCGGAGCACTGACGGCTGCCCGTTACTTCACCGCGAGTACGGCGGCTGAAATCGAATTGCGCGAACTCGTGGAACTGCTGTACCGGCGTATCGACTGGCGCTGGGCGCAGGACGAGCACGGCGTCATACGCCAGGGCTGGAAGCCGGAATGTGGTTTTCTGCATTACGTGTGGCAGGGTTACAACGAGGCCATCGTGTTGTACGTGCTTGCGCTGGGATCGCCAACGCATCCAGCGGATGGCAGTGGCTACGAGGCGTGGACCGTGACGTACCAGTGGGAGAATATGTACGATTACGATGTGCTGTACGCTGGCCCGTTGTTCATACATCAGTTCTCACACGCGTGGGTTGACTTGCGCGGCATCCAGGATCGCTTCATGCGCGAAAAGCACAGCGACTACTTCGAGAACAGCCGGCGCGCGATCATGGTTCAGCGTGCGTATGCGCAGCGCAATCCCAACGAGTTCGCCGGCTACGACGACTGCTGCTGGGGCCTGACGGCCTGCGATGGTCCCAACCGCGGCATGCCGGAGCTGGCCCAGAGGCTCGATCCACGCCACCACCTGTTTGGCTATGCCGCGCGCGGTGTTCCGTTCGGGCCCGATGACGGAACGTTGAGCGGATGGGCGGTGCTGGCATCGCTCCCCTTCGCGCCGGAGATCGTCTTGCGCAGCGCAGACACAATGTTGGAGCGCTATCCGGGCATGCTCTCCGGCGGCCGTTACACCAGCAGTTTCAATCCGACGCTTGCACCGAATGACCCCGACGCCGATTACGACAGCAGTAGCCGCAGTAGCTGCGCTTGGTATTCCACGGGCCACTTCGGACTCGACCAGGGGATCCTGGTCATGATGATCGAGAACCATCGCACCGGATTGATATGGCAATTGATGCGCGGCTGCCCGTACATCGTCGCTGGTTTGCGACGTGCGGGCTTCCGTGGCGGCTGGCTGAGTTGAATACGAGTAGCGCTCCGCAGGACGCGTTCGAGCGCGAGCGATTGGACAACGTGCGTCCGCCGGACTGGCGCAATCCACGGCCGGCGGATCGTTACGGCCTCGTGGTCATCGGCAGCGGTACTGCAGGTCAGGTCGCCGCGTACGAAGCTGCGGCGCTGGGCGCGCGAGTCGCATTGATCGAGCACGGCTTGTTTGGCGGCAACTGCCTCAACGTCGGCTGCGTGCCGTCCAAGTCCATCATTCGCACGTCGCGTCTATACGCGGAGATGCGCAATGGAGAGCAGTACGGCGCACAGGTGCCGCTCGACATTCGCGTCGATTTCGCTGCGGTGATGCGACGAATGCGCGGAATACGAGCACGCATCAGTCGTGAAGAATCGGTGCGCCGACTGGTCGCTGCGAACGTGGATGTGTTCTTCGGCGATGCACGCTTTACTGGTTCTGACACGCTGGCAGTGGATGGAACTCGACTTCGCTTCAAAAAGGCCCTCGTCGCGACCGGAGCGCGGCCCGACACACCGTCGATTCCGGGTCTCGCCGAAGCCGGCTACCTCACCAACGAGACCGTCTTCAATCTCACTGAGGCGCCGCGCCGACTACTGGTCATCGGTGGCGGGCCGCTCGGCTGCGAAATGGCGCAGGCGTTCTGCCGCCTTGGCGTGGAGACCATCATCGCGCAGGAGCGTCCGTTGTTTCTTCCGCGGGAGGAACGTGACGCGGCGCAGATTCTGGCGGATTCGTTCGCGCGTGATGGCATGGAGGTGCGGCTCAACGCCAGGGCCGTCGGTGTCAGGGTGGAACATGGGCAGAAGGTCGTCGATCTGGTAACCGACGGCGAGACGAGCACAGTAACAGTCGATGCGATCCTGACCGGCACCGGACGTGTACCCAATGTCGATGAGCTGAACCTGGAGGCCGCCGGCGTGAGCTATGACAATACGATCGGCGTACACGTGGACGATTTCCTGCGGACTGGCAACCGGCGGATCTACGCTGCCGGGGATGCCTGCCTCGCGGACAAGTTCAACCACACCGCCGATGCGTCGGCGCGCCTTGCAGTTCGGAACGCACTATTGTCCGGCCGCCAACGGGTCAGCGCATTCGTGATTCCATGGTGCACGTACACCGATCCGGAAATCGCGCACGTCGGCCTTTACGTGCGCCAGGCCTTAGAGCGAAAGATTCCAGTCAGGACATTCACCATACCGATGCACGATGTGGATCGCGCTATCACGGATGATGACGAGATGGGATTCGTGAAGATTCACGTGAAGGAGCGAACCGATCGGATACTTGGCGCGACCATTGTCGCCCGCCATGCGGGCGAGATGATCAACGAGATTACCCTGGCGATGGTCGCCGGGATCGGGCTTGAAACGATCGCCCGTACCATGCACTCGTACGGCACCCAGGCTGAGGGAATCAAACTCGCAGCGGACGCGTTCAGCCGCACGCGTGTGAGGCGAGGGATCCCATCCCTGCTTCGACGCTGGCTCCAGAGATGAGGATGCAAAACGTGACTGAGCACCGTGCCCGTCCCGCACGCTGGTCTCGCTCGACGCAAGTCCGGACGAGAGCAACGGACGGCGTAATGCAGTCCACTGCCGTCATGGAAAAGCCTTCACTTTGTCGAATCTCGCCTTTCCGCCGATAGCTGCCAGACTACACATGTGTAGGCGCGCGTACGCGCAGCCAACAGAGATTGACTTGTCGGGAAGTATGCACACATTTACGGCGACGGCGCCGTCGACCCCTTCCAATCCGGAGCCAGAGCTCGAAGCAGACTGGGATTTACCATGGAGCCATACCGACCCGCCCACTCCGAAAGTGTCGTTGAGGCCGCACGTAGAATTCACGCGGCGCGGGCCGCCGAAGTCGCGCCGTACACTGCCCTTTACCCGCTGTTGTTGGGCGAGGTGGGCGAGATCATGGCGGACTGGGACCTCAGTACGCAGGAACTACCCTGGTTTGCACTGGAAAAAGCCGAGCGGCAGAACAACCTCGCGAGCGTAATCACTCGAGTGATCGACTGCGCGATGAGCGATGCGACGCGCGCGACCGTGCTAGGCTACCATCGCGCCGAGATGGAGGCGAACGGGCTCTGGTCAACCCACCTCGAAGAGTTGGCCAAGACGGTCCGCTCCTGATCGGGCCGGGACCCACCTGGATCGCGTCGATCGGCGACGTCGTCGACGGGCAGCAGTCGGCGACCCTTCTTCCCGCTACCGTTCCAGCGATGGCCCGTTATATTCTGCCGACCGACGCGCGAGCGCGTGACGTCGGATGGACTGCGTTCGCTCATGCTGCATTCTCATCAGGGAGATACATGCACACGAACCTCTGCACGCGTCTCGCCCTCGCCACCGCGCTCGTAGTCATTGCTTCGTCGACTCTTGGCGCGCAGGCAACATCGGGCAACGCTATCGCTCCCGATACCGCGCGAGGCAATCTGGCGGTGATCAATCCGTTCGGCGCCGTCTTCAGCTTCTTCAGCGGTGAATACGAGCACGCGCTATCGCGAAGCGCGAGCGTTGGATTTGCCGGGACATATTACGCTCCGAGCGACTTCAAGTATGTCACCAGTGAAGTCAAGCTGCGGTACTATCCGTCGGAGCACGCACCAGATGGGTTTTCCGTAGCGCTGTCCGCCGGCGTGACGCACGTGAGCGGCGACATTCTCTGTTTCGACGTGTGCGACAACAGCGCGACGAACCGTCCCACCGCTGGTTTCGAGCTGGACTACAACTGGCTGCTCGGGCCATCACGCCGGTTCGTCGTTGGAACGGGACTCGGTGCAAAACGCCTTTTCGGTAGCAAGACTTCCGGTTCTGCCGATGGGCTGCCTACGGCGCGCGTGGTGCTTGGCCTGGCGTTCTAGCGCAATATCGAGTGCCCCCGTGGCCACTCCGCGAAGAGCGCACCGCCGGGGAAAGCGATCCGCCGGGTGCTTGACGTTCGAGCCCGTGCATGCGATGGCAGGTGGCTGGGAAAATGCAAGTACGGCAGTCTCGAGGGAGTGATGATATGACTACGGAAACAAAGACGTTCGAGACAATCCCCGTTGGCACCAAGGTATCATGGCATTACCGCAGCGCGATCGGCCATGGCACAGTCACCGGTGTGCACAAATTGGGGACCAACGCAGATAATACGATGTACAGCGTGCGCGAGACTGACCACCATCCGGGCGAACCAGCCATCGTGCACCACTCAGGCAAGGCACTCAGCCGCGTTTGAGTGCGCACCGGCGCTCGCGGCCCCGGGATCGCGATGACGTGTTGCTGCCTAGCCGTCGCTGTGCTCAGGAGGCGCGTGCTCGGTGAGCGTCCAAAGCTCAGCCTCCATAGTTCGAAAGAGGCGGGAACGATGCCGTTGATCAGCACCAAACGCTCGCCCACTGTGCGTCGTCCCTGACAGCTTCGTACAGCGACAGTTGGCGCAAGTGGTAAGGCAATGCCCCCGGCGTGACTCGAACACGCGGCCAACAGTTTAGGAAACTGCTGCTCTATCCACCTGAGCTACGGGGGCGAAACTTGTAAGTCGTGTTATCGCAAGTTGTTGCAGCGCAACGTTGATGCATCTTCTCGCAGCGCTGCAGCCGCTGATATGCGGGGTCAATATAACCACACATCGACAGCGGTAGCCAATCATCCCGATAGGAGCCTTCCTTCGACGGGACGGGGTCACACGAGGGGTCACGATACGCCGCCCACCACCGCTACTCCCAGAGCGCTGCCTCGAACAGCTTCGGCAGGTCGACGAGCAGCGGCGCCATGGCATCGTCCGGCTTCCACTCGAGCCTGTCACTGATCATCTCCGGCCGCTCGTCTTCCGGACGCCATCTCTCCACGAGCCGCGCATCGCCGTCAACTATCCAGTATTCCGGAACTCCTTCACGCCCGGCAAGGTGCGCTGAGCCGATGAAAAGCGATGTGGCGCGGTGCGCCGCGCTACATCAAAATCGCGCGGCGTGGGAGCCGCGAGACGCGGCCTGAGCTACTTCCTGCCCTGCTCCGACAGCAGCGCAGCAAGCGCGGCGACGAGGGCGGCTTCGGGCCCCATCTGCTTGCTGCCACGCACCTCGAGCTCGCCGGAGCGCACGCGACGCGAGACCTGCGCCAGCTGCGCCGCAATGTGGTCCTGCATGGATCCGCTCGATCTGTCCCACTCGGTGGACGACCACTCCTCCGCGGCGCGTTGCTCCTCTGCCGGCGGTACCGTGAGACTGGCGACTGCATGCCAGTCGAAGGCGTCCCGTTCCTCGGATACCCAGACCTCGGGCGCTACCGGAGACGGGTGCGCCGGCTGCGCACCCGATCCGGCGTTCTGAGAGGCGCCTGGTGCCTTGCTGGCAGTCGGCTCGGACCCGCTGCCGGCAGTTGCGGCCCACGCATCGGCCGGCTCTGCGATCTCGTTTACAATCGCTTCCTGCGATCCGGACGCCGGCGCGTGATGGTCGTCGATCGGGAGGAGGTCCGGCTCCAGCGCGGTGGCCGGTGTGGCTGGCAACGGGGTCTCGTGATCGACCTCATGCTCGGCCTCGTAGGTCCCCCATGGACTGCGCGAAGTACGCTGCATGAATTCATCATCGGCATGCTGGGCCGATTCTGGCTCGTGCAGGACAAATTCGTCGATCGATGGTAGTGTCGCCGTCGCCACGGCGCCCGACCCGGTTGACAGGTTGAACGAACTTTCGAACGAATGTTCGACACGATCGACCACGAATTCCGTGATCAGAGGAAGCGTCTCGCTCGAGACACGCGCCGCAGGCGGCACGAATGGTGGAAGCATTCCGGCCAAGTTAACTCTCCCAACTCTCTTTGCCCAGCAGGGGCACGAACCGCACAGGGCCCGCCTCCACCTGCTCCAGCGCGTCACCGCGCCGAGTTATCACGTTGAGGACCTGCTCCTCACGCTCGCCGAGCGGGATCAGAAGACGACCGCCCTCGGCAAGCTGCTCCACATATGCGGGTGGAACCGTCGGAGCGGCGGCACTTACCAGAATCGCGTCGTAAGGACCGTATTGCCGCCAACCCAGCGTTCCGTCTCCCAACAGGAAGGATACGTTGCGGACGCCGATCTCGCCCAGAACGTCACGAGCCCGGTCCAGGAGCGCGCCAATCCGCTCCACGGAAAACACCTGTGCAACCATTCGTGCGAGAAGCGCGGTCTGGTAGCCGGAGCCCGTCCCGATCTCCAGTACACGCTCCTCGCCGGTGAGGTGCAACAGCTCCAGATAGCGCGCGTGAATGCTCGGCTGCGAGATGGTCTGGCCGCTGCCGATGGGGAGCGACGAGTCCTCGTAGGCGCGGTGCCGAACGCCGGTCGGAACGAATCTGTGGCGCGGGACCTCATCGATCGCGTGCAGAACCGCCAGGTCGCGAATGCCCTGCTCCTGCAGCAGCTGCACGAGATGTCGTCGAGCGCCGAGGTATTCGGTTTCGGCTACCGGCGCCACCAACTCTCCGCGGATTCAATCATCGGGTTATTGGTCAGGTCGAGGTGAAGTGGAGTCACTGATATGTAGCCTTCCTCGACGGCGCGGTAGTCCGAATCCTCGCCGCCAGTCCACGACATGGCGCCGGCTCCGATCCAGTACAGCGGCCGTCCCCACGGATCGCTCATCGGGCGAATCGAATTGGTGTACTGACGCCGCCCGAGTCGCGTGAGCTTGACGCCCTTCACATCCGCCCCGAACACGGGCGGCAGATTGACGTTGAACAGAGTAGTGCTCGGCACGTCGAGAGAGATGAGCTCGCGCAGCAGATCGACGACCGCCGGCATGTGCATCTCGAGCTTCTCCGCCTCGGATCGCATCTCGCCACCTGCAAACGATAAGGCGATCGACGGAACGCCCAGCACGAGACCTTCCATCGCCGCTGCAACGGTTCCGGAATACAGCACGTCCTCGCCCATGTTCATGCCGTGATTGATGCCACTCAACACCCAGTCGGGTCGCTCGGACATCAGTCCTTCGATGGCGAGCATCACGCAATCGGTGGGCGTACCGTCAACCTGATAGCGCCCGTCAGGGAGATGGACGGGACGCAACGGACGATGCAGTGTGAGCGAGTGGCTTGTTGCACTCTGCTCGCGATCCGGCGCGACTACGGTCACGTCGCCAAGCTGCGACGCTGCGCGAACGAGTACATCGAGTCCGGCGGCGAATACGCCGTCGTCGTTGCTGCAAAGGATCTTCACAGAGTCTTCACGTGATTGATGACATCAGGAGCGAAAAGCAGAAGCACGATGGCTCCACAGCACGCGCGCAACGCGCCAGCTGTCGACCAGCTCGCGGAAGTGACTCGGCGGCCCGTATATAGTCGGAACGGACACCTCTGCGATGCGATAACCACGGTGCGACGCGCGCACGATGAAATCGGTCTCATACTCGTACCGGTCGCCCTGCGCTTCGATCGCGGCAACCACCTCGGGGCGGAATGCACGAAAGCCCGACTGGCTGTCGGTGAGACGCAATCGCGTAACGGCGCGCGTCGCAGCAGTCGATACGAAGTTGGCGATGCGGCGATGCGGAGGAACCGACGGCAAACCGATCTCGCGCGTCCCGATCACGATGTCGGCGAGGTCGAGCGCCTGGAGCAGGCGCGGAGCGAACGC
Organism: Gemmatimonadota bacterium; assembly: GCA_040388625.1. Lineage (NCBI taxonomy): Bacteria > Pseudomonadati > Gemmatimonadota > Gemmatimonadota bacterium. The sequence continues at coordinate 543,599 of JAZKBK010000001.1, read as the reverse complement.
CGGGTCGTGTTGACCATCGGCGTCGAGCGTGACAACCTGACTGCGGGGAAAGTGCTCGGCTGCATGTGCGAACGCGGCGCGCAACGCAGCACCCTTGCCCCGATTGGAGTCGAAGCAGATGACATGGTCGCACGCACGCTTGAGCACCGAGCGCGTCGCGTCGAGCGAGCCGTCATCCACGCCGAGCACGAACACGGCGCCCATGTGCCGGCGCACCGACGCGACGACGGATGCAACCGTTGCATCCGCATCGAACGCGGGAAGGATGCACACCGCCACGCCAGTCACTTCCGGCGTATCGGTTCGGTCGATCACTCTGCGACCTCTTCTTCCTGCTCGCCCGCGGTCTCTTCGACGTCGACGCCGTCGAGCGCGCTGACTATCCACATGAGATCGCGCTCCAGTGCATCGACGCTGCTGGATGCAAGTGCATCGCGCGTTGCGGCCTTGAGCGCGCCGTTCTTCCTGTATTCATCGACACGCGCACGCGCGCCTTCGATGGTGTACTTGTCGACGTACAGCAGTTCCTTCACCAGCATGATCAGCTCGACCTCGCGGCGCTGGTACACACGGTTGCCGGACCGATTCTTTGCGGGATGGAGAAAGCGGAACTGACTTTCCCAGTAGCGAAGAACGTGCGGTTTGAGATCGGTAAGATCGCACACGTCACCGATCGAGAAGAACTCACGGACTGGTATCGTAGCCACGGTTTCTCCCTTCACTCGTCGCGCTCGGCGCGCGGATCCCGGTTCATCAAATCGACGATCGCGTCACGCGGCGCCTGGCCGTCGAACAGGACGGAGAAGACCGCTTCCACGATCGGCATGTCCACTCCGGCGCGTTCGGCGAGCTCCCTGGCCGACCGCGTCGTGATAACGCCCTCCGCCACCGTGTCGCGGCCAGCAAGTGCCTCATCCAGAGTCTTGCCGCTACCGATTTCGACGCCCAGCGAGCGGTTACGACTCAATTGCCCGGTGCACGTGAGCACCAGGTCACCCATGCCGGCGAGTCCGGCAAATGTAGCAGGATCGGCGCCAAGTGCGAAACCAAGCCGCGTCATCTCGGCGAGTCCTCTCGTGATGAGAGCAGCGCGCGCGTTGAATCCAAGCCCCAGGCCCTCGGCGATCCCCGTCGCGACGGCCATCACATTCTTTACAGCACCGCCCAGCTCGACGCCGACGACGTCGTGCTGGGTATAGACCCGGAATGCCGGTCCGTGAAATAGTTGCTGAACCTGCTCCGCAGGCGATCGCCTGTTACAAGCCGCCACAATCGCAGTCGGTTGGTTCCGGGCGACCTCGGCGGCAAAGGTGGGACCGGACAGCGCTACGACGCCGGATCGATCGAATACATCTGCGGCGATTTCCGTCATGCGCGCGAGCGAATGTTGCTCGATGCCCTTGGACGCAACGACGATGACCGCCTCGCGTGACAGATGCGGCTGGGCTGCTTCCGCGACCGCTCGCGTTACGTGCGAAGGGGCGACGAGCACGACGAATTGCGCGCCGCCCACAACGTCCTTCATGTCAGTCGACGCGACGATCGAGGGAGACAGCTCTACACCAGCTAGAAAGCGATTGCGATGCGTGTCGTTCACGGACTGCGCGACGTCAGGCTCATATGCCCACAGCCGCACCTCGTGGGCATTCCGCGCCAGCCGGTCGGCAAGCGCGGCACCCCATGCACCGGCACCCAACACCGCGCACTTCATCGTGACGCCCCTGTCACGTTGTGCTCATCACGTTGTGCTCATCACGTTGTACGGGGCGGTTGCTGGCCGACACCGTCGCTACCCGCGCTCTTGAAACGATGCTCCTCGCCACGTCGCAGTCGCCCGATGTTCGCGCGATGCGTGAAGAACACGAACAGTGCGACGATGATCGAGGCGATGAAGAACGGATCCGAGATCGCGACACCGCTGAAGAAAAAGGCGAACGGCAGCGCGAGGGCTGCGCTGAGTGATGCGACGCTCACGTAGCGAGACGTCGCGAACACCACAATCCACACAGCGAATGCGACGATTGCCGGCAGCCACGCGACGCCCAGAAACACACCGCCAGCGGTCGCAACACCCTTCCCGCCCTTCTGGCCGAGGAGAAACACGGGACGCACGTGACCAATGATCGCTGCGCCGCCCACTGCAAGGCTGATCAGCTCCGGCTGCGTCGCGCCCGTGAGCGCCGGCAGAAAGAACACCGGAAGGAATCCCTTCAACGTATCGACAATGAACACGACCGCGCCGATGCGAATGCCGAGCACGCGCACGACGTTGGTCGCGCCAAGATTCCCGGAGCCGTGCTGCCGCAGATCGATACCGCGCCACTTCCCCGCCAGGTACGCGGACGGAATAGAGCCGGCGACGTACGCGATCACTATCGCGACGACTACCGGAAGATGGATGGAACCCATCTACGCCGATTTACGCCGCAGAACGATGTTGAGCGGGTTGCCTGTGAATCCGTAGGCCGCTCTGAATCCATTGTGCAGAAAGCGTATGTAATGCTCCTGTACGAGCTCCGGGTGATTGCCGAACACCGCGATCGTCGGCGGTGATGTTTCGACCTGCGTGGCGTAATTCAGTTTGATCTCGCGACCCGCTGCCTGTGGCGGCTGTCGACGCGCGAGCAGGCTCTGCAACGTGTCGTTGATGTCGGAAGTCGAGATTCTCTTCTCGCGCTCGGCCTCGACCTGAAGAACGAGGTCGAACAGCTTCGTGACCCGCTGTCCCGTGAGCGCGGAGGTGAATACGAAGGGGACGAAGCCGAGATACGGAACTTTCTCGACGATCTCCTTCTCGAACTTCGCGGCAGTGTTGTTCTCCTTCTCCTTCAGGTCCCACTTGTTCACGACCACGATCAATCCGCGGCCGGAATCCCACGCCATCGTGGCGATCTTGAGGTCCTGATTGTGCAAACCTTCCACCGCATCGATTACGAGTATGCACACATCGGCGCGCTCGATTGCGCGACGCGTCCGGAGCGACGAATAGAACTCGATGCCGTCGTCGATCTTTGCCTGACGCCGCAGACCGGCGGTGTCGATGAAGACGAAATCGCGGCCGTGATACCTGAACGGCGTGTCGATGGCGTCCCTGGTCGTACCAGCGACCTCCGAAACAACGAGACGCTGTTCGCCAAGCATGCGGTTCACGAGCGAAGACTTCCCGACGTTCGGACGACCTACGACCGCAACGCGGATTGCATCGGTCTCTTCTTCGGTCGTTTCCGGAAGCAATTCCGTGATTGCGTCGAGGAGATCTCCCGATCCCTTGCCGTTCGTCGCAGAAACCGGGATCGGCTCGCCTGCCCCGAGTCTGTAGAACTCGTAGAAGTCGGCGCTGGCGGGATCGTCGACCTTGTTCGCGATGACCACCCAGGGCTTGCCGGATTCACGCAGCAGGTCGAGCACTTTCGCGTCGTTGGGATGCACGCCAACCTGTGCATCCACCACGAATGCCAGCAGGTCCGCTTCTGCGATTGCCTCGAGAACCTGCTTGCGAATCTCGCCGTCGATCGCCTCGCGCGTATTCTCCGGCAGGCCGCCTGTGTCGACGAGCCAGAACGATCTGCCATTCCACTCGGCGCGTCCGAAGTGGCGATCGCGCGTAGTGCCGGCCTCGTCACTCACGATCGCGGTGTTTCCACCGACGATTCGGTTGAAGAGTGCAGATTTGCCGACATTGGGGCGTCCGATGATCGCGACGACGGGAGTACCGCTCACGCTGCAACCCCGCTCGGCTCGGACGCAAGAACGTCTATGAAGTCGTACGAGGGAAATACAGGCATGGGTAGCGATTCGCGAACAGCGATGAATGAGGCGTCGTCCAGAAAAATTCCGTCTTCGTTGATTGTTTCAGCGGGGATTAGCGCCAGGTCGAGGTCGTGCCGCTCAGCGAGCGAGCGCCGAATGTCCGCGCCGACGAGCAAGCCCGACGCCGTGGTGGTTGGTCCGAACAGCGAATTGTCCGCGACGATCAGCTCGAAGTGCGCGCCCGTGGCTTGCGCAAGCTGTTCGAGCAGCGGCGGCATCAGTGCTCCCATCGATACGCCCGTCACGACGCCGATACGCCGACCCGGCATGGACGGTAGTTGTGACAGCCCGTCGCGCACGCGAACGCGAAGCAGCGCAACGGATCCGATTCCATTTTCGATCTGCGCAAAATCTCCGTAGTGTTCCTCGCCGGGAAGCTCGCGCTCTGCCAGGAGGTACAGCTCGTCCGAGCCGACAACCCACGACATCCCACGCTCGCGCATTCCGCGCTCGCTCCACCGCTCGACGTGCTCGAGCAGACCGCGCGCAGTGTCGCGGTCCATCGACTTGCCGGTGTACAGATGCGAGAACTGCGTGAGTCCCACGGGGATCACGGCGGCAGAGATTACGGAGTCGCCCATGTTCCAGAGGTCCTGAAGCGACTCTTCGAGCACCGCGCCGTCGTTCAGTCCCGGAACCACGACCATCTGACAGTGGAACTGAATCCCACCTTCGCCGAGGCGCGTGAGCTGCTCGATGATGTTCGGGACCTTGGGGTTGTTGAGAACTACCTTGCGCGTTTCCCAGTTGGTTGCGTGGACCGATACGTAGAGCGGCGAGAGACGGTATTCGAGGATGCGCTTGATGTCGCGCTCCTTGACGTTCGAGAGCGTCGCGAAGTTGCCGTACGCGAAGGACAGGCGATAGTCGTCATCGCGCAGATACAGCGGCTTGCGGAGTCCGGTCGGGAGTCCTTCGATGAAACAGAACTCGCAGCGGTTGGCGCACTGACGCACGCGAGGCGGCTCGAGCATGATGCCCCACGGCTCGAGCTCCGGCCGCTCGACTTCGAAGATGACCGTCTCTCCGTCGGGCTGCCTGACCTCGATCGCGACTTCATCCTCGGCGGATAGAAATTCCCAATCGAGGAAGTCGGCAATGGCACGCCCATCGACGCTCAGAATCTCCGTCCCCGGAACAATTCCAAGCTCCGCGGCGACGCTATCTGGCTGGACCCGGGCGACTCGTACCATAACCTGATAAATTTAGAGGCTGGAGACCCGAAATCCAAGCATTACAACGAGTTACGGCCCTCCAGATGTGACATTCGTGACGGGCGCCACCCCCGGATGCAAAAAAATGCAACGCGGCTGGCTAAATTGCTCGCTGCCGGGTGTGTCGCTCAATCTTGCGATATTCCCAGGCGGGGGCGCTTTAGGGCTCCCGGAACTCCTGTGACGGGCGTAAGCAGACAAAATCGGAGCACTGTTGAGCAAAGGCAAAGATGGCGGCGCGGCGATCGCGACCAGGGCTGTGAAAGCCGATAAGGCAGATCGCGCCGGCGTACTGAGGGATTACGAAATCGCGTACACGAGCCGCCAGGTAAGCACGCTGGCTCGCGGCGAAGTGATGCTTGGCAGGGCGATGTTCGGAATCTTCGGCGATGGAAAGGAAGTCGCGCAGGTCGCGCTGGCCAAGTCCTTCGAGCCGGGTGACATCCGGTCGGGTTACTATCGCGATCAGACGCTGATGTTCGCACTGGGCCTGCTGACGGTTCAACAGTTCTTCGCGCAGCTCTACGCGCACGCCGACATCTCCGCCGATCCGGCATCGGGTGGCCGCGGCATGAATGCGCACTTCGGCACACGCATGCTCGACGACCAGGGGCGGTGGAAGAACCTAACTGAGCAGTACCAGTCATCCGCTGACAGCTCACCCACCGGCTCGCAGATGCCTCGCCTCCTCGGACTCGCGTACGCGTCCAAGCTGTATCGCAACCTGAAGGAGCTGCACCAGTTCACCCAGTTCTCGCACAACGGCAATGAGATCGCATTCGGCACCATCGGCAATGCGTCGTGCGCGGAGGGTGTATTCTGGGAAGCCGTGAACGCCGCGGGTGTGTTGCAGGTCCCCATGCTTCTGTCCGTATGGGACGACTGGTACGGCATCTCGGTTCCCAACGACATGCAGGTTACCAAGGGGAGCATTTCCGAGTTGCTGCAGGGGTTCAAGCGAACATCCGAGAAGAACGGGTTCGAGCTCGAGGTCGTTCGCGGCTGGGATTATCCGGCGCTCGTCGAGACCTTTCAGCGCACGGCCAACATCGTCCGCCGCGGCCACGTCCCCGCTGTCGTTCACGTCATCGAGATGACACAGCCGCATGGCCACTCGACCTCGGGCAGCCATGAGCGCTACAAGTCACCGGAGCGGCTCAAGTGGGAGAAGGATCACGACGGCATCGCGCGCTTTCGCGAGTGGATCATCAAGGAGAAGATCGCGACCGCGGCTGAGATGGATGCGCTGCAGGAGCGTGCGATGGATCAGGCGCGCGCGGGACGTGATGAGGCGTGGCGGGCGTATCAGGCGCCGATCAACGCGGAGAAGGAAGAGCTGCAAGCTCTGGTAACGGCAGCCGCAGCGAACGCAGCCGACGCGACTGCCACGACACTCGCCACGATTGCGAAGGATCTTGCCGCTCGCTCCACACCGTTGCGACGCGAGATCGCGGCCGCAGCACACGAAGCGATCGTCGCCTTGCGCGATACGCCGTCGCTTGCAGAGCCACTGATCCAGTGGAAGCGCGCGCAGGAAGCTCTCATGAACGACCGCTATCACGCCGAGCTGTATTCGGAATCGACCGAATCAGCGATGGCCGTGAAAGTGGAAGCGCCGAACTATCCGGACGATGCACCCGACGTCGATGGCTACATGGTGCTCAACGCCTGCTTCGACGCAGCGCTCAAACGCGACCCTCGTGTCATCGCGTTCGGCGAGGACGTCGGCAAGCTTGGCGACGTGAATCAGGGCTTTGTCGATCTGCAGGCTCGCTACGGCGAGCTGCGTGTGGGAGACACGGGGATTCGCGAGTGCACGATCATCGGTCAGGCGATAGGCATGGCCATGCGCGGCCTGCGGCCGATCGCAGAGATCCAGTACCTCGACTATCTGCTGTACGCACTTCAGGTGATGTCGGACGATCTGGCGACGCTGCGTTACCGTACGCGCGGCGGTCAGAAGGCACCGGTGATAGTGCGCACGCGCGGTCACCGGCTCGTGGGTGTGTGGCACTCCGGTTCTCCGATGGGGATGATGCTTGGAGCACTCCGCGGCATGCACATCCTCGTTCCACGTGACATGACGCGCGCGGCGGGTTTCTACAACACTCTGCTGCAGAGCGATGATCCCGCGATCGTGGTCGAAGTTCTCAACGCCTATCGGGTCAAGGAGAAGCTTCCCTCCAACATCGGAACCTTCACCATGCCTCTGGGCGTTCCCGAGATCCTGCGCGAGGGTTCTGACGTAACCGTCGTGACGTACGGCGCGTGCTGCAAGATCGCGCTGGATGCTGCGCGTCTGCTTCAGGACAACGCTGGCGTGAACGTCGAAGTGATCGACGTGCAATCGCTGTTGCCGTTCGACGTCAATGGTGTGATCGTCGAATCACTCAAGAAGACGAACAAGGTGCTGTTCCTTGACGAGGACGTTCCGGGCGGCGCGACTGCGTACATGATGCAGGAAGTGCTGGAGCGGCAGGGCGGATTCTACTGGCTCGACGCGGCTCCGCGTACGCTCGCGGCTGCAGCGCATCGCGCCGCATACGGGCGCGACGGCGATTACTGGTCCAAGCCCAACGTCGAGACCGTATTCGACGCCGTGTACGAGATCGTGCGCGAGACGAACGTCGCGAGGTTTCCAGCGCTGGGCGTGTGATGATTGAAGCTGTTCCCGGCGTGGATTAGTTCGAGCGACGGGGCGGTGGGTACGTCTGAATCAACGAAATCGAATTGGATTCTGGTCGGGATTAGAGACGCACCGTGTCGGGATTAAGGAACCGAATCCTGCTTCGATGACGCGTAAAGAGGCTAGGCGCGTCGTGCGACTGGGTTGTCGTTGCGTTCATCCGAATCCGATTGCGGTTAATGGGGCCAGGCGCGGAAGGATCCGCGCCCTACGCGTGCGTACCAACCGGCGCGTCGTTGTGGACATGGCGGTGGACGATCGCTTCGGCCACGATTCGTTATCCACGGCATGATTGGTTCATGCAGAAATTCTACTCGCGCACGCATCCGCGCTGGCGATCGTACGACTATATGCAGCCCGGCGTGTACTTCGTGACCACCATCACACACGGACGAAGTCAGATACTAGGCACGCCGACGCGGCACGGAATTGTACTCACGCAGACTGGGAACACCGTTCATCGCTGCTGGCTGATGGTGCCAGCACGATTTGACGGCGTGCTGATCGATCGGTTCGTGGTGATGCCCGACCATGTCCACGCGATAGTTGTGCTCCTTCGCACGCCCAGGCGCACAGCGAGCCTGAGCCACGTGGTCGGCTGGACGAAACGACGAACATCGCTCGCAATTCATGCAGACGCGGCGAAGCCGCGCGCGCCGATCTGGCAGCGCAGCTTTCACGATCGCATTATCCGCAATACCGATGCGTTGGACAGAGTCCGCAAATACATCGCGGCAAACCCGTCGCGCGCGTGGCGCGCCATTAACGCCGGGCCATCGCGCACATTTGGTACGCACGCGTAGGGCGCGGATCCTTCCGCGCCTGGCCCATAAGACCGCAATCGAACCTGGTTTCGGTTCCGGCAGTTCCGAGGAGCCCCGGCCACCGACGACAACGAATTTCGGCGGTTCCCTGTCTACGACAGCAGCGCCCCGGCGCGCCCCCTGCCCTCGCCGGAAATACGCAGCAACACCCCGACACCCAGCCAGCTCGCCAGCATGAACGAGCCGCCGTAGCTGAAGAACGGCAACGGGATTCCGGTAATCGGCATGAGGTTGAGCGTCATCCCGATGTTGACGACGACGTGCACGAGCCAGCACGACATGAGCCCGAACGCGGCGAGGCTGCCGAAGGAATCGTTGGCGCGCGATGCGATCCGCGTCGCGCGAAGCAGGAGAGCCAGGAACAGCGCCAGCGCCAGCGCGACTCCGATGAACCCCAGCTCCTCACCCACCACCGCGAAAATGAAGTCGGTGTGCTGCTCGGGAAGGAAGCCGCTTCGTTTCTGGGTGCCGAGCGTGAACCCGTTACCGAGCAGGCCGCCCGATCCGATCGCGATCTTCGATTGCAGAACGTGATAGCCTGAAGCGCGCGGATCGGCCGACGGATCCAGAAACACCTTGAGCCGGTTCTGCTGATAAGGCGCGAGTTTTTCCCATAGTATGGGCGCGATGACGCCAGTCACGACATTCGCGACGACGAGCACTATCCCTTCGAGCAGATACGGTTTGTACCACAGCACGAGCGCGATCAGCACGAGGAACCACGCGCCCCACAATCCCGTACTGAACGACAGCACGAGGCTCACTACGGGACTCGCCAGCAGTACCAGCAAGGGCCACGGTACACCGGACCAGAACAACATTCCGAAAAAGATTCCGACGAATACGATCGCCGAGCCGAGGTCGGGTTGCAGCATGATCATGGCGAACGGCACGCCGACAACGAGTCCCGGCTTCCATAACTCCAGCAGTGACTTGGGCGCCTCTCTTCGCTCTGCAAGCACCTTCGCAAGCATCAGCACGACGATGATCTTCGCAAGCTCGGCTGGTTGACCCAGCCGATGACCACCGATCGCCAGCCAGCTACGCATGTGACCATTGGCGCCCGTTCCCGTGCCGAGCACGAGCAGTGACGCGAGCGTGAACAGGGTGAGCAGATATGCCGGCCACGTGACCCACTCGATCAGTCTTACCGACGAGTTGCCGATGCCCCATGCGCACAGTACGCCCAGGCACAGCCACATCAGTTGCGATTTCCAGAGCGGAGCGACGTAAGTCGGTATGTCCGTCTGTCCAGCGGAATACACGATCGCAACACCGAAGAGCGAAAGTGCAATCGCCGTCGCAGCCAGCGGATAGTCGGTGAGTGTATTTCTGAACATCAACCCTCAGACTGTACGGCTGTCACAGGTGCGACCTTGAGATAGTGCGCTATGATGGAGGAAGCGACGTGAGCTGCGCGGCCACCGTGTCCGCCATATTCGAGCATAACCGCGACGACGATCGTGGGCTTGTCGGCTGGTGCGAAACCCACGAACCACGCGTGGTTGAGCTCGACGCCGTTGACTCGCTTGCCGGTCTGAGCGGTTCCCGTCTTGCCCGCGAGCATTATTCCCTGAATGCGCGCCGACTGCGCTGTTCCCTGGCCGATGACGCCGGCGAGCGCCGTGCGAAGCCCGTCCATCTGTTGTTGATCGAGTTTGAATATCTGCGTTCTGACCGGAGCGCGCTTCACGATCTCGGGCGTCGGCGCCTTGCCGTCTGTCGCGAGCGCGGCGTAGAACTTCGCCATGTTCACGACAGTCTGCGAATTCTCGCCCTGGCCAATTGAAAGGTTGAGCGTCACGGCATTGCTCCAGCCACGCGCGCCGTACGTCTTGTTGTAGTAGTCCACCGCGTACGGCCACAGCGCTCGCTTCTCATCCGGGAGATCGATACCGCTCTTGTCGCGCAGTCCGAGCGATATGCCGCCCGCGATCATGCGCGACAGCCCGATCTTCAGCCCGAGCTGGTAGAAGTACACGTCGCACGACACCTCGATCGCGCGAGCCAGCGATATGCTGCCGTGGCCTTTCTTGTCCCAGCACTTGAAGTACCTGTTGCCGTACTGAAAACCACCGGTGCACGGTACCGGCATGTGCTCATCCAGCGTCACGAGTCCGTCTTCCAGACCGGTGACGGCAGTGGCGAGCTTGAATGTCGAGCCTGGAGGATAACGGCCCTGAGTCACCTTGTTCACGAGCGGGCGGCGATCGTCAGCCAGCAATCCCTTCCAGTAGTCGGCCGGTATGCCGCCGGTGAACTTGTTGACGTCATAGCTTGGCGCGCTGTACAACGCAAGCACGCCGCCATCGCGCGGATCCAGCGCGATCGCACCGCCTACCAACGAATCGCCGAACACCGCCGCGACGTACCGCTGGAGATCGAGGTCGATGTTGGTATGGAGTGCCGGGCCGGGTTCCGGATTGAGATCGAGTCGCGGCGTTGCCTGACGCACCTGGCGTCCGCGCGCATCGACTTCGTCATAACGGACACCCTCGCGCCCGCGCAGAACCTTTTCGTATTCCTTCTCGATGCCGCCCTTGCCGACGAGCTGGCCCGGCTTGTACCCCTCGTACGCCGGCGAATTGAGATCCGCATCCGTGACTTCGCCGGTGTAGCCGACGAACGACGCAACGGCGGGTCCGTCGGGATAGAACCGCTTGGGTACCGACTGAATGATGAGGCGCGGGAAGTTGATGCGATGCTCCTCGAGCACGGACACCACGCTCATCGATGCGTCCGACATTATCAGCGTCGGACGATTGGGATCACGTCGGTAGCGCCGCAATGCAGCGTCGATCTGGTCCGGAGAGAGCGATATGACGCTCGAAAGATGTTGCAGCGATGACTTGAGCGAGTCGGTGTTCACCGGTGCAATCGACACGGCGTAGCCCGGCAGGTTCTCGGCGATGATGTTGCCGAACCTGTCGTAGATGATGCCTCGCGGCGCAGCCAATGGCAGCGCGCGGAGACGATTCTCCTGCGACTGCAGCTTGTAGCGGTCGTGCTGGAGCACCTGTGCGTTGAAGAACGCGCCCATCAACGAAAGGATGACCACAGCGAGCCCGGCCTTCGCTACGCGTGAGCGGCGGGCAATGTCGTTCGGATGAACGCTCACCCTGGCGCTGGCTCCAGAAATGGACGCGTCACTATCAGGAATAGGACGCCCGCGAGCGCCGTCGCAGCAGCCGACAACGGCGACCAGAGAACAAGTTGCTGCACGAGATCGATTCCGGAAAGCCGATGCTCCGCGATAAAGTAAACGATATCGAAGAGCCACTTGCCTGCAAAGAAGAACATGGCGTTGAGCGGCAGGCTGTCCGCAAAAAACACAGCCTTGAGCCACGACGCAAGATACGCGACGAATATCATGGCCAGCGCGCCGGCTCCGAGCGTGTCCGGCGATAGCGAGTCCGCGACCAGTCCGACCGTGAATCCGATGAGCACCGCACCCGCGGGGCGAACCCGCACTGCCGCGGTAAGAACGGCCAGCAGCAGAAAGTCGATCGGCGCGCGCCAGCCCAGCAACGGACGGAGCGTGAAGTGCAACAGTACCAGCACAGCAAACGTGATGACTGCCCGGAAGACTCCAGTTATAGTCATGCTGTAGCCGTCATGTTAGCCGTCATGTTAGCCGTCATGGATTGTGCGGAACCGGCACTGAGTCGCGTCGTGCAGGTGCGCGACGCGACGTATCCCGGCGCGTCGTGTCGACCCGGACGCTGTCGCGGCGCAGAATTGGACGCCGCACTCTTGCAAGACTATCCGGTGGAACGATGCTCTGCTCCGGGACTCCCGCGCGTCTCAGGCTGTCGCGAGTGATGGAATCCTGCACCGCCTGACGCGCCGTTGCCTCGGCGAGCGCGGCCGTGCGTGCGAGCGAGTCACCCGCGGCCACCACCTTCCGGACGGACGAGTCCGCGATCGTGCCGACAGCCCAGACGTTATCCACGCCAGCGGTGGCGCGGTCGGGGCGAAGTATCATCACTGCATAAACGTCCGCCGGAAAGACAGCTGGGCGGATGAGATACGTGCGAGCCCACGTTTCGGCGGTCTTCGTCTCACCGATCACACGTCCGATCGGAATGCCGCGCGGGTAGACGCCGCCGAGTCCGGAGCTCACGACCATCGTTCCCGGCTTGATGGAGGTGCGGAACGGAACTCCGCGCATTTCCATGAGATAGCGCCCCGCACCTGACTCGAGATGTGCCTGCACGATTCCGAACGCGGAGGCATCCTCGGACATCGCGCTTACGCGAAAGTCCGGATGAGTCCACACCATCGCGTGGCTGATCATCGGATCCACGTTATCGACGACGCCGACGAGACCTTCGGGCGCGACGACGGGGCTCAGCTTAAGCACACCAGCGCGTGAGCCCGCGCTCAGCGTCACGCCAAATTCATCGCGTACCCCGCGGCCGTGCAGTGCCTCGGCCGGGACAAACCCCCATTTGAGGCGGCTGCCGAGTCCCAGAATCTCGCGTAACCGCGCATTCTCGGTTTCCAGGGCTCCCACACCCATTTCGCGGAGCGCGATCGAGTCGCGCCGCGATACCACGGAGTCGTGCATTGTGAAGGCGCGGCGGGTCTCCTCTGCGCTCTGCTGTAATCTGAGCAACGGAGCCAGTACGCTGCGCCGGAGGCCGCTCGCGATTGGTTCGCGCACCTGCGTCGGAAGGACGAGCGCGATGAGCGAGAGAACCGCGCAGACGACCAGTACGGTGCTATCGATCCGATTGTTCGAGCGTCCGAGGCGCGCCACCCTCTACCTCAGGGCGAGAGAACCGACCAGTACTTTTCTTCGTCGTCGAGGATCCGGCCGGTGCCGCGCACGACGCACGTCAGCGGATCTTCGTCAACATGAATTGAAAGGCCGGTTTCCTGAGCAAGTAGAACATCGAGGCCGCGAATCAGAGCGCCGCCGCCAGTCATCACGATTCCGCGATCGACGATGTCGGCCGCGAGTTCCGGTGGCGTGATCTCGAGAGCGCGGCGCACAGCATCCACGATCTGCTGAATTGGCTCCTGCACCGCCTCGCGAATCTCGGACGAGTGGACGCGTACGGTCTTGGGAATTCCCGACACGAGATCGCGTCCCTTCACGTCCATCTCGCGTTCGTCGCCGACCGGATGGGCGGAGCCGATCTGAATCTTCACCTGCTCCGCAGTCGCTTCGCCGATCAGCAGGCTGTGATTCTTGCGCATGAACTGGAGAATCGCCTGATCCAGCTCGTCGCCGCCGGTACGGATCGACGTGTCGCTGACGATGCCCGAAAGCGCAATTACTGCAATTTCAGTAGTTCCGCCACCGATATCGATCACCATGTTGCCCGTCGGCGTGTCGACGGGGAGCCCCACGCCGATCGCCGCCGCCATCGGCTCGGCGACCATCATCACTTCCTTGGCGCCTGCGCCGAGCGCGGAATCACGGACCGCGCGCTTCTCGACCTCAGTGATCCCCGAAGGGACGCAGACGATCACGCGCGGCTTGACACGGAAAACGTGGTTTTCGATGATGAGCGCCAGGAAATAGCGCAGCATCTTCTCGGTGACGTCGAAGTCGGCGATGACGCCGTCCTTCATGGGACGCACTGCCAGCACGTTTTCCGGCGTACGTCCGAGCATGCGCTTGGCCTCCAGGCCAACGCCCTTCACCTTCTTGGTTTCGCGATCGAGCGCGACGACGGAGGGCTCGTTCAGAACGATCCCTTCACCCTTTACATAAACAAGAGTGTTCGCGGTCCCGAGGTCCACGGCGATCCCGGTCGCCGGGAAGAAGGACCCACCTTTGAAGAACGGCCAGCGCATGCGTGCTTTCCTACAAGTTACGAGGGTGGTACCGGACTACTTGATGAACGTGTCCGGATCGGATAACGGCATTCCGAAAGCGTCGGCCACACCAGGATAGGTGACCTTGCCCTCGACGATATTGAGCCCCTTTCGCAACGCGGCATTATCGCGAAGCGCCTGCTTCCAACCCTTATTCGCGAGAAGCAGCGCGTAGGGGAAGGTAGCATTGGTGAGCGCCAGCGTGGAGGTGCGAGGCACGCCACCAGGCATGTTGGCCACTGCATAGTGGATCACGCCGTCCACCACGTAGGTTGGATTTTCGTGCGTTGTCGGATGGCTCGTCTCGAAACAGCCGCCCTGATCGATCGCAACGTCAGCGATCACCGAGCCCTGCTGCATGGTCTTGAGGTCCTCGCGGCGGACCAGCTTGGGCGCCTTGGCTCCGGGAATCAGAACGCCTCCGACGACCAGGTCGGCGGTACGGATCTGCTCCAGGAGATTGTGCCTGTTGGAATAGATGAAAGTCACGTTGGCCGGCATGACGTCGGAGAGGTAGCGCAGGCGCTCCAGCGACACGTCGAGCACCGCTACCTTGGCGCCGAGTCCGGCGGCCATCTTGGCGGCATTGACGCCGACCACGCCACCACCGATGACCACGACCTTGGCCGGTGCCACGCCCGGAACGCCGCCCAGCAGCACACCGCGGCCGCCGTACAGCTTCTCGAGGTACTTGGCGCCTTCCTGAACCGCCATGCGGCCGGCGACTTCCGACATCGGAGTGAGAAGCGGCAGTTCACGGTTCGTGAGCTCCACAGTCTCGTATGCGATGCAGATTGCCCCGCTGTCCATGTGCGCCCTGGTGAGCTTCTCGTCGGCCGCGAAATGGAAGTACGTGAAGATCACCTGGCCCTTCTTCATGCGCGGCCATTCCACCGCGATGGGCTCCTTGACCTTCATGATCATGTCCGCTTCGCGCCAGACGGCATCCGCATCGGCACCGATGGTCGCGCCGACCGACGTGTACATCTCGTCGGAGAATCCGCTTCCCTCGCCGCCGCCCTTCTCTATCATCACCGAGTGACCTGCCGATACGAGAGCTTCAGCGCCAGCAGGCACGAGCGCGACGCGGTTCTCGTTAGTCTTTATTTCCTTCGGGACTCCGATCTTCATGGCCGTATTACAGAATTGTTAGAGGTGCAGGTCCGAGGCTGACTACTGTCTGTCCGGACGGCTGAAAACACGCAGAGCAAACTTCCGATACCGTCTGCTCATCGATCGCATCTACCAGCGACAACATCTCGTCGAGTGAGCGGAACGGCTCTTCATACAGCTCGAGGCCGGCCGCGCGGTACATGCGCGCACTCGGTGTCTCGAGCGAGAGTGTAATCTGACCCTTCAACTGCTGCTTGGCGGCGACGAGCTCATCCGCCGGAACACCATCGATCGCGATACGCGCAAGCTCCGCGATTACCGCGCCAGCGGCCTCGTCAGCCGATTCTGGTGACGTACCAACATACACCCCGTGCATCCCCGCGCGCGAATAGAACGACGAGAAAGTATGCACGGCGTACGCCAGTCCCAATTCCTCGCGCACGTGCTGGAACAGTCGCGAGCTCATTCCGCCACCCAGCAACATGCTGATGAGACAGAACGCATATCTTCGCTCGTCGCCGTGCGCTGGCGCCTCGCTGCCAAAAACGAGCTGCGTCTGTGCGCCGGCCCGCTCGACGTGCGTATACGAGGGGGCTTGAAATACCGGAGGTGGCGCGGCGAAATCGATACTCCCCGCCGGGACATCCAGCCAGCCTGTCTCACCCAGGATGTTCAGCAGCTGGTCGTGGTCGATCGATCCCGCTGCCGCGACCACAATGTTTCCCGGTCTGTAGGCAGCTGCGTGCAGCTCGTCCAGATCACTGATCGTGAACGAGCCGACGGTCTCCCGCGTTCCGAGAATGCGGTAACCGTAGCCGTTGTCACCGAACAGTTTTTCGTTGTGCACCTCGAACACGAGGTCGTCCGGCGTGTCGTCCACCATGGCGATCTCCTCGATCACTACCTTGCGCTCGAGCTTGAGGTCGGCGGCACGAAACACGGGGTTGAAGACGAGGTCACCTATCACGTCCGCCGCGTCGCGTATGTGCTCGTCCAGCACCCGAGCTTGATACGATGTGTGCTCGCGCGCCGTATACGCGTCCAGCGAGCCGCCCAGCGTCTCCAGCGCAAGACTGATGTCCTTCGCACTACGCCGCTTCGTGCCCTTGAATACCATGTGCTCGAGCATGTGCGAGATTCCCATCTTCTCCGCACGCTCGTGCAACGTTGCGGCGCGTACCCACGCCCCAAAGGCAACCGACCGCACTCCCGGAACATTGTCCGAGAGCACGGTCAGGCCGTTCGGGAGAACCGTCCGATGGACGTCCGCCCCGGTACTGCTAATCCCTGCGCCCACGCCCACTGCTGCGCGGCCGCCGCGGGCGCTCACTGCGCTCGCTGCTCTCCTGATTCTCTTCGCCTTCAGCTGGTGCAGACGATTCGCTGCGCGGAGCACGCTCGCTTGACGAACCACCTTCCGGCGCGGCGTCGAGTGCCTTCATCGAAAGACGAAGACGACCACGCTCATCGCGATCGAGAACCTTCACGCGAACACGATCGCCCTTCTTGACGACGTCCTCGGTCTTCTCGGTGCGGCCGTGCTTGAGCTCGGAGATGTGAACGAGACCTTCCGTGCCCGGCATGATCTCGACGAACGCACCGAACGCGGTAGTGCTCTTGACCGTGCCTTCGTACGTGGCGCCGATCTCGGGCTCGGCGGTGATCGCCTGAACCATCTGTCGGGCGCGTTCCATCGCCTCGCCACCAACGGCGGCGATAGTCACCATTCCGCTGTCATCGACGCTGATCTCGGCACCAGTCTCTTCCTGAATGCCCCGGATCGTCTTGCCCTTGGGCCCGATCAGCTCACCGATCTTCTCGGGGTTGATGTTGACCGTGACGATCCGTGGTGCGTACTCCGACAGCTCCGGGCGAACCGCCGGCAGCGCCTTGTTCATCTCGCCGAGGATGTGCAGACGGCCGATCCGTGCCTGCGCCATTGCCTCATGCATGATCTTGAGATCCAGTCCCTGGATCTTGATGTCCATCTGGATCGACGTGATTCCCTTCTCGGTGCCGGCGACCTTGAAGTCCATGTCGCCCAGGTGATCTTCGGTCCCGAGGATGTCGGTGAGAATCGCGTAGCGCTTGCCCTCCTTGATGAGGCCCATCGCGACGCCGGCAACTGGCGAGCGAATCGGAACGCCAGCGTCGAACAACGACAGCGAGCCGCCGCAGACCGTCGCCATCGACGACGATCCGTTTGACTCGAGCACGTCGGAGACGATACGAATGGTGTATGGGAATTCGTCGAACGGCGGCAGCACCGCGTGCAGCGCGCGCTCGGCCAGATTGCCGTGACCGATCTCGCGCCGGCTGGTGCCACGAATCGGGCGAACTTCGCCGGTCGAGAACGGCGGAAAATTGTAGTGCAGCATGAACGACTTGGTGGTCTCACCCGATTCGTCGATCGAATCGAGACGCTGCACGTCGTTCGCTGTACCCAGTGTTACCGAGACAAGCGCCTGCGTCTGCCCGCGCGTGAACAGCGCGGAGCCATGTGCGCGCGGTAGCACGTGCGTGTCGATCGTGATCTTGCGCACTTCGGTGGTGGTACGGCCGTCGACGCGATGCTTGGTGTCGAGCACCTGGGAGCGGAGCGCGTTGTACTCGAGGTCGCCCACGAGATTCGAGATGTCCTTCGAGTTGTCCGGGAAGTCTGCGAGCAACTGCTCGACCGCGGCTTTCTTGACCGCTTCGACCGCTTCGATGCGCGTGTGCTTGTCGGCCTGGTTGATCGCCTCGGCGATCTTTCCCTGCGCAATCTTGTTGACTGCGGCAGTCAACTCGGCTGGCGGCTCGGCTTTGGTCCAAGTCATCTTGGGCTGACGAGTGTCGGCGAGCAGCTCTTCCTGCATTGCGACCAGCTCGTTGATCCCCTTGTGAGCGATGGTCAGGGCGCCGAGGATGTCATCTTCACCGACTTCGATCGCGCCGCCCTCGACCATGACGATCGAGTCCTTCGAGCCTGCGACAACGATGTCCATGTCGCTGTGCTGCAGCTGCAGGAATGTCGGGTTGAGAACCCACTTGTCCTGTACGCGTCCCACCCGAACGGCTGCGATCGGGCCAGCGAACGGAATCTTGGAAGCGTTGAGCGCAAACGATGTCGCGACCAGTGCCAGCACGTCGGCGTCGTTTTCCTGATCGGCCGAGATGACGGAGACGAAGACCTGGGTCTCGTTCTTGAAGCCTTCGGGGAACAGCGGCCGGATGGACCGGTCGATGATACGCGCCGAAAGGATCTCGGTGTCCTGTGGACGCCCCTCGCGCTTGATGAAGCCGCCGGGAATCTTGCCCGCGGCGTAAGCCTTGTCGCGGTATTCGACCGTGAGGGGGAAGAATGGGAGCGTGCTTTCCTTGTCGCTCACCGTGACGGCGACGAGGACCATCGTGTCGCCAAACTGCACAAGCGCGGAGCCCGCTGCCTGTTTTGCCATGCGTCCCGTTTCGATACTCAGGGTACGGCCGGCAAACTGCCTTTCAATTCGTTTCATCATCTCTCAGATTTTCTCTCAGTTTTCATTCCACACCTGCACAGGTGTCGGAACACGAAACGCGCGCATGATGGATGACTACGATGTCATCCTCACGACGCGCGTTTTCCCGTTCAACTTTCGTGTTAGTAACGGAGCCCGAGCTCGGCGATGAGCTGGCGATACCCCTCGACTTCTGTCCGCTTCATGTAATCGAGAAGCCGGCGACGCCGGCCAACCATCTTCAGTAGCCCACGCCGGCTGTGGTGATCCTTCTTGTGGGTCTTGAAGTGCTCGTTCAGGTAGTTGATCCGGTCGGTCAGGACGGCCACCTGGACGCGTGAGGAACCGGTATCGGTCTCGCTCGCGCGGTACTTCTCGATTGTCGGAGTCTTGTCGAAAGCCATGTAACAGGGTGTGCGTGTCGCGCAATCTGCGCGTCGGGTCTTCTAATTTCGCGGTAAGCCTTTAAAACTAAGCTGTTTGGGAGTGGGACGGTAGGCCCGGAGTCCTTACCCGGCGTGCCCCGCGACGACCCCGACGACCAGCCGCTTGATGTCGTTGAAGGTCACCATCACGAACAGCGCCAGAATGAGCGCCAGCCCCACACGAGCCACGTTCTCGCGCGCCCTGTCGCTCAACGGCTGCCCGCGGGCCGCCTCGACCACCTGAACCACGATCTGACCGCCATCCAGAATCGGGACTGGCAGCAGGTTGAATACCGCCAGGTTTACGCTCAGCAGCGCTATCAGGTAGAACAGCACGGAGCCTCCCTGCTTTGCCGCCTGAACCGACGACTGCGCGATGAGGATCGGGCCGCCCAGCTCCGACACAGAGGTCTGACGCGTCGCGATTCTGCGCAGCGACGTGAAGACCAGAGTGCCCATGTCGAGCGTCGCCTGGCTGCCATCCACCACTGCCCGTCCAATCCCGACGGTCTCGTCGCTCTGGCCCGCTGCAACGCCGATGCGTCCTTCCCGGCTCACAGTTCCGGTACTCGGATCCGTGACCGTATCGGAGACAGGCGTTACGCTCAGGGACAGCGGCGTCGTGCCGCGCAGCACCTTCACCGCTACAGGCGTTCCGCTGGAGCGCTTGATGACCGCTACGAAATCATCCCACCCGCCGATCGGCGCACCGTTCACCGCGACGATGCTGTCGCCCTTCTGAAAACCGGCTATGGACGCCGGCTTATCTGCCACGACGAGGCTCAAGCGACTTGTCGCCGCGTGCTCGTAAGTCTTGACGAGTGCGACGTTTATCGCCCAACCCAGAAGCACGTTCATCGTCACGCCGGCGAGCATTATGATCAGCCTCGCCGGGAGCGACTTGGACTCGAACCAGCGATCCTCGGGCACCGGCTTGGAGCCGAACGGGATCATCTCTTCGGGATCCAGGTTGTCGGCGGCGGCGACCAGCTCCCCGCCGCCTTCCAGCACGGCGCTCGTCTCATCCAGCCGCGAGGCCATCCGAACGTAGCCACCGATAGGCAGAATCCCGATCCGGTACTCGGTCTCGCCAAAACGTTTCTTCGCGATGGCGGGGCCGAACCCGATCGAGAACCGCGGGGCATAGACGCCGAACGCCTTCGCGGCGAGAAAATGGCCGAACTCGTGGACAAAAACCACGATTCCCAGGACAAATACAGGTGCGAGCCAGACTAGCATGACTGGGGATGAAATGGATTCGGTCAGCCGGGCGGGCCTTCCGCATTTACGGGATTCTTCTGGCTGTAATTTAGCGCCACCGCGGGGTCAGCCGGGGCGCCAGGACGACATCTATCAAGCGTGCGGCATGCAGCCCTGGCGCTCGGTCATTCGGCCGTGACGGCTCTCGTCTCGTAATCGCGCCGGCACGGGAGGGAGAAGGCGAACACGGATCCTTTTTCCGGGAAACGGGCCCAGACGCGTCCGCCAAGCGATTTCACCGTCTCTCGCACAATGCTGAGCCCGAGACCGGTGCCTTCAATCTCGCGCTCACCGTGACTGGCCCGATAGAATCGCTCGAAAAGCCGCTCCCGCTCCGATTCAGGCACTCCCAACCCGTTGTCCGCAACCTCGACCACGACTTCCACGTCGCCGTCTCGCAGTGTTTCCAGAGCGCCGCGCACCTCGATCCAGGGGTCATGCTCCGCCGGATCGCTGTACTTGATGGCATTCGAGACGAGGTTCGTGAGGCACAACTCGATCGCGGCCGCGGCGACTTCAACGTCCGGCAGATTGTCACCGAATCGCAGTGTTACACCCTGCGCCGCCGCCATCTCGCGCAGCTCGCGGCCGACTTCCGCTGCCGCACCGGGCAGCCGCACATGCCTGTGCTGTCGTGCGTCAGCGCCGACCATGGTGAGCTCGAGCAGATTGTCGAGGATTCCCTGCATTCCGCGGACGTTACGGACGATTACCGCTGCGAGCTCGCCACGCTTCTCGTCCTCCAGATTCGGGATCTGGAGAATCTGCCCGGCACCAAGACATGCACCGATGCGATTTCGAAATTCGTGTGTGAGCGCGCGATTGAACGCTCGGAGACGCTCTTCGCGCTCTGCAACTCGATCCGTCACCAACTGCAGGAATTGCGTCGAAGTAGCTTGCTGGATCAGAGACACGGCGTGGAAGACGCGCTGCGCGCACGCCATGAGCTCTTCGCGCGTGCACTCGACGTCTGTGTCGCCCGCGACGTTGCCAACGAACGTGAGCAGAATCCCGCCAAGGATCTCGAATTCCTTGAGAATCTGATACTGATCGAACCCCTGAGTGTGGCGGAGAACGCCGAGCTCGCGCGCCTTGTCGACGACGGTCATATCCGCGGACACGATTGACGCTGGGTTGGCGACGTAGGCGGCGATCCCGTCAATCAGAACGGGTACGTGATTCAGCAAATCCGCGGTGGGGAATATCCGGTTCGGATCGACCGACACACGCGCGGCGATGCGATCCAGCCAGCGGGCCGTCAATTCGTCGCGCGAATCAACAAGACGCGTCGCGAGGATCTCCGCGAGCGGGCAGTCTTCAGTCAGGGCCAAGTGTCAACGCTCAAAGTGTTCGCAGACCGCGGAAGCTGACCGCACCAGCGGTCGTCCGACAACAAACATACATCCCGATCACGGCTCCGGGGCCGTCAACCCTCGCGAAACAGCTCAGTTACGTGCAGCCTTGCCGCCGCGTCGGCGGCAACGACGTCGTCGATCGACTCGGCAGGGAGGCCCGACAGGGCGGAAAGCGCGGATTCAATCGCTCGCGGAACGTCCGGAAAGCCGATGGCACCAGCCAGAAAGAGGCAAACGGCCTGCTCGTTGGCGCCGTTGAATACCGCGGGCGCCACGCCCCCACTGCGTCCGGCCTGGATGCCCAGTGCGAGCGAGGGAAACCGTCCGACATCGACGGGCTCGAATGTGAGCGGCGATGCAGCCGCCGGATCGAACCGGCGTGCCGGCGCGTCGGCAACACGGCCTGGATGCGTCAGCGCGTACAGAATCGGCAGTTCCATCGTCGGGAATCCGAGCTGCGCGAGCACACTCCCATCCACAAATTCGACGAACGAATGGATGATGCTCTGTGGATGAACGACAACGTCTATACGGTCGTACGGGACGTCGAACAGATAATGGGCTTCGATCACTTCCAGCGCCTTGTTCGCGAGTGTCGAGCTGTCCACCGTGATCTTCCGCCCCATGGTCCAGGTCGGATGATTCAGCGCATCCTGCACAGTCGCCTTCGCGATGCGCTCGGCGTCCCATTCACGGAACGGCCCCCCGGACGCCGTGAGAATGATGCGACTGATCTCACTCTCCGGCCGCGCACCGATGCACTGCATGATCGCGCTGTGCTCGCTGTCCACCGGAACGATCTCGCCGCCCCCCTCCCGGCACGCGCGAAGCACGAACTCGCCGCCGATCACGAGCGATTCCTTGTTGGCAAGCGCTACACGCTTGCCCGCGCGCAGGGCAGCTAGCGTCGCCTGCAATCCCGCGGCGCCGACGACTGCATTCACCACCACGTCCACATCCGGACGCGTCCCTGCTTCGACCAGGCATTCGGCACCGGTAGCCCACGCGCGATCCGCCTCGCCGCCCGGCGTGACGATCCCGACATACCGCGGATCGGTCGACGCCGTCTGTTCGCGAAGCAGCATGGCGTTGCCGAACGCAGTCAGCGCAACTACGCGAAACTGATCCGCATGCCGCGCGATTACCCGGAGCGTGGCGGTACCTATCGAGCCAGTCGAGCCGAGTATCGCGATCCCGCGCGGTCTCACACCGGCGCCGGAATGAGCATTGCGCGCAACAGAAGCACCGCAACGGGAAGAACGAACAGCAGGCTGTCGAAACGATCGAGCACTCCGCCGTGTCCCGGAATCAGCGCCGAGCTGTCCTTGATGCCCGCCTCGCGCTTTATCAGCGACTCTGCAAGGTCGCCGACCTGCGCGACAGCACTTATACATACCGCAAACACGACGATCGCGAGCGGCCGCAGTGAAAGTTGTGCCATGGGATGCAGCACATAGCTCACGTACAACAACGCAATCAGGACAGCGAGAACCAATCCGCCGAACGCTCCCTCGATCGTCTTGCCGGGACTGACCGACGGCATCAGCTTGTGCGAGCCGAGCAATCGGCCGAACGCGTAAGCACCGATGTCCGTCGCCCATGTCAGCAGAATCGGAAACATGGCGAGCGCGGTTCCGCCGCGCGCGTCGATTACGTAATCATCGTATCGCAGATCGAACACGTACGCGACGAGTCCGAGATACGCGACGCAGAACACCGTCGTGGCAGCGGCGAGCAGCGGTCGTCCGCCGATTCCGCGCCTGAAGATCGTCGCGGCGAACACAGCAAGCCCCGCAACCACGGCGTGCGTCCATGTCGGCGCGAGAAGGCGGAGCTGAATTCCGTAAACCAGCAACGGGATCGCTGCCGCGCCGACGATCGCGGCGGCGTCGAATGGCTGCGCACCCGACGCACGCGCGATGCGACAGAATTCCCAGGCGCCGAGCGCTGCTATTACCGACAGCAGCGTGGCGAGGAATGGTCCGCCGAGATAGACGAGGGCTATCCCGGCAGGCGCGGCGATTACCGCGAAGAGAATGCGTCTGGAAAGTTCTGACACGACCTGCGTCAGACTTCCATGATTTCCGCTTCTTTCGCCTTGAGCAGCGACTCCAGCTGTGCCATGTGGTCGTCGTGCGCCTTCTGGAGATCTTTCTCCGCCGCCTTCACTTCGTCCTCGGATACCTTGTCGAGCTTCTTGAGCTTTTCGCGGCCATCGGTGCGCGCGTGACGGATGCCGATGCGGCCGTCTTCGGCGAGCTTGTGCACCACCTTGACGAGCTCCTTGCGACGCTGCTCGTTCATCGATGGAAGCGGAACCCGGATGAGCCCGCCCTGCGTGCTCGGATCGAGGCCCAGATCCGATTCCCGGATCGCCTTCTCAATGGCCTTGAGCTGACCTTTGTCGTATGGAGTGACGAGAAGCGAGCGCGGATCGGGTGATGCGACACTCGCGACCTGATTGAGCTGCATCTGCTGTCCGTACACGTCGACGCGGATGCTGTCGAGCATGTTGGGCGACGCCTTGCCGGACCGGATCGAGCTGAACTCGCGCTTCGAGTTCTCGATCGCCTTGTCCATCGCGGCGCGTGAATCCTTTGCAATCTGCGGAATCGTCGTCATGATACGCGCGTCCCCACTGGTTCTCCGCAAACGGCCTTCATGACCGCCCCGGGATGGTTGATGTTCAGAACGATGAGCGGCAGGCTGTTTTCCTTGCACAATGTAACGGCCGTCTGGTCCATGACTCCCAGCTCGCGCTGCATCACGTCGTTGTACGAAATCGTATCGTACAGGACCGCATTCGGATCGCGCTTGGGATCGGCCGAATAGACGCCGTCCACACTCGTCGCTTTGATGATGACGTCGGCACGCATCTGAATCGCCCTGAGCGCGGCCGCCGTATCGGTCGAAAAATAAGGATTGCCCGTGCCAGCGGCGAAAATCACCGCGCGCCCCTTCTCGAAGTGGCGCAGCGCACGACGGCGAATGTACGGCTCGGCGATCTCTTCCATGCGGATCGCCGTCATCACCCGCGTGTCCACCCCGATGCGCTCCAGCACGTCCTGCATCGCGAGTGAATTGACCACTGTGCCCAGCATTCCCATGTAGTCGGCGGCGACCCGGTCCATGCCCATGCGCGAGATCTGCGCACCGCGAACGATGTTTCCGCCGCCGATGACGAGACCGACGCCGACCCCAGCGTCGACCACATTCTTGATCTCGTTGGCATAGCCGGAGATCACATCAAAATCAAAACCAAAGCCCTTGTCGCCGGCGAGCGCTTCACCGGAGAGCTTGAGTAGAATGCGGCGTAGCTTGGGATCGGACAATCGTCTTTACTCCTCGCCCAGTTGGAATCGTGTGAAACGACGAACCTGAATGTTTTCGCCGAGCTTGGCCGACGCTTCCTTGATCAGATCGCCGATCGTCTTCTTTGGCTCGCGTACGTACGGTTGCGACACAAGCGCAACTTCCTTGTAGTACGACTCGACCTTGCCCTCCACCATCTTCTGAATGATCGCGTCCGGCTTGCCGCTCGCCTTGGCCTGCTCCTCGAAGATAGCGCGTTCACGGTCGACCAGCTCCTGCGACACGCCGCTCTTGTCGACTGCCACCGGCGCAGCACTGGCGATGTGCAGGGCAATCTCGCGCCCGAGCTCCTTGAAGTCATCCGTGCGGGCGACGAAGTCGGTCTCGCAATTGATCTCCACCATAACGCCCACCTTGCCATTGTGGTGAATGTAGCTGGAGATGAGCCCCTCGCTCGTCTGCTTGCCGGTACGCTTCTCGGCCTTGGCGATTCCCTTCTTGCGAAGATGGTCGACCGCCTTCTCCATATCTCCGCCCGTCTCTTCGAGCGCCCTCTTGCACTCCATCATGCCCGCGCCGGTGCGCTGCCGCAGGGTCTGCACGTCTTTAGCTGTATACATCGTTTGCCTTCGGTTGGTTATTGTCTGTGTCAGTCAAACGAACGCCGCCGCGGTGATCCGCGGCGGCGTTCAAGATTGGTCGGTCGCAGTCACTCCGCGGCCGGCTCCGCGCCACTGTCGCCCGCATCGCCGGCGTCGCCGCTATCGCCACCGCCGTCCGACGGAGCGGCCTCGCCTTCTGCTCCCGGCACACCCTTGAGGCGTGCAGCGATCGCTTCCTGATTGGCGCGACGACGGCGCGGCCGGCGACGGCGACGACGCTCATCGCCTGCCTCGGGCTCGGCGCCGCGATCTGAGCTGTACGTGTACGACTCGGACTCCTCGACTTCGGTACGGACCGGCGCTTCACGACGAGCGTCGATGATAGCGTCGGCAATTGCCGACGTCATGAGCTCGACCGCGCGAATCGCGTCGTCGTTGCTCGCGACCGGAACCGTGATGAGATCCGGATCCGCATTCGTATCGACAAGCGCGACGATCGGGATGCCGAGCTTGTTGGCTTCGGCTACCGCGATGCGCTCCTTCTTGGAATCGATGACGTACATGAGCCCCGGAAGACGCGTCATCGACTTGATGCCGGACAGATTCTTCGCGAGCTTGTCGCGCTGGCGCGTCATCATGAGCTGCTCTTTCTTCGTGTAGTTCGCGAAGTCGCCGCCACCCTCGATTCCAGCGTCGAGGTCCTTGAGCTTGCGGAGCTGCTTCTTGGCGGTCTGGAAGTTGGTGAGCAGACCACCGAGCCAGCGCTCGGTCACGAACATGGCACCGCAACGCTCTGCTTCCGACTTTACGATCGGAACGAGCTGGCGCTTGGTGCAGACAAAGAGGACCTGATCGCCGCGCGCGACGACTTCACGCACGAGCTTCTGCGCGAGCTCGAGCTGGCGCAAGGTCTTCTGGAGATCGATGATATGGATGCCGTTGCGCTCGGCGAAGATGAATCTGCGCATCTTCGGGTTCCAACGGCGCGTCTGGTGGCCGAAGTGAACGCCGGCTTCGAGCAGCTGCTCGAGGTTTGGCTGGGACATTCTGCTGATTCCTTAGGTTGGTTGATGTCGTCTCCCCCCGTCAGCGCCGCGACGACCGGCCGAGGCCGGCACCCGTCGAAGCTCGGGGAGGATGAGGGATGCGACGAGGCGTGTAAGGGTCGGCCCCTGTGCCGACCCGCCCACGTCATGCCGATGCTACGAAAAACGAAAACCGAAAAACAACGAACTCAATACCTGCATCGCCGGGGTCGGCACGGGGCCGACCCCTACGAGTTTTATCGCTTGGAGAACTGGAACCGCTTGCGTGCCTTCGGACGGCCTGGCTTCTTGCGCTCGACGACGCGTGCGTCGCGAGTCAGGAAGCCGAGACTGCGCAGCTTTGGCTTGAGCGTCTCGTCTTCCTTCACCAGAGCGCGAGCGATCGCGAGGCGCAGCGCCCCTGCCTGACCCGACAGTCCGCCGCCGTCGATGTTGGCGGTCACGTCATAGCGGCCGAGCATGTCGGTCGCCGTGAACGGCTGCTGGATGGTCGAGACGTGCGCGGGACGCGGGAAGTAATCGCCGAGCGTGCGGCCGTTCACGAGCCACTTGCCCGAGCCAGCCTTGATGTAGACGCGGCAGACCGCTTCCTTGCGGCGACCGATCGTGTGCGTTGTTCCGTCGACAGGCATGCTTACTTGGTGGTGATGGTGAGCGGCTTGGGCTGCTGAGCCTTGTGCGGGTGATTGGCACCCGGGTAAACGCGCAGCTTTGTGCGCATGTGCGTGCGTGCGAGCGCCGTCTTGGGAAGCATGCCATTGACCGCGTGCTCGATGACGCGCTCCGGATGCTTGCCAAGCATGTCCTCGAACGTCGTGAAACGCTCGTGGCCCATGTAGCCGGTGTGGCGGAAGTAACGCTTCTGCTCCGCCTTGCGACCCGTGACCTTCACCTTCGAGGCGTTGATCACGATTACGTGGTCGCCCCCATCCATGTGTGGGGTAAACGTAGGCTTGTGCTTGCCGCGGATGACGCGCGCCACTTCCGTGGCCAGCCGTCCGAGCACCATGCCTTCCGCATCCACGATGTACCAATCGTGGACTATATCAGTCGGGGTGGAGGAGAAAGTCTTCATTTGGGGAGGTAATCGATTACGAAATGCGACAGCCTTCTAAGTTACCAACCCCACAAGCGTTAGTCAATCGGCCCGCACCGCCGCGCCGGGATCCGGCACTCGTCGGCGCATCCTCCGCAAGAATTTGCTGGCGCACCGCGCCGAGCGGTTGTAACGTGCTGTCGCCCCGGGAACACGTGTCCCCGACCAATCGGTCTGGGTGCCCGGATGACGTTCTAATCGGTGCAACGGATGAGAACCTCCCCATCGTTGGCTCGGCTAGCAGTCTGCCTGCTAGCCGCCGTGACATTGCATCCATCGTCGGCGCGGGCCCAGGGCTTCGGCCTCAACGAAGTCGGAACCTGCGCCGTCTCCCGCGCGTTCGCCGCGACCGGCACCCCATGCCCCGACGCCTCGACGATCTTCTGGAACCCGGCGGCCGCCGCCGAACTCCCCGGCAAATCGCTCAGCGTCGGCGCAAGTGCAATCATAGTGAAAGGCTCCTTTCGCCAGGACAGCACCGGCCGGAGCTACCCCAGCGATATCAGTCCCGCTCTTCCGCCGGCCCTGTTCGCGGCAATGCGATTCGGGAAGGGCTCCGTCGGGCTCGGGGTGTACGTGCCCTACGGACTGACCTCCCAGTGGAACGACAATTTTCCAGGCCGGTTCTCCGCCCTTCGCGCAGCACTCCAGACGGTATACATCCAACCCAACTTTGCCTACCAGGTAACCCAGAACTGGACGGTCGGCGGCGGCCCGGTATTCGGACATTCCTCCGTCGATCTCACTCAGGCGATCGATCTCTCTCAGCAACCGGCCGCAGCAGGCATCACCTTCAACCAACTCGGCATCGCCTACGAGACCGAGTTCGCGCGCGCACAGGTTCATGGAACCGCCACCGCTCTTGGCTACAACCTTGGCGTGCACGGCAAGTACGGCCCATGGTCGGTCGGCGCGCGCTATCTCTCGGAGCTCACGTTCAACTACGACCACGCGTCGGCGAAGTTCTCGCAGACGGCAACGGGACTCGTCCTGCCGCAGGGGAACCCCGTGAGTCCCACTGGCACGCCGGTTCCGCTCGACGCGCTACTCGGCGCGCAATTCTCGCCTGGCGGCCCGCTCGTCGCCCAGAGCGCTTCATCGACCATCAAGCATCCATGGCAGTTGCAGGGTGGCGTCGGCTACACCGGATTCGCGCGGACGACGCTCTCCGTCGATGTGGCCCGGCTCGGCTGGTCGGCTTTCAATACTCTGCCGCTTACGTTCGAGGGACCGGCCAGCGGTAGCAGTCGAACACTATACGAAGGGTACAAGGATTCCTGGAGTTACCGCTTCGGCGCCGAGCACGTGATCGGGACCTGGACCGGGCGCCTCGGCTACAGCTATTCAGACACGCCCGCACCGGATGTGACCGTTACGCCGCTCCTGCCCGATATGAATCGGCGCAACTTCTCCGCGGGCGTCGCGATACCAGTTACGAGCGTGTACAAGCTCGACATCGGATACCTGCACGTGAACACACCCGGACGACGCGGCAGGATAGTGGAAAATCCGGCGGCGCCTCCCGGCACCACGGTACCGCTCACTTTCGCCCCGAATACCGGCGCGTACGCACTGAAGGCGGACGTGATATCTGCCGCTCTCAACATCACCTTCTAACCGCGCAGAATCCAATGATTCGCTCAAGGAATACAATCGGCGCGGTTGCGAGCGCCGTCATACTCGCGCTCACGTCAGCATGCGGGGACAACGGGCCAACGGCAGTAGTCCCGCCCAACGTTGCTGCGAACTCGCTGTTCACCAGTTACGTCGCGCTCGGCAACAGCCTCACGGCAGGTTACCAATCCGGCGGCATCGACGACAGCACGCAGAGGCTGAGCTACCCGTCGCTGCTCGCGCAGGCCATGAAGACGCGATACGTCTACGCGTCGCTTGCGGGCGCTGGATGTCCGCCGCCAATCGTCAACTTTCAGACGCAAGCGAGACTGGCCAACGGCACGGCAACTACATGCTCTCTGCGCACCCCCAACACCGCGGTCGCGCTCAACAACGTTGCAGTTCCCGGTGCGACGTCGCTCGACCCGTTCAGCGCCAGCACGGCGGCGTCCAACACGCTGACCACGCTGTTCCTCGGCGGAAAGACGCAGGTGGCGAAGGCCGCTGACGCCAGTCCAACCTTCGTCTCCGCATGGATCGGGAACAACGATGTGCTCGGCGCGGCGCTCTCCGGCATCCTCGTGCCGACGGCAGGAGTATCGGCGGGGGTCACCTCACAGGCCGCGTTCAAGACCAACTACACGGCGATGGTGAACGGCCTCATCGCGATTCCCACGCTGAAAGGCGCGATTCTGCTCGGCGTGGTCAACGTGACGGCAGTTCCCGCACTCTTTCCCGTCGCCGCGCTGCAGAATCCTGCGTTCAAGGCCGGTTTCGATCAGTTCGCCGGTGCACCGACGACGATTCTTCCCAACTGTCTCAGCGCACCCGGAAATCAGGCGCTCATCTCGATCGAGATCCTGGCGCAAATACGTTCCGGAGCCCATCCACCGGTAATTGGTTGCGCGAAGAATTCCATTCCGGGAACGCTGGTTGGCGACATCTTCATCCTCGATAGCACCGAGCAGGCGAGCCTCACGGCGACTGTCGCCGGTTACAACGCAACGATCCAGGCAGCTGCCGCGGCGAACGGATGGGCCTACTACGACCCCAATCCGTTGCTCGCAACGCTCAAAACGCCCGGCACCGGTTGCATCAACATCGTTCCCGATCTGGCGAATGCCACCGCGCCGTTCGGTGCGTGTATCTCGCTGGATGGAATCCATCCGACCGTCGTTGCGAACCGTCAGATTACGGCGGCGCTCGTGGCGGCGATCAATACCAAGTACGGCACCTCGATAGCAGCTGGTGGTCCGTGACCCAATCGCGTGCAGGGGCGCCGCGCATGCCTGTTGTGGTCGCCGCCATCCTGCTCGGGACCGGGACATTCCTGCTTCCGCGCGCAAATGCAGCGGCACAGGCGAATGCAACACACGTCGCCAGTGTTCCTGCAGCGTACGGGGCGATCGACGGGAGCGTGCGCGACACGAGCGGAGCATGGCTGCTCGGAGTGGAGGTCGTCGCGATAGACAACTCGCTGATTCGGACGCGCAGCGGAGCCGGCGGTGCCTTCCGCATCGACAGCCTCCCCGCTGGCCCGCATTTGATCCGCTTTCGCCGGATCGGCATCATGCCGACCACCGTATCCGTAGTAGTCGAGCCAAATGCAACCATCTCGGTCGACGCTGTCGTCGAACCGTTTCCGATGACGCTGTCGCGAGTAACAGTCCAGGCCGTGAGCGGCGAGCTGGTGCATCTACCGCCGGGTGTTGCCGACCGAATGCGCACGGGCATCGGAACATATTTGACCGCGGCACAGATCGAGAGTTTTCATCCCCGCACCACTTCGGACATTTTCCGCCACGTTACCGGCGTTGCCGTAGTGGATTATGCTCATACGCTAGTGGTCCGCAGTGCCCGTGGTGTGCAGACCATCAATGGGAACGCCTGCATAACTGGGATGACTGTCGTGGTGGACGGCGCTGTAATGAGCAGTATGCCGAGTAGCGCTAGCTCCGGCAGCGATCCGTCAAATATCGCTGGCGCAGCGGGAGGGTTCGATGCGGTTTCACCAAGGGACATCGCCGCGATCGAGATATACAAGGACGGCGCAGAAACCCCTGCAAGTCTGAGCGATTCGGAATGCGGTGTGATCTACATCTGGACGAGATAGCAGCAACCTCACTCCAGCTCGATCAACACCGTTCCCTTTTCTACCGCGGTCCCCTGCGTCACGCGAATTGATTTCACGGTCGCGGCCGCGGACGCACGCAGCTCGTTTTCCATCTTCATCGCTTCCATCACGAGCACTCCCTGCCCCGCCGTCACGCTGTCGCCGACGGCAACGTTGACTCGCACGACAAGCCCCGGCATTGGCGCGACCACAGGCGCCGGTCCTGCCGGTGGCGCCGAGCGCGCGGCAAGCTCCTGAATCGCGCGTGCCCGCTCGCCCAACGCCTCGACGTGATAACGATGGCCGTTCACGTCGAGGACATAGCGTCCCTTGCCTTCGCGCGCATGCACGATGACTCGAACGACGCGATCACCGATGCGCAACGTTCTGGCCGGAGTGCCGTTCCCGACGTCGAGTGTCGCAGCGTTCGCCGCGCCTTCGATTGTTGCAGTGTTCTTGTCGGTGAGTACGGAATGGCGCGCGCCATTTACATCTACGAGAAACTTCATCGTGCGGGAAGGTTGGTCGAATGTGCCGGCGTCAACACGCAGACCGTCTCCACGTGGGACGTCTGTGGGAACATATCGAATGCTCTAATTGATTGAATCGAATAGCCGGACAGGCGCGCAACGTCTCGTGCGAGCGTGGCCGGGTCGCAGCTGATGTAGATCACGGCGCGGACCCCCGGCATCTCGGCGACTGCTTCGGTGACATCGGCATGGAGACCGCTTCGCGGAGGATTTACCACGACGACGTCGGCCGGTGCCAGACGCGGTAGAACTTCCTCGACGCGACCAACGATTGAGCGCGATGGCGGCGCGAGCCGCTGCTCGGCCCACAGCGCTGCATCACGATCGAGCTCGATCGCAACTACTGAAATTCCAGTAGTTGCAAGATTCACGGCGAGATCACCTGATCCCGAGTACGCGTCGATCACGCTCGCCGGGTTGAAAGACCTCACGACGCCGAGTACGTATTCGCGCAACACTGCAGCAACGACGGGGTTTACCTGCGCGAACGATGCCGCCGGTGTCGCGCGAACGCGGCGGTTCCCGAGCAGCTTTCGCGGAGCGTCGTCCGGCTCCCAGTACAAGGCCGCGAGTGTCGGCACTGCCGCGAAGAAGCGTGCATGATCGCTCCATCGCGTGGCGCCAATCAGCACGAACGTCGGACCATCGTCGGTCCAGCGCACGCTCCCGCGCAACGATGTTGCGTCCGGGAAGAACTCCGAGGCCTCCAGCAACTCACGCCACGCAGCGACGACGCGGCGGTCTGTTATCGGACAATCCGACAACGCGAACACACGACCGGGATCGTCATACGGGTGCAGTCCGGCGATCCATCCACCGGAACGACGACGCAGGGCAAGCGTCAGCTTGGCCCGATAGCGCCACTTCTCGGTGCTCCGCACAACCTCCGGCGGCGTGATGTCGCGCTTGCCGATCCGGCGCATTGCATCGGCAATGATGCGCTGCTTGGCGTCGAGTTGCGCAGAGTACTGGATGTGCTGAATCTGGCAGCCGCCGCAGCGATCACGGGTGTAATGCGGACACGGCGGCTCAATCCGCACCGCTGAGGGCCGCAGGATCGTGCGCAGCGACCCGCGCGCGAAGTGACCCTTTCCGGACACGCTTGCGGTTACCACATCACCTGGAGCGGTGCGCGGGACGAACACGACAAGCCCCTCGTTACGGGCTACACCATCACCGCCGGCGGCGATCGTATCGATCGTGAGGCTTACGGTGCGTGACACTAACCGATCGATTCCTGACGCGCGGCGCGTTGCCACCCGGACACGGCGCTCTCCCGCTGCGACGGCACGGCTGCGCGCACACCCGACTCGGATTCCGCGAGCAGCGCAGCAGCCAACGCAGCTAGCATTGCACCATCTTCGGTGCCTGCGTCGGTGGTGAGCGAGGCTAGCCGACGCTCGAGCCACTGGATCTCGATCGCACCAGCACGAAACTCCGAATCTTCCATCACACGCAGATGGAATTCACGCGATGTTTCCACGCCGCCGATTACAAGCTCGGACAGAGCGCGGTGCATTCGCTCGACCGCAAGCTCGCGGGTCGGCGCGTGAACTATCAACTTCGCGAGCATCGGGTCGTAATGCAGGGACACATCGCTGCCAATCTCGATGCCGCCATCCCAGCGCACACCGGGTCCCGAGGGAAGATGCAGATACGAGACGCGCCCCGTCGATGGCAGGAAGTCGTTGGCGGGATCCTCGCTCGTTATCCGGCATTCCATCGCCCAGCCCTTTGGCGAGATGTCGTCCTGCGCGAAGCCGAGCGGCTCACCTGATGCGACTCGCAACTGCCAGTGAACGAGATCGATTCCCGTCACCAACTCCGTGACGGGATGCTCGACCTGGAGCCGGGTGTTCATCTCCAGGAAGTAGTAGCTCCCGTCGCGTGCGAGCAGAAACTCGCAGGTGCCTGCATTCACGTAACCCGCCGCGCGCGCAGCACGCACCGCTGTCGCGCCCATCTCGGCGCGGAGCTCCGGACTCACCGCAACGCTCGGCGCCTCCTCGATCATCTTCTGATGGCGGCGCTGCACCGAGCACTCGCGCTCGCCCAGGTGAACCATGTTCCCGTGCATGTCGCCGATGATCTGGATCTCGACGTGGCGTGGACCTTCGATGTATTTCTCGAGATAGATCGCGTCATCGCCGAATGCGTTCTTCGCCTCGCGCCGTGCAGCGTCGAAGGACGCCGCAATTTCAGACGGCTCGCGAACCACACGCATTCCCTTGCCGCCCCCGCCCGCGGCGGCCTTCAGCAGCACTGGATAGCCGAACTTCGATGCTATTTCAGCAGCGTGCTCAGCATCGGCAATCGATTCGGTGGTGCCTGGCACCACGGGAACGCCGTGCGCGACGGCAAGCGTACGCGCCGCGGTCTTGCTGCCCATCGCAGCGATTGCCTCGGCCGGCGGTCCAATGAAAACGAGGCCCGCATCGCGCACTGCACGCGCGAACCACTCGCGCTCGGACAGAAACCCGTAGCCGGGATGGATCGCCTCCGCGCCGTCGCTGAGCGCAGCCTCGATGATGCGATCGCCGAGCAGATAGCTCTGTGATGACGGCGCGGGGCCGATGTTGACGGCGGCATCGGCCGCACGCACGTGCGGTGCACCCGCATCGGCGTCGCTGTACACTGCGATCGAGCGCACGCCAAGCTCACGACAGCCGCGGATCACGCGCAGCGCGATCTCGCCGCGATTTGCTATGAGAACGGACTTGAACATCAGAGCGGTATGTTTCCGTGCTTCTTTGGCGGATTCTTGTCCCGCTTGCCGCGCAGACTTTCAAGCGCGTCGATGAGTGCGGGCCTCGTATCTCGCGGGTCGATGATGTCGTCGATGTAGCCGCGGCCGGCCGCAACGTACGGATGCGCGAACTTTTCCACGTACTCGGCGATCTTCTTGTCCGTCGCGGCGACGGGATCGGAACTTCCGACGATGTCCTTCCTGAACAGAATCTCCACAGCGCCCTTCGGCCCCATGACGGCAATCTCCGCCGTGGGCCACGCAACATTGAAGTCGCCGCGGATGTGCTTGGAGCTCATCACGTCGTACGCGCCGCCATAGGCCTTGCGCGTGATGACGGTCAGCTTGGGCACCGTCGCCTCGCAATACGCGAACAGCAACTTCGCACCGTGCTTGATGATCCCGCCGTGCTCCTGCCCCACGCCCGGTAGAAAACCCGGCACGTCGACGAATGTCACGACAGGGATGTTGAACGCATCGCAGAATCGAATAAACCGTGCAGCCTTTACCGACGCGTTGATGTCGAGCACACCGGCCAGCATCGCCGGCTGATTCGCAACGATCCCGACGCTGAATCCACCAAGGTGGGCGAATCCGCAGATGATGTTCTCCGCGAATTCGCTCTGCACCTCGTAGAATTCGCCGTCATCGATGACGCGGTTCAGCACTTCGTGCATGTCGTACGGCTTGTTGGCGTTGTCCGGCACGATGTCGAGCAACGCTTCGTCACGCCGGTCGCGCGGATCGGTGCCCGCACCACGCGGCGGCTCGTCGATGTTGTTCGATGGAATGAACCGCATGAGGTCGCGAATGGCGGCGATGCACTCCGGCTCGCTGTCGTACGTGAAGTGCGACACGCCCGACTTCATCATGTGCGTGTCCGCACCGCCAAGCTCGTCCATAGTGACGTCTTCGTGCGTCACGGTCTTCACCACGTTGGGGCCGGTTACGAACATGTACGAGGTGTGCCGAACCATGTACGTGAAGTCGGTTATCGCGGGCGAGTAAACCGCGCCACCGGCACACGGCCCGAGAATCGCCGAGATCTGCGGAATCACGCCGGACGCCAGCGTATTGCGCAGAAATATTTCCGCGTAGCCGCCGAGCGAAACCACGCCTTCCTGAATGCGCGCGCCGCCCGAATCGTTGAGCCCGATCACCGGTGCGCCGTTCCGCATCGCGAGATCCATCACCTTGACGATCTTCTCGGCGAACGATTCCGATAGCGATCCGCCAAATACCGTGAAGTCCTGCGAGAACACGTACACCTGCCGGCCGTCGATGCGGCCCCATCCGGTGATGACTCCGTCGCCGTAGTACTTCTGCTCTTCCAGGCCGAAGTCGGTGCTGCGATGAACGACGAACCGGTCGAGCTCAGTGAACGACCCCTCGTCGAGCAGCAGATCGATCCGTTCGCGTGCGGAGAGTTTTCCCTTCTTGTGCTGGGCCTCTATACGAGCAACGCCGCCACCGAGTTCAGACTCGGCGCGGCGTTGCTCCAGAAGCGCGAGCTTATCGCGCATCGTCATTAATTACTCTTCGTCGTACGTTGCCGGAAGAACTGCCGGAATCTCGGCAGCGTAATCCGATACGCTGTACTCCTCGGTCTCCATCGGAATCACCTTGCTCGGCTCGGCCGGACGCGGTGGCTGCTCCTCTGGAATTGCAGTGACCGCGAGAACTATGCGCCGGTGGATTGGATCCACTTCCAACACACGCAGGTCCAGATTCATCGCTTCGTACACGATGTCAGCCGGACTGTTGACCGGATTGCCGAAGTTGAGCTGGCTGTTGGGAACGAATCCTTCGATGTCGTTGCCGATGTCCACGACCACGCCCTTGTCCATCAGGCGAACGACGTGTCCACGCAGCTCGGTGCCGACGGGGTACGTCTCACCGATGCGGAGCCACGGATCCTCGACTGCCTGCTTGAGGCCGAGCGAGATGCGCTTGTTCTCCGGATCGATGTTGAGCACCACCACGTCCACCGTATCACCCTTCTTGATCACTTCCGACGGATGCTGCACGCGACGGGTCCAGCTCATGTCTGAGACGTGAATGAGACCGTCGATGCCCGGCTCGATCTCGACGAATGCACCGAAGCTCGTGAGGTTGCGAACCTTGCCCGTGAGACGCATGCCGATCGGATAACGCTGCGGCAGCGTCATCCATGGATCTTCTTCCGTCTGCTTCATGCCGAGCGAGATCTTCTCTTCCGACGGATCGACCTTGAGCACTACTGCCTCGATGGTCTCGCCGATCGAAACGATCTTGCTTGGATGACGAACATTGCGCGTCCAGCTCATCTCGCTGATGTGAACGAGGCCTTCGATGCCCGGCTCCAGCTCGATGAACGCGCCGTAGTTGGTGATCGATACGACCTTGCCCGACACGCGCGTGCCGACCGGGTACTTGTCGGCGACGTCCTGCCACGGATAGCTCTGGAGCTGCTTGAGGCCGAGCGAGATGCGCTCGCGCTCCCAATCGATGTCGAGAACCTTGACCTCGAGCTCCTGCCCGATGTGCACCATCTCGGACGGATGCGTGACGCGCCCGTACGACATGTCGGTGATGTGAAGCAGTCCGTCCACACCGCCGAGGTCGATGAATGCACCGAAGTCGGTGATGTTCTTGACGATGCCCTTCCGGATCTGATCCTTCTGAAGCTCCTTCATCAAGCGCTCGCGCTTGCCTGCGCGCTCCTGCTCGAGAATCACGCGGCGCGAAACGACGATGTTGCGGCGGCGCTTGTTGAGCTTGATGATCTTGAAGTCGAAAGTCTGCCCGAGCAGCTCGTCCACGTTCGGAACGCGGCGAAGCGCGATCTGCGAGCCTGGCAGGAAGGCGTCCACACCCATGAGATCGACGACGACACCGCCCTTGATCTTCTTGGTGAGAATTCCCGCCACCGGCTGATCGCTCTCGTACGCGACGCGGATGCGCTCCCAGACGCGCATGAAGTCGGCCTTCTTCTTGGAAAGGACGACCGAACCTTCCATGTCCTCGAGGTGCTCGAGGAGGACTTCAACGGAATCGCCCGCCTTGAGCTCGGGCATGTCCTTGAACTCTTCGAGAGGGATCGTTCCCTCCGACTTGAAGCCGATGTCCAGGATCACCATGTTGTCCCGGATATCGAGGACCTTGGCGTTTACGATCTCGCCTTCCTCGATGGACGCCATGGTTCCGTTGTACATCGCCATCATCGCCTCGAGCTCGTCGCTCGAGTAGTCGTCTTCGTCGTACAGTTCTGGACGGAGGTTGGCAAGCGGCCGCAGCTGTGCACGTTGCATGTCGCGCTTTTCCCGCGCTGTAAGAGCGTGCTCGGTCGTGCCGGTTAGGGTTTCTGTTTCGGGCATTTGCTAGGTAAAAGGGTGGTCCTGCGGTTCTACGGGAACCTGGAAATATATTTCAGAAACTACTGTTTTGCAACTATAACCGCGATCTGGCGACCGGCGTCGCCTGCCCGGTGCGAGAAGAACGATTCGTTGTCGCATCTGGTGCAGGACGGCGACACCGAAACGCGCCCAATCCCGGCCTCGGTCGCCTGCTCCGCTATCAGCGATCTGATGTCCACGTTGCCGGGCCGGTTGGAGGCCTCACCGGTCAGCCGAGCCCTGACATCCGCGGATACCTCGTAGCAACGACCGCAAATTGCCGGCCCGATGTGGACACGCAGCTCGTCCGGCGCAAGTCCAGCGCGGCCCAGTACCCGGATCGCCTGATGGATGATCCGCGCCTCAGTGCCGCGCCATCCGGAATGGACTATCGCGACCGCGCCAGAGGGGTGGGCGAGGAAGACCGGCGCACAGTCGGCGATCGTAACCGCCAGTGCGAGGCCACGCTCCTGGGTCGCGTGGCCATCGGCGGGACGCGTCCTCAGAAATCCATCCCACGGATTGGCGTGTGCCAGAACCGTGTCGCCGTGGACCTGGGGGGCCACGCAGATTCCGCGTGCTCCGATCTCCACCAGCAACCCCGTCCAGCGACCCATTACCTCTCCGACGGGATCCGTTCCCGACAACCCGAAAGTGCCAGCTGCGCGGGTCGTCGTGAATGCGAGGATGCCGAACTCCGCAAACTCAGCTACTTCCTCGATCGTTCCAGTTTGCACAGCCTGGTCTACTGCCGTCGGTCGCCGACGCGCGTGACGCGTGCGCCGAGTGCGTTGAGGCGCTCATCGATCCGCTCGTAACCGCGCTCTATCTGCGTGACGTTGTTGATGGTGCTCTTTCCTCGGGCACACAAAGCGGCCAGGAGCATTGCCATGCCGGCTCGGATATCCGGCGACTCCATGGTCGATCCACGCAGAGCGCTCGGTCCGCTCACTATGCAACGATGCGGATCGCACAGCACGATATTGGCGCCCATCCCGATCAGTCTGTCCACGAAGAAGAGACGTGACTCGAACATCTTCTCGTGGATCAGTATCACACCGTCGCATTGCGTCGCTGCGACGATCGCGATCGACATCGTGTCTGCCGGAAACGCGGGCCACGGCTGATCTTCGAGCTTGGGGATGTGTCCGCCGAAGTCCTTGTGTATCACAAGCTCCTGATCCGCTGGAACGATCAGGTCGCGGCCTTCGATGCGGCAGCGAATCCCGAGCCGCTCGAATCCCATGAGCGTAGAGCGCAGATGCGCGACACCGGCATCGACGACCCGAATCTCGGAATGCGTGACGGCTGCAAGTCCGATGAACGAGCCTACCTCGATATGATCCGGACCGATCTCATGCGTAATCGCGGTCTCGCCGAGCGTTCGGTCGCCGTACACGGTGATCGTGTTCGTGCCGATTCCATCGATACGCGAGCCGAGTGCGACGAGGAAGTGTGCGAGATCCTGAACGTGCGGCTCGCTGGCGGCGTTCCGGAGGACAGTGATTCCTTCCGCGGCGGCTGCGAGAATCAGCGCGTTCTCCGTGCCCGTCACACTCGGCTCATCCAGAAAGACGTCCGCACCGGTGATGCGGTCGACAGTCATGTGATAGCCGTCATCGTCCCTCACCGTGACGCCGAGCTGTGACATGGCGAGGAAGTGTGTGTCGAGACGGCGGCGGCCGATCACATCACCGCCCGGTGCCGGCAGCGTCGCCGTGCCGCAGCGCGCCAGCAGCGGTGCCGCGAGCAGGATCGAGGCACGTATGCGGACGCATAGCGCAGGGTCGAGCCCTTCCGGGCGCAGATCCGGTGCCGAGATATCGAGCGTGTTTCGCTCGGTCCACTCAGCCGACGCGCCGACCGATCGCAGCAGCTCGACCAGCGTTTCGAGATCCCGGATTCGGGGTACGTTCGTGAGGCGGACCGGCTTGCTCGAGAGGAGCGCGGCGGCCACGATCGGAAGTGCGGCGTTCTTGTTGCCGGAGGGGCGGATGCTACCGGAAAGCCGGTGCCCGCCCTCTACGATGTATTGGACAGCGGTCATGGTATTGGCGACAATATAGGGCCGGGACGTCCAGATTGGCCGTCCGCGTGGCAATTTACAGGGTAACCAGAACTGGCCCTTCCCTTGCACCATCGGTGCCTATGTACGACATGACGCACGTAACCGCGCTGCTGATTCAGGTCGCGCACGTTCTTCCTGACACGCTCGTGACCAAGCAGGTGCCGGCAGTGACCAGCACCTTCGAGAAGATCACCTCGGTCGCGAGCGGTCTCACCACGATCGCCTTGCTGGTGCTCGCGGTGGGGCTGGTTCCGGCAGCGTGGAACTTCAGGAAGACGTACAAGAAGGTGAACGATCTGCTGGATCGCGTTTACGGTGATGTGGCGCCCCT
This sequence comes from Gemmatimonadota bacterium, assembly GCA_040388625.1. Lineage (NCBI taxonomy): Bacteria > Pseudomonadati > Gemmatimonadota > Gemmatimonadota bacterium. Next base: position 502,772 of record JAZKBK010000001.1, on the reverse strand, counting down.
CGTGAGGAGCGCGAGTATCGTGACCGAGGATGCGCGGGAGATCGTCGCGATCGTGAAGGGAGACGTGCGTCAGGTCCAGCAGACGGTAGCCGCCGCGAATGCGCGGCTGCTCAAGGCGGTGAAGGAAGCCGAGGCGAGGCTCGACGAGTTCAACGCGCTGATCGAAGTCGTACAGGACGAGGCCGAATCCGCATTCGTGACTACCGCATCGACGGTACACGGTGTCCGGACCGGACTGGCGCAGGTTTTCGACAACACGGAGGAATTCGAGGATGGCGATGACAGACACGGAAGCTCGGCCGGCGACACCGGCACGGACGCCCCGCCCCGGCCGCGGACCACGTCGCGGAGGCGCGGAGGTCTCGCATGAGGAAGATCTCGATCTCCTTACTGCTGCACTGATCGGACTCACAGTCGGGGTCGGTGTTACCCTGTTGTTCCGCGCGGGCAGGCCGGGCCGAGGCTCGATTCGACGAGGGATGGGTCTGGCCGGGCGCGGAGCAGAGCTCGCCTCGCTTGCCGGAGTCGCGGGTGCTGGCATGGCGCGCAAGGCCGCGCGCGGCGCACGACGCGGTTACGACCGCGGGATGGAAATGGCTGAGGACATATCGCTGGACGGTGTCGGCGAACAATTGCGTGATTATTTCGACGCGGCAAAGGCTGCAGTCGAGGACACTGTCTCGGGGGAATTGCAGGATCTCCGCAAATCGATTCGCCGCCGGCGCCGGCGGCTGGGCATTTAGTATTTCGGGAGCAGCGGCACTGGCCGTGCTGCTGCTCCTTCTCACACCCAGAACCGCGCACGCCTGGACTCCAGGCACGCACGTGTTTCTGGGTGACGCCGTGCTGCGCTCGCTCTCCATGCTGCCGGGCACGATAGCGGAGTTGCTCGAGGCATTTCCGTACGACTTCCTGTATGGATCGATCGCCGCGGACACCAGCATCGCCAAGAAGTACGCCGAAGCAGGTCGGCACTGTCACTCTTGGAAGGTCGGTTATGAAATCCACGATCTCGCCAGCGACGGCCGAATGCGCGCGTTTGCACTGGGATACCTTGCGCATCTCGCGGCCGACTCGGTGGCGCACAATTACTTCGTGCCGAAGCAGCTCACGGTAACGTCAACGACTTCTTCCATCGGCCACAGTTACTGGGAAAGCCGATTCGAGACCCACCTCGGCGGTGATTCACCGCATCGCGCGCGTGAGCTCATCCTGCTGGATCACTCGCGCGCAGATTTCCATCTCGACCGGATTCTCAGTCCAACGATATTCAGCACGCATACCAACCGCAGAATCTTCCGCGGGATGGTATACGTCACGGATACGGATTCGTGGCAACGAGCATTTCAGTTGATATCCGAGAAGAGCCGATGGGATCTCGCGAACGATGAAGTCGGCGCGTACATGACGCGCTCGTACGACTTCATTCTCGATCTGTTCAACAGAATGAGCGAGTCCGCTCCGTACGCACTCGATCCGTCAGGCGACGTCGCCCTCAGAGAGGCGAAGCAGGTGCGCCGCGCCGCGCTACGGCGTGGCGGCGGCGAGCTCATGATCCGTGATGAAGCTGACCGCAAGTTTGGACTGCCGGAGAGCGATCTGGCCTATCACGAGAAACTCGGCGCACCCATCTATCCGACCGAGTGACCGAGGGTCGAGGGCGCGCCTACCCCGTGACCTTGCTCAACAACGCGTTGACTTTCTTTGGATCTGCGCGTCCCTTCGACTTCTTCATGACGGCGCCGACCAGCACACCGGTCAATTTCTTCTCTCCGGCGCGGAATCGCGACGTCTCGGCAGGCAATTCGGCGAACACCTCCTCGATCCACTGCTCGATCTGGGAATCGTCACCAACCTGAGTCACGGCCATCTCCGCGGCGACAACAGGGGCTGACTTTCCGCTGCTGCGCATGGTCGCGAATACGCCCTTCGCGGCCGTGTGGCTCAGCTTGCCATCGCGTACCATGTCCAGCAATTCAGCGAGCTGCGGCGCGCGCACGGGAAAATCACGGATGCCGCTTCCTGTTTCATTGAGTGCCGCGGCAAGCTCGCCCATCATCCATTTTGCAGCGGCCTTCGCGTCGCCGTGTGCGCGTGCCACACCCTCGAAGTAGGCAGCAAGAGAAGACTCCGCGGTCACTGCGTCCAGCTCCGCTTCGTTGAGACCAAACTCGGTGCTGAACCGCTGCCGCAGCTGTTGCGCCATCTCCGGAAGCGTGTGACGAAGCCGTGCGACGTAGTCGGGGTCCAGAATCAACGGCGGCAGATCGGGATCGGGAAAGTAGCGGTAGTCGTGACTCTCTTCCTTCGATCTTGCCGGACGAACCGTGCCGCGCGATGCATCCCAGATCATGGTCTCCTGACGCACGACCTCGCCGCGGTCCAGCATCGCGCACTGGCGTTCGAATTCGCTCTGAAGCGATCGCTCGACAGCGGAAAACGAATTCACATTCTTGACCTCGGTCTTCGTCCCGAGCTCGGTCGCGCCATGCAGACGCGCGCTCACGTTCGCATCGACGCGAAGACTCCCCTCTTCCATGCTCACGTCGCTCACGCCGGCGTATTCGAGGATCTGCTTGAGCGTGCGCAGGTAGGCGCCCGCTTCCGCTGCTGAGCGGATGTCGGGCTCACTCACGATCTCGATCAGCGGAACTCCAGCCCGGTTCAGGTCTATCGCAGTCTTGCGCGGATAGCGATCGTGCACGGACTTGCCGGCATCCTCTTCCATGTGGAGGCGCGTGATCGCGATGTCGTGCGTTGCCGTTTCCCCCGGGGTTTTGACACGCAGCGTTCCGCGCACCGCAATCGGCTCATCGTATTGGGATATCTGATAGCCTTTCGGCAGATCGGGATAGAAATAGTTCTTACGTGCGAAGACAGACTTCAGGTTGATCGTGAAGTCGAGCGCGATTGCAGCGCGCAAGGCGAGCCGTACCGCCTCGGCATTGATCACGGGCAGCGCTCCCGGCAGCGCAAGACAGACCGGACAGGTGTTGACGTTCGGCGGCGCTCCGAAATCCGCGGAACAGCCGCAGAACATCTTGGATCGCGTCTTGAGCTGCACGTGGACCTCGAGTCCGACGACCATCTCGTACTTTTCGCTCCAATCCGTCATGCGTGCGCCTCCCCGCCGAGTGCTGCTTCGAGGGCCGCCGCGACGTGGAACATGCGGGGCTCGTCGAAGTGACGAGTCATGATCTGACCGCCGATGGGAAGTCCGCCAACCCTGCCGATCGGCAGCGAGATGGCGGGTATCCCGGCGAGATTTGCTGTGACGGTGAAGATGTCACTCATGTACATCTCGTACGGGTCGGTCACGGCTCCGATCTTGAATGCGGGCGTCGGCGTCGTCGGCGTGAAGAGCGCGTCGACACCCGACCCGAATACCGCGTCGAAATCACGCGTGATCAGTGCGCGAACGCTCTGCGCTTTCTTGTAGTACGCATCGTAGTATCCGTGCGACAGCACGTAGGTGCCGATGAGAATGCGACGCTTGACTTCAGTGCCGAATCCACGGCTGCGGGTCGACTGATACATCTCACGCAGATCCGTGACATCGGCTGCACGCGGGCCGTAACGCACACCATCGAAACGCGCGAGGTTGGACGATGCCTCCGCCGGCGCGATTATGTAGTAAACAGGAATCGCGAGCTCCGTATGCGGTAGCGACACGTCGACGATCTTCGCGCCGAGCCCACGGAGTACCTCGATCGCGACATCGCAACGCGCACGAACATCGGCGTCTAGCGACGGCGGGAAATATTCCGTCGGGATTCCGATGGTGACGCCGTCGAGCGTGCGTCCACGATAGGCCTCTACGGGTTCCGGCATCGTCGGGACTGGTACGTCGGCGCTCGTCGAGTCATTGAGATCGGCGCCGGACATGGCATAGGTCGCTATCGCGGCGTTGCGCACCGATCGAGCGAATACACCAATCTGGTCGAGCGACGAACCGAACGCCACGAGACCGAAACGACTGATACGACCATACGTCGGCTTCACACCGACGACGCCGCAGAACGCAGCTGGTTGTCTCACGCTGCCGCCGGTCTCGGAGCCAAGTGCGATCTCGGTGATTCCCGCGGCGACAGCTGCTGCCGAACCGCCGGATGAGCCACCCGGACTCCGAGCGGGATCGACTGGGTTGTGCGTTGGTCCGTAGGCGCTGGTTTCCGTCGAAGACCCCATGGCGAATTCGTCCATGTTGGTCTTCGCCACGACGACGGCGCCCTGCGCGCGAAGCCTGGTGATTGCAGTTGCCTCATATGGACTCACGTATCCAGACAGGATCCGCGATCCGCAGGTGGTCGGCATGTCGAGCGTAGCGATGTTGTCCTTGACAGCTATCGCCATCCCCGGCAACGACATCGCATCCCCGCGCCCGTACGCGAGCGCGACACGTTCCGCATTCGCGAGTGACGACTCCTGGTTGGTCGCCACCACGATGTTGAGTCCATCCCGACCGAATCGCGGGTCTGCTGCGCGCACCGCCGCGTCGTTGGTCATGTCGATGATGTTTCGCACTACATGTCCTCGTGCGTCGAAAGACGTGGAACGAGAATGAAACCATCCTCCGAATCGGGCGCCAGCATCGGCGCGGTGGCGTTCATCGGGAACGGCGCCACCGCATCGCCCCGTAGAGGAGCACCGGCACTCTTCACGTCGCGGGCCAGCGCGATAGCGGATGTGATTGCGTCCGCTCCGGCCTCCGTGAGGCTTGTCGTGTCTACTCGCGTGAGCACATCCATGTGCGCGAGAATGCTGTTGAGCTGCGCTGTCATGGCCGGAACTTCCTCATCGGCCAGCGACAGTCGCGCGAGGTCGGCGATCTTGCGGATGTCGGTTTCGGTTACCGCCATTGTCTTACTCTCTCTCGAGCTTGGTGTACGCCAGCTTGATGGTCTTCAGTCCAACGCCCTCATCGTCAAACGTGATCGTCGCCTTTACGTCGCGGCCATTGCCGCCAATCTCGGCGATCGTTCCGGTGCCGAAGATCGCGTGACGAACGCGCTCGCCCCGCATGTACGCAGGCTCGTCCTGCGACTCGGCTTCCCAATCGCGTTTCGCCTGGCGCCACTGCGGTACCTCGTGGGTCTTGCGCCGCACGGAATCCGCCCAGGAGTGCCGACCGCTGGTCTTCGCGCGTATCGTGCCGCGCTCCTCCAGCATTCCATTCGGAATATCGCGGAGAAAGCGGGACGGAATCGCGCCGACGATCTCGCCGTTGCGGCGCCGGCTCTCGGAGTGCGTGAGATACAGCTTCTCTTCCGCGCGCGTTATGCCGACGTAGAAGAGGCGTCGCTCCTCTTCCATTTTCGCCGGATCATCGAAGGCCTGCGAGGTTGGAAACAGGCCGTCTTCCATTCCGGTGATGAACACGACAGGATATTCCAGACCCTTGGCGTTGTGCATCGTCATCAACGTCACCGCCTCGGCGGATGGATCCAACTGGTCCGTGCCAGCGACGAGCATCGCCCGCTGGAGGAAATGATCGAGTGGCGTGAGTCCGACTTCGCCGCCTTCGTCGATCACCGTCTCTGCCGCGCCATCGATGAGTGCAGTCACGTTCTCGATACGGTCGCGCGCCTGTTCCGGGCTGTCCGCACGCAGGTAATCGCCAAAGCGCAGAGCCTCGACGAGGTCGCGCAGCAGCTCATCCACACTCGTCTCGCGCGCCATCTCACGAAAGCGGCCGATCAGCTCCGCGAAAGCAGCAAGCCCTGAACGCGCAGCGGGGCGTAATGCCGTCAACAGGTCAGGATCAGACGCAGCCTGGAGCATCGATACACCCACTCCCTGCGCGATGCCGGCCAGCGTTTCTATTGTGGTGTCACCAAGGCCGCGCTTTGGAACTGTGACCGCGCGCCGGAATGCTTCGTTATCGGACGGGTTGGCAATGAGCTTGAGATACGCCATCAGGTCGCGAATCTCGCGCCGATCGTAGAACCGGACCGCACCTACGAGTCGGTACGGCAGCGCATGGTTACGCAGCGCATCTTCCAGAGTACGGCTCTGCGCATTGGTACGGTACAGAATGGCGAAATCGCGTGCTGTGCGATTCTCGGACGACATGCGCGAGATGACTTCTTCTACTACCCAGTCTGCTTCGTCGCGATCGTCGAGTGTAGCCGTGACGGTCGCGCGCTCCCCCGCCGGCCGCGTCGCCCGCAAGGTCTTGCCCTTCCGCCCAACGTTGGCGCTGATGGCGGCGTTGGCGACTTCGAGAATATTGGGCGTCGAGCGATAATTCTCCTCCAGGCGCACTACACGCGCGTCGGGAAACTCGCGCTCGAAGTCGAGGATGTTTCTGATGTCCGCACCGCGCCATCCGTAAATCGACTGATCGTCGTCGCCGACCACGACGACATTGGAGTGCTCTCCACCCAGCAGCTTGATGAACTGATACTGGGCACGGTTGGTGTCCTGATACTCATCGACCAGAATGAACTGGAACCGTTCGCTGAGACGACGCCGGAGCGATTCGTCGCGTGACAGCAGTTCCACGGGCAGTGTCAGCAGATCATCGAATGTCACCGCATTTGCGTTCCGAAGTGCCGTTTCGAGATTGCGGTACACGACCGACGCATTGCGCGACACGGGATCCATTGCCAGCGACGCGTACTCCTCCGGAGTGACAAGCGCGTTCTTTGCATCCGAAATCAGCGACGCTATGACTTTCGCCGACCACGCCTTTGTCGAGATTCCGGCGCCTTCCATCACGCGCTTGATGACGGCGATATTGTCATCCTCGTCGTAGATCGTGAAGTTCGGCGCTCGTCCGACTGCCGCCGCGTGGGATCTCAGGAGACGCGCGCCGATGGCGTGGAACGTTCCGCACCACATGCCCTTTGGCTCGTAACCGAGCAGGCGGGCAATTCGGTCGCGCATCTCGCCGGCGGCCTTGTTCGTGAACGTCACGGCGAGGATCCGTGACGGATCAACGCCATGATGCTCGACCAGCCGCGCGATGCGCGTGGTGAGCACGCGCGTCTTTCCGGAGCCAGCTCCGGCGAGGACGAGCATCGGTCCTTCAAAATGCAGCACCGCCTCTCGCTGGGCCGCGTTCAGTCCGGCGAGCGGCTCTGTATCAACTTGTCGATTCATGATCCAGAATTATGTCAAACGTCGCGCCACGCGTGCCGGATTGCAGCAGCAGCCGCCCGTCATGTCCTTCGGTGACTATGCGCCTGGCGAGGGATAGCCCGATTCCCCATCCCTTCTCCTTGGTGGAAAATCCAGCATCGAAGATTCGCTTCCTCAACTCACGCGGAACGCCAGGTCCGTTGTCCTTCACTCTGACGCGGACCCGTCCTTCCGGCAGTTCCTGTACAGATAGTGTAACACGTCCGCCACGTCCGGCGAGTGCGTCGATCGCGTTCTTGGCCAGCGACTCGATCGCCCATTCGAGCAGGACCGGATCTCCATCCACTACAAGCGACCCGCCGCGGCGCACCGAGCGTATCGTAACAGCCTTTGCAAGCGTTGGCACGCGGGCACGAAAGTACGTCGCTACACGCTCCACGACGTCGCCCACGTCCACCTTTTCACGTCGCGGCGGACGACCGATCCGCTCGAAGCGGAACGCGACGCGTCGCAATCGCTCCAGGTCGCCATCCATGTGAGCGAGCGCGTGCGCCATCACCGGATCGCCCGAGTCATGATCGCGCAACAGCTCGATCCATCCGCTCATGCTCGAAAGCGGTGTGCCGAGCTGGTGCGCTGATTCTCGCGCCATTCCCGCCCAGATCTGCTCCCGATCGGCTCGACCACGCGTTCGCAATGCGTATATCCCCGCGGTCAGGAACATTGCTATCAGCAGCGCCTGCAACGCCGGAATGATACGAAGCCCTTCCACAAGTCGCGTGTTGCCGAAATACACTGTCCCAACCCCGGGCTCGACAACCGGCTTGTTTTCACGCGCAAGCTCGCGCGCGTACTGCGCGATCCGCGCGTTGCTGCCCAGAATGTCCTTCGGCAAGTTCGCGGATGCGGTGACGGAGCCACGAGCGTCCGTAACTATGATCGGCACGCCGGATTCCCGCATCAGAGCCGACAGGTCCTGCAGCGCGGTGGTAGCGTCAGTGTTGGGATCACTCAGCGCGTCGTACACGCGCGCGTACATCTTGCCCACGCGCGACGCCTCGGCGCGCAGGTCGGTCACCACACTTCGCATGTAGAACACGTACCACGTGAGCAGCGCAACCACGCCGAATACAACTGCCCACAGCGGCGTGGAGCGGCGCACGCTCTACTTTATCACCGACGCGCCGAAATACGGTTCGAGCGCCGCCGGCACACGAACCGTTCCGTCCGCGTTCTGATGCTGCTCGAGAATGGCCGCGATGATGCGCGGAAACGCCAGCCCGGATGCGTTGAGCGTGTGAACGAAACGCGGCTTCCCGCCAGCGGTCGGGCGAAAGCGGATGTTGGCGCGCCGCCCCTGAAAATCCATGAAGTTGCTGGACGACGACACCTCGAGCCACTTCCCGACGCCCGGCGAAAACGCCTCGAGATCGTACGTCTTGGCACTCGCGAAACCCGTGTCTCCTGCTGCGAGCAGCAACACCCGGTACGGCAATTCGAGCAATTGAAGAATCCGCTCTGCGTGCGCGGTGATCAGCTCGTGCTCTTCCAGCGACCGGTCCGGATGCGCGTACCGCACCAGCTCGACCTTGTCGAACTGATGCACGCGAAGCAGACCACGCGTGTCCTTGCCATGCGCTCCAGCCTCGCGCCGGAAGCAGGGCGAATAAGCGGTGAATATCCGCGGCAGATCCGACTCGGGAATTATCTCGTCACGATAGAGATTGGTGAGCGGAACTTCCGCGGTAGGAATGAGAAACAGCTCCTCGTCGCTCAAACCGTACTGCTCATCCTCGAACTTTGGGAACTGCGCCGTGCCCGTCATCGACTCGCGATTGACAACTGCTGGAACCCAGGTCTCCTGATATCCGTGCTCGCGCGTGTGCGTGTCGAGCATGAGGTTCATGAGTGAGCGTACCAGTCGAGCGCCCTCGCCGCGATACACGATGAAACCGGAACCGCTTATCTTGGCGCCGCGCTCCAGATCGATGAGCCCGAGCTTCGCACCGATCTCCCAGTGTGGGAGCACGCCATCAGGCGCGCGCGGAGTTCCCCACGTTCTGACCACCGCGTTGTTCTCTTCTCCGCCCGCTGGCACGTCCGCAAGCGGCACATTCGGAATCTGCAGCACGACGGCCGACAACTCTTCTTCCGTCGAAGTCAGATGCATCTGCAACGCGTCTATCTCGTCGCCGAGCGCTCTGCCTTCGGCGATCAACGACTCGACATCCTCACCCGCGCGCTTCAGTTTGGCGACTTGCTGCGTCACCGCATTGCGATTCGCCTTGAGCTCCTCGACACGCTGGATGATCGATCGACGCTCGGAGTCGAGCGCGAGCGCATGATCCACGAGCGCGCCGCTCGACTCCAGCATGTTCCGGCGCCTCAGCGCGTCGCGGACAGTCTCGGGTTTCTCACGAAGCAGATGTAAGTCGTGCACGGGCGGTCAGTTCGATGGAAGGCCGGGCACCAGCGATCTGTAGCCGCAGTTCGGATCGGTCGTCACCCGCATGTAGATCGCGCGCGTGGTGGTCGGCTTGGTGCTGTCGATCACGACCTTCGCGTAGAGGGTGGGCGCGGGATCGTAGATACAGATCGAGCTCGCCGTCGTCCGGCCGTTGACGAGCAGCACGAACGGCTGGCCCGGCGACACGACAATGGCCGTATCCGGACGGTAGTAGCCGCCCGGCGCGGTCTTGATGCTGTCGTACGGAGTCGTGAACATCGTCTGGATTCCGACCTGCGGAGCACCGGAAAGCTGATTCACCAGCACCCGCACCGGACTCACCACCACCCGGCCCGTGCTGTCGAAGTCGAATCCAACATCGAAAGAACCCGTGCCATCCACTCGAACAGTCGATCGAATGGTCACCGACAGCGCGCTCGGCAGGCTGGCTGACGTACCGCTCAACGCATACGCAACGAGCGTATCCGTAACCACAGGCAGATCCGCCTGAAGTATGTTCGTGTCCTTACAGCCTGTGGCGAGCGCAAGGCCGACAATGGCCGCGGCCGCCGCGGCGGGATAGCGTAGGTGCATGCGCTGAAGCGGAGCGGTTAGAAATGGGAGTACCCGCCAGAGAGCAGAATTCCCCGTGGCGTAGCCTCGTAGAATAGCCGTCGGGACGGTACTTTTCAACGCATGGCGACACTACGCGAGTTGACGGAAGCGATCCAGAACCGTCCAGGGGTTGAAGCGGTCGTGATTCTGGGCGCCGATGGCCTCCTGATCGAGACACACGATACGGCTCAGAATCGCGCCGAGGCGCTGGCCGCCCGCGTTCCGGCGGTGGCCACTGCGGCCAGCCAGTTGGGCGACGCTGCCGGATCCGGAACGGCCGCCCTGGCGGTGCTCGAATTCGAGCGCGGCTACGGCGTCGTGTTGCGGCTATCCGATCAGGCGCTGCTGTTCGTCTCCGCGACCGCTGACGTAGCGCTCGCCGATCTGCTGTACGACCTCAGACAACACCGGTCGTCAATGGCCGCGTTGGTCTAGGAACAGTTCGTTGGCAACAGAAGGCGCACAGCAGCGCAAGCAGGTACTCGTCGCGGACGACGAGCCGCACATTGGTCGCATCATCAAGATGAAGCTCGAGGCGGGACCGTTCGACGTCACGCTCGCATTCGATGGCCGAGAGGCGATCGACTCACTTCACGCAGGTGACACACGGTTCGACCTGGTCGTGCTCGATCTCATGATGCCGGAGCGAACCGGGCTCGACGTACTGCAGGACCTGCGTGGTACACTGCACAGTGATATACCCGCAATCATTCTCACAGCGGCGGGCCAGGATGAACAGGAGCGCGCAGCATTGGCGAGTGGAGCCAACGCATTCGTCACCAAGCCATTCAGTCCGAAGAAATTGTACGCGCTCGTTGCGCGCCTGACCGGCATCAAGGATCCCGAGGACCAATGACTGAGCAGGCCTGGAGTGTCGTCCTCGCCGGAGGCATAGGCTCGCGGTTCTGGCCGCTCAGCACACCGGAGCGTCCAAAGCAACTGCTTCCGCTCGTTGACGAGCGCCCGTTGCTGGTCGCGACGCTGCAGCGCATGCACGACCTCGTTCCGAATGAGCGCACTCTGGTACTTACAAACGCGTCGCTCGTCGATCCGATCTGCGCGGCGGTCCCGGAGCTGTCACGCGCCAATATCGTCCTGGAGCCTCGGCCGGCAGGCACGGCTGCGGCGCTTGCATTCGCAGCAGCCGAGATCGCACGACGCGCTGGCCCCGAAACCGTGATGATCTGCGTGCACGCGGACTGGGCGATCGCAGACGAGCCGGAATTTCGCGCGACACTCGAGCGCGCCGTGGACGTTGCGCGCGAACAGCACGGCTTGGTGACCGTCGGCATAGTTCCCACTCGTCCCGATCCGGGCTTCGGGTACATCGAGCCAGGAGACGCCGTAGCCGGCTCGCCAGCGCGCCGCGTGCGACGCTTCATCGAAAAACCCACACGTGAGCGCGCTGTCGAGTTATGCGCCAGCTCGTGCCTGTGGAACTCCGGCATTTTCGTCTGGCGCGTCGGCGACTTTCTCGACGAAGTGCGAAAGCACACTCCCGAGGTTGCGCAGGCTCTCGACGAGATCGATGGAAAGCCCGACTCGCTTGCCCGATTCTTCGCGTCGGTCAAGTCCGTATCGGTCGATGTTGGCGTACTCGAGCGCAGCGACTGCGTATACGTGGTTCCCGGTGATTTCGGCTGGGACGATGTCGGTACGTGGGCATCATTGCATCGCGTACGCGTGCAGGACGGACATGGAAATGTCGTGAGCGGAACTGCGGTCGTGTCCGACGCGACCAACAACGTGGTTCACGCCGAAGGCAACGCCGTGGTGCTGTTTGGCGTGTCCGATCTCGTCGTCGTCACTCGTGACGGGCTCACGCTCGTCACGACCCGCGATCGCTCTGTCGATCTCAAGGGCCTCATCGAGTCTCTGCCACCCGGGATTCAGGCTCGCACATGACTTCGCTCTACGTCTACGACGACGCACTGGCGCGAAGCTTCGAGCCGTTCGCGCTCACGCGTCCTGTTTCCGAGCTGCGTGCTGGCGCGGAGCTGATACGGCGACGCTGGGCGTCGGTGCTGGTGGGCAACGTCGCTGGCTTTGCGAGCGCCGCTTCCCTCGCCGATTTCGAGGAGAGCGATGCGCCGCCCGCGCTCGCCGCCGACGCAGTCATGCCCGCGGGCGCAATCATCGGGAATTCCCGCTTCGTCGTCGCGCTCGACGAAACGCTGAGAGGAACCGATTCGGCCTGGAGCTGCGACGGTCGTATCTGCGCGGTTCGGCTGACACGGCCGCTCCCGGCCTCCGCCCTCGCCGACGGCTCGCAAGCCCTCGAAACGTGGGCGACCAATTCACGCGTCACCAGCCTCCGCGGACGCTGGATCTCTGCGATCTGGGATCTCATCGCGCAATTATCTCAGCAGCTGATGGAAGACATCCCCATCATCGCTGCGAGCATCGATACGGTACCAGAGCCAGCCGGAATTCTGGGACCGCATCAAGTGGCCATCGAGCGCGGCGCGGCGATCGAATCGTACGTGATATTCGACGCGACAGCGGGTCCTATCCTCATCCGCAAGGGAGCGACGATTTCGGCGTTCACACGGGTGGTTGGCCCATGTTGCATCGGCGCGGACACAACCATAGTCGGTGATCGCATCGCCAACTGCTCGATCGGTGACAAATGCAAGATTCGCGGGGAGATGAGCTCCACGATCGTGCTCGGCCATTCCAACAAGGGACACACGGGCTTCGTCGGCCATTCGTACCTGGGCCGATGGGTGAACCTCGGTGCCGGCACGACTACCAGCAATCTGAAGAACACGTACGGCACCGTGCATCTGTGGACGCCCGCAGGAATCGTCGACACCGGGCAGCAATTCCTCGGCACCATGTTCGGCGACCATGTGAAGACCGGCATCGGGACGATGCTCACCACGGGCACCGTGCTTGGCGCCGGTGCAAACGTCTTCGGCGCAGCCACGCATCCCAAGTTCGTCGCGCCATTCTCGTGGGGTGAGCGGGAACCGTACGCAACGTTCCATGCATCGAAGTTCATCGACGTCGCCGAACGCATGATGCAGCGCAGGGGCGTTCAGCTCGGCGACGCGCTGCGTCGGCACCTCGCGCGCGCGCATGCGCGGGCGACCAATTCCTGATACGCTGGCGGCACCGTTCCGCTCCGGGCGCTTTTTCGCCGCTCGGGTGTAACGGTGACGATGAGAATGTGGCTGCTCGGCTCCGGAAGCCGGGGAAATGCGGTGCTATTGGAATCGGGTGACTCCCGTCTGTTGATAGATGCGGGCTTCGCGCCGAGCATTCTGGTCGAGCGCATGCGGTCCGTGGACATAGAGCCGGAATCGATTCAGGCAGTTCTCGTGACGCACGAGCACACGGACCACGTGCGAGGAGTGCGCGTATTGTGCGAGCGGTACGGCTGGACCGCGCACGCGACTGTCGGGACGATCACCGCCTGTCGCGATCTGGCAGGTTGCGGAGCAGTTCCGTTCCGCGCCGGCGATGGTTTGTCGATCGGTGACATGGACATCCTTTCAGTCAAGTCCTCGCACGATGCGGCGGAGCCCGTCGTGCTGGTCGCGACATCGCGTTCGACCGGCGCGCGTACGGGCATTGCATACGATCTTGGTGTTGCCGGTCAGAGCGTGATCGATGCGATGCGGGATCTGGACATGTTGATTCTCGAAGCGAACCACGACGAGTTGATGCTGCATGGGGGACCATACCCGGCATCCGTTCGCGCGCGCATCGCAGGGCGGCACGGACATCTCAGCAACGGACGCGCCGGACAACTTGCGCGCGAAGTCGCGCATCGCAACCTGCGGCAGATAGTGCTTGCGCACCTGAGCGAGAAGTGCAACACGCCGCGAACTGCTCTCGCTGACGTGCACAGCGCGATATCGCGAACCAGGTTCACGGGACGATTGAGCGCGGCCAGCCAGGATCGCGTGGCGGGACCGTTCGAGCCCGGCGCTAGGCGGGCGACCGCTGTCCAACTGGCGCTCGCTCTGTAACCAGTACCCCCTCGCTCGACCCCCAGGCCGGATAGCGGTCAAACAACTCCCTGCCCGCACCGACTCCCCTTGACGTTCTATGTGACGAGTGATACCGTCCCATAGGCATTCTATGGGGACTGTATGACCAAGCCAAGTGTTGATCTGTTTCAGGGCACACTGGACGTTTTGATTCTCAAGGCCGTGAGCTGGGCACCGGTCCACGGCTATTCCATCGCCAGGTGGTTGCAACAAACCACCGACGACGTGCTGCGCATCGAGGAAGGTTCGCTCTATCCCGCCCTGCACCGGCTCGAAGCGCGCGGACTGATCGAGGCTGCGTGGGGCCTGTCGGAGAACAATCGACGTGCGAAGTTCTATCATCTGACCGCGAAAGGTCGGAAGCAGCTGCGCGTCGAGGCGTCGACATGGGCGCGGTTCGCGGATGCGGTAAGCTGTGTGCTCGGCGCCACCACTCAACCGGTCTAGAGCGCCATCGTGAAGACCGAAGCGTGGCGCCGGTATCTGCGCTTCTGGCGCGCGGACGTGGAGGACGATGTGGATGAAGAGCTGCGCTTCCATGTCGAGATGCGCGAGGGCGAATACCTGGCGGCCGGCCTCGCGGCGGAAGACGCGCACGCAGAGGCGCTGCGGCGCTTCGGAAGCTTCGCGAACGTGCGCGACGTTTGCTACCGCATCGGCCATCAGCACGAGCGCGACGTGCGATTCGCCGAGTTCGCATTCGGCGTGAGGAATGATGTTGTATTCGCGATCCGGCAGCTGGCGCGTAACCGCGGCTTCACGATCGCGGCGGTGCTTACGTTGGCGCTTGGTATCGGCGCGAACGGGTTGGTATTCGGCCTTGTCAACGCGCTCGTATTGCGCCCGCTGCCCGGTGTGGCAACACCTGATCGTGTCATAGCGGTCGATAATCTGTCAGTTTCGTATCCCTCGTACCGTGACTTCGCCAGCTCCAATCCCGCGCTGGCCGGCCTGGCTGCATTCAGCGATCGCAGCACCGCGGTTTCAGACGGGGAGCGTACCGAGATCGCGTCGGCGGCAGTTGTCAGCGGGAACTACTTCCCTCTGCTCGGCGTCGGTCCGTCGCGCGGGCGCGTGCTTGCAGCGCGGGACGATGAGCCAGGCGCGCCACCTGTCGCAGTACTCAGTTCGACGTTTGCGCGCCACCTTTTCCCGGATGGCACCGACGTGATCGGCCGTGTACTCGATCTCAATGGAATGCCGGTGACGATTGTCGGAGTCGCCGCGAACGATTTCCACGGCGTTCAGCTCGATTCGCCCGAGGACTTGTGGGTGCCAACTCACACGTGGATGGGATTGGCGCCGACTTCGTTCAGCGGATTGAATCTGAACGGACGCAACTGGTCGTGGCTGAGCATGATCGGACGCCTCGCCCCCGGAGCGACGATCCAGCAGGCCGCAGCTGCATTGCATACTTCCGCCGTGCATCAGGACGCGTCCTATCCGGATAGCTATCAGACCCTCGCGAAGAGGATCACAGCCGAGAACGTGGTATGGGCGGGAGATGCTGCCATCTCCAGCATTGCGCACGGAACGATGGTGCGCGCCACCGCTATCGTGTCCGCCGTCGTAGGCATAGTGCTTCTCATTGCATGCGCCAACGTTGCAAACCTGCTGCTGGTCCGCGCTATGAGTCGACGCCGCGAAATCGGGATTCGTATGGCAGTAGGAGCGGGGCGAGGACGTGTGGTCAGACAGCTGCTCACCGAAGCGGGCGTGCTCGCACTCATTGCCTCTATCATCGGTCTGCTCGCAACACGTATAGGAATGCGTGCGATGTCACACGTAACGTTGCCCGGGGGATTATCACTTGGGATTGTGGGCGTTCATGTCGACGAACGTGTGACGGCGTACACGATCCTCCTCGCCTTGGCAGCCAGCCTCGTATTTGGCGTAGCGCCGGCGCTGCAGAGCACGCGGCACGACATGCCCGGCGCGCTGAAAGATGGCGCACCCGGCTCGGGGCAGCAGCGTTCAATGTTGCGTCGCACACTGCTGATAGCGCAGGTAGCTCTCAGCCTCGTTCTCCTGATCGGTGCCGGGCTCTTCGCGCGAAGCCTGCAGCGCGCACTTGCCACCGATCCGGGGTTCGACGGTGCTCATGTTGCGGTCGCGTCGGTCAATGTTGCCCTTATCCGCGGCGACAGCGCGCGTACGGGGCAGATATACGACGGCGCCGTACGGCGACTGCGCGCCATGCCTGACGTACGGTTCGCCGCCTGGGGGACGACGCTGCCGCTCGATCTCGGCTCCGACAGTGAAGGATTTCAGCTCGACGGGTATACTCCGCCGCCGGGCGAACACGCTGGTGTTGAAACGATCGACATTACGCCCCAGTACCTGCAGGCGTTTTCGATTCCACTCCTCCGTGGACGCCTTTTCACTGATCATGACGGTCCGTCCTCGCAGCACGTGGCAATCATCAACGAAACCGCAGCGCATACATATCTGCCAGGAAAGGACCCGCTTGGCCGGCGTATCCTGTTCGGCTCTGCCGATACCGCTTTCATTGTTGGTGTAGTGCGAGACATCAAGTACCACGAGCTTCGCGAACAGGCGCAGCCAGTGGTCTACAGAGCACTCAGCCAGCATCTCTCGACTTCGGGCCGCAATCCTCTCGACCTGGTGGTCACGAGCACCGGTGCTCCGTCAGCAACGCTTGCCAGGATTCGACAGGCATTGCACGAAGTGGCGCCTGAAGTCCCGGTGTACGATGTATCGACGTTCGAGGATCGCACCGGCCACACGGTATTCGCGCAACGACTCGGAGTCTCGGTGCTTGGGTTGTTCAGCCTGCTGGCTCTGGCTATAACCGCCGTGGGTATTTACGGAGTGGTTGGGTACGGTGTCACGCAGCGCACGCAGGAGATTGGAATTCGCGTGGCGCTCGGTGCCCGCGTTGGTGCAGTACTGAGTCTCATACTCATGGAGAACATCGCGTCGATCGTTCTGGGGCTGCTCATCGGCATTGGATTGAGCGTGGCGCTCACTCGTTTGCTGAGCAACTTTCTGTTTGGCATAAGCGCAGTCGACACTGTCGCGTTCGGCGCCGCGTCAGTCATTCTACTGTTGGTTGGTACTGCAGCCGCACTCATTCCAGCGTTGCGTGCAACGCGCGTAGATCCCGTGATCGCACTCCGGAGCGAATAGAGACCAATCGTCTACCGTCCTCGACAACGGAATCGACGATATCTTTATCTACAACATCGCGATTCCGCTACCGCCGGGAGGCATTGGATGAGCCACACCGCCGAAAGACTCCATACCGTCGAGGAGCTGCCGGATATCCCGGATTGCTACGAACTCGTTGATGGAGAGTTGGTCATGATGATGTCGCCCGCTGGATGGTTGCACGGCCATCTGGTGATGAAGATCGGCGCGGTGCTGGGCGCGTACGTCGAGGAAAACAATCTTGGCATGATTTTCGGCGAGCAGACGGGATTCATTCTGACACGAAACCCAGACACCGTGCGCGCTCCCGATGCAGCGTTCGTCCGCGAGGAACGAATTCCCCACGAACGCGGTCTTGACGAATACTTCCCCGGTGCCCCCGATCTCGCTGTTGAAGTATTATTGCCGTCCAATCGCGCGTCAGCGATGACGCACAAGCTCTCCCAGTACTTCGCCGCTGGCACACGACTGGTCTGGGTCGTCGATCCCAAGACGCGCTTGATCACGGTCCATGCACCCGGACGTGAGCCCGCAATGCTGCACGAGACCGACACACTCGATGGTGAAGATGTCCTGCCCGGCTTTCGCTATAAGATCGCGCGACTGTTCGAGCGGATGTGAGACATCGGAGCTGAGCGCATGACGCGGTTCCACGCAAGAACGGCCCGGAGCTTT
Source organism: Gemmatimonadota bacterium (assembly GCA_040388625.1). Classification (NCBI taxonomy): domain Bacteria; kingdom Pseudomonadati; phylum Gemmatimonadota; species Gemmatimonadota bacterium. The sequence continues at coordinate 484,784 of JAZKBK010000001.1, read as the reverse complement.
CGCCCCGGGCCGTTTTTACAACATTGGGACGAGCGGTTAGTACATTCCGCCCATGCCGCCGCCTGGCGGGCCACCTGCTGGTGGATTCGCTTCCTTCTTCTCGACGATCAACGCTTCGGTCGTCAGTAGCAGGCCGGCGATGCTGGCTGCGTTCTGAAGAGCCGTGCGCGTGACCTTCGTTGGATCGATCACACCGGCCTGCACGAGATCCTCGTACGTGTCGGTGAGTGCGTTGTAACCGAAGGTGTTGTCCTTCGCGCTACGCACCTTCTCGACGACCATCGAACCTTCGCCGCCAGCATTCTGAACGATCATGCGGATGGGCTCCTCGATGGCGCGACGGATGATGTCGACGCCGACCTGCTCGTCGTGATCCGTGAACTTGAGGTCCTTGAGGGCCTTCTGAGCGCGGATGAGTGCAACACCGCCGCCTGGGACGATTCCCTCTTCGACAGCTGCGCGCGTTGCGTGCAGAGCGTCCTCGACGCGAGCCTTCTTCTCCTTCATCTCGCTCTCGGTCGCTGCGCCGACGTTGATCACCGCGACACCGCCGGCGATCTTCGCGAGGCGCTCCTGCAGCTTCTCACGATCGTAATCGGACGTGGTCTTCTCGACCGCGGCCTTGATCTCCTTCACGCGACCCTGAATGGCGTCATCCGTACCGGCGCCGTCGATGATCGTGGTGTTGTCCTTGTCCACGACGATGCGCTTGGCACGGCCGAGGTCTGTAACGACTGCGTTCTCGAGCTTGAATCCGACTTCCTCGGAGATCACCTGACCACCGGTGAGAACCGCGATGTCCTGCAGCATCGCCTTGCGACGATCGCCGAAGCCCGGCGCCTTGACTGCGCAGACCTTGAGCGTGCCGCGCAGCTTGTTCACGACGAGAGTCGCGAGAGCCTCGCCCTCGATGTCCTCGGCGATGATGAGCAACGGCTTGCTGAGCTGAGCCACCTTCTCGAGAATCGGGAGCAGATCCTTCATCGACGAGATCTTCTTGTCGTGAATGAGAATCATTCCGTCTTCGAGAACGGCTTCCATCTTGTCGGGATCGGTTACGAAGTACGGCGACACGTAACCGCGATCGAACTGCATGCCCTCGACGGTGTCGAGGTTGGTCTCGAGGCCCTTTGCCTCTTCAACCGTGATCACGCCGTCCTTGCCGACCTTCTCCATCGCTTCGGCAATGAGATCACCGATCTCCTTGTCGTTGTTCGCGGAGATCGTGCCGACCTGGGCGATTTCCTTCTTTCCAGTGGTTGGCACCGAGATCGCCTTGAGCTCGTCGACGACAGCCTGAACTGCCTTGTCGATTCCGCGCTTGAGTGCCATCGGGTTCGCGCCGGCCGTCACGTTCTTGAGGCCTTCGCGGAAGATTGCCTGTGCGAGAACGGTCGCCGTGGTGGTGCCGTCGCCGGCCAAGTCGGACGTCTTCGTCGCGACCTCCTTCACCATCTGCGCACCCATGTTCTCGATCGGATCCGAGAGCTCGACTTCCTTCGCGACAGTCACACCGTCCTTCGTGATCGTCGGCGAGCCGAACTTCTTGTCGATTACGACGTTGCGTCCCTTGGGGCCGAGGGTGACCTTCACCGCTTCGGCAAGCTGATCGACACCGCGCTTGAGAGCCGCGCGTGCCTCAGTGTTGAAATAGAGTTCTTTCGCTGCCATTGTGGTCTAGTCTCCGTTAGCCGATCACCGCGAGCACATCCGTCTCGCGGAGGATGAGAACCTGGTCGCCGCTGAGCGTCACTTCGGTGCCGCTGTACTTGCCGTAGAGGACCTTGTCGCCAACCTTGAGCGACATCGGAACGAGCTTGCCATCTTCGTAGCGGCCTGGGCCGACCGCGATGATCTCACCCTGCTGCGGCTTTTCCTTGGCCGTGTCGGGGATGAAGAGCCCACCGCGCATCTGCTCGGTCTCTTCGAGTGCCTTGATAACCACGCGATCCGCGAGCGGCTTCACGGTGGTGGCGGTCTTGTCTGCCATAGAGCGCCTCTATTGTGATGTAGAGTGTTGATGAGAATCGTTAGCACTCATCAACCGAGAGTGCTAACAGCCGGAAATTAACCTGTTCGCGGCCGCCTTCAAGGGACGCCTATCGTTCGATCAGTCGTTCGAAACGATGGCGAATGCCAGTCGGAGTCCCTGAAGCGTGAGGTAGGGGTCGACTTCGTTGAAGCCGGTGCAGAATGACCGGAAGGTGTCCGCCAGGCCGCCAGTAGCCACGACGTAAGGCGTATCCGGATGGGGCCACTCCGCCTTGATGCGCCCTATCAGCCCATCTATCGAGTCCGCGGCTCCGAACACCACGCCGGCGCGGATGCAGTCGGCCGTATTCGTCCCGATCGCGTGGGCCGGCGTGGCAAGCGCCGTGCTTGGCAACATCGCGGTCCTGGAGAAGAGCATCAACGCGGAAGTCTGAACGCCGGGCTGAATGATGCCGCCGAAGAACGACCCGCTCGCACTTACGCAGTCGTACGTGGTCGCCGTCCCCATGTCCACGATGATGCAATCCCGTTTGTAGATCTGGCTCGCCGCCAGCGTATTCACCACGCGGTCGGCACCCACCGTGGAAGGTTCGTCGACGTCGAGCGTGATGGGAAGCCGCGAGCGTGAGTCGATCACCACGGGAGTAACACCAAACGCGAGATCGCATGCGTTGACGACGGTTTGCGTTATCGTGGGAACGACGGAGCACAACGCGACACCCGTGACGCTTGCAGCGGAGATACCTTCCGCAGCCACGAGCTGCGACATTAGCACTCGCACCTCGTCGGCGGTGCGCGCCACGGTTGTCGTGAGCCGCCAGTGCGCGCGCAGCACGTCTCGGTCGAACAGGCCGGCTGTTGTCTCGGTGTTACCGATATCTATCGTTAGAAGCATGGTTGGCTCGCGTTGCTCGATTAATCCGATTCGTTCGATGACTGGAGCACAAGTGATCCGGTTCGTACGCGCGCGACGGAATCCGCAAGCTCCACCAGCAGCTCGCCGGTCGGCGCAATTCCAACTACGCGACCGCGCACGGGTTCCGTGCACACACGTCCGCGCGCAAGATCGCGGGCAGCGTACTCGTCCATCTCGTCCTGCGTGAGAGGTCCCGACATCGCCGCCGATCCGCGCAACTCCGGGAGCAGCGCGCAGATCACGTCGGCGCGTGAAGTTCCGGGTTCGAGGACGGCGGCCGCCTGATCGGGTGGCTGATCCATGTTGACGCCGAGTCCGATGGCCACCCAGTCGAGCCGATCGCCGCGCCACCGCGCCTCTACCAGAACTCCCGCAAGCTTGGCGCTCTCGACGTAAAGGTCGTTGGGCCACTTCACGCGAACAGGCTCCGCGGCAAACGTATCGAGGGCGCGCGCCGCAGCAAGTCCGATGCGTAGTGACAGAACATCGAGCGCGGATGGATCGGGCGGACGCTCGATGAGCGTCATCCACACGCCTCGGGGTGGTGATGACCAGCGCTTGCCGTTTCTTCCCCGCCCGGATGACTGCGAATCCGCCAGTATGACCGTGCCAGCCTGCGCTCCGTCGGATGCGAGTGCATGGGCTTCGTCCATCGTGGAACCCACCACATCGAACAATTCGACGCGAGGCACTTTCGCACGCTCCGCAAGGTCGGCCGCTGAGAGACCGTCATACCGGAGCGCCCGGCGAGCGTCAGCCACCACGCGCGAAGTAGATCGCGAGCACTGCGGCGCCGAGCAGCACGCGGTACAGCGCGAACGCTCCGTAGGAATGCCGGCTCACGTACCTGAGCAATACCGAGATCGCGAGCCAGCCACTGATCGCCGATGCGGCGACGCCAACGAGAAGCGGCAGGCTCATTCCCCCTTCTCGAATCACGTGCGGCACCTTGAGTACCACGGCGGCAGCGATGATTGGCATGCTAAGCAGAAAGCTGAACGCCGCGGCGCCGTTTCTATCCAGACCCAGAGCACGACCCGCGGTGATCGTCGAACCAGAGCGCGACACGCCCGGAATGAGTGCGAAGACCTGCGCGCAACCAATAAGGATCGCGTCCTTCCAGGTCATGTGCGTTATCGGTCTATCGGAACGAGCGAACCGATCGGCGAGCCACAGCAGGATTCCAAGTACTATCAGCGCGGTGGCGATGAGCGCCGGATTTCGGAACGCGGTTTCCGCTTTCTTCTCCAGAAGCAAACCGAATATTCCGCCCGGAATCGTCGCGGCAACCAGAAACGCAGCACGTTTCTGCTCGACGGTCACGATCTTCCGCGTGTGAATGATCTGGCCGGCGGCGCGCAATAGTGACATCCACTCCCCAGCGAAGTACCAGATTACGGCAATCAGCGTTCCGAAGTGAAGTGAGACGTCGAAGGACAGCCCGGGGTCGGGCCAGTTGAAGAGCCACGGTGCGAGTGCCAAGTGTGCCGAGCTGCTGATCGGGAGAAACTCGGCCAATCCCTGAAGAAGGCCGAGAACGAGCGCTTGGAAGATTGTGGGCATCCAGTAGGGATTAGTGAGCGTCGGAAGGTAGTTTGAGCGCGCTGCGATACAGGTCTTCGTACTGCGAAACTACGGTGTCGAGCGCGAACCGCTTGCGCGCATCGTCGGCACCGGCCGCGCCCATGTCCGCCTGACGGCGTGGATTCGTGACGATCGACAGCACGCCCGCCGCCATCGAATCTACGTCCCCAACGGGATACAGCAGGCCGGTAACGCCGTTCGTTACGACCTCCGGCAGTCCGCCGGAATCGCTGCCGACCACCGGAACGCCCGATGCCATCGCCTCGAGCGCACTCAAGCCGAATGACTCGCTCGAGGTGGGCAACAGAAAAACGTCGGCGCTGGCGAGCAATGGCGCGACCGTCTCGATCTTGCCCAGGAAGAATACGGAATCACCGACACCGAGCGTTCGCACTTCCTCTTCAGCGGCAGGACGCTCGGGACCATCACCCACCATTACGAGCACGCTCGGCGTCTTCGCAGCAACCTTCGCGAAGATGCGCACGATGTCGCGTACTCGCTTTACAGCGCGGAAGTTGGAGATGTGCATCAACACCTTGCGGTCGCCAGCGAAAGGGAGCAGCTCCGATCTGCTGTACAGGGACCGATCGTAAACGGCAGGGTCGACGAAATTGGGAATTACGGCGACGCGACAGCCGGTGCAGTCGAACGCGTTGAACGTCTCGTCGCGCAGATAGTCGGACACCGCCGTTATGCGATCCGATTTCTCGATCGAGAATTTCGTTATCGCGTGGAATGACGGGTCCTGGCCCACCAGCGTAATGTCTGTCCCGTGCAACGTCGTGACGACCGCAACGTCCGAGTGCTCGGCTCGCAACATCTCACGCGCGATCCAGGCACTCGTCGCATGCGGGATCGCGTAATGACAGTGCAGTACCTCGACGCCGTGCATCTTCACGACTTCGTGCATCTGTACCGCCAACGCGAGATCGTACGGCGGGTACTCGAAGAGCGGGTACGCACCCACCTGGACTTCGTGAAAGAATACGCGCGGAAGAAATGACGGAAGCCGGAATGGCTGGCGGTAGCTGATGAAGTGAACTTCATGACCGCGCGCCGCGAGCGCGATCCCGAGCTCGGTCGCGACCGCGCCGGATCCACCGTAGGTGGGATAACACGTGATGCCGATCTTCATGGTAGTTGGTGCCTGAACCAGGTTCGCTGCCGTTTCGCGTACTGACGTGTCTCGATGATCGCGCGCTCGCGTGCTTCCGCAAGCGAATACTCGCCTTCGAGATGCCGCCGCATCACGCGGTAACCCGATGCCTTCCACGCTATCGCGTCGGCCGGCACGCTCTGCATGAGCGATGCGACTTCGTCCAGCCAGCCATTCTCCAGCATTTGATCCACGCGTGTCTCGATGTGATTCCTGAGATCGGGGCCGGGATCTACTACTTCGTATTCGGGAACGAGGTCGAGATCCTCTACTGGCGGCTCGTCGTACGGTGGATCGAACAGGGACTTCACGTAGAACCCCGTTCCTCCAACGATGATGGGCACCTTTCCCATGCGCTCCGCCTCGCCGATCCAGCGCGCGGCGTCGCGCGCCCACTGGTACGCGCTATAATGCTCGGTCGGCTCGACGACGTTCACACCGAAATGTACGACGCTGGAGAGCTCTTCAGGAGTCGGTTTGGCGGTACCGATATCAAACTTTCGGTAAATCTGCCGGCTATCCGCCGAGATTATGGCGATATCCCCGCGTGCCGCGGCTTCCATGGCGCGCATGGACTTCCCCGCAGCCGTTGGGCCGACGATCACCCGAATCCTACGATCGGCCAAAACGCCTGTCTACTTCGCTCCACGCCAGCTGAACGATCGTGGAGCGGCCGTGAACGTCATGCGCGGGGAGGTTCGTATCGCGAAGCGCGATGAACAGGGCGCGCATCTCTGCCCCCGAGAGCAGATCACCGCCCTTCACTGCCGCCTTGCACGCGATGGTCGCAACCAGTCTCTCATGGCGGCCGTGCGCCGACGGCGTGCGGTCGCCAGTCAGGGACGCAAGAGTATCACGAAGGCAGCGCTCGGCGTCGAAGCGCGGATGCGGCAGAGGCACCGCATGTACGATCAGCGCGTTCCCGCCGAACGGCTCGATCTCGAAGCCGAGCTTGTCGAAGTATTCACGATTGAGATCGAACGCTTCGAGCTCCGCGGCGGATAACGTCAGGGTAAAGGGCAGGAGCAGTCGCTGCGAATCCGCAGAGCCCGTCTCGATCGCACGCATGAACTCTTCGTACAGGACGCGTTCATGAGCGGAATGCTGGTCGATGAGCACGACGCCGTCCTCGTGCTCGAACATGATGTACGTACGACGCAGCTGTGTGAGCGGTGGAATGTTGTCATCTTCGCGTGTGCCGGCATTGCCGGCGATGTCGCGCGCTACCGTTTCGTAATCCTTGACATCAGCCGCATCGATCGATGAACTGGCGGCATGGAAAAGCGGCGTGTCATCCGCCTGTGGCGCGAGAATCTGGCTTTCGATTACTTGAACGTGCGCATTCGGCGGCGCAATTCCGCCGAAGAAAGATCGTCCCATTGCCGCGGAGCTATCGAACGTACCAAGCGCGCGTCGCACCGCACGCTCGACAGCGCGCTCGACCGTCCAGCGATCCTGAAATCGAATCTCGGCCTTGGCGGGATGGACGTTTACGTCGACTGAGTCGGCGGGCACGGCGACTTCCAGGTACAGTGCCGGTCTGGTTCCAGCTGGGATCGTCGACCTGTACGCAGCCTCGGCGCCGCGCACAATTCCAGCGTCCCGGATGGAGCGGCCGTTGACCGATAGGAATACACGTCGCGTAGCCGTTCCGACATTTGCCGGACGCTCGACAAGGCCGGACACGTGAATCGGACCCGCTACATCATCCACGTCCAGCAAGCCGTCTGCGTACTGAACACCCCAGAGTGCGCCGAGCCGCACGCGTAATGAAGAAGCCGGAGGCGCAGTGAGAGAGCGCCGTCCGTCGTGCACCAGGTCGAAACGAATGTCGCGACGCGTGAGAGCGAGCGTCATGACGATTTCCGATATCGCGCGCCACTCGGAGCGACTTCCCCGCAGGAATTTTGCGCGTGCCGGAGAGTTGTAGAACAGATCGGTAACGGTGACAGTCGTGCCGCGCCGCCGTTGCGTGGGAGTCACGGTCGGGGGTGCACCACCCGCTGCTTCGAGGCGCGTGCCGCTTCCGTCGTGCAGCGCAGTCTCGATTTCCATACGCGAGACAGAGCAGATCGCCGGCAGTGCTTCGCCGCGAAATCCAAACGTGCGCACGCCGGTGAGATCCGCCGATGTGCGAATCTTGGACGTCCCATGCCGAGCGAGCGAGAGGACCGCGTCGTCAGCATCCATTCCCGCCCCGTCGTCGCTTATGCGAATCAGGGCGCGGCCGCCTTCCTGCACGGTGATCTCCACCGACTTTGCCCCCGCATCGAGCGAATTCTCGACCAGTTCCTTGACGACCGACGCCGGGCGCTCGACGACTTCTCCGGCCGCAATCTGGTCCGCTACCGCGCTGGGAAGAACGCTGATTACTGGCACGTGTTGGATCGTAGCAGTGGCACGACGTAACTACAAGCGGATGCGCTGCGGCGCTCCGTCACTCTTCGTCGTCCTGATCGCCGCGGCGTCGCCGGCTCAGGAGCAGGATGCCAAAGAGAATCACGGCAATGGCGGTTGCGGCGATCGCGATCACGAGCGCGTTTGATCGCGCGAGTCTTGCGAGGGCTGGAAATGGCGTGTCACCGATCGTGTCCCGCGGAACTGTAGTCGTGTCGGCCACGGGACCTGTTGCGGCGGCGACCATGACGCGCAGCGACGGCGTCGTTGCGAATTCGTAGCGGCGCGACGTGGGATTGAAGAAATCATACCGCACCTCCGGCAACACCATCTCGCCGGGGATCTTCGGCGTTACGATCCAGTCGAACTCCTTCGCGCCGCGCACCACTGTGCCGGCGGAATCCCAGTAAACACGCTCCTCACCGGGAACCGTGGTTGCCCAGTCGATTTCGAGCGCGGGACGGGCAAGCAATCGCAGATTTCCGACGCCCGATAACCGCATCGTCACGGTAAAGGGATCACCGACCCGCAAGCTGGACCCGTCCGTGCGGAGCGTGTCCCGAAATTCTCCTACCGCCCCTATGAAGCCAACAGGCTTGCCTGACGTCGGCAATGCGACGGCCGTGAACGACTGCGGAGCCGACATCGTCGAATATGTGCGCGGCGGACTGAAGTAGTCGTCTCCATCCGGAAGCCGGTATTGCAGCGTCGCGGCCGGCACCGTGTACGTACCGGGCAGGAGCGGGAACAGCGCGCGGTGATATGCGTAACGCCGGTACGGCGCGCCGTCCACCGTAACCGTCGATATGGAGCTCGTGTCGAACGGGAAGTCATATATCGTCACACCGGCGACGTCGGCTGGCGTGAAGACGGGGTTGGCGCGCAGCCGCCGGCGCGCGACGTCGTCCACTAGCGTGACTGCGTCGTAGTTCACCTGCTGTCCCGCGTACACCGTATCCGGCGAGACCTGCGTCTGGAACTGAACGACGCCGACCTGTGCGAAGAGCAGCAGTGCGACGATCACCAGTCCTTCCCGTGCGGCGGCGGTTGCGGCACGTTCTTCTGCTGTTTGCGTCCCTGCACGTCCTGCTCCTCGCGTGCGGCATTGTTCAAAACGGCGTCGGCCTGCTGCGATCCCAGAGCACCACCTCCGGCTGGCTTCGGTTGCGGCGCTTGCGCACCTCCGCCTCCGCCCCCTCCTCCTCCGCCGCCCCCACCGCCGGACGCCTTGTGAACGCGGAGCGCGAGCTCGTAGTTCCATTTGGCATCGCGATCGTCGGGCGTCAGAGTCAGCGCCCGTCGGTAATGCGCAAGAGCGCTGTCCAGTGGCTGAGCGGCCGTGTCGCCGTGCAGCTTCCTTCCCGTAACAAGATACGCCCAGCCAGCGTTGAACGTCGCGTTGAAGGCCATCGGGCCATGTCGCGCCTCGACAGAATCGAGAATTGGCACGGCGGCAGCAAGCGAATCGTGCGAAAGCAGCGTGGTACCGCGATTGTATGCCAGGAGCTCGGTCCTGGAATTGGGTGAACACGCCGCAAGCGTTCCCGCAGCGATGATCGCCGCGCTGGCAAGACGCCGTCTCGATCGGAGCCCCAGCAATGCGTCCAGCAACAGGAGCAGCAACGCTGGTGCGACGAACCACTGGAAACGTGGTGTGAGATCGCGTCCCGTCTGAACTGCATGCGCCTCGGTCTTGAGCCGCTGGATCGCCGACCTCACCGCCTCGGCCTTGTTCGCGGCCTCGGCTGGCACGAACACTCCATCGGCTGAATCAGCAGCGGTACGCAGAAATTCGGGATGATATTGTGTCACCACTACCTGCCCGTTCTCATCGCGCTTCACCGTTGTGGCGCCGTTCTCGACAATGGGTATGGTCGAACCCTGCGGCGTGCCAAATCCAACGGTCACGACCTCGATACCGGCATCCTTCGCGCGCTTCGCAGCCGCCGCAACATCCGACAGCGGCTCGAACGCCTCGCCATCGCTCATCAACACTATGGCCTTGTTACCGTTCCCCTTGCCCAGACTGAGCAGAACGGTAGCCTGGCGCAGCGCACTCGACATCGAGCTGCCCGCTTCGCCCACAACCGTGGGATCGAGGTTGTCCAGGTACAGCGCAAGTGCACCGTCGTCGGTCGTCAGAGGCGTGAGGATGTACGATTTGCCGGCAAATGCAAGCATCGCGAATCGATCGTCCGGCGACAACGCGCGAAGCTGACGCACGACTTGCTTCATCTTCGCGAGGCGCGACGGACGCTCGTCAGTCGCGGTCATCGACAGCGACGCGTCGAGCGCGAGAACGACGTCTGCACCGCTGCGGCTGACGACCGAGCTCTCCTGTCCCCAACGCGGCCCCGACACTGCGGCGCCGAGCAGGACGAGCGAAGTGACGATGCGCACGTTATGCCACGGGCCGCGACGCGTGCCAAGTGGCGCAAGTCGCGCAAGCATCGTTCGGGTGCCCAACAGCGCGAGACGACGGATGCGAGAGCGGCGTCCAATGATCAATGCGATCACGCCCGCGACTGGCAACAGCACCGCGAATGCAACGGCCCAGGGCCACTCCAGAAAACGAATCATGGCAGCGGCGCCTTCACGGCCGCCACGCCCAGCTCGATGAGCAACGCAATCACGGCGAGGCCGAGCGGCCAGCGAAACAGCTCGCTGTAGCGCACGTAAGTGGTGGATTGAACCGGCGTGCGCTCCAGCGTGTCGATCTGCGAATAGATGTTCTGCAGCGCAGTCGCATCGACGGCGCGGAAGTAGCGTCCGCCCGTCATGCTGGAGATGCGCGTCAGCAACGCCTCATCGATCTCGACCGGTTGATTCTCATAGCGCAGACCGTACAGTCCGCGACCGACTGGCACCGGCGCCATCCCTTCGGTGCCGACCCCGATGCTGTAGATCTTGACGCCGTATGCGGCAGCTGCGCGAGCAGCCGTCAGCGGATCGATGTCGCCACGGTTGTTCACACCGTCGGTCAGGAGAATCATTACGCGGGATTTTCCCGGCGCGTTCCGCAATCTGTTCGCAGCGGTCGCGATCGCCGTCCCGATCGCAGTCCCATCTTCGAGCTGTCCCGCCTGCAGATTATCCACGGCCTGCATCACCACTGGATAATCGGTTGTGAGCGGGACCTGAGTGAGCGCCTCCGCTGCGAAGGCAACGAGCCCGATACGATCGGAGGTGCGACCCGCGATGAATCGCTTGACCGTCGCCTTCGCGACAGCAATCCGGTTCGACGGCTGGAAATCCTCGGCGAGCATCGAGCTGGAAAGATCGATGACCAGCACAATGTTGATTCCCTGGCTCGTCACATTCTCGGAATGACCCACCCCGCGCGGGCGAGCAAGCGCGAGTACGAGCGCCGCAAGGACGATGTTACGGAGGATGAACAGCGTGCGCTCGACTGCAGACCCCACATGCGGGCCGCGAGCGAGCGTGGAAGTACGCGAGAACGTGATCGCGGGAGGACGCTTGCGCGCGCGAACGATCCACCAGACAGGGAGCGCAAGAAGCAGCAGCAGCGCGAGCGGCGTGACCAGCTGAACTGGTGGTATCTGCATCACGCTGCCTTCGCCTTTGCGGTCGCGGCGCTTGCCGCGTTGGCCGCCTCGATCGCGTTATTCACATCGGCGACGATGCTCCGCGCCGCTACGCCGATTTCCCGTGCACGCTCGGCGGTCGAGCTCTCCCGCGCGAACTTGATGAGGTCGGTCGTGTCGAGAACGTCGAGCAGTAGCGGTATCGGCACGACGGGTGAGCGCTGCAGTGAATCCGCGAGCTCGTGAGTCGTTGCGGATTGCGCCGCCGACGGAACAGTCGCCGCCAGATACGTCCTCATCACGCGAGTCATCTCGACAGCGTACCGCTCCGACTCGCCCGACTCGACAAGTCGCTGCGAATCAATGCGTGCGAAGTCACGCTCCGCAACCTGGAGCGGTGACAGTCCGCGAGCGACGCGACGACGCCAGCGACGCCAGAACCAGATCAGGAGAGCGACCAGAGCAATCGCTGCAGCCGCCAACGCCCATGGAATCCAGTTGAAGGGCTCGATGGCGATTACCGCGCGGTAGGGCTTTGGTTTCCGGAGCGACGTATCCGCCGGCAGGACCGAACGAACGCGTACGGCGAAGTTCTTCAATGCGGCCGTGCGCTGGCCGCCCGGACCGATCACGACGATGCTGTCGAGTCCAAGCGACTGGCCGCCGGTGTCCCAGGCGGCGAGCACGTAGTTGACCGTGGTTTCGGTGAATCCGCCCGTCGTCGATTCCGTACGAGTCGTCGCGCCGGCCGAATCCACGTGCGCCCCGCTGTCCGGTCGCGTTGGGAAGATCACCTGCGTGCCGTTTGGAACGCGCACCCGTATCGTCGCGACGAAGTGCTGTCCCACAGTCGTCGTTTCCGGCCGCACCGCCGTGCCGACCTGCAGCTGACTGGCCGGCGTCGTCGCCTGAAGCAACCACAGGAACAATGCTACCATCGTCATCGATGCGACCGCGCTCGCGTCTCACGCGTGCGAAAGAACTTGAGCAGTGGCTCGATCACAGATCCGTCCGTGGTCAGCTCGATCTCGTCCACTCCCGACCTGCGCAGCACTCGACGCCGCCCCGCCAGCTCGGCGGCAATGTGCTCTGCATACGCAGCGCGGACGCGCCGGTCGCTCGTGTCAACCTCAAGGAATTCTCCCGTCTCTGGATCGCGCATGCGCGCCAGCCCGACACTCGGAAGTGTCTGCTCGGCAGGATCATTCAGGGTAACGGCGACTATGTCATGCCGGCGACCCAGCACCTTGAGCGCGTGCTCGTAGCCTTCGTCCTGAAAGTCGGAGACCAGAAAGATCACAGTGTGCTGCCGCAGCGTGCGCTGCATGTACTCCAGCGCGGGCCGGAGATCGGTAGCCTTGCCCTTCGGCACAAACGCGAGCAGATCGCGCACGATTCGCAGCACGTGACGCTTGCCCTTGCGCGGCGGTACGACGTGTTCCACACGATCCGTGAAGAAGATCAGCCCCACACGATCGTTGTTGCGTACCGCTGCCATTGCTATGACGGCCGCGAACTCCGTCATTACGTCGCTCTTGAAGCGCGATACGGTGCCGAAGCTCTCCGATCCGGAGATGTCGAGCGCCAGCACCACGGTCAGCTCGCGCTCCTCGATGTAGCGCTTGACAAAAGGCCTGTTCATGCGCGCGGTGACGTTCCAGTCGATCGTGCGCACCTCGTCGCCGGGTATGTACTCGCGCACTTCCGAGAACTCCATGCCCTGCCCCTTGAACACGGAGCGATACTCGCCCGAGAACAGTGCGTCGACAAGTCCGCGCGTCTTGAGCTCGACGCGCTTCACCTGCTTCAGGATCTCAGGCGAGATGCGCACCGGCCGCTGGGCCGGCGCTTCCTTCGGCGCTGCGCGACGCTTCAGGAAGTTGAGCACGCTGCTACGGGGTTGGTATCGTGTCGAGAATGCGCGACACGACGTTGTCGCTCGTCACATCCTCAGCCTCCGCCTCGTACGTGATGAGCACGCGGTGCCTGAGGACGTCCGGTGCGATCGCCTTGACGTCGTCGGGTGTGACGTACGCGCGATCGCGCAGGAAGGCAATTGCGCGCGACCCCTGCGCGAGTGCGAGCGTTGCGCGCGGACTTGCACCAAACTCGATCAGCGGAGCGAGGTCCGGCAGATTCGCACCCTTCGGATTGCGCGTCGCTTCCACGATGTCGACGATGTAATCGACGATCCTGTCGTCCATGTACAGCTCGCCGATGCGCTTGCGTGCAGCGAGCACCGCCTCGGGGGTCGCGACCTGCCTCACAGGTATCTCGTCCTTGCCGGCCATGCGGCGCAGCACTTCCTTCTCCTCGTCGCGCGTCGGATAGCCGACGTAGAGCTTGAGCATGAAGCGATCGATCTGGGCCTCGGGCAGCGGATAGGTTCCTTCCTGCTCGATCGGATTCTGGGTGGCCAGCACGAGAAACGGCTCCTGCAGCATGTACGTCGTGCCGCCGATCGTCACCTGCTTCTCCTGCATCGCTTCGAGCAACGCGGCCTGCACCTTCGCTGGCGCACGATTGATTTCGTCCGCCAGGACGATATTGGCGAAGATCGGTCCCTGCTTCACGGAGAAGCGACCCGTCGACTGATCGTACACCTGCGTGCCGATGACATCTGCGGGCAGCAGATCGGGAGTGAACTGAATTCGCTGAAACGACGTGCTGATTGTTTCGGCCAGCGTGCGCACGGTGAGCGTCTTGGCCAGGCCAGGCACACCCTCGAGAAGCACGTGGCCGCCCGTGAGCAATCCTACGAGCAGGCGCTCCACCATGTAATTCTGGCCTACAACACGCTTCCCTACTTCACTGATTACCGCGTTGACGAGTGCCGTGTCTTCCATGTGGTGGCTGTTTGACGAGTGAGCTGATTAAATCGGATTCACGCTTGTTCAGCGGCCGGCTCGCACCGCTTGGTAGTGCGCCGAGCCGAACTGGTCCGAACTTCGTACGCACCAGTCGTTCCACTTCCAATCCAAGGGCAGCACACAGTCGCCGCACCTCGTGATGCTTTCCCTCCGCTAGCACGATCTCGAACTCGTAGTGGCGGCGGCCCGGAACGGGGTTTGCCGTAGCCGAGATCGGATACGCGACACCATCCTCGAGCTCCACACCGCGCATCGCCGCGCGTGCTGCCGATACCGCGTCTCCGCGTACCGTTGCCACGTAAGTTCGTTCCACTCCGCGGCTGGGATGCGTCAGCGCGTGAGCGGCCGCGCCATCCGTCGTCATCAGAAGGGCGCCTTCGGTCAGATAGTCCAACCTGCCGACGTACGTCAGTCCCGGCTGATCAGCCACCAATTCGAAGACAGTTTTCCTTCCCGCGGGGTCACTGGCCGTAGTTACCACGCCGGCCGGCTTGTTGAGCAGGAGCCATACAGTTGCCGGCGGAGCACCGACACGGCGCCCATCGACGAGAATCTTGTCTCCGGCCGGATCCACAACCTGGCCAAGCGTCGCGACGGCCCCGTTGACCGTTACGCGGCCCGCCGCGATCAGCTCTTCAGCTTTTCGTCGTGATGCAATACCCGCTCGTGCGAGCGCGCGCTGAAGGCGCATCGCCTCCGCCATCAGGACGCCTGAGAAAGAGCGGGACGGAGCGCTACCGTCAACTCATCGGCACGAGGAAGCTCGCCCAGATGCCGCAACGCGAAATGCTCGAGAAACAACGGAGTCGTGCCATACAGCAACGGACGGCCCATCCCCTCGCCGCGACCCACCACGTCGACGAGACCTCGCTCCTGCAGTGACTTGAGAATTGCTCCGGCACCCACACCGCGAATGTCCTCGATCTCCATTCTGCCGATCGGCTGACGGTACGCGACTATCGCGAGCGTCTCGAGCGCCGCACCGGACAACCGTTGAGGACGTGCGGCCAGCTGTGCCCGCTCGATTGCCTCGGTGTATTCCGGACGCGTGAGTATCTGCCAGCCATCGCTCACCGCGACGAGCTCGACGCCGTGACCCTCGTTGTCGTAGCGCTCGCGAATTTCATCCAGCGCCGAGGAGACCGCGGCAGGCGTGGATTCCGGATCAAGCTGGTTGAGCGAATCGGATGGAATCGGACGCGCGCTTGCAAACAGCGCGGCCTCCAGCAGTCTAGCTAACGGTGTCACCACTCAACTCCATCGATGCAAACGGTTTCGGCTGCACGATGCGCAGCTCGCCACTCTTCGCCAGTTCCAGCAGCGCGAGCAGCACGGATAGTATCTGCCACGGTTCCGCGTCGCGCGACACGATGTCGCCCCACTTGGCGCGCGCGCGCAGCGCCATCACGGCCCTGATGGACTTGATCGCGCCATCCACGTCGAGCGCGCGCGGAATCACGTCGTGCACCAGCGGCCGCTTTGCCTGACGCAACACGCGATCCACCGCTGCAAACAGATCCGCGAGAGTGGCCGCGAACGGCCGGTCATCACGATCTATCTGTTCGACCTGCGGCTGAACGTAGGAGCGAGCGAATCGGTTGCGACGATCGTCCCCGAGCCGCTCGAGCACGTCCACCACTTCGCGCACCTGCTGGTATTCGAGCAGGCGCCGCACCAGCTCGGCGCGCGGATCTTCCCACGCTTCCAGGCCTTCGGGGCGCGGCAGCAGCATCTGCGCCTTGATGCGAAGCAGACGCGCGGCCATCTCGAGGTAGTCCGCCGCATCATCGATGCTCATCCCGTGAATGCGCGCGAGAAACTGCTCTGCTATCCGCGCGATCGGAATGTCGTAGATGTCCACCTGCTCGTCGCGAATCAGCGACAGCAACAGATCCAGCGGCCCCGAAAACTCCGGAAGCTCCACGATGAAGCCGCGCTGTTCCTCGTCCTCCGGCTGACCGGCCGAATGCTCGCCGTCGCGAACGTCGACAGCCGTCATCACAGCACGCCCTGCCACGGCAGTATGAACCCGCCGACGGTCCCGACGAGGAAGTTGGTGATCGCCTCGGCGGGAAAGAGCCACCACGTGAGGAGCGGTCCGCCCAGGAACAGCAACGCGTAGATGATCAGCAAACCAAACCGGCTGATGCGCTCATAGGACAACGCCCACGCCGGCGGCAGCACGTATTTGAACACGTGCGAACCGTCCAGCGGCGGGATGGGAAGCAGGTTGAACGCAGCAAGAATGAGATTGATCTCGATTCCGTAGATGAACATGCGCTGCAGGATCGCGAACCCGTTCTCGGCGTTCGGAAAGGCCCGACCCGGGAAATACAGCAGCGGAACCACAGCAGTGAAAACGAAGGCAAGGATCACATTTGTGGTGACACCTGCCAGCGACACCATGATGTCGCCCTGCTTGAAGTTACGGTAATTTCGCGGATTGACCGGGATCGGTTTTGCCCCGCCAAGGATGGGGGCGTGCGAAATGGCCAGGAAGACCGGCAGCAGGATCGTCATGAACGGATCGATGTGCTTGATCGGGTTCCATGTGAGCCTGCCTAGCTGGTACGCGGTGGGGTCGCCGTTCTTCATGGCTACCCACCCATGAGCGTACTCATGGGCGACCATGGAGAAGAGCAGGACTGGACCTATTAGTAGAAGCTGAGTGACGCTATCCAACTTGACTCGGTTATGGGGATGACCTAATTTACGAGGCTAGTCGCGAATCGGAAACGCTTTCGCTTCATCGAGTTAACCAGCCCCGTCATGCCGAATATCGCGTCCGCGAAGAAGAATATGCGGAAGTCCCGTGCCGCGCAGGTCCGTAACCGCGCGCAGCGCTCGACGCTCCGTACCGCCCTCAAGAAGGCGAGAGCCGAAAACGCTTCATCCGAAGCCATGGCCGAAGCCGTTACGCTGCTCGATCGTGCAGCGCGCAAGGGCCTCGTCCACAAGAACGCCGCTGCGCGCCGCAAGAGCCGCATGGCCAAGGCCGCGAAGAAAGCAGCCGCGTAACACGGCGCGGACATGTCCGCGCCTGGCGTCGTGACGTCGCATCGGAATGGGGTCGACCCCGTTCGTTGAACGGTTCCATCCCGCCGGAGTTGGCGATGCACGATACCCCATCAGATTCCACGCGTCGTTTCTCTGATCGCGTGGACGATTATGTCCGTTACCGCCCCGGCTACCCCGCCGAGGTAATCGACGTCCTGGCTCACGAAACGGGCCTTTCCGCGCATGCCGACATTGCCGACGTGGGATCGGGCACCGGCATCTCATCGGAGCTATTCCTTCGCAATGGCAACACCGTGTTCGGCGTCGAGCCCAACACCGGGATGCGCGAGGCTGCCGAGCGATTACTGGCCGCGTATCCGCGCTTTCACAGCGTGGCCGCCCGCGCCGAAGCCACGACGCTTCCCGCCGCGTCTGTCGATTATGTAACCGCCGGCCAGGCGTTCCACTGGTTCGATCCACAGCTGGCGAGAACGGAATTCACGCGCATTCTTCGTCCCGACGGGTGGGTGGTCCTGCTGTGGAATGCGCGACAGCTCGACAGCACTCCCCTTCTTCGGGATTACGATGCGATGCTCGAGCGCTACGGTACCGACTACCAGCAGGTTCGGCACCAGCACCTCGACGCTGCGCGATTGCGCGTACTGTTTGGCGGAGAGCGTGGCAGCGCATTTCAGCATCGCAAGCTTTACAACGAGCAACGCTTCGACTTCGAAGGCTTGCGCGGCCGGTTGCTCTCCTCCTCCTACACGCCTACGGCGAGCCATCCAGGCTATCTGCCGATGCTGCGCGAGCTGAGAAGAATCTTCGATGAATACGCGGAAGACGGCTCAGTCGCGATCCAGTACGACACGGACATCTACTTCGGTCACATCGTGTAACGCCGCGCGTTGACCACCGTCACGCGTACTGTCGCGGTTACGCAGCTCGTCGCGCAGCAGCGTCCTCCTGCGCCCCTAGAACGTCGACAGCTCGCCGCCGCAGCGCTCGCAGTACCACTCGGTTGCGTAGTTCATCGCGCCGCATTCAGGACACTTCAGAGTCTTGTCGGTATCCCTGTCAGCGGACTGCGCGGGGATCGGCGGCGGCGTGCGTGCTTGCGAGGGCCCGGATGCTGCCGCCGCCGCTACACCGGTCACACCGTTGGCGATTCCGTAATCCGCGCCGGCTGCGCCAACCGGATTCCCTCCCATCGGCGCTGCCGGGATGACAAGATCTTCCAGATCTTTCGTGTCGGGGATGTTATCGTGCTGCTCGCGCGACGAATTTCCCTGGTGTTGCGGATGCGCCTGCGACGGACGCCACTCCGCCACGAACTCGTCGATCGACGGCGCCGCCTGTGGAGTTCCTTGCGCGGACGGGTGCGAAGACGCGTCACGCTGCGCTGCTTGCTGCGCGCCGTCGCCAGACCGCGATTCGCGCGGCCGCTCCACCGCCGGCTCGGATGTCGTTGCTGCGGGTTGGACCGATGCCGTAAGCGCGACTATCCGCTGCAATTCCTGCAGCTCGTCTTCGACCGATCTCCGCTCCGCGGCGATGCGCTCGATCTCGCTGTCGACTTCGACCCTGCGGCGCTCCCATTCGTCCGGCGTAAACTCGCCAACGGCCGCGCGAAGCTCCGCCTCGTTCCGCTCGTCGGTGCGATCGGACTCGTGATCGCGGAGAGCTGCAAGATCCGACTTCATCGCCTCGATGGTGCCCGTCAACTGTCCCGCGCGCTCGGCGAGCGTCTGCATTACGCGGTCGAGACGCCCGGCGTAATCGCGCTGCACGCGCTCGTACACGTGCGGCGGAGTCGAGCCGCGACGGCCTTCGAGTGTGGCGAGCCAGCCCTGGTAGCGCTGCCGCTCGTCCAACAACTCGTGCAGAGCCGACATCGCTTCGGTATCGGTCGCTGTCATTCCCCTTTCCTCTGCTAGTTCAGAGTGTAGACGACCTGACCCGCGACGACGGTGCAAATCGTTCGGCCGGTCAGCGTCATTCCAGCATACGGTGTGTTGCGCCCCTTGGACAGAAACAGATCTGGATCCACAGTCCAGCGACGAGCCGGATCGAAAACGGTGACGTCGGCCGGCGATCCAACCCTTAAAGTACCTCCGGGGAGCCCGAACAGTCGAGCCGGACTGCAGGACATGCGGTCCACCAGCGTTCCGAAATCGATGTGGCCCGGCACGACGAGGCTGTCGACCACGACGGAAAGCGCCGTCTCCAGTCCGACAATTCCGTTCGGAGCATTCTGGAACTCGCGCTCCTTCTCGTCATAATGGTGCGGCGCGTGATCCGTGGCGACCAGATCGATCGTTCCATCGCGCACCGCCTGGCGCAGCGTCTCGACGTCCTCCGCGGTGCGGAGCGGCGGATTCATCTTGGCGTTCGTATCGTAGCCCTCGACCGCCTCCTCCGTGAGCGAGAGATGATGCGGGCAGACCTCGGCCGTAACGTTGATGCCGCGATCCTTGCCCCAGCGAATCAGCTCGACCGAGCCCTTTGTGCTCATGTGCGCAAGATGCACGTGGCCCCGAGTGAGGCGCGCCAGCAGTATGTCGCGGATCGCCATGATCTCCTCGGCCTCGTCCGGGATTCCCTTGAGGCCGAGCCGGGCGGAGACGATGCCCTCGTTCATTGCGCCGCCGGCGGCAAGCGTCGGTTCCTCACAGTGATCGATCACCGGAATCTGGAACGTGCGCGCGTATTCGAGCGCCGTGCGCATGAGCTGCGCGGACACCACCGGCTTGCCATCGTCGCTCACGCCGATTGCGCCGGCGTCCACCATCTCGCCGAACTCCGCGAGCGCCTCACCGCGCTGGCCTACGGAGATGGCACCGATGGGATACACCCGGGCAGCACCCGCGCGCAGACCCTGTCGCACGACGAAGCCGACCGCCGCCGGGTTGTCGATGACTGGATCCGTATTGGGCATCGCGCAGACGGCGGTGAAGCCTCCTGCGGCCGCCGCACGTGCGCCGCTCGCGATCGTTTCAACGTCGGCGCGTCCAGGCTCGCGCAGATGACAGTGCACGTCGATGAATCCCGGCGACACGATCAATCCTGCGCAATCGACTGTTTGCGCGTCGTCCGGTCGCCCGATGTCACGACCGATTGCTGCAACGGCGCCATCGACGAGCAGCACGTCAGCGACGCCATCCATCTGCTGCGATGGATCGAGAACGCGCCCACCCGTGAGAAGTACCGGGCGCGTCATGGTGCTCCCTTCCCGGCCTTGGCGGACTCTGCCAGCTCGGGGCGTCCGCCCGACAGGAGATACAACACCGCCATCCGCACCGCGACACCGTTCGTCACCTGTGGGAGTATCACACTATGGGGCCCGTCGGCCACGTCGGAATCGATCTCTACACCGCGATTCATCGGTCCCGGATGAAGGATTAGCACATCGCGTGGCGCGCGCTCGAGCCGCTCGCGCGTCACGCCGAAAACACGATTGTATTCGCGCAACGAAGGTATGTAGCCCGCGGTCATGCGCTCGAGCTGCAGCCGGAGGATGTTGAGCGCGTCGGCCCACTCGATCGCCTCTTCGATGCGCGAGAACACCGTCACACCCATCTCGTCGATTGCGTTGGGCATGAGCGAGCGCGGACCGCATACCGCGACCTCCGCACCCAGCTTGCGCAACCCCCAGATGTTGGAGCGCGCGACGCGCGAGTGCAGCACGTCTCCGCAGATGCAGACGCGCAGTCCCTCGATTCGCTTGAAGTGATCGCGAAGCGTGAGCAGGTCGAGCAGTCCTTGCGTCGGATGCTCGTGCATGCCATCGCCCGCGTTGATGACGTTGGATTCGATGCGGCCGGCGAGAAACTTCGCCGCGCCGGATGAGCCGTGGCGGATCACCACCATGTCGATCCGCATCGCTTCGAGATTACGTGCCGTATCCACGAGCGTCTCGCCCTTCGATACGCTGGACCCGCTGGACGAAACGTTCACGGTATCCGCGGACAACCGCTTCTCGGCGAACTCGAACGAGATCCGCGTCCGTGTGGAGTTCTCGAAGAAGAGATTCACCACCGTCGAGCCGCGTAGCGTCGGAACTTTCTTGATTGCGCGCTCGCTGATTTCCTTGAACGGCTCTGCTGTGTCGAGAATGAGACTGATCTGTTCCCCGCTTAGGGGCTCCAGCCCCAACAAATCCTTTCCGAGCGGCGCCGCTGCTGTCATTCGAATCGCTTGGACACGAGGACCACGGCCGACTGACCATCGATCTCGTGCACCTGGACGTCCACCCGATCGCCGGCTCGCACGGCCACCTTTTTGCCGACGATGTCCGGCTGGATCGGTAGCTCGCGGCCACCGCGATCGATCAGCACGGCCAGTTCGATGCGGGCAGGACGACCAAAATCCGCCAGCTCGTCCAGCGCAGCCCGGATCGTTCGCCCCGTGAACAGGACGTCGTCGACGATGACGACGTTGCAACCGTCGATCGAGCCCGGAAGCTCGGTCGCCCCCACCACCGGTCTCGGACCTATTGTCTGCAGATCGTCACGATACAGGGTGATGTCGAGGGCCCCGCGCGGGACTGCGACACCGTCGCTCGCGTTGATGAGTGCAACTATGCGATCGGCAAGCTGAACTCCCCGTCGCTGGATCCCGACGATTACGAGGTTGTCAGTTCCGCCATTCGCTTCGACTATCTCACCAGCCATACGGCGGAGCGTTCGCTCCACCGCGCTTGCATCCAGAATGGTTTCAGTGTGCTCTGTCATCCGGCTCAAATATAGCCCATGCAGGCTACTGGATTCGGCCGCCGATCGTGGTTCCGGCCCGCCGCTCCACCACCTTCACCGCCTCGATGTGATCGGCGTCCTCGCCCAGTTCCTGATGTGCCTCGGCGAACAATCGCGACGTCTCATCCAGGAGCGGCGCCGGCGTCCCTGTATCTCGGGCGATGCCAGCAGCGATCCGGACATCCTTGTCGAGTAGTGCCAGCCTGAACGTGCGCGGGAAGCTCCGGTTGAGCACGCGCTCCGGGAAGAGATTGATCGAAGTATTCGAGCGCCCACTGGATGAATTGATCACGTCGAGCGCCACGGCCGGATCCACGCCGAGCTTGGAGAGAGCGGAAAGTCCCTCGGCGGTCGACCAGACATGCACCGCCAGCAGCGCATTGTTCACCGCCTTCACGGCGTCACCAGCGCCAATGGCGCCGCAGTGGACGATCTTGGCGGCGAATGTCTCGAGAATCGGCCGAGCGCGCTCCAGCGCGCCCGCATCGCCGCCGACCATCACTGTCAGCTGGCCGGCCATCGCACCGGAAACGCCACCGCTCACGGGGGCATCGATGAACCCGACGCCGCTGCGTGCGAGACGAGCGGCGATCTTCCGCGACGTGGCAGGATCGCCGGAAGTGCAATCGATCACCATCGCGCCCGAGTTGAGACTCGGCGCCGCTCCATTGACCCCGAACAGCACTTCCTCGACCTGCGCAGATGTGGGTAGGCACGTGAGCAGGAAATCCACGCCTGCCGCAGCGCTGCCCGGCGATTCGGCGTCGCTGGCGCCAGTCTCGGAAGCAAACTCCGCAGCGACTGAGCGGGTACGGTTCCAGACTGCCAATGTGGTGCTTTGAGCGACGTGATGGGCGATCGGGGCGCCGATTGCGCCCAGGCCGATGAAGGCCGCCCTGGGACGCTGGGGGGATCTTGTTGCTGTCATACCGTCAGAATCTGCTCCGCTCTGAGAAGAACATTCGGATCTGCATTGGGATAACGGAGCTTCAGCTTCCTGAGCGCGCGCACCATGATTCCCGTTATAAAGTAATTGCGAACCTTGTTGTCGTCGGAGGGAACCAGGTACCACGGCGCTTCCTTCGTCGACGTGCGACGCAACATGTCGTGATAGGCGTCAGTGTAGGAATCCCAGAGCCGCCGGTCGTCCAGATCGCCTTCGCGAAACTTCCAGTTCTTGTCTTCCTGCTCGACACGTTTCAGCAGTCGGCGCCGCTGCTCTGCCCGTGATACGTGCAGGAAGAACTTGAGGACGATCACGTTGTTCTGGATCAGCATGCGCTCGAAGTCGTTGATCTGGTCGTAGCGCGACATCCAGATCGGCTTTCCGACGATGCCGTGGACTCGTGCGGCAAGCACGTCCTCGTAGTGCGACCGGTTGAAGATCCCGACCATCCCACGGGGCGGGACGACGTTGTGCACGCGCCAGAGGAAGTCGTGCCTACGCTCGAGCGGCGTGGGCTCCTTGAAGCTCGTAACGTCGCAGCCCTGCGGATTGCACGCACCGAACACTGTCCGAATCGTCCCGTCCTTGCCCGACGCGTCCCGTCCCTGGAGCACGACGAGCACGGCGTACCTCCCGTCGCCATACAACTTTGCCTGAAGTGCGGTCAGCTTTGCGAGGCGTTTCGCAGTCTTCTTCTTGATCTTGCGAGCGTTCGGTACGTCATCGGAGACGGCATCTTCATCCCGAATGCTGATGGGAAGCTCAGGATCGACTGGCTCGAGTTGCATCCCGTAAGTTACGACACGAAGACCGAAAAAACTGAGTATAAAAAGCGCGCGATTATTTCGGCGAATATCGGCGCCGTCCGACGCCGAGCCATGCCTCGCACGTACCTCCCATATCACATGAACTCATCGGCCGTAACATCCGTTCTCACAATATGTTACAGGATTGAGCCGACACGCAGACGCGAGCCGTCCGGTGGCGCTGGACAGGTTTCGAGACTGGTGCGCTATGGCTTGGGTTCCGGACACCGGTCGGGCGAAGCGCCGCCCTGCGCCATGTTCTGCCCAACCGACGACCCGTCGGGCGTTGTGTACAGCGACTGAAGCGCCTCGATGTCCACAGCTCCGATGGTCTTCACGCGGACCGTCGGAGACATTATCGAGCCTGGGCTGCTGCTGTGGCTGAGTCCAAGGACGTGCCCGACCTCGTGCATTGCAACCTGAGCGCGCTCGTCGGGCGTCAGCAGCTGTCCTTGCGGACTGTGAAGGGCCAGGGTTACGTCGCCACTGATGAGCCGGCCCCGGTCATCCCACGAGACCGTGGTCCAGCCCTCGTAGTGCGCGTCGAACCTGTCGATCCAGTGAATGCGCACGTTGGCGTCGGCATTCCCATCGACGAGCGCGAACCTGACCGGCGAGCCTGCGATCGCCCAGGCCTGAAGTGCTGCGGCAACTTCGGTTCGAAAGGCGGGATTCCATCCTGCCAGCGACGTCGGCGCATCGATTCTGACGGTTACCGCCTGGCCCGGGTCTTCACGCCAGCGCGGAGCGAATTGCCGTCGCTCATTTCTCGCGACCGCATGCAGGACAGCGCGCAGTGCGGCGCTATCGGAAGCTGCCGCGCCCGAGCCGCAAGCCACGGAGTCGGTACGCAGCGCGACGCGCCCGCCCGACTGGCTCGAGACGGCGACGACCACTGCATCGCGCGGTGAGATTGCACTTCCAGCACAGCTGATCAGCGCTGTCTGGAATCCCGCAATCAAGGCAAGAGCTCGTGCTACACCCATCGATACTCGACGAGCAGAGTCATATCGTGGTAACGGTTCCTGTGTGGCTGTTGTCGGTAACGATGTGGTCGGCTGCGATTTGAAATGGAACGCGTACTTATCGTTCCGGCGTCCCCGCGGCCTACGGTCCTGCCCGTGGAATCGAGGCGAACACGCTCTGCTTGTACCACTCGGGCCGCGTCTCGCGATCCGCTACCGCGCGCACGATGTCGAAGTAAAGCGAGTCGAACGAAACGGCAGTTTTAAAATCGACTGGTTGCGCGAGATCGTCGGACGGCTTGTGATAGCGATTGGCCACCCAATCCGTCACGACTTTCATCTCGGGCGAGCCCGTGGTGTAGCCCACCTTGAATGCCAGCGATGGAATTCCGCGCTGGATGAAGCTGTACTGGTCGCTTCTAATGAATCGAACCTGTTCCGGCTCGGGATCTTCCAGGTTGGCAATGCCGTGTGCCTTCAATACCGGCATGATGTCATTGCCGAGGTCGGATTCATCCCAGCCGTACGAGAAGAGTCCGGTGAACGGAATGATCGGGAAGTACATGTCCGTATTCAGATCTGCAACGAGTTGGTCCTGAGGCACTGTCGGATGCAGAGCGAAATACGCGGAGCCGAGCTCGCCTTCTTCCTCGCCGGTTACAGCGAGGAAGATGACCGAGCGGCGCCCGCGCATCTTCCCGTCGTGAAATCCTCGCGCGGTCTCGAGCAGAGTCGCAATGCCTGACGCGTTGTCTATCGCGCCGTTGTAGATGCTGTCGCCATTCACAGGCCGGCCGATTCCCAGGTGATCCAGGTGCGCGCTGACCACCAGATACTGGTCGCGCAGCTTGGGATCGCTCCCTCGCAGGATTCCGACGACGTTGGGCGCGTCGACGGGAGTCCGCTCGATCTGCAGTCTGGCGTGGAAGCTCGGTCGAAGCTGAATCGTCGGAAGCGGCCTGTTCGCGTCGGCGAGCGCGACCATCTCGGCATACGTGTGACCTGACCCGGCGAATATTCGCTCGGCGTCATCCGCCGCTACGTTCACCAGAATACCATGTTCCGCCGGATCTTCGGCGAGCCCGGTCACCGGGCGGCCAGCGGGACGCGCCGGGCGAGCGCGGCCGGCTGGCGGCGCATCCGCGATTGCGACTCCAGCGACTGCGCCGAGGCGCTGCAGCTCTCTCCATCGCGAGGCGCGGCCGTGCGCGAACATCGTTGCGCCCAGGCCCGGAGGCATCCTGTTGAGATATACGGCGACCTTGCCGTGCAGATCGACGCCGGCGAGATCGTCGTGTGCGCCGGGCAGATTGAGTCCATAACCCACGAAGACCATCGGTCCGGCAGCTTCCGACACTGTCGATGGCTTGAGCTGAACGTTCAGAGGGAGCGTGTCGGTGCTGCTCGCGGTTTGCAGCACGATGCTCGAACCTTCCGACACGATGCGGGCTTCCGAGAGATGTACCGTCTGAAAGAATCCGTCCGTGCCGCCGGGCTCCAGACCCATCGACGCAAACTGATCCGCGACGTAGTGCGCGGCCTTCACATAGTCGGCGGTTCCGGTCCGACGCCCATGCATGCTGTCGGCGGCGATCACGGTTATGTGGTGCCACCATGCCGCTTCTGCCGGCGTGGCTGGACTCTGCTGTGCGTCGAGCTGTCGAGTACCGAACGACAGCGCCGCCGCGGCTGCGATCAGCGAGAGAGAATAACGTCCCCGTGTCATGCCTGTGCTGGAAAGAGAAACCGTACAAATGTTGGACGATATTATACGGCTTTACCGGCGACGCCGTTCTCAGCTGCGCGAATACGGGGGCACTCAGTCCAGCGGCTATGCCGCCGGATGGACGCGCGCGGAGGCTACCGCGCCGTCACACTGCGACGGCGCGATCGCCCAGTCGCCCCAGGGCTTCCGGTGTGAGCCGGACGGAGACGATCATCTCATCACCGTCGGTCCGCTGCGCCAGCACGTCGCCATTGCGGTGCAGCTCGGCGAGCAGGCGGCCATCGGATAACGGCACTCGCAGCTCGACGACTCGCCGCTCGGCGCGGAGGCGTCGCAGCAGAGCACGCTTGAGCGCATCCAGACCGCCCTCGGTTGCTGCACTCGCGAATACCGCGTCCGGAATGAGGTTGGCAATGCGCTCGCGCAGGGCCTCGAGAACGAGTGGTGGAAGCAGGTCGGACTTGTTGAAGACGTTGATCAGCGGCTTGTGATTCGCGCCAAGCTCGGACAACACCTCGACGACCACGGCGCGGTGCTCTTCCCACAACGGATCGGAAATGTCGATCACGTGCAGCAGCACGTCCGCCTCGAGTACCTCTTCGAGCGTCGCACGAAAGCTCGCGACCAGTTGGTGCGGCAGCTTGCGCACGAATCCGACCGTGTCGGTAAGCAATATCTCCTCGCCGTCAGCAAGCTCGACCTCACGAGTCAGCGGATCGAGCGTCGCGAACAACCGGTTCTCGACAAAGATGCTGTTGTCGCTCGCGAGCGCGCGCAGGATCGACGACTTGCCGGCGTTGGTATAGCCAACGAGACTCGCCTGGAATTCGCCTCGGCGCGAGCCACGCTGCACCTCGCGCGACTTCTGAACTTCCGTCAACCGTTGGGTAAGGACCTTGATGCGATGGTTGATGAGCCGACGGTCTGTCTCCAGCTGCGTTTCACCAGGACCGCGGACACCGATGCCGCCCCGGAATTTCTCGAGGTGGGCCCACATGCGTGTGAGCCGCGGCAACATGTACTGTAGCTGCGCCAGCTCCACCTGCATCTTTGCCTCGGCGCTGCGCGCGCGCGTCGCGAAAATGTCCAGGATCAGCTCGGCGCGGTCCATCACGCGTTTGCCCGTGATATCCTCGATGTTCTTTCCCTGCGACGGACTCAGCTCGTCGTCGAACAGGAGCAGCGTCGCGTCCTTGTCCGCGATCGTCTGCGTCAACTCCTCGACCTTTCCCTTGCCCAGGTATGTCGCGGGATTCGGGCGATCGATCTGCTGCACGACTTCGCCAACGACTTCGGCGCCTGCGGTATCCGCGAGACGCGCCAGTTCCTCGAGGTGCTCGGCAGTCCGGTGTTTGGCGCTGCGCCCCTTGCGCGGCGCTCCTATCAGGAGCGCACGCTCGACCGGGGCGATCAGATCAATCAGTTCTTTTGGCAATCTCTAGTGCTTTATCCCCGACAAGGTTGAGAACCGGCCCGTCCGGTCGTAGGGCTTCGTGAAGTTACCGACTGGCGTTGCGACAGTCACGTCGCCCATCACTCGATAGTTGACAGATCCGTTCTCCTGCAACTGCTTCGCTGCGGCAGCCAGGCCGGCGTAGCTGAGATGGACGGGGAGCCGAACGATCGCGGAATCGCCGCTCTGAACCGTGAACTTGGTGTTGTAAACCCCGTCGCCCACGGCACTCGTATCGACAAGCAGCTTGTAGGTGAGCTGAGTGGCGTCCAGCCGGTACCCGTTGGGGTTGTAGACGCTGAGCACCACGTCAACCGTTCCTCCCTTGGTGCCGACACCTTCTACCTGTAGGTCGTTGAAGTTGACGATGGGTTGCTTGAACCCGCCAACTCCCAGCGTGGCGCATCCGGCAAGCGCCGCTATAGCCGATATCACAAATGTTTTCTTCATGGTCCGATTATCTCCTGCACGGAAAGTGCCGCCGGTTGGACAATGCCTCATGGATGTCTAGCTTTACCCCTCATAATGCCAACTGATCACATGAAAGTTCTCGTAGTTGCGGGCGCCCGCCCCAACTTCATGAAGGTTGCCCCAATTCTGCGCGCACTCGAAGCGGCTGGCCACGAGTCGATCCTGGTCCACACGGGCCAGCACTACGACGCCGCGATGTCCGACACCTTCTTCACGGAGCTTGGGATAAAGGCGCCCGACTTCCATCTCGGCGTCGGCACGGCAAGTCACGCGGTGCAGACCGCCAGGATCATGGAGGCGTTCGAGCCGGTTCTGATGAAGGTACACCCGCAGTGGGTCGTCGTGGTGGGTGACGTGAACTCCACGATGGCGGCGACACTCGTCGCATCCAAGGTGCGCACCGAGACCCACGCGCACATCGCGCACGTCGAGGCCGGGTTGCGCAGCCACGACTGGCGCATGCCGGAAGAAATCAATCGCGTGGTGACGGACCGGCTTGCTGACTTGCTGCTCACGCCATCGGAAGATGCCGCGGCGAATCTCATCGCCGAAGGGATTCCTGAGACCCACATCCGCTTCGTCGGCAACGTGATGATCGACACGCTGATGTTGCAGCTTCCTGTCGCGCGTGCGACGAATACACTGGAGCGGCTCGGTCTTCGCCGCCGGCATTATGTCGCCGCGACGCTGCATCGTCCGTCCAACGTAGATGAGCCAACGGCGCTCGCGGCTGTGCTCGAGGGTCTTGCGCTCGTGGCGGAATCGCTGCCCGTGGTCCTGCCGCTGCATCCGCGCACGGTCAAGAACATCGAACGCTTCCATCTCGGTGCCAAGCTGACGCCGCTCACAGTGCTGGAGCCGCTTGGATACACTCAGATGCTCGCCCTGACCGATGGAGCTCAGTGCGTGCTCACCGATTCAGGAGGCATCCAGGAAGAAACGACCGCGCTCGGAGTTCCGTGCGTGACGTTGCGCGAACAGACCGAGCGGCCCGTCACGATCACGCACGGTACCAACCACATGGCACCGTGGCCGCTAACCCCACGCGGGATACTGGGTGCATACGCCGACTCACTTGCGGCAGTTGCACAGGCGACACCACCGCGCCCCGCGGGTTGGGACGGCCACGCAGCTGAGCGGATCGTCAAGGCGTTGGAAGAAAAACGCCCGACCAAGCACTACTCGCCGTCCTGAGCCTTCTTCTTCAACTCGTCCCACCAGGCGAGACGTTTCGCTATGTCGCGCTCGAATCCGAACGGGCCGGGTTGATAGAAGACTGATCCACGCAATTTCTCCGGAAGGTATTCCTGCGGGATGTACGCATCGTCACTGTCGTGCGCGTACTTGTAGCCTGCGTGATAACCTAGCTCCTTCATGAGCTTTGTCGGCGCGTTGCGGATGTTCATCGGCGGACCTTCACCGGGCGTTTCGCGAGCGGCTTCCAGCGCTGCGCTGAGCGCGCGGTAGGCCGAATTCGATTTGGGGGCGGTTGCGAGATAGACCAGCATCTCGGCCAACGGAAGGTAGCCCTCCGGGGGCCCCAAAACATGGTACGCGTTGCGTGCGGCCACCGCGAGTTGCAGAGCCTGCGGATCCGCGACGCCGATGTCTTCCGCAGCCATCGCGATCGAGCGGCGGAAGATCGTCATCGGGTCCTCGCCGCCTTCGATCATTCGTGCGGCCCAGTACAGCGCTGCGTTGGGATCGCTTCCGCGAAGACTCTTGTGCAGCGCGGACAACAGATTGAAGTGCGCCTCGCCGCTCTTGTCGTGCAGCGCGAACCGTTTCTGCAGCGCGTCGCGCACGGTGTCGACCGTGATTACGCCTCCGTCCCCCACGTCAGTGGCGGACGCCTCCAGTGCGGTGAGCGCGCGACGTGCATCGCCGTCGCTCTCACGCGCGAGCACCGAGCGCGCGTCGTCCGCAATCGAAATGTTTCGCGTACCGAGTCCGCGCTCCGCGTCGTGAAGCGCGCGATCGATGACCGCGACGAGGTCGCCTTCAGTGAGCGACTCCAGAACGAAGACGCGCATTCGTGACAGCAAAGCGCCGTTCACCTCGAACGACGGATTCTCGGTCGTCGCGCCTATCAACGTGATGGTACCCTGCTCCACATGCGGCAGGAACGCATCCTGCTGCGCGCGATTGAAACGATGAATCTCGTCCACGAACAGAATGGTCGCGCGTCCCCGCTCCAGGCGCTCCTCGGCCTCTGCAACGATTTCACGCACTCGCGGCACACCTTCGGTCACCGCGGAGAACGGGACGAACTCGGAATCCGTGTACTGGGCGATGAGACGGCCGAGCGTCGTCTTGCCGGTTCCGGGCGGGCCCCAGAAGATCATCGAGCCGATGGTGCCACGCTCGATCGCCGTACGCAGCGCCTTGCCGGCAGCGAGCAGATGCTCCTGTCCGACGAATTCGTCGAGACTCCGCGGCCGCATGCGCGCCGCGAGCGGTTGCGCGGACGACGGAGGCGCGAACAGCGACGGCTCGGATTTCCGGCGATGAGGCTTGGGCATCTTCTCCATGGTCAGACCATCGCCAGCAGAGCATGTCCCGCGCCGAACGCCACGCACCCACCAAAGAATGCGACCGGGAAGCGCCAGCCATGCTTGTGCTGGAACTCGGGGACCAGATTCGACGCGGCCACGTACACCGTTACACCACCGGACAGCGCGAGGCCATATTCCGACAGGGGCGCGAAGCTCACCGTCAGCAGTGCACCGACCACGGTTGCGAGCCCGAGCAGCGCGGCGGCACCAAGCGCATTGCGCCGATTGAAACCGGCCGCCAGCAGCAGGCTCGACACCGTCGATCCCTCGGGCAGCTTGTGCAGGATGATCGCAGCAACTACGAGCGATCCGACAGTCGATCCAGCTGCGAACCCACTCGCGATCGCGACCCCGTCCATCAACATGTGCAGCATGAGGCCGATGAGCGCCGAGATGCCGACCGCCCGCGTGACGTGGTGAGTTTCCTCGCCAAAGTGGAAGTGCGGTATGAGTGTGTGTTGCGTCAGATGAACGGCGAGATATCCGATTAGTACCATCCAGCCCGCGGCCACACCGTGCGTCGTAATCGCGTCCGGGATCATGTCCACGACCGCAACGGATATCATGAACCCGCCGGAAAACGCGATCATCATGTCGAGATCGCGCGGGCTCCATACGCGTCGACCAGTTACAAGTGCAGCGCCCAACACGTTCGCGAGTGCGGCAGCGATCGCCGCAATCAGCGCGGGTACGCTCACGGTGAGCGGGTGAGCGATAGCCGCTCGGCCGCGGTAACGAGAGCCGTGGTGAGCACAGCGGCCGGTGAGCGATCCCATGGCTGACCACGCCAGCCTCTTTCCGCCACCGCACCATACTGTTCAAGTCCAAGCGCCTGCAGCAGATACAACCAGCGGTCACTGCGGCCGAATGCATACAGATCCAGCTCCGCGGTCAACGACAGTTGATCTTCCGGCGTGAAGATCGTGATGTCCACTCCCGCATACGTCGCAAGTGGCACCTTGAGGCGCGCGATCGCATCCCGGACGTCGGGTAGCGCGATGTCGACGCCGTTCCACGTGGTCTTGCTGCGATGATCGGTGAGTGCGACGTCGACAGCCGGCGGAAGATGCTCTGCAAGCAGATGCGTCAGATCGACCGCGCGTTCCGCATTCGCGGCAACGTGCGCTTCGAAGTAACCTTCCCGGGACTCCTCGAAGGTGAACCCGTCGTGACCGGAGCGGAACCTCCGCCAGACGGTTGCCTGCTGCGGTCTGCTGCGAAAGATCATGCGTCTCCCCGTGCACGGCTCAACAACATGTCGGGCGTATTCCGACTCGGATCTTCAAGAACGTACTGCAACAACGCGCGCAGTGTCTGCCCCAGCTGCTTTCCCGTGATGCCAATCGCGTGAAGGTCGTCGCCGTTGACAGCAAGGTCCGAGATTTCAACCGGATCGCGATATGCAATCCGAATCGCGCGGCGATAGACGGACTCCACACGCTCGCGCGATGGCGCCGGCCTACCCCGTTCTCGCTCGGCCCACCAGTGAGCGTCAGCGATGCGCAGCAATGAAGCGAGCCGCGTGCGACCAGCATGGCCCGCCCATGAGCGCAAGACTGAATCAGCCGGCGCCTCGGAGTGCATCAGCTCGTTCTTCATTCCGCGTCCCATCTCGTGCCAGCGCTCAACGAGGCCTCCGACCCATGCGGCATCCGCATTCGAGAAGCGCAACGCTTTGAGCATGGCGTGTACCGTGCCAGGACGAGCTGCCGAAAAGAGTCCCGCGAGACGAAGCTGCAAGCGCTGCGGGCGTCTGGCAAGTTGCGGCAGGCGCAAGTGATCGAGCGCCAGTAGCTCGACGTCTGTAATGCCCGCGAGCCCCGGAACGAGTTCCGCAAACGCACCGCTGTCACGCCACATCCGGAATGCGGTGCTCGGCAACGCAACCTGATTCATCGTCTTGACGATCTCCTGCTGCACGCGCTCTGGCGAAAGTCTGCCAAGGTGCGGTGCACTCACGAGAATCGCCTGCCACGTTGCAGGGTCCACGGTGAAGCCGAAACGCGACGCGAACCGGATCGCGCGCAGAGCGCGCAATCTGTCTTCACGCATGCGTTCCTTGGCAACGCCGACAGCGCGGAGAACGCGCTCCGCGATGTCGCGTTGCCCGCCGAACGGATCGCGCAGCTCATCGCGCGATGGCGAATACGCGATCGCATTGATGGTGAAGTCGCGGCGCGCGAGGTCATCCTCGAGAGATTCGCCGAACTTCACGACTGCGTGCCGTCCGTCGGTTTCGACGTCCGATCGGAACGTGGTGACTTCGTGCATCACATTCTTCTCATCCAGCACGCCGATCGTCCCGAACTCGATTCCGACGGGTACGGTGCGTTTGAACAACTTGCGAACCTGCAACGGCCTTGCACTGGTGGTGAGATCCCAGTCGAGGTTGGGGATGCCGAGCAGTGCGTCGCGCACGCCACCGCCAACGCACCAGGCCTCGTAACCTGCGGCTTCGAGTACTCGCGTGATCTCGACCACGGTTTCTGGCGGTTGCATCAACGGCATGCGATCTCAGCTCGAGAACAGTGCGCGCAATTCCCCGTCACTCACACCGGCGCCCAGCGCCAGCATGAGATCGATGCGCGCCTGCTGCGAGCGACGGGAGCCGGCCAGAATTGCTCCCATGTCTTCCAGTGTGCGCCCGCCCCCCGGATAAGCGTAGGTGTGACCTACGCGTCCACCGCCCGTACGCGACGTTATCACGACGGGCTTCCCGTCGGCGATGTAGCGGCCGATCCCCGGCACCATTTCGGGCGGCACGTTACCACGGCCCATCGCCGCGATCACCGCTCCGCGCGACTCGTCGCGCACTGCATCGAGCAACCGGGAGTCGCAGCCGGCGGACGCGAAGAAAATGTCGACGGGGGTCGCCGGCGCGACTGGTATGATTGGCGGGATCAGCGCTGGCAGCTCGCGCCGGAAGATAACCTCGCCTTCGTCAAGATATCCAATCGGACCCAACCCCGGACTCTCGAACGCATCGAGCAGCTGTGTATTCGACTTGGTAACATCGAGTGCCGTGAAAATCTGCCCGCTCAGAACCACCATTACGCCCTGCCCCACCGACGCGGGGCTCGCAGCTACGTGCACCGCTTCGAACAGGTTCGCCGGTCCGTCCCAGCCGAGGTCGCTCTGCGTGCGCATCGCACCAGTGAACACGACTGGCTTGGGCGACGACAGTGCGCGCGCAACGAAGTACGCCGACTCTTCGAGCGTGTCGGTACCGTGAGTGACGACGACACCCGCGACTTCGTCGCGTGCGAGATGCTCCGCTATGCGATTCCGGAGTGCCCAGATGCGCGCGACGTTCATGTGCGGTCCGGGGAAATGGCCCCAATCCTCGGTCTCCACCGCACTGGTATTGTCGATGCCACGGGTCGCCTTCACGATCTCCGCACCGGTCAACGCAGGCGTGTTGCCGCGCGCCGTCGGATCGTTCCGCATTGCGATCGTGCCACCGGTGAACAGGATGACGATCACGTGGCTGACTCCTCCGGTGGCAGCGTCGCCCCCACTGCGTTCAGAATTGCCACGGAGCCGGCGTCCATGTCGCCCCCCGACAGCGCGACGAGCTCGCACGCATACGTGACAAGCGCATCCACGACGAGCAATCCGGGCGCCGCCCAACGCTCCTCGCACCCGCGCTCGAGCAAACCGCGAAGCTCACACGAGGCGGCGTTGGTCAGAAACGACGGCGCATCTGCGATGGACGCAGCGCGCCAGTCGGGCGGGAGCACCGCACGGATGCGCACGGCCAGCTCCTGCGGCACGGATTCGAGCTTGCCATCCAGCCACGCTCCCAGCGACTCATGCGTCGCCGTCACGCGATCTGCTCGGCGACTATCGCCTCGGCACGCGCGATCAGCGCCGGAAACACGTCGGCGTTTGGCACACCACCCTGAGCCAGTGCGGGTTTACCGCCGCCGCGTCCACCGAATTCCTGGGTGAGCGTCTTGACGATCACATCCGCGCGCGCGCCACGCTCGCGCGCAACATCACCGACAGCGGCGATCACTGCGTTCTTGCCGCCATCCATCGCGCTAACAAGAATCAGAATCACGTCGGAAGCGCTCTCGCGAGCTGCCTCGGCCAGTTCCTGTAGCGACTTGGCATCCGCACTCGCCACTTCGCGCGCAACGAGTCGCAACGCATTGACGGAAACAGCGCCATCCAGCAGCTGCTGAACCGGTCCGCTCGTCCCGCCTCCACCGCCCCGCATCAGCTCGGACACGCGCTTCTCCAGCACACGTCGTTCCTCGACCACCGTTTGTACGCGTCGTAGCACAGTCGCCGGTGTCGCCTTCACAGCCTCGGCGATGCTGCCGAGCAGCCGCTCGCGATCGCGCGCCGCCTCGTACGCACGGGTACCAGTGATCGCTTCGATGCGGCGAACTCCTGCCGCTATCCCCGATTCGCTGACGATGCTGAACAGCCCGATCCCGGCGGTATTTCCAACGTGAGTCCCGCCGCACAGCTCTCGCGACAGCGACGGAATATCGACCACGCGTACGACGTCGCCATACTTCTCACCGAACAGCGCCATGGCGCCCGAGGACACGGCGTCCTCATACGGACGCTCCGTGGTCGTAACCGGCACTGCCGCGAGAACGCCACGATTGACGATCTCCTCCACACGCTCAACCTGCTCGCGCGTGAGCGGCCCCGTATGCGTGAAGTCGAACCGAAGACGATCTGGTGCGACGAGCGAGCCGGCCTGGTGCACATGATCGCCGAGCGTCTCGCGCAGCGCCGCATGGAGCAGATGCGTTGCAGTATGATTCCGTTGAGTGTCCAATCTCACATCGCGCGGGACCGTTGCGCGAGCGATACCACGGGTGACGTTACCCGTCGGTTTGCCAATCGCGATCGGCTTGCCGTCCAGCTTGCGCACATCTTCGACCGCGACGCGCCATCCCTCTCCGACAATCTCGCCGCCATCCGACACCTGTCCGCCTGACTCGGCGTAGAACGGGGATTCGCGCAGCAATACGGCGACGCGTCCATCACTCAATGGTCGCACGGCGATCGCGTCAGTCTCCGAGTCCATTCGCTCGTACCCTACGAACCGTGCGGTCGAAAGCGCATCCGCAAGAGAACCGCTGACATCCGACCAGGCGTTCGCATCACCCAGATCATCGGCCGCGACGCCGAGCTTGCGCGAGCGACGCTCTTCCTGTGATTGCGTGCGTTGTGCCGCGAGCGCGCGCTCGAACCCGGGGATGTCGACCGTGTAGTCCCGCTCGCGCGCCATGAGCTCGGTGAGATCGATCGGGAAGCCGTAAGTGTCGTAAAGCTTGAACGCGTCCTCGCCGGCGATCGTACGCTCCTGCGTAGTCTTTGCCGGGGCAAGCTCGTCGAAGCGCTGCATTCCGCCGTTGATCGTCGCGAGAAAACGCTCTTCTTCCGCACGTGTCGTGTCGAGAATGTGCTGTCTGCGCTGATGCAGCTCTGGATACACGTCGCGCATCATGTCGATGACGCGCTCCACCACGGGCGTCAGTGTCGGCTCGCGTCGACCGAGCAGCCACGCGTAGCGCACACCGCGTCGCAGAATGCGACGCAGCACGTAGCCACGTCCGTCGTTCGACGGATACACGCCGTCTGCCAGCAGAAATGCGATCGAGCGAGCATGGTCCGCTATGACGCGCGTCGCGGCGACTCGGTCGTCGACGTCGGAAGTCGCGACGGGGCCCAGCTGCGCTTGGACGGATGCGATGAGCGGCGTGAACAGATCGGTGTCGAAGTTGTTCGCAACTCCCTGCATCACCGCGGCGATGCGCTCCAACCCTGCACCGGTGTCCACCGACGGCCTTGGCAGCGGAGCCAGAGTTCCGTCAGGCTGACGATCGAATTGCATGAAGACGAGATTCCAGATCTCGACGAACCGTCCCGCTTCAGCAGCCTCGACGAACGTCTCGGTGTCGAAGTCCACGAGGTCGGGATTGGTCCAGCTCCCACTCGAGCCCGCTGGCGCCTTCCAGTCGCGCGCGACCTTCGCGAGATCGACGTAGATCTCCGTGCACGGACCGCACGGACCCGTATCGGCCATCTGCCAGAAGTTGTCCTTCTCGCCGAGTCCGAATACGCGAGTATCAGGAAGCCCCGCTAACTCCATCCACAGAGCGCGAGCCTCATCATCCTCGCGGAACACGGTGACACGAAGATTCTCCGGTGCCAGGCCGAGTTCGCCGGTGACAAACGCCCAGGCGAATCCGATCGCTTCGCGCTTGAAGTAATCACCAAATGAGAAGTTGCCCAGCATCTCGAAGAACGTGTGATGCCGCGCGGTGTGCCCGACCTGCTCGAGGTCGTTGTGCTTGCCGCCGGCGCGCACGCACTTCTGCGACGTGGTCGCGCGTCGCGTAGGCGTCGGCGGCTCCTCGTTGCCAAGGAAAACGCGCTTGAACTGGACCATCCCGGCATTGGTGAACAGCAGCGTGGGATCGTCAGTGGGAACGAGCGAGGAGCTGGGAAGAATCCTGTGGCCCTGGCGCTCGAAAAATTCAAGGAAACGGGTGCGGATCTCGGACGATTGCATATAGCCTTGAAATATAGACAGGCTGAGTCCACGCTCTCGCCCTACGTCTTCCCCACGGCAGCGACGACTTCGCGAATCTCGTCCATCTCATATCCGCGGCGAGCCAGAAACGCGAACAATCGGCGCCGCAATACAACCGGCTCCAGATCGCCCATCGACGCGAGCTTCTTGCGCGCTACTCGCTCGACGACGGCTCGCGTATCGATCTCCTCATCGATCACAACCTGCGCGATGGCCTGCTTGCTCAGCTCGGCGCTCACACCCTTCCGCGCGAGTTCCTGCGATATCCGCCGCGCCGACGAGCCCTGTCCCACGAGCTTGGATCGCGCATAGCCAAGCGCATACCGCTCATCGTCCAGCAGACCGGCACCGAGCAAGCGCTGGATGACAGCCTCCACCTCATCGGCCGGAACGTCCTTCTGGGCGAGCTTGCGACGCAACTGGCGCACCGTGTAGGGTCGTGCGGAGAGCAGGTCCAGCGCGCGGTTATATGGCGTCTGTGCCACAGCTGTCAGCCGGAAACGACAGTCGCCGAGCCGATACGATTCGCATTAGGCGGGGAGTCCGGGCCCCATCTCCTACAAACCGCACCAACTCGGCGACACATCCGTTTATGGACCGAGAGAGGTTAAACCTCTTCGACCGCCTCGGGCTCGGCTGCAACCGCTGTCGTAGCGGTAATTCCGAGCAGAGCCTTCACCTTTATCTCTACTTCCGACATCAAGGCAGCGTTGTCCTTGAGGTAGAGCTTGGCGTTCTCACGACCCTGCCCGATCCTCTGACTGCCATAACTGTACCACGCGCCCGACTTGTCAATTATGCCGTTCTCGGCGGCAATATCCAGCACCAGCGAGGAGTGGCTGATCCCTTCCGCGTACATGATGTCGAACTCGGCCTGCTTGAACGGCGGGGCGACCTTGTTCTTGACGACCTTCACGCGGACGTGCGATCCCACCACGTCCTCCTTGTCCTTTACCGGCCCGATGCGGCGAATGTCGAGGCGAACAGACGCGTAGAACTTGAGTGCCTTTCCACCCGTCGTCGTCTCGGGATTGCCGAACATCACTCCGATCTTCTCGCGCAGCTGGTTGATGAAGATCACCGAAGTGTTGGATCGCGCGATCGCACCAGTCAGCTTGCGAAGCGCCTGACTCATAAGTCGTGCCTGCAATCCGACGTGCGAGTCGCCCATGTCACCTTCGATCTCGGCCTTCGGAACAAGCGCCGCAACCGAGTCGATCACCACAACGTCAACCGCACCGGAGCGCACGAGTATCTCGCAGATCTCCAGCGCCTGCTCGCCTGTATCAGGCTGCGATACCAGGAGATTCTCCACATCCACGCCGAGCTTGCCTGCGTATTCCGTGTCGAGCGCGTGCTCCGCATCGATGTAGGCAGCGACGCCGCCGTTCTTCTGAGCATTCGCAACGACGTGCAAACACAACGTCGTCTTGCCGCTCGATTCCGGACCGTAGATCTCGGTCACTCGGCCTCTTGGAATACCACCAATTCCAATCGCTGCATCAAGATTGATGGCGCCTGTCGAGATCGAGTCAACGCGCACACCAGCGGTGCTCGTCCCCATCCGCATGATTGAACCTTTGCCGCAGTTCTTCTCGATCTGCGCCACCGCGAGGTTCAACGCCTTCTTCTTGTCGTCCTGCATGGTGGAAGCACCCATTGGTCCCTTTTCCTTTCGCTGATGTAAGATAACTCCGGACTGCCCGATCCGGATTCGTGTTTCCGGGCAAAACCGCCGGGATTCCCCAGGTTCTTTCGCACCGCAGAGGCCCCGAACAAAATACGAACTATCAGACCGAAAATCAACCGAAGGAGCGCAACCAGAAGGCGTCCGGCACATACTGAATCTGAACCCGAGCCGTACCCACTATCACCCCCACGACGTCAAACCGATACTGGTCTCCCGAACATCTGTTCGAAGCCACCCAGACACGCGCCGACCTAGCCAACTCACGCTGCTTCTTCCACCCGACCGTCTCGGCAGGCGTCCCAAAATCCGTCGAATATCGAGTCCTGACCTCAACGAAAGCGACAATCCGGCCCGCGCTGCCCTCCTCGGCCCTGCAAACCACCAGGTCGATATCACGATGGCCGCTCCGGAACCGCCGGTCCAGAATCTCCCACCCTCGGAGCACCAGCCACCTGGCAGCGATCGATTCGCCCCTGATTCCCAGCCGCTGTCGTCCGGTGAGCATGAGACGAGTCTAGCATCACGGCGTCGAGAGCGGCGTAGCCCGCATCCTCGCGCGGGATCCAATCGCTGCGCGGATGTATTTCGCAATCGCCCGGCACTCGCAGGCGCGCATAGCCGACACCGTCGCTAGCTTTTTCGGATGGCAAGTATCGTAGTTGGGGACCACGTCCGCATCGTGAGCGTCCCCGGAAAGCCTCTCGGCAGAATCACGAAGAGCTTCGAGAAGATGGCCGACGAAAAAGGCGGTGGCAGCGGCGATCCCTACGTGTACAACGTCTGGGTGGAGGCGCAACAGAAGGAATACCACGGCCTGCGCGCAAGCGATCTGCTCAAGCCGCGCGGCGACTGAGAGGCTGACTCATCGTCATCCCGCCCGAGGGGTGGGTGACGAGGTGCACTACCGCGGCGCGATCCGCTCGAGATCTTCGAGTCCCACCAGCACGTCTCTCCCGCGGGGACCGTCGGACGGACCAAGTACGCCCGCGAGCTGAAGCTGGTCCATGATGCGCGCGGCGCGGCCGTATCCGATCTTCAGACGGCGCTGAAGCAGCGAGGTCGATCCGCTCTGGTTCTGGATCACGATCTCGGCGGCCTCGCGGAACAGCTTGTCGCGATCGCCGTCCTCGCCGCTGTCACCGTCCTCACCGCCGCCAGCGCGCTCGGCATCCAGCTTCCGCACCGCTTCGAGAATGTCGCTCTCGCCCGGCGCTTCATCGACCGCCGCAAAGCCGGAGGCGCGAGCCTTCTTCCTCGCCTCGAACCAGCCCATAAGGTGCTCGGTGTCCTCGCTCGAGATGTACGCACCCTGCAGACGCGCGGGCTCCGACTTGCCTGGCGGAATGAACAGCATGTCGCCGTTGCCGAGCAATGATTCCGCACCCATTCCGTCCAGGATCGTCCGGCTGTCGATCTGACTCGCGACGCGAAACGCGATGCGACTCGGGAAGTTCGCCTTGATTAGACCGGTAATGACGTTCACGCTCGGACGCTGCGTCGCGAGGATGAGATGGATTCCAATCGCGCGCGCCTTCTGCGCCAGCATCGCGAGCGGAGTCTCGACCTCGCCCTGCACCGTCATCATCAGGTCGGCGAGCTCGTCGATGATGACGACGATATACGGCAGGACGTCGTCCTTGTACTCGAGGTCCTCGAACGCGACGTTCGGCGTCTTTGGCTTCTTGAGCGGTGCCTTTTCCGTGACCTTCCGATTGAAATCTTGAATGTTGCGGGCGTTGTTCGCCGCCAGCAATTCGTAACGCGACTGCATCTCGTACACGGCCCACTTGAGTACCGCCGCCGCGTCGCGGTTGTCGGTGACAACCTTGTGCCGCAGATGCGGGATCATGTTGTACACCGAAAGCTCCACCATCTTCGGATCAACCATCAGGAAGCGAAGCGTGCGTGGCGTGTGCCGGTACAACAGGCTGGTGATGAGCGTGTTGACGCAAACCGATTTACCGGACCCCGTTGCGCCGGCAATCAAGAGGTGCGGCATCTTCGCAAGATCCGCGATCACGGGTTTGCCCGCGAGATCCTTTCCCAGGGCGATCGGAAGTGCGGCGCGCGCTGACTGAAAATCCTGCGACTCCAGCAGCTCGCGGAACGCTACCATCTCGGGAACCGGATTTGGAACCTCGACGCCGACTGCTCCGCGCCCCGGAATCGGCGCCACGACACGAATGCTCTGCGCGCGCATCGCAAGCGCGAGATCGTTCGCGAGATTCGCGATCTGGCGGACCTTGACCCCCGGTGCAGGCTCGATCTCGAACTGGGTCACGGCCGGCCCGGTCGTGCGGCCAACCAGCTCGCCGTCGACGCGGAACGTGCGCAGCGCGTCCATCAATCGCTGGCCCGCGGCGTCGAGATCGCGACGGTTGGCGTCCATGTTGCGCGGCGCAGGCGCTGTCAGCAGGTCCGGCGTCGGGAGATCTTCATCGTCGAACCGTTCATGCGTTACGTCGCTCGCCTCGATCTCCGCGGCGACACGATCTTCAGCGGATGCCGCGTCGCGATCCTTGCCACGACGGCGACGACTCCGGTCCTTGCGCAGCTCGAACGGCGCGGACAGTGCCTCGTCGATCACGGGCATCTCTTCCGGCTCGGGCTCGAGTTGTTGCGCGAGGAGCTTCTGCTTGCGGACGCGCGGCGGGTTGTACGTGTCGTCGAGCGCTGCAGCCTGTTCCGTAGAGGCAATGACCGGCTTTATCTCCCGCCCGACCAGCATGCGGATCGGATTCCACGAGAGCGTCGCCGCGGCGAGCACACTCAGTGCGAGCATGAAGAGCAGCCACGCCCCAACCGGCCCCGTAAGCTGCGTGGTGTAGAACGCGAGTATCCCGCCGATGACTCCGGAGAGGACGTTGTCGTCGCGCGTTGCACCCATCGCGAGCGCCACGCCGAACGGCAGCACGATCACCATGCCGAGCAGAAAGATGAGCCACGAACGGTCCCGACCTCCGCTCATCCGGCCGAATACACGCAGAGCGTGCACCGCGAGAGCGACCGGAAGAAGCGATGACCCGACCCAGCCAAACACGACGATGAGCGACCGTGCGGCGAGCGCGCCGACGGATCCGAAGCTTCCTGCCGCGGCTGGTACGCCGCGCATCTCGCTCCAGCCATGCAGCATCAGCGCGCCTGCGAGAAAGACCGCAAGCAGCAGCAGCGCAATCGCCTGCACCTCGCGCTTCAGCGCCGCGTCGGCCACCTTATCGCTCCCGATCGCTGCCGAGTCTGGTTATCTGGCGCTCCGCAAATACTGGCACGATCGGATATGCATCGACGGCCGCGCAGAGCGCAAGGTCATCATGGAATCCCGCCTGCGACAGAGCGCGTCCGTGCGCCGAATCGAGGAAGATCGAGCCGATCTCATCACCATAGCTGCGCGCGAGCAGCGCGCACGAATGCGCTGCGTCGTTCATCGCTACGCCTGAGAGGCGCCTGGTCACCGTACGAACGAATCGGCCGGCGCATGCCGCGTCTTCGAGCGCGTAATGTCCGTCCTGTCCGCAGCACGCCAGCACGACGTCGCTGCCGCCACGCAGCGCGGTGCGCAGCATGGCTGTGGCGGC
The DNA here is from genome assembly GCA_040388625.1 of Gemmatimonadota bacterium. NCBI lineage: Bacteria > Pseudomonadati > Gemmatimonadota > Gemmatimonadota bacterium. The sequence goes on along the minus strand of JAZKBK010000001.1, from coordinate 441,824 downwards.
GGAGAGATTGACGTACGAGGCGACCACCACGTCCGTTGCGCCCTGCGCAGCGATCAGCGCGCGCGTGCCATTGGTGGTGGTGAGCAGCACCGTGCGTCGATCGATTGCAGCCGACGTGAACTGTGCCGGCGAATTGCCCATGTCGAAGCCATCGATGGGCAGCATCTTCCGCTCTCCGGCAAGACGAACGTCACCGCGCTCGAACTGCCGGGCGCGGGTCATCAGCTCATCTGCATCCTCGAACGGGACCACTGCACGAGCGCCATTGGCGAGTGCAGTGACGATACTGGTCGAGGCTCGCAGAACGTCGATAACGGCAATGACGCGGCCTGCGCGATCGGTCTCCGCGAGCTCGTCGGCCGTAAGATATACATCCAACCGCAATGTCTTGTGTCCTAGTTGAGCTCCGCGATGAGCGCGGCACCCTCGCGCTCGAGGAACTTCGTGTCGACCTTGCCCGCCTGAAAATCGGCGTTGTGCATCACGCGCGCAAGGAATGGGATCGTAGTGGTGACGCCTTCCACGATGAAGCTCTCGAGCGCGATCTGCATGCGCCGGATCGCTTCGTCGCGATCGCGCCCCTGGCAAATCAGCTTGGCCAGCAGCGAGTCATAGTACGGCGGCACGCTGTAGCCAGTATACACGTGCGTGTCGAGACGGACGCCCGGGCCGCCGGGTGGATGGAATACGTCGATCCGTCCCGGCGACGGTTGAAAGTTGCGGGCTGGATCCTCGGCGTTCACACGGCATTCGATCACGTGGCCGCGCAGCGGCGGCAGCTGCGTAACGCTGAGCCGCTCGCCCGATGCAACCCGTATCTGTTCCTTCACGAGATCGATGCCCGTGAGCATCTCCGTGACAGGATGCTCGACCTGAATGCGGGTGTTCATCTCCATGAAGTAGAACGACTTGTCCTCGTTCAACAGCATCTCGATGGTGCCGGCGCCGACGTAGTTGATCGCCTTGGCGCCGCGCACCGCAGCGTCGCCCATCGCCTGGCGCAGTTCCGGCGTCATCGCCGGACTCGGCGCCTCCTCGATCAGCTTCTGGTGCCTTCGCTGTACCGAGCAGTCGCGTTCCCCCAGGTGAATCACGTTCCCGTGCGAGTCACCCATGATCTGAAATTCGATGTGCCGTGGCCGCGCGAGATATTTCTCGACGTACACGTCGCCGTTTCCGAACGCCGAAAGCGCTTCCGATCGCGCCAGCTGGAAGGCGCGCGCAAAATCGTCCGGATCCGCCGCGACACGCATTCCCTTTCCGCCGCCTCCGGCCGAGGCCTTGATGATGACCGGGAATCCGATCTCGACCGCAAACCTGAGCGCCTCGTCCACATCATCGACAGGCCCAGGTGACCCTGGAACTATGGGTACTCCGACGGCCTGCATCGCGCGACGGGCCGAGGCCTTGTCGCCCATGACGCGGATCTGCTCCGCCGTCGGACCGATGAACGCGATATTGGACGCTACGCAGGTCTCGGCGAATTCCGCGTTCTCGGCAAGGAATCCGTAGCCCGGATGAATCGCGTCCGCACCGGTTATCTCCGCGGCGGCGATCAGTCTCGGGATGTTCAGATACGATTCGCGCGCAGGCGGCGGACCGATGCAGACGTCGTCATCGGCGAAGCGCACATGCAACGATTCGCGATCAGCTTCGGAATAGACCGCAACGGTCTGTACGCCCAGCTCCTTGCACGCACGAATTACACGCAGCGCGATCTCGCCGCGGTTCGCAATGAGAATCTTGTTGAACACCGCTACTGAACACCGGCTTCGGTGAAGGCGTCCCAGTGCGTGTCGCTTGCTCCTGCGACTCCCTGCACTCTCAGCGCAAATTCACTCGGGCTCGTTGCTGCAGCGAGTGCAGCCTCGTACGTAATGACGCCCTTGGTGTACCAGTACATGAGACTCTGGTCGAAACTCTGCATTCCGTAATGAACCGTCCCTTCGCGGATTAGATCCGGGATGTTTAGCGATTTCTCGACGTCGCGGATGTTGTCGCGGACCGCCTGTGTATTGATCAGAACTTCAGCCGCAGGCACGCGGCCCGCGCCGTCCTTTCTCGGTACCAGTCTCAGTGACACGATCGCCTGGAGCGCGCTCGACAGCATGAAGCGCACCTCGGCAGCCTGGTTGGGCGGGTAGAACGACAGGATGCGATTGATGGTCTGCGTTGCGTCCGTCGTGTGCAGCGTCGAGAAGACGAGGTGCCCCGTGTCAGCCGCCTGAAGCGCGGTGTCGAGCGTCTCGAGATCTCGAATCTCGCCCACCAGGATCACGTCCGGGTCCTGACGAAGCACGCGACGAAGTGCCTGCGCGAACGTCGTCGTGTCGTTGCCGACTTCGCGCTGGTTGATATGCGAATTGATGTCACGATGGAGGAACTCGATCGGATCCTCGATCGTGATGACATTCGCAAAACGATTGAGATTGATGTGCTGCAGCATCGCCGCGAGCGCAGTGGATTTTCCGGAGCCCGTGATTCCCGTCACGAGAACCAGTCCACGTGGCGCCATCGCGATCTTCTCGGCCACGGCAGGAAGATTCAACTCTCCGATCGTGCGCGCCTGGAAGGGCACCACGCGAAACGCATACGCAATGGTCCCGCGCTGCTGATATGCGTTGACGCGGAAGCGCCCAACACCTGGAACGCCGAGTGCGTAGTCGCATTCCTTGAGCTCGGCGAACTCCTTCATGTGACGCGCGGTCATCGACTGCTCGGCGATGTGCCGCACATCCTCCAGCCTGATGGCCGGCAGCTCCATCGGAACCAGATTGCCATTGATGCGCAGCGTCGGTGGGCGGCCGACCTTGATGTGAAGATCGGACGCGTTGCGCTGCACCATCTGCTGCAGTATTGCCTTGTAGTCGAACGACGATGCGCCCGCTGGCGCCCCCGCTTCTGCGCTACCCATTGTGCCGCCTACGCGTTGGGGTCGATGCGGAAGAGTACCTGGCCATATTCAACCGGCTGTGCGTTGTCCACCAGAATCTCGCGAACCACACCGTCGAACTCCGACTCGATCTCGTTCATGATCTTCATCGCCTCGATGATGCAGAGCGTCTGGCCCTTGGTGATGCGCTCGCCGACGGTCACGTACTGCTTCGCTCCTGGCTCCGGTGACGAATAGTAGGTGCCGACCATCGGTGACTTGACTTCGAGGTAGTTCGCCCGCGCTTCATCCGCGCGCGCTGCCGCCACGCTCTCTGCGCTCGGCGCAACCGGAGCGGACACCACGGGCTGCGGTACCGCCGCCACGGGCATTGCCATCGGCTGGGCGACGGATACACCGCCGCGCTGCTGCGGTGTCTTGGAGATTCGTATCTTCATCCCCTTTTCTGTCGAGATCTCGATCGAGTCAACAGTGGACTCGTCCAGCATCTCAACCAGCTTCTTGACATAGCGCAGATCTATCACGCGGACAGCTCCAGCAGTTCGTGGGTAAAATCGGTGAGCAGGCGCGGTCCATCCGCGCTGAGATACACGTCATCCTCGATCCGAACGCCGCCCCACTCCGGACGGTAGATGCCCGGTTCAATGGTGACGACCGTATCGGCCGGGAGTTTCGCGGCAGCAGTACGTGCCAGCCGCGGAGCCTCGTGCACTTCCAGACCGATCCCATGGCCGAGCGAGTGCCCGAAGTCGCCGCCGAAGCCGGCGGCAGATATATAATCGCGTGCAACCGCATCGGCATCCGATCCGGTCATTCCCGCGTGGACTGCTCTGGCCGCACGCTCGTTTGCCACCCGGACGATGTCGTACAGCCCGCGCACCTCGTCGCTGGCGCGCCCGACGACGACGGTTCTTGTCACGTCGGAGCAGTACCCGCCGTATTCGGCGCCAAAATCGAGCAATAGCAGATCGCCGCTCTCGATCACGCGCCGGCTCGCGCGCGCATGCGGCAGCGCCGAGCGAGGCCCCGAGGCCACGATGGTCTCGAATGGATGCGCTTCGCTTCCTTCATCACGGAGCGCCTTTTCGAGGATTCCGGCGATCTCCAGCTCGGTGATTCCGGCGCGGACCTGCTGCAACGCATGCGCGAGAGCGCGCGTCGCCATCCCGGCGGCCTGTTCGATGAGCGCAACTTCGCCCTCGTCCTTTGACTCGCGCATGCCCTCGACGATGTCGCCCTGAGGCCGCCACTGCCAGCGCGCACCGGCGGCATCATCCAGAAAACGCTGGAACTCTCGATGCGTGACGTGCGCAGATCCGAAGCCGATCACCGCGCGCCCGGGAAACTGGCCGAGCTCGGCCCACAACCCGTCCCAGAGACTCGTCGCCTCCACTCGCACGCGCACGAGATCGCCGACTTCAGCGCCAACCTGGGTCTGATACCGGAAGTCCGTTATGAGAACGCTGTCACGCGCCGTTACGAGGAGCAGCGCGCTCGATCCCGAAAATCCCGTGATGTAGCGGATGTTGGCGCGGCCGGTGACGAGCAGCGCGTCGAGATGATGTTCCGTCAACGCGTCGACCAGCCGCGCGGCGCGAGCACTACGACGATCCGGCATTACTTGAGCGCTCGCAAGTTGCGAACGAGTCCGCGGAGTGCCGCCTCGTAGCCGTAACTGCCCAGTCCGCACACCACACCGATCGCGGCGCCGGCCAGTACGAGACGATGACGCTCGGGCTCGCGCGCATGAACGTTGGAGAGATGAACTTCGACGAACGGCACCGAGACTGCGGCAAACGCATCGCGCAGAGCCAGGCTCGAATGCGAGTACGCTCCTGCATTGACGAGCGCGCCGTCAGCCGCGCCGCGAAGCTTCTGCACCTGGGTTACGAGGTCGCCCTCGCTGTTGGATTGAAAGAAGTCGACCGTTGCGTCCAGCTCCGCAGCGACACTCTTCAGGTTGGCCTCGATCTGCGCCAGTGTCTCGCTTCCGTAAATCGCGGGCTCGCGAACACCGAGCATGTTGAGATTCGGGCCGTTGATGACCGCGACGCGCAGAGTACCCACGGTCGCGTCAGGAGTGCGAAGCGCCGGACTGCGGATTGCCGAACGCACCCGAGAGCCGCTGCGCAGCGCTAACGTCGTTTGCGTCCTGCAGGGCAGATCCGAAAAGTGCCGCTAGCGATGACCCGTGCTGAGCAGCGATCTCGACCTTTTCGTTGGGCCGGCGCGCGCCGATCCGTGCGAAGAAGGCGCGCACCGTTTCACGGGGAGCCTGTTGTGTAGAAGCAGCCTCCAGCTCGGTGATCTTCCGGCGCAGCGCCGGATCGTCGCGTCGGATGGCGAGCTGACGATAGATCGCAAGCGCTTCGCCGTGCAACCCCTGGCTGAGATAAAGCGCCGCCATCGTCTCAGTGACGAATGGAGATGACTCACGATCAGCCGCTGCCGGTGCTTGCTGAGCAACGGGCGGCTCAGGCGCCTGAGCGGCCGCGGGCGCCGATTCCTCACCTTGGCCAGCCTCTGCCGGTTCGGCCGCGGCAGACGCCATTTCCGGGGCAGCGTGGGCTACGGGCGCGGGTTCCGCGGCAACGTCAGGTGCCGCCGTGGGCTCCGTTTGCCCCAGCTCTTCCGGAGTCGGTGCGAAAGCGGCCTCCTCTTCGGGCATGAACTCGGCGAATCGAAGCGGTGTGCGCTCCTCTTCGCTTTCGTCCGACCAGTGCATCGCCTCTGCCGCGGACTCTGCGGTCGGCTCTTCGGGGCTAGTGTGCCACGGACCTTCGATGACCGGTGTGGACACCGATTCGGGATTGGCTGAGGCGTCCGTCGCGGCTGGCCATTCAGTCACCTCGAACGACTCGCTGGAAACGTCTTCGAACACTTGTTCGGATTCCAGTTCGACTGGCTGCGGCTCGGCCCGCTCTTCAGTGGAGAACGGAGTCTGCGCCATGTCGGGCTCGGAGAATATGTCTTCCAGCCGCACTGCCGACGCATCCGGAGCCGGTTCGGGGCGAATAGTAGGCGGGGCCTGACGTTCGGGCGTTGTGGCGGCTGGAGGCCCGAAGGCCCTGGTGCCGGGCGCGGAAAGCGAGGTGAGGAACGCCGAGATTTCCTCGTTTCGCGGGTCGAGCTCGAGAACCTTGCCGTACCAGCGCATGGCGCCGACGTTGTCGCCGGCGTTTCGGGAGATGTCGCCGAGGTTCCTGAGGGCGATGATGTTCTCCGGATCGAGACTGAGCGCCTGCTTGAAGACAGCGGCGGATTCCTCGGTCTGACCGGCATCGTGCAGCGCCTGGCCGTACACGATATAGCCGCTCATGTGATTCGGCTGCTGCGGGAGGTAGGTCCTGCAGAGTTCGATCGCGAGCTCGGCGTCTCCGGCCTTACGATACTCGTTGGCCAGCGGTGCGAAGTAGCGCTTTGGGTTCTCGTCGAACTTGTGTTTTAGCTCGTCCAGCCGGCCCGTATCGGCCATCAACGTCCTCTCGTTGGGGAAACGTTTGTTTCGCCGACTGCGGCGCGAAGTGGGGAAGATACTTCCCCAACCTTGATTTTGTCCACTCTGGGGAACAGCTTACCGGGCTATGCTACAATCGATGCGGAGTTCCGCAAAATACATCTGGATTTTCGTCACCGTCGCTTTCATCGGCGGATTCCTTCTATACGAATCGTCCGGCCTCTTCGGTAGTGCCCCGATAACATCGACCACAGCTGTGGCGACTGTCAACGGGCAGGACATCCTCGTAACCACCTGGCAGGCTCTGTCATCGCAGCTGGAACAGCAGCGGACCGCGTCGAGCGGCGAGTCGATCTCGCTGGACGAGCGCGATGCGATTCAGAATCAGGCCTTCGACCAGCTCGTGAGCGACGCACTGCTGAGCCAGGAGATGCGGCGGCGCGGAATCACCGTTTCGGTGGACGAACTCACCAACGCGGCAAAGTACAGTCCGCCGCCGCAGCTCATGCAGGATCCCGAGCTGCAGACCAACGGACAGTTCGATCTCGAGAAGTATCAACGCTTCCTCGCCAGCCCCACGGCGAAGCAGAGCGGACTGTTGTTGCAGCTCGAGAGCTATTATCGCGACGCTATTCCAAAGCAGAAACTGTATCAGCAGATAACGTCCGGACTCTGGATCTCGGATGCGACGCTGTGGATGAACTACCGCGATGCGCACGACAGTGCGGCAATCAGCTATGCGGCGTTCCTGCCGAGCGATGCGGACGTCGCTGCCGAGCCTGTGAGCGATGCGGAGATTCGCGCGTACTACGACGCGCACAAGAAGGACATGGCGCGCACCGGACGTGCGCGCGTGACGTTCACCGAGATTCCGCGAACTATCACCGCGGCCGACTCAGCGGCAGTGAGAAATCACGCGGCAGCGTTGCGCGACAGCATAGTCAGTGGCGCCGTGAAGTTCGAGGACGCAGCAAAAGCTGAATCTGTCGATTCTGCATCCGCGGTTCGCGGCGGCGATCTGGGCAAGGGTGTGAAGGGGCGGTTCGTTCCTGCGTTCGAGACAGCCGCCGCAGCACTCAAGCCTGGCGAGATATCGCCACCGGTGCTCACGCAGTTCGGATATCATCTCATCCGCCTGGATGCGCGCAACGGCGATACGCTCGCGATGCACCACATCCTGCTGCACATCGCTCAGAGCGATTCGGATGCCGATCGCACGGACCGCAAGGCTGATACTCTCGCCAAGATGGGCGCCTCCAGTGAAACGCCGGACAAGTTCGATGCGGCGGTAAAGGCGCTCGGGCTCAAGACATACACGGCCGACGTGATTGAAGGCCAGACGCTCGTTTACAACGGGCAGCAGATTCCGAGCGTGTCGGCGTGGGCGTTCGGTGGAGCGAAGGTGGGCGAGAGCAGCGATCTGTACGACGACGACGCTGGTTATTATCTGGCCCGGCTTGATGCGCTGACGCCCGGTGGAACACCGTCGCTCGATGCTGCGAAGCGCGATATCAAGCTGTTGCTCGCACGCAAGAAGGCGGTTCAGAAGCAGGTCGATCCGGCTCGCAAGTTCGCGATCGCGGCGTCGGCGAGCTCACTGGCGCAGGCTGGTCAGTTGCTGAACACCCGGGTAGTCAGGACCGACGCATTCACGCGCGTCTCCGGAATCCCCGATGCACCGAATGCATCGAGGATCGTGGGTGCGGCGTTTGCGCTTCCCGTCGGCACGGTGAGCGAGCCGATCGTCACGGACGAGGCGGTATACGTGATAGAGGTGAATCGACGCGTCGATGCCGATCGGAAGACGTTCGACGCTGCCAAGGATCAGCTGCGTGGCCAGTACCTGAGCTCCATGCAGCAAGGTCGGATTCAGGAATTCGTCGCGAACCTCAAGTCGGCCGCGAAGATCACCGACCGCCGCAAGGAAGTCGAAGCGGCGATGCGGCGTACGTCCTCCTGATTGGACCCCGTCGTCATCCCCGCCTTCCGCGGGGATGACCGGTCCTGCGAACGAAAAAGGGGGACGAGCGAATTGCCGCTCGTCCCCCTTTTCAAAATCTTTCCGATTTCTTAACGCGGGCTAGATCAATCTGCGCGGCTCGCGCGTCGATTCAGCGTCGGTAGTCTGAGATGTCGATGGGCGCTGCAGATCTTCCGAGGTAAGGCGCGGCGGAGGGCCGGCATCGCGGTTCGTCACGTTCCGCTCGATGTCGTTCATCTCCTTCTTGAACTCCTTGATTCCCTTGCCTACGGAGCCAGCAATCTCAGGGATGCGTTTGGCGCCGAATAGAAGCAGGATCACCACCATGATGATGACCAGTTCCATGAAACTGAAATGCGGCATTTCCATAACTCCCTGACGGGGAAAAAAGTTCGCTGCCTACGTCCAGCAATATATCCGCTCTAAAATAACGAACGCGCAATCAGATACGCCAGAAGTACCCCCAGGAGACTCAAAAGTGACACGTCGACCGCCACCGGGCCGATGGCGAACTTGAGGATCACCAGATCCACGGTCAGCGGCCCGAAAGCAGGCGTCACTCCGGTAGTGAAGAACTCCTTGACCGCGCTGGGCGGGAGAAAGCGCCGGGAGACCTGCGTCAGCAGGCCACCCGCGATGAATCCTGTTGCCAGGACCATCCCGTAAAAGAATGCGCCCTTTCGGGCGGCTCCGCGTGGTGGCATCAGGCGTGTCGCTCCATTACGTAGAAGATGGCCGCGCCGAGGGCGTCTCGGGCGGAAGTTGCAGGAAGGCCAAGCAGCGCCGTTCGCGCCTTTTCGGCATACTCGGAGGCCCGTTGGCGCGCGTACTCCAGCCCGCCCAGCTCCACCACGATGCGCGCCACGTCGGCGACATCGTCGTCTGCAGGATCGGTTACCTGGAACAGCGCATTGATGCGACTGCGCTCCGTCGCCGACATGGATCGAAGAGCGGCGATCAACGGCAACGTGACCTTGTGCTCCCGCAGATCCAGTCCACTGGGCTTGCCCGTCGTTTCGGACGCTTCGGTGTAGTCGATCAGATCGTCGGTGATCTGAAAGACCATTCCGAGCGCATCGCCGTACTCGGCAAGTGCGTCCACGTGGGCGGGAGCGCCGCACATCGCGCCGACGCGACATGCCGCCGATATCAACGACGCCGTCTTGGAGCGGATCAGAAATTCGTAATCCTGTTCGGAAAAGCTGAGTGGCTCGATCGTCGAGAGCTGCGACAGCTCGCCGAGCGACATCTGCGTCGATGCATCCACGAGAGCGCGTATCGCGGCCATGTTATCGAGCGCGACGAGCTGTGTGAGCGCGGTCGAGTACAGGAAGTCGCCCATGATCACCGAGATCTGGTCGCTGAACAACGAGTTGATCGTCGGCATGCCGCGCCGCAGCATGGAATGATCGACGGCGTCGTCGTGCACCAGGGTGGCGAGATGCACCATCTCGACCACCGATGCGACGACGACTGCATCGCGTGTCGGCGTGCCGGCAGTGTGACTGGAGAGCAGCACGAGCGTCGGGCGAAACATCTTCCCTTTCATTGCAAGGAGATGTCGCGCGGCGATAGCGAGCAGGGGTATGTCGCGCGTAATGGCCTGCTCCATCTCCTCGCGAACCTGCTCCAGATCGTCGCGCACCGGCGCCTGCACCTCTTCCAGCGTCACGACGTGCAGATCGTCACTCGCATCCGGCGCGTCGACTGACCACGCCGTCACGCCATCTGCTCGGCGCGTTTCAATCGCTCACCAATGTCACGGAAGTGAATGTCCACCGCGAAAACACGGCGGTAGTAACCTTCAGCGTTCTGCCACAGTTCCAGTTTCTCGCTTGCGTAGCCGAGCAGGTACAGCACGCCGACAAGCTTGGTGTCATTCAGTCCGGATTCCTTGAGTGCACCGCCGAGCGAGCTGATCGCGACCTGGTACTCATTCTTCTCGATGAAGCTCTGCCCGAGCGACTCATATGCGCGAACGCGTCGCTCGGGAGACGCGTCGCCGCGCATCGCTTTCTGGAACTGCGCGATCGCTTCGTCGAACAATCCCATCTCCATGTACGCGACGCCAAGATCGTAATGGCTGTCGGAATCGCTCTCGTCGACATTGGCTGCGACGCCGGCCTTGAACGTCTCGAGCATCTCCGAGAAATCCGTCTGTACGTCGCCCGGCGTCTTCGCTTCTTCCTCCGCGGTCATGCGCGGATTCTTGGGGGGCTCGCCCTCCAGAAGCCATTCGTTGAGGTCGACAAAATCATCATCCGTGCGTGCGGCTTTCTGCGACGCCGCCTGCTCCTCACGTACTGCATCGACGGGTAGAACGCCGAGATCATCGGGCAATCCGCCCTGCATCTCACCGACATCGCTCGACAGCGCCGCGACATATCCAGTGAGCGCGTCGGCCATGGATTGATCGGTGTGGTCGGCGACCTGCGGCGGCTCCTCGGTGCCGGCGGCCGACTGATCGGCCGTAGCGCCCAGTGCCGACTCGTCCGCAGCCGGCGGGGGTGAGAGCGTGTCGTATGACGTGTGCTCGATCGCGAGCGGTTCGATCTCGCGATCGGGCCCATTCGTAGCGAACGATGTCGCCTCGAACTCGTCCATCGTCGGCCCCGGGCCGCGTGCCTGCTCCGAGATCATCGACGTCAGAGGGTCTTCGAGAGGAGTCAGTCCGGCGAGCGGCGACTCGTCGAGAGTTCGCTCCGAACGCGCATCTGCCGACGGTGGAAGCTCGACGTCGTCGAAGCCCTGGGCGGAGAGCGGACGGGACACCGTCTCCTCGGCCGGACCGGACGGCTTGGCGCCATGTTTACCGTAGTCGACATCGATGAAGACCAGCCCTTCCCGCTTGGCTTCCTGACGCGACATTCCGATCTGCGGCGCAAAGTCGGGGTCGAGGGTGCGAATACGTTCCAGAGTTGCGGCAGCCTCAGCGCCGCGGTCCTCCGACAGCATCGCCTCGTAGACGATCTGGAGCTGCTCGAGCGCCTCCTGTGTACGACCGGCGCGTCCCAGCTGCTCCGCCAGCATCAGACGGACGTCGTCCTGCCCCGGGCAGAGATCGGCGAATTCCTTGAGGGCGCGGAAGGCCTCGCTTATGTCGCCTGCCTTCTCCATCCTGGCGGCATATTCCAGAAAATTCTGCTTGGCGTCGGAATTGAAGCCCTTCTTGGCGCTGATCTTTCCGAGCTTGTAGTAGATGACGGACCTGTCAGGCGCGTGGCGGAGCACCTTGTTGCAGAGAGCGATGGCGTTGTTGAAGAAGCCACCCTCGGAGTACAGGTCCACAGCTGTCTCGTAGTAGGCGACGGCCTTGTCCAGCTCGCCTAGGCGCAGGTGGAGATCGCCGACCCGGTTGTAGAGCGGAATATCGAGCTCGTCGGGGATTCCGGCCGCAGCCTCTATGGCCTGCGCGTATGACGTGAGGGCACGATCGTACTGTCGTTTCTGCTCGAATTCGGCAGCTTTCCTCTTGAGCTGGGCGGACTTGGACATTTCAAGGGGAAGTTAACGAGAACGCGTGAGGTCGGCCAGAATGACCGGTCCCTTAAGTGGCCTGATGATCGAGCGGAGATGCCATGACATCGCGGATCCGGGAGAGGCGCAATGGCGCCTGAGCCTCGCCGCGGCACGCGTAGTAGCATGCATTGCAGTTGACTGGTTCATACTTCCGGAAGTCACGCCAGTGGAAGTCGACCGGGAAGTCCGGACAGCGCTTCACGTAGCCGGCGGGGTCGATATGGATGGTTCGGATGCCAGACCGGCATGGCTCGGACGTTTCCCCACGGACATACCGGGGGATCTGCTCGAGGTAGTAATCCGAATTGGTGATGATGCCGCGGCGCTCGCGCTTGAACGCGAGGAGCTCCGCTATGACCTCCTCGAGATGCCGGACTTCTGATTCCGGAATCAGCCCCTCGGCGTTGCCGTTCTTGCTGTCGGTGTAGCAGCTGAAGTTGACTCCCACGCCGAGTTCGGCTGCGCGGTGCACGATCGAGACGAGCTCACCGACGTTGGACCGCTTGATGACGGTGTTGAAGCGGATCGCGTCGATTCCACGCTCGCGCATCGCGGGAACGTTGCGCATGATCCTCTCGACGAGCCCCGGGATGCCACGAGCATCGTCGTGCCGCTCATCCAAAAAATCGAGGGAGATGTTGAACTGATTTATTCCTGCGTCCCAGAGGGATTGCGCGCGCTCGGGCGTGAGCATCCCTCCATGAGTGATGAGCGTCATGTACTTCACGCGAATCGCGCGGTCCACCGCCGATACGAGATCTTCGAGATCGCGTCGCAGCGTCGGCTCGCCTCCCGTCCACGTGATCATCATCGGATTGAAGAACCGTGCAGCGTCGGCGAAGCTCTTGAGCTCGTTGTCGCGCTCGGATGAGTCCGTCTTCCAGTAATCGCAGAAACCGCAGTGGGCGTTGCAGCGAAGAGTCACCTCGAAGTGGACGAGGATCGGTTTCCGGACCAGTGTGAGGTATGCGTATTTGGCCAGGAAAATCGGGACGTCCCACGGCGCGAAGCGAGCTGATAACAACGGTTAGCGAATGTCCTGCTGCCGGTAGGTGGGCTTGTCGTAGTTGAACTTGAGGTCCGGCTGGGCCTTGTTGCCAATCATGAAGCTGAAGTATGAGTTGCCATTGGGACTCTGGCTGAACGAGAATATCGCACGCCAGTCGTGCAGATCGCGTTGCAGTGTCACCTGATTGCTCGCGAATGCGTGATTTACAACGTCATACAGCGTCCCCCAGCTTGCAGACCACTTCTGCGTGATGTGGAAGGTAGTGTTCGCGTTCAACGTTTCGCGTGGCGGAACCCGGACAAAGACGCCGCCGCCGATCGGGTCGTTGGTGTTGTTGACCGTCGTCTGCGGATTGAGGAGTGTCGTCTGCCGGCACTGCTCGAACAGGATCGGATTGGACGAGTACGGCGCGCAAACCAGCGTCGGATCGAAGTTGATGACGTGGCCGCCGACGGGTGGGCGCTGGCGGGTCGAAGCGAATGTGATCTGGCTCGACCATCCCTGTGTATCGTCGATCGCATACTGCATGTCGCGCCGGTAGCTGCCCGCCACTGGCATAGACGAGAGTCGCGCCGCGAGCTGGTCCTGTTCGCTCTGCTCCACAGTCGGCGTGGGCGTCGCCGCCGCCGGCCCGTGGCCGAACAGTCTGCTGATGGCAGCGACGATCCCCGTCTGTCCGTTGAGCGTAAACGACGCGTTGATTCCCTCGCGGAAAGGCTTGAACCGTGCCGTATCGCTCTGAGTGTCGCCCTGGAAGAGCGAATAGGTACTGTTGAAGCTGAATCCGGGGAGCAGATCCGACGTTGCGCTGTACGTGAAGGAGTTCGTCGTGAGCCCGGTACGATGCGTTTCCCGGGCGCGCTCGAAATCCCACGTCGCTGCGGAGAAGTCCAATCCCAGCAGCTTTATCTTGCGCCCTTCGTCCGACGATCCGGTGTCGGAGCGCATCTTCGCCTCGAACACCTGCGTCAGGCCGAACGTGATCTGCTCCTGCGGCATACTCCCGAGGAAACCGCTGGCGGAGTGGTTGATCGCGGCGAGGTAAGCAGCGGGAACTTCGCCCGCAGGTGAGTATCCAAAGCTGATACGCGGCGTGATGGAATGCCTGATGCGCGTGATCGGTCCAATACCCGGGAACAGCGCGAACAACGTCGGAGAGATCCCGAGCGAGAACGTCGGGCGCTTGCTCTGATGTACCCACTGGCCATTGGAAAACTCGGACTGAACCCAATACGATCCGCCGTATACGTTCTGGAATGAAACGGACGGGTTGAGATTGAGCGTGCCGGGGAAAAAGCCCGGCAGACTGAATGCAAAATTGAAGTCGGCCTGGTTCGTCGCGGATCGCGCGAACGTCCGGTTGTAACGTTGGCTGGTGTCGGTCTGACTGACGAATGTGCGCGTTACAGGATGGTTGAGATCGAGACTCTGCACATTCCCCGAGAGATCGAGCCGGAATCCGTGGATGCTTATCGGCGTCGAGAACGACGTCGACTGAGTGGTCTCCGAAGCCTTGACGCGCGAGCTGTCCGACACTCCGGCAGCGTTCGTGAAATAGTGATAGAACAGCGCCTGCGACTCGTCCATGTTCACCTTGGCCTGACGCTGGAAGCTCAGGCTTGGGGTCCAGTCCAGCCAGCTGGCGAGCGCGATCGTCGGGCTGGTCACACTCAACGTTGGATAGTTCTCCTGAATCTGGGTGCGGCCGGAGTACTGATCGCGGTGTCCGCCCAGATCCATGGAGAAGGGCCCAACCTTCTTGCTGTAGCGGACGTCGGAGCTGATCGCCGAGAGCTGCTGCTGCGGATTGAACGTCGTTCGCTGCAGCACCGTGGTGTTGGTGGTGAAGTTGACGTTCGCGCTGAAACGGCTTGTCGACGAAAATTCCTGCGAGTGATACCAGGTGACCGCGGTGTTGCTGGCTCCGCCCGGCTGCGCAAGGTGGTTCGCTGCGATTCCGCCAGTGATGAAGCGGTCCAGCCAGCGATACCTGAACTGGCCGTTGACGCGCGAGAAGCCCGGATCCGATAGCGTTCCGCGAGCACTGCTTCGCCAGTCGTACCACGCCTCGGCGTCCATGTAGTCGCCGAGGTTGGCGTAGTAGCCGATGTTCTCGACATGGCGCCGGTACGCGGAGCTGTTGCGAACGAATTCACTGAGCCCGAAACGTGGCGTGAGGATGCCGCTGCGCCGGCCGTTTCGCACGTCCTGGAAAAGAAACGGAAGCCAGAAGACCGGGACGCCGCCAACATACAGAGTCGCGGGACGTGCAACGAGCAGGTTCTTCGAGACGAACTTGATCTCGCTGGACTTGAAGTAATAGTCCGGAACGCTGTCGTCACAGCTCGTGATGATACCATTGCGTACGTAGTAGGCACTGCGCTTCGCGGGTGTGGTATCGCGCACGAACGCTGTCTCCTTGCCGGACAGATAATAGCGTTGGCCGCTCTCGACAGACGTGCTGATGTTCGTCGCGGTGCCGCGGCCCTGCGCGGTGTTGTACGTGACCTTGCCCCTCGCGATCACGTCGGCGGTCTGCTGCGACGGATCGTGCAGAATCACCGTGTCGCCCATGGCCGTGACGAACTTGGTCGAATCATTGTAGAGCACCGTGTCACCGATCACGATCGTCTGGTCGCGTCCGACCGCTGCCGGCTTGCCGCGGATCCTGAGCGCCTTGGCCTGCGCGTCGAACACGACGTTATCACCCTGATAGCGTGTGGCGCGGAACCCGGGTCTCTTCATGAGTGCCGTCGCAACCGAGTCGGAATCCGACGACCAGGTGACGAGTGGCGCTGCCTGCGGAACAGTGTCGCGACGCGTGCTGTCGCGGGCGGTCGTATCACGCCTGGCGGTCGTGTCGCGTCTTGGCGTCGTATCGCGCTTTGGCGTCGTATCGCGCGCAACCGCTTTTGGGATAGTATCGCGCACCGGCTTTCGTGCAGCGTTATCGACGCCCTGCGCGCCAACGACTGAAGCCGCGCTCATTCCGAGCGCGGCCACAATGATCGCGTAGAGCGATGTCCGAATCACGCCGGCGCTCCCAGCCGGCGCGGTGCATCCCGGACCGGCGGTGGCGGAGGCGGCGGCTCATCGGCGGATCCGCTATCGTCCCCCGTCTCACTTCGCTGGCGCCACTTGTAAACCATGCGTGACAGTACGATGCTGAGCTCGAACAGTCCATACATCGGGATCGCGATGGCGAACATCGCGGTCGGGTCCGGCGTGATGAAGCAGCCGACGATCAGCCCGCCGACTGCCGCGTATCGTCGGTACTTGGCGAGGAAGTTCGGGTTGGTCAGACCGAGTGCGGTGAGTCCCATTATCACGATCGGAAGCTCGAACGCCGCGCCGAACGCGAGACACATGTAAATCGCGAAGCCGAAATATTCCGACGCCGCGATCATGGGTTGAAGTGCGGATGACTCGACGCCGACTAGGAACTTGATCGTCATCGGCAGGATCAGCGTGAACGCCATCGCCACACCGGCGATGAAGAGCACGACTATGCCGCCGAGTACCGGGAGGACGAGCTTCTTTTCGTGCGAATACATGGCGGGGGAGACGAATCCCCACAGCTGGTACAGAATGACCGGTGACGCGATGACGAATGCCAGCGCAAAGCCGGCGTCGAGCACGATCTGAAACGCATCGCCGGGATGCAGGTAGATCAGCTTGGCGCCGTGCAGGTAGGGTGTGATCGGTCGTGAGAGGAACTCGATCACGTCGAAGTGCGGCACCTGCGTGAACAGAAGGAACGCGATGATCGCGCCGAACGCGAACGCCGCAGCACACCTGAACAGTCGCTGGCGCAGCTCCTCGAGGTGATCGAGGAACGCCATCTCGGCCATCCCGCCAGCCGTGCGACGCCTAGCCACGATCGCCTCCGCCTGCTACTTGATAGTCTTTATGCGGTCGCGAGCCAGCGCAGCCTCGTCGGAGCGCGGGTATTTCTTGATGAGCTGGTTGAACAGGTCACGCGCCTTGTCGCCGTTGCCAGCCGCCTGCGCCGCAACACCGCGCTTGTAGATCGCCGTCGCCGCTCGCGGCGAACCGGCATACTGCGATGCGACCCGTGCGTATACGGAATCCGCAGCCGCGGTATTGTTTTCCGCAGCGTACGTCTCCGCGATGTAGAACGCCGCGTCGGGTGCCACATCCGACTTGGGATACTTGGTAATGAGATCCTGGAAGGCCTGACGCGCAGCGGCGTTGCTTCCCTGCATCATCTGCTCACGCGCGACCTGGAACAACGCATTGGGTCCGGGTGTTGCCGGCGCACCAGTCGAATCCGGCGCCGCGGTCGCGCTCTGACGCTCCTCGAGCGACGCGCGCACTTCCTGAATGCGGCGCTGACTCTGGCCGGTCAGCTCCTGCACTTGCAGGAGTTGCTGCTGAACGGACGACATGCTCGACGTCATGTCGGAACGAAAGCGCGTGAGACGCGTGCTCAGCGCGTCGAGCGAGTCGTTTGCCGTGCGCATGCTCGCCAACGCGCGATCCAACTGAATCTTCCGAGCGGAGTCGGCGGCAAGTTGTTCTCCGCGCATCGTGCGGATGTCGCTCTGCAGCACCTGCACGTCCGATTGTGTTGCGAAGCAGCCGGCGAACAACATCGCCAGCGGCGTCGCGAGAATCATCTTTCTCACTGACTGGCTCCTCCAGATGTCGGCGCGAACTCGGACCGACGGTTACGCGACCATGCTTCCTCGTTCTCACCCTGAACCGCTGGCTGCTCCGCGCCCATGCTCGTGATCTCGAGCCGGCTCGCATCGATGCCGTTGTTCACCAGGAACGCCTTTGCTTCAGCGGCGCGCCTGAGACCGAGCGCAAGATTGTATTCGGAGGACCCACGATCGTCCGTGTGCCCCGTAATGCGCAAATGGATCGTTGGCTGTGCCTGCAACACCGGAACCTTGGCAAGGAGCAGCGACCGCGCCGCTTCGGTCAGATCGGCCTTGTCGAAGTCGTAGTAGATGGTCGCGGCAAGCACCTTCATCGCGTCCGCGTTCTGAGCGGCCTCGCGCTGCTCGCGCTCACGCACTGCGCGCAGACTGTCCTGCTCCGCCTGCGCTCTCGCGATCTCGGCCTGCCGCGCTGCATTCGCGCGCGCGATGGAATCGGCGCGTGCGCGATCCAGCGAATCGTTCCCCGCAACAGGAGACGGGGAGAGCGGAGCCGGAACCTTGTGGCACGCGGCGACAAGTGTCACCGCAACGACTGCGATTATGGTTTTGCTCGGATGCATTGACGCGAGGGGTTAGGGTTTGAGGATCGGCGACCACGCGGCGAGCCGCGCACCGGCGGCGTGAGTCAGCTGACGCATGCGTCCTGACTCGGCATCGAGCACCCACAGCTGGCGTGGTCCCGTACGCGTCGATGAGAATACCATGTGGCGCGAGTCGGGCGCCCACGCAGGATCTTCGTTCTGGCCATCGCTCGTGTATTGCTTGGTAGAGCGGTCCCGCATGTCGATCGTCATGATCTGAAAGTTGCCGTCGATGCGCGATTCGTACGCAATCCGCCGGCCGTCCGGCGCCCAGTCCGGCGACGCACGATAGGCCTGCTCGCCGTACGTGAATTCGGTGAGCAACGAAGGATTGGTGCCGTCAGCGTCCATCGTATAGACCTCCGGATGGCCGGCGCGACCGGACATGAAAGCGATCTGTCGCCCGTCCGGACTGAATGCAGGTGACGTATTGTCGCTCCCCCTTCCGACGGTGATCCGGCGTGACGGCGATGCGTCGCCCTCCTGCATGACCATTATGTCGGTGCCGCCTTCGCTTCCGCTCGCGTACGCGATGGTTCGTCCGTCTGGTGAATAGGTCGGCGTGATGTTGAGACCGCGCGCCGTTCCGCTCAACCAGTGCAGATCGCCCGTAATGAAGCTGTACACGGCGATTTGCGAGCCGCTCGGCGTGAAACCGCAGAAGACGAACTTGGTGGCGTCCGGGCTCCATGCAGCCGACATCGCGAGCGTCACCGACGTCAGCTTTCGTGCGTTCTCGCCATCGCTGTCGATCACCCATATCTGCTTGTCGCCGCCGCTGAACAGGATTCGCGTCGTCGCTGCGCCCGGAGTACCGAAGATCCAGCGCTCCACTTCATCGCTCGCGCGATGCACGGCCATACGCCACGCGGGCGAGTTGACCTGATCCGTGAGCGGAAAGCCGCCGATCTGAATTCGCTTTTTGGCCGCGACGTCGTACATCGTGATGGTGATTCCCGTCAGCGACCGCTGCGGACGCAGGATGGCGACGACGCCGAGCTTGGCGAAGATCGGGTAGTTGAAGTCGTCACCCGTTTTGGGCATCATGGCGCGCGCCGATTGGTCATCCAGCGTTATGACCGTCGCTCGATCGTCATAATCGATGTCGCGCTGAAGTATCGCACGTACGGAATCGCCGCCTGTGGAATCCATGGGCAGCACGAGCACGCCGGGCTTGGTGCCAAGCGTGTAGTTGAGTCCGAGGCGGACGCCTTCAGGCACCGTCGGGTTCTGTGCGCGGGCCGCAGCCGGCGCCAACGCGAGCGCCGAGCTGGCGACCGCGGCAATAAGTATTTGTTTGAGTTGCATCACTGCAGGAAACGAGGATCGAAGCTGAAAACTACGGGGAGGACATCATCCCGGAAACCGTCGGGAAGCGGACCGAACGACGACGATGCGCGCTCGACGGCTCCCTGAGCCTCCAGATCGAAGGAGTAGACTCCGGACCGGTGGACGAATTTCACGTCCGTGACGCTGCCATCGCGGTGAATGAGAAATGACATCGTCGCGCTCAACGGGGAGTTCGGGTTCTGGACGCGAAAGTTCAGCGCTATCTGCCGAACGATGTTGTTGAGATACCCGGGAAATGGAAAGTCGATACCAGCCGTCTGTACGGTAGCGACATCAGTACCACGACCGCCTGTAGGGCCACCTCCGGCCTTTGGGGCCTTGGTAGCTGGCGCGGCCTTCTTTGGGGGAGCTTCCACTGGCGTCGCCCGCGTCGTGGGCGCTGGCGGGGCCTTGCTGGGCGCGGGAGGCACTGAGGACGGTGTCTCGCGCATCTTTGGCGGGGTCGGAGCCGGATTCGTCGGAGCCGGAGCCCGAGTGACCTCGCCAATGGCTCGCGGGCCCGGTGGCGCCGCAACGATATTGACCTTGTAGATCGGAGGAAGGACTACCGGCGGACCCGGCCGGAGTGCCCAGATAGCCAGCCCAAGAATCGTCAGATGCACCACAGCGGACACACCCAGCGACCCGGTGAGTCCACCATCGCGCTCGCTACTATTCAACGCGGCATGTCCTCCGGTTCGGCGACGAGGCCGACGTCGGTGGACCCGCTCGCTCGCATTACAGCCAGTACTCGCACCACCATGCCATACGGTACACCCTGGTCGGCGCGAAGATACACGCCGTTTTTTCCGTGCTGGCTCGCCAGGGCCTTGAAGCTCGCCCGGAATTGCTCGTAGGTAAGCTTGTCCTTGTCGACGAATATCTCACCGGCACGATTCACCGTCACAACCAATCCGCTCTTGGCCTCGAGCGGCCGCGCTTCAGCCTTGGGAAGCGCCACATCGACGCCGCCCTGCATGATGGGCGCCGTGATCATGAAGATGACCATCAGCAGCATCATCACGTCGATCAGACTCACAACATTGATCTCGGCGTTGATCGGTAGACGCTCACCACGCCGACGGCCGCGGTTCGCCACCTAGATCCGTCCCTCGCGCACGAGAAGCGCGATGAGCTCCGTGCCGAAGCCTTCGAGCTCGCTGTCGATCCGATTCAACCGGTTTGCGAACAGATTGTAGCCGAACACCGCGGGGATAGCGACGGCGAGCGCGGCGGCGGTCGCTATCAGTGCCTCTGCCACACCAGGCGCAACAGCACCGATGTTGCCGGAGCCCTGTGACGCGATTCCGATGAACGCCTCGATTACGCCAAGCACAGTGCCGAAGAGACCGATGAGCGGGCTCACCGACCCGATGGTGCCGAGCGATGGGACGTAGCGCGAGAGTCTGTCTCGCGCAGCGTTGGTCTCCGCGTCGAGCACGAGGCGGAGAGCTTCGACCTGTGATCCGCTGAATTTCGCTGCGCGACCCGCAGTGGCAGCGAGCGCGGGCGTCACTTCGCGCAGGAACTCGCTCGCACGCCGCAGTACGCGGCCGTGCGGCAGATCACTCGATTGTCGCGCGGCATCCACTGCCGCCTCGAACGACGACGCACGCTCGAAGTTCAGCATGAACGCACTCGACTTGCGCGTTATTCCACGGAATTGCGCCCATTTCGCGAACATGATCGCCCAGCTCACGAGCGACAACGCGATGAGGACGCCGAGTACGATCTTCGTTGGCGCGGTCGCGCTGACCACCATATCGAGAGGCGTGGTCGGCACCACGCCGACCTGCGCCCAAGCCAATATCTGAATCACTACAACTCCGTCGGCAAAACGCCAAATCTAAGCCGGCGTCGTGCATAGTGGCATCGTTGTTACGACATCCGGTTATGGCATCTTCGCTGTGAGACGGGCCGCCATTCCCGTCTGGATCTCGGGTTGATCCTGATGTACGACGATTCCACTGGCACCGAACGGAGTGACGCGAACGATCGTCACCCGCGCCGTGGCGCTCAGGGGTGCCGGCGTTCCATCACTGAACTGCCCATCGCTGAGCAGCGTGAACTGGTCTCCCGGCCGCACACCCTTCGCCTCGCCAACTGCGAGAATCACGTACGTCTGCACCGACGGAAGCCTGGGCGAGCCCTGCACCCAGACCAGCTTGGCGGAAAGGGGGTAGCTGCCGGCCAGAGGGCGCGTAGAGGTGCTTTCGAACGTTCGTCCGGGTAGGACAATCCTCTGCCCCGGAACGACTGTTCCAAATTGCTTGACGATAGTGCCGATTGCCTGAGACGTACCGGCGAGCGAGTCGATGCGCATGACGGCTGTCGGCTCGATGACACGGCCCACGTCGGCGATGGTTTCGCCGGTTTTCGCGACGACCACCTTGTCGCCGACGTTCACCCCTGCCGGAATCGATACGTAGACCCGGTCGAACAGACGGAAGCCTGCGTCAGATGAAAGACCGAGCGCTGGCCGGTCGACGGGCCCGATCACGCGGCCCGCCTCGAGCCGTCCGTTCTCGGATACCACGTAAGGCGCCGCTTCGTATTCACCGGGACGCACCGTAAGGGCCGGCGGCATCGCCGTTGCGGCCGCAAGTCTTTCGTCGACTGTGCTCTGGTGCTCGGCGAATACGGTCGGCGCCTGCGCGCGCGTCTGGATCTGGGCGACGACAAAGCCTGTGGAATCCACCCGGGCCGCGACTTCCGGCTTCACTGCCGATCCGTCGATGGTGAGAACCTGCCCGGGATAGATCCAGTGCGGGTTCTTGACGATGTCCGTATTCGCGTGAAAGACTTCAGGCCACCTGAACGGGTCCTTGAGGTAGAACTTGGCGATGTCCCATAGTGTGTCGCCCGGCTTGACCGTGTGCTTGACGACCGATGGGGTTGCTCTGGCAGCCTGCGCATTCTTCGCGGGCACCACCTGCGCCTGAAGCGCGGGCGCGGTGACGGCTAGAAGGGACGCGACGATTACGGCCGCGCGTGTGGCTCTCGCGTGTCTGTTTGGCATCGTTGGAGGACGACCGGGCGAGTGAAGCGGCAACTTTGACCTGCGCCCAACCTACGATCAGCGATGCGTTCGCGAGGTACCGGATCTCATCCGCCGGTACCCTGTTCTGGCGGAGCTACAACTGCCAGCGTGGTCCAAGAGCCCAGAAAAAGACAGCCACGCCGAGGATGACCGCGACGACGCTGGCCGAGCCGACGATGGTCCACTGGAAGGCTTTCCAGCGGGCGGTTCGCGGCGTCGAGGTGTGAAACAGAATCCCCCAACCCGCGAAACACCAGACGACGTAGCATGCGGAGAGCAGCATCCACGATGCGCGGTCGATTGCGGCGGCCGCAAGTGCAACGCCTCCGCTGGCGGCCGCGATCACTGACAGATCGCCGTAAGACAGTCTTCGAGCGGCCGACGCGAGAACCGCGAAGATGCTCTCGCGCGGCGAGGCCAAAGGTGCGACGTGTTGCATGTCCCCCTCCCGACTGGCGGTATACCAGTGAATCTAGCGCTCGCCAGATCCACTGGTAGAAGGCCTATCTTCCCAACCAGTAATTCACCTTGATCTGGAAAATGTTCGTCGGTCTGTCGCTCAACAGTGCGGTGCGATCGCGTGTAAAGTCGAAGTTTCCTACGTCATTGGTGCCGGAGCGCGTCTGAGTCCAGACGAAGAACACTGTCGAGCCTGGACGGTACTCCCACCGCAGCACGGCGTTTCCGATCAGGGAGCGATATGCGAAGTTCGGATCGCCGAAGCTGAAGGGCTTCGCAGGTCCCGCGCCGTCGGGATCGACGGTGTACGTCGCTCCGGACGTCGCCGTTGCCGGCGTGCGTACAATGGTGCCAGCATCCTTGCCATAGATGACTTTCGTGAGTGCACGGGGCGCCGCGAATTCACGGAACGACGCGTAGTCGCCGCTCGAGAAGTAGGGCTGCGCGTACAGCTGCAACGTGAGATTCGGCGTGAATGTCCAGTTGATGCGCGTGTCGAGCGACCAGGTCTCAGCCCTGAGATAGGCGAACACGTAGCGATGGCCGTAAAACGCCGTCGCCGTCGGATCGGTCTCCGTGGTCACGTACTGCGCGTTGTCCTCGTTCGAGCTGAACGTCGGCGTAAGGCTGACGAAGATGCTGGACGCCGGCTTGAGCGCGATTCCCGGGGCGATGGATAGCTGATGGCCCTGGCCACCGACGCTCGGACCACCCTGCACGGAGACGTCGAACACGGCGCGCGCGCGCGGATCCGTCGAGACCTGACCCATCAGGACCTTGTAGCCGCTACGCATGACCACCGGTCCACCACGCGTCAGGCGATCGTCCAGCACAGCTGGATGATAGATGTAGAAGCTGCGCAGTCTCCAGTAGTTGAGAAAATTGATCTGCGTGAAGACCTGCCCCTGCTGATCGGTGCGATCACCGTCGTAGTTGAACTGCTGCTGGCCGCCCGCCATGAGCATGGCGCTGCGATACCAGCTTCCCGGGAGACTCCAGTTGCGACCGATGTTGAAGTTCATCCACTTGTAGTCGGCGCGATCGAGATACGATAGATCGTTCACTTCGAACCCGGGGCTGCGCCAGTTCTGGGCCGTTTCCCAGAACCAGTTGCCGCTGGTCTTTGCAACTCGCGTATACAGGCCGTATCCGCGCAGCGACGTCGCATTGCTGTCGTACGCTGCACCGAACAGTCCGTCGCTCCGAACCCGCCGGTCGGGCCGCTGGAAGTAGTGTGCGCTCGACTGTTCGGTCAGTCCGATCGCCTGTGTCGATCCGGCAACGTTCGACGCGGCAATGGATCCCATCCAGTCGTAGTCACGATGGCTCCACCGATGATTCCAATCGAGTCCCACGGCTTCCGCATGACTGCGTAGGCGATCGGACAGAATCGTGTCGTTCATCTGCCGCGCGACGGACGTGAACATTCCGCCGATGGTCGTTGCTCCCTCGCGCAGGTCCTTCTTCGCCCTGCCGACGAAATAGTTGCTGAGCGGCTCGACCGGCTGCGTCACCGTGGGTCCGCCTGGCGCCGCGACGTACTCGGCGCTCTCCCGGTTTGTAAGCGCGTCGAGCATGCCCACGGTGATGCCACCCGCGGTGCGGCCGGTAATCTTGGCAGCGCCAAGTATCGATGTGGTATTGGGCAGATCGCTGAACGCCGAGAGACCGCTGACGAAGCTGTTCAGCTGCGGCGCTCTGCCAATGCGCCTGGAATAGAAGAGGCCAAGGTTGGAAGTATTGCTGCAGAAATTGCAGTTCATTCCGCCGTAATCGAACGCGCTGCTACCCGACACGAAGAACGGGCGCTTCTCGTCGTAGTACGTTTCGTACGCGGACAGGTTGATTGTCGCGGGATCGACTTCCACCTGACCGAAGTCGGGGTTGACCGTTGCATCGAGCGTGAGATTCGATGTCAACAGATACTTGAGGTCCATGCCCGTCGCGAGATTGGTCGACGTCGATTTGTGAAATGGATCTGTCGGCACGGCGTACTTGGAATGCACACCGCTCAGGACGTATGGCAGCAGCTCGAACTGGCGTGGCTGCGCGCCGATCTTGAGACCCGTGAGATGACCGTAGAATGCCGGCCCTCCAGACTCGCTCGTTTTCCAGTACGCCCACATGTCCTGCTCATTGAGCCGGTCCACGTAGCGCCAGACTTCCATTCCCCACGTCTGCACGGAGTCGCGCGAGAATCGCAGCTGCGAAAACGGGATACGCATCTCCGCGGTCCAGCCGAGTGAATCGACGTGCGTCGCGGCCTCCCATATGGGATCCCAGGACGGATCGCCGTCGAACTGATCGCCCTTGACGCCCTGCGGATTCACCTCGAACCAGGCCTCGTCGATGTGATTGTGGTACGGATCGAGGACAACTATGATCTTGTCCGTCGTCAACGAATTGAACGAGCCGTTATTCCCACTGGCATCCAGCAGCTGGTCGCGTCGCGCCAGCGGAGCGCGAACCCCCTTCGCCCCGAGCGAGTCGTTCACGCGAGCCCCGATATACAGGGCCTGATCGTCATATAGAATGCGAATCTCGGTGGCTTGCGTCGCTGGCAGGCCTTCGTGCGGTTGCTGCTGTATGAACTTTGTTATCGGTGTCGCTGCCTTCCATGCAGCGTCGTCAAGCTTTCCGTCGAGTGTGATGGGTCCTTCGCGCCGCGTCGCAACCGCCACCGGCGGTGTGCGCGGATGAATCGACGACGTGGCAGTTTCCTGAGAGTGGACTGCGACTGGTGCGAGGGCGAGCAACGCCAGAACTGCGGACCGATATACGTGCATTGGAAGTTGTGTCAGATAAGTGTCTGGTTTCAGCCATCGCGTGGTTAGATGGTACCAGTAGTCAAAAGGTTGCTTGCCGCGGGCGCGGGTTTACGGCCACGGCCGCGGTCGCGGCGCCGGCCATGGCCACGGGCCGAACGCCCGGCCGCCCGCGAGCGAGCGAATGGCGGCTTCGCGCACCTGTGGATCCTTGGAGTCGATCAGCACGCGCATTCTCGCGGCGGTATTGCCGCCTGATTTGGAGATAGCCCGAATGAGCGCGCGGCGCACGTCGGAGTTCTTTTCGACGCCGAGAGCGGAATCGATCTCCGGAAGCGCCGTGCTGTCTTCGATCTGGCCCAGCGACCACGCCGCGCGGAGCCGAACGTTGTCATCGGACTCCTTGAGCAGATGCGTCAGGCCGGCAACCGCACGACGATCGGCATGGCCGATCTGACCGATTGCCCACGCCGCTGTACCACGCACTTTCACACTTCTGTCGGACTCGGTGGCACTTGCAAGGGCGTCAGTCGAGGATGCGTCCCCGAGTTCGCCGAGCGCCCACGCGGCGGATTCACGCACCTTGTCGTCTGAATCCTTTTGCAGCGCACGCTGAAGCGCGCTCGCACCAGCGTTGTCGTCGAGGTTGCCAAGTGCCCACGCGCTCATCTCGCGCACTTCCGCATTGCTGTCGTTGGTGAGCGTCGTGGAGAGTGCCGGTACGCCATCTTTCGCGTCCAGCGTTCCGAGCGCCCACGCGGCGGCGCGGCGCACGGAGGCGACGTCATCATGTTGCAGCGTGCGTATGAGGGCTGCCGACGTGCTCGTGGAATCCATTCGGCCAACCGCAATGACCGCCGCTTCGCGCGTTACCGGTGACGCATCGTTGAACAGCGAAACCAGCGACGACAGCGCGCGACCGTCCTCGATTCTGCCAAGCGCCCACGCGGAGTTGGCGCGCACGTCGGCCGTTGCGTCGCCGAGCGCGTGAATGAGCTGATCCACCGCTGTCCTGGCATCGACGAGACCAAGTCCGAATGCGGCAATCGCACGCAGCGATGCATTGCTGGATGTGAGTCGTGTGAGCAGCTCCGGCGCAACGCTCGCATTGTTCTGGGTGCCGATGAGACGCACTGAGAGCTCGCGCACGCATGGATCGTCCGACCCGAGCGCACCGATCAGCCTGGTGACATCAACAGCAGGAAGATTGCGGGAGTCCAGCATACCGTGCAGGTCGGCCGACGCGCCAAGCGGTGTCACCGGCGCGTCGCTGGAACGCCCCCAACTACCGTTGCCGACGGCCCTCGCGGCGAGCGCGCATACGTTTGGTGATACTCCGCGCGCGGCGGCGAGCAGTGCGCTCACGTCGAACGACGCGGTGTCGTCGGCTACGCCGGCGAGCGACGAATGGTCGTGCCTGATCGCACTTGCGGTCGACACGAACGCTGCGGCAGCAACCGCTCCAATGATTCTCAACATCGTTCCTCCTCCGTGATTGCCCATGTCTGCGCACCGGGCTGTATGGTGAAAAATCAGCACTTCGGGTCAAAAGCATGCGCCCGTAGCGGCCTCGGGCCGGGTTACGCGCGCACTTGTGCGTTTCCTACGGGAACGGTCGCGGCTGCGGCCATGGCCACGGCCACGGGCCGGTCGCATTACCGCCGGCCAGCGCATCCACCGCCATCGACTTGACCTTGGGATCCGACGACTCGAGCAGACCGCGAATGGCGCTCAGTGACTGTTCACCCATCGCGCCGAGCGCGCGGATGTAATCGACCTGGATGTCCTTGTTGGTCTCGGTGCGGAGCGCGGCCTGCAGTGCGGGAATGGAAGTCGTATCGCGAATCGTGAACAATGCCCATGCAGCGAGGGTCCGCACATCCGGATCGCTATCATGCAGTTTCGCAACGAGTGCGCTCGGCGCTGATCGCGGCCGCACACTCCCAAGCGCCCACACCGCCCTGCTACGCACGTCTGCGTTCCTGTCGGCCAGTGCCGCCGTGAGCGCAGGGATTGCCGCGTCATCGTGAATGCTGCCCAGCGCCCACGCGGCGGTGGCGCGAACGGAGTCGCTGGCGTCAGTACGAATCGCCGACGTTAGCGCACTGACGGCCGACTGCGCGGCGTTGCGATGATCGCGGGCGAGCGCCCAAGCGGCCGTTTCCCGCACCGATGCGTTCGCATCGTGGAGCAGTGCACGAGTCAACGCCGAGGAGGCGACCGGGTTCTCGATGTACTTCGAGAGTCCCCACGCTGCTGTTCTGCGCAATTCCGCGTTCGCGTCGGTCGCAAGAACTTTCGCGAGCAGATCTGCACGCTCGTCGGGAGTTTTTGAATCGAAGGTCGCATCGAACGAAAAGGCGGGCTTGACCGCGATCTCGCTCTTCCGTCCGTCAGAATCCGAAGCGCGCACGCTCACCTTCGGGGCTATAGTCTGCAAGCCAGACTGTGCGTCGGCCAATACGCTGGAAGCGACCTTCATTCCGAATCGAGCCGCAGCGTCAGCAAGCGCGTTGTTCGCTCCGTGGTCTTCCGTCCGATCAGAACCTCCTGATGGGAGCGCAACCCGAGGCGTTGCCACAACCTGTGACGTTGTGGCGACGTGCGAAGCCTCGGCGAGAGGCGCACGCACGATCGGTGATGGTGTTGCTGGAGCCACGCGAGGCATGGGTGCAGCGGCGCCAACGACAATGGAGAGTGTGCCGAGCGAGCCAACGAGCGCAGCGGTCTTCCAACGACCTGGAGCCGAACGCCGAGCCTGCGGATCGAGGATCGCGAGCATGCGACCCTCGAATTCCTTCCTTCGCGCCATGGCGAGCGCGACCATCGGTGTGCGATCGCCGCGCACGGAAGTAACGATGTCGAGGAGATGCTCGGCGTAATCCGCCGCACGCGTGCCGCACATCAGGGCCAGATCATCGCACGCTCGCTCGCTCTCCGAGCGCAGTCGCTTTGCTGCCGTCCAGACCAGCGGATGAAACCAGTACACGGCGCACGTGATGCGGCCGAGTGTATGACCGACCAGATCCCTGCGGCGCACGTGCGCGAGCTCGTGCAGCAGTACCGCGCTGCGTCGCTCCGGCGACCATCCCTCGCTCTCTACCGGAAGGACGACAGTTGGGTGCAGCGTACCGCATGCGAACGGCATCTTCGTTTCCCTGCTCTGCAACAACCGCGGCGCCTTCTCGAGCCCGATGCGATCGGAGATCTCCCACACGGTGTCGAGCCATTCTCTCCCGGTCAGAGGAATGCTGTTACGAACGATGCGTCGCAGGGACAGCGCCGCAAACGCGAGCGAGGCCGTGATCACGAGTACGACTGCGAGCCAGGTGACAAGCAAGATCGTCAACAGATCTGTGTTGCGTATACGGTCGGCAATGCTTGACGTCTCAGTCGCCGGCGAAGTTTCAGGTGCGACTGAGTGTTGCGATGCCGCGATATCAAGCGGCTTCGTTGCGGCTGCCGACCGGTCGCCCGGCAGTGCAGAAGCGCGCCGCGTCGCTGCAACGCCAGCATTCGACACCACGCCGCTCGTCGCCGGCAGAGCTGGGAGAATCCGAAGATGGATCGGCGCCCAGACCGTGAGCGCGGGAATGAGCAACAGCGCACCGAGCGTAACGAGCCAGACGAGGTGACGTGCACCCGCCGCCGCGCGTTGCATGGCGAGTGTAGCGCCCAGCGCGCCAATCAGGATCAGCGTCGCCTTCACGATGAGTATCAGCAGTGACAGGTTTTCCCCGTGGAAAGGGCCGACGCTGGCAAGAGAAAGTGGCGACATGATTATCTCCCCTCCTGGCGCGCGCGCCGAATCGTTTCCCGATGGCGCTGCACGTCGTCTTCGGTCATGTCGGTGTCGGACATGCGAAGCAACGCTGTGACCGCCTGCTCCGGAGATCCCGCGAAGTAAGTTCTGACGACGTGTGCGAGAACGTCCTCGCGCGCTGTTTCGGTAGGTCGCGCCGGCGAGTATACGTAGCGCGGGCCATCTTCCTTGTGGATGATGGCGCCCTTCTCCGCGAGTATGCGCAACACCGAGCGCACTGCAGAATAAGTCGGTGGATCGGGAAGATCGTTCATGATTTCAGCGACTGTCGCCTCGCCTCGCCGGTGCAGAATGTCCATTACCTGGCGTTCGCGGCGGGAGAATGAAGGGGCGGTAGCAGCTGTTGCGGTGCGCCTGGAAGCCATTCGAATGCTCGACTGATGAAGGGCGGTCTGGTACTGCTGAAAAATCAACTGTGTTGAATTTTCACCATTACAGCGTGACTGTCAAGGGGGGAGCATCCCGAACGGCCCAGTCCCCGGATCTTGCGGTTCGCACCGCTAGCGCCACATTCGCCGTGTGCATACATGCCCGAAGCAGGATTCTCCAGTCTGAACAGAGGAAGCAAATGTTGGCTCTCCGTGCAAGAAGTCGTGCTGGGATACGTAACGCCATTGCCATGTCCGTCGCCGGGCTCTTACTGTCGGCAGCAATCACCATCGCCGCCGGGGCACAGGCGAATCGCGTCGCGGTGCCGAGCGCGTCGTTTACACTGGAGCAGGTGCTGAGCTACCCGTTCGCGACCGGACTCACGGCTTCGCCGAAATCTTCGCGAATTGCGTGGGTCATCGACGCATCCGGTGTGCGTAACGTCTGGACCGCTGCGGGGCCCGACTTCGAGGCGCGCACACTCACGGATTACCGTGCGGACGACGGACAGGAGCTCACGAATCTCGCCGTATCGCCGGACGGCACGTGGGTTGTATACGTGCGCGGCGGTGATCACGACGCGAACTGGGCCGCCGAGGGCGGGCTGCCACCGGATCCGGATCATTCGCCGGTCAAGCCCAAGGTCGAGATATGGGCGGTGCACGTGGACGGCGCGTCGAACCAACCGCCGAAACTGCTTGCGGAGGGTGACGAGCCCGTGATCTCCCCACGCGGTGATCGCGTCGCATTCACTAAGGGCCAGGCGATCTGGACCGTACCAATCGACGGATCGGCGGCGGCGAAGCAGCTCTTCTTCGCGCGAGGGAGCAATGGATCTCCTACGTGGTCACCAAACGGCGACCGGCTCGCCTTCGTTTCCAACCGTGGCGACCACAGCTTCATCGGCATCTTCACGTCGGACTCGACGCCGATCCGTTACCTCGCTCCGTCGACGTCGCACGACCGGTCGCCGAAATGGTCGCCGGATGGGACGCGTATCGCGTTCGTGCGCACGCCTGGCACTGGCGGTGCGCCGGAAACAGTACTGGAACTGCATCCGCGCCCCTGGGCAATCTGGACCGCCGATGCTGCAACAGGTCTGGGTCGACTCGTGTGGCAGAGCGCCAACACATTGTTGAGCTCCGTACCGACCACTGACGGAGGCACCAACCTTTCGTGGGCTTCCGGCGGACGCATCGTCTTCCTGAACGATACGGACGGATGGCCACATCTGTATTCCGTCGCCGAAACGGGCGGGGCGCCATTGCTGCTCACTCCCGGATCGTTCATGGCGGAGTTCATCACTCTCTCGCCTGATGGCAAATCGCTTCTATACAGCGCAAACACCGGTAACACTCCGGGCGACGGCGACCGGCGTCACATCTTCCGCGTGCCGGTCGATCGAGCCACGCCTGTTGCGCTCACGTCTGGCACCGGTCTCGAGTGGACACCGTTCGTAACAGGCGACGGAAGCACAGTTGCGTTCGTCGGTGCGGGCGCGCAGAGGCCGCCTCTGCCGATGGTGATTCCAATCAACGGTGGCTCTCCCCGCGCCCTTGCAGAAGAAGTGATTCCTGCGTCGTTCCCGACGGCAGATCTGGTGATCCCGAAGCCGGTCACGTTCAAGGCGGCCGACGGAACCTTGGTGCATGGCCAGCTGTTCGACCGCAATGGCGCGGGATCGGCGAGGAAGCCGGGCATCGTTTTTGTGCACGGCGGTCCGCCACGCCAGATGATGCTCGGTTGGCATTACATGGATTACTACTCCAACTCGTACGCGGTCAACCAGTATCTCGCGAATCACGGCTACGTCGTGCTGTCGGTGAACTACAGACTTGGAATTGGGTACGGACACAACTTTCACCATCCGGCGCACGCTGGATCGGCTGGCGCATCCGAGTATCAGGACGTGACGGCGGGTGGCGAGTATCTGCGCTCGCTCGCGTCGGTCGATTCGCGGCGCATCGGAATCTGGGGCGGATCGTACGGCGGCTTCCTCACCGCGATGGCGCTCGCGCACAACTCCGACATCTTCAAGGCCGGCGTGGACATGCACGGCGTTCACAACTGGCTGGATGAATCGGGCAGCAGGCTCATCAACGCACAGCTGCGTTACGAGAAGAGTGACATCAAGAAGGCGCTGGACGTTGCATGGACTTCATCGCCAGTGTCGGCAATTGCAAGGTGGAAGAGCCCGGTGTTGCTGATTCAGGGTGACGACGATCGCAACGTGCACTTTCACGAAACGGTCGACCTCGCGCGCCGCCTTTCCACCGCCGGAGTGAGCTACGAGGAAATGGTGATTCCGGACGAGATCCATGGCTTTCTGCGACACGCGTCCTGGGCGAGCGCTGACTCGGCGACGGTCAGCTACTTCAACAAGCAGTTCGGCGTGAAGTAACGGCGCCCGGCGCTTCGCGACGTATGACATGGTACGCGCGCCCGGAACTGCGTGAGCGGTTCAGCCGTCGAGTTCGGTACCGAAGTCGACGGCTGAACAAGTCAGTTTAGAACGGCAGATCGTCGTCCTCGTCCTGCAACGCCGCCGGGAAATCCTCGAACTCGCCGCCCTGGCCCGCGCCGCTCTTCGCGGCGGCTGGTCGCGCAGAGCGTGCCGGCGGAGCCTCCCCGTCGAAATCACTGCCGCCGCGCGAGCTCAGCATAACGAGCTCGCGAACGCGGATCTCGGTCGTGTAGCGCGTCTGGTTTTCCTTGTCCTGCCACTGGCGGTACTCGATAGGCCCTTCGACGTACAGCTTGTCGCCCTTCTTGACGTACTTCTCGACCACGTCGGCGAGTCCCATTCCCTTCTCTGCACCCTGGCCGCGTCCGGCGTTCCAGACGACGCAGCGGTGCCATTCCGTCTTTTCCTGACGGTCGCCCGACGGCCCGTTCCAGGTACGAGACGTCGCGAGCGAGAACGTCGCTACGCGGCCACCGTTCGTGGTCGAACGAACTTCCGGGTCCTGCCCGACATTCCCGATCAACATCGCTTTATTGAGGCTTCGGCTCATTTGTTCTCCTGGCGAGGAAAGTGGCTCGCCGATGAAAGTATGGGATCTCGGACTCCAGCGGGAAAGCCGGTGGCCGTTTCTGGTACCGTTTCATTGCGCGCGAGTGAGCGAAGGTCCGATCGAAGCACTATCGCGTCCTCTCGCGGCGCATGATAATATCGCTTGCGAACCCCCATTTCGGCGAATCCGCGACTGCCGTACAGCGTGCGCGCTCCCACGTTCGACGCACGCACTTCCAGCCACATCTCCTTCGCACCGCTTCGGCGGCAAAGCTCCATCGCAGCGTCCAGTAGCAACGCGCCGAGCCCCTGACATCGATGCTCGGGATCGACGGCGATGTTCAGCAGCTCGGATTCCTCCGACACGGCCACCGTGATGGCGTAGCCAACCACGCTCCCGGCCTCTTCGGCGACAAGAAAATTATTGCCGTCCTCTGACGTCAGATGGGTGCCAAACATCCCGCGTGTCCATGGATCGCCGAACGAAACACGTTCAATGGCGATGACCGCCCCAAGATCCGAACGCTCGGCAACACGCACCGTTGCCGTCACGTCGTCAGCGGCCGCCCGTGCGCCGCCTCCCACTTGACCTGCGCCTCCGCGAGCCTCCCATATGTCGGCTCCCACGAATCCAGGTCGACCGCTCCGCGCGCAGCGATGTCACCCAATCTGGGAACAAGGGCACGCGCGAGCGGCCTGGCGTCCATGTCCAATCCCGGCCCGATCAATTGCGCGTGCATCCGCACCGCACGCGCGCGCAACTCGTCGTCGCCCACGAGATAGGTCACGCCGACCAACTCCGTGCGATCGCCGTCGCGATTCGCATCCTGACAGAACCATTCGCCACGTCCGGCCTGCAGCGCAGCAATGAGATATCCGTCGGACGTAGCCGCGCTCCACGCAAGCAATTCCAGAGACGACACAGCATAGAGTGGAATACTCAGCGCGGAACAGATTCCCTTGGCGAACGCAGCAGCTGACCGAAGGCTCGTGAAACCACCCGGACCGGCTCCGCACACTACAGCGGAAACTTCACGCAGCGGCATCGTGGCGCGGCCGAGGCACTGCACGACCGCAGGTGCGAGCGCTTCGGTGCGCGCGCCAGTTGCGTCGCGCGACGCGAACGACAGATCGCTCACGAGCACGCCGTCGCGCGTGATTGCGACGGATCCCGTCTCCGTCGAAGTCTCGAGTACCAGCACGCTTCCGAGCATCAGCCGGCCAGGAGTAGACGACGGTCGGCGCGCTCGGGATCGTAATCGAGCGCGATGGGAAGATGATCGGTCGGAAGGAGCTCGCCCGCATGCTCCGGCCATTCCACGATCACAAGCGCGTTCGAAGCAACAATGTCGCTCCATCCGATCTGCTCCAGCTCCTCGACGCGCTCGATGCGATACAGATCGATGTGAAACACCGGCGAGTGCGGCGCCGCATATTCGTGCACGAGCGCATATGTCGGACTCGTGACGGGTGCCGTCACGCCGTAGCCGCGGCAGATCGCCTGCGCGAGCGTCGTCTTCCCGGCACCCAACTCGCCCGTGAGCGCGATGACGAGGCGTGGATGCGAATCGGCACCCAATCGCTCGCCCCACGCGATCAGCTCCTGCTCGCTCATGACGAGATGGCCGCGCGTCGCGCGCGGCGGCGTCGTGTGATGATGCGCGTCCATTATTCGTTCCGGAGCGCAGCGAGTGACGGTGAGGCGCGTCTGGACTTGTTGTCGCGCTGAGCACGCAGCTCGAACAACTGGTCACGAATGCGCGCAGCACTCTCGAAATCGAGATCCTTCGCGGCCACCTTCATGTCATCCTCCAGTGTCTTTATCAACGCATCGATGTCCGCGATCTTCGAATATTCCGGGGACGATTCCGCGACTCTGCGCGACTGCTCGGCCTGTCTGTCCTGCCGCTCCGACCGTGCATCGGCCACGCGCGTGATGAAACGAACCTGATCGGTGCTCTTGACCACGCTGCGCGGTGTGATTCCGTGCTCGGTGTTGTACGCGAGCTGCGTCGCACGGCGACGTGCGGTCTCGTCCATGCAGCGCTTCATCGATCCCGTGATGCGATCCGCATAGAATATCGCGCGGCCGTTGAGATGCCGCGCGGCGCGGCCGGTCGTCTGGATGAGAGAGCGGTCGCTGCGCAGGAAACCCTCCTGATCCGCATCGAGGATCGCCACCAGCGACACCTCGGGCATGTCCAGGCCTTCACGCAGCAGATTGATTCCTACCAGTACGTCGAACTCGCCGAGGCGCAGACCGCGGACGATTTCCATGCGCTCGATCGCGTCGATGTCCGAGTGCATGTAGCGCACGCGAACGCCCATCTGCTGCAGATAGTCAGTCAGGTCTTCAGACATGCGCTTGGTGAGCGTGGTAACCAGCACACGCTCGCTCTTGCGCTCGCGAAGCCGGATCTCCTTGAGCAGATCGTCAACCTGGCCGCGCACCGGCCGAACTTCGATCTCCGGATCGATCAGTCCCGTGGGCCGGATAATCTGCTCCACCACCACTCCCTCGCACAGTCTCAGCTCGATGTCACCCGGCGTTGCGGACACGTTGATCGCTCGAGGTGTAAGCGACAGAAACTCGTCGAAGGTGAGCGGTCTGTTGTCCAGCGCGCTCGGCAATCTGAACCCGTAATCGACCAGCGTCAGCTTGCGTGCACGATCCCCGTTGAACATTCCGCCGATCTGCGGCAGCGTGACGTGCGACTCGTCGACCACCACCAGGAAATCGTCAGGGAAGTAGTCGAACAGGCAGGCAGGCCGCTCGCCGATCTCGCGTCCCGACAGATGCCGCGAATAGTTCTCGATTCCGGCACACGTGCCGATCTCGAGCATCATCTCGATATCGAAGTTGGTGCGCGATTCGAGCCTCTGCGCTTCCAGCAGCTTGTTGGTGTTGCGCAGCTCCTGCAGGCGCTCAGCCAGCTCTGCCTGAATGCGCCGCACCGCGCGCTCGATGGTCGGCCGACTGGTAACGAAGTGCTTGGCAGGATAGATCGCCGCACGTTCCAGCGCGGCGATGACGTTGCCGGTGAGCGGGTCGATCTTGCTGATGCGCTCGATCTCGTCACCCCAGAGCTCGATGCGAACGCCCTGCTCCTCATAGGCGGGCAGAATCTCGACCGTGTCACCTCGAACGCGGAAGGTGCCGCGCTCGAACGCAACGTCGTTGCGGCCGTACTGGATCTTCACGAGTGAACGCAGAATGTCATCGCGCGCGATCTTCTGACCCTGCACCAGCGTCACCATCTGCTCACGGTACTGCACCGGATCGCCCAGGCCGTAGATCGCCGAAACGGTTGCGACGATTATCACGTCGTCGCGCTCCATCAGGCTCGACGTTGCACGCAGTCGCAACCGGTCGATGTCCTCGTTTATCGACGCGTCCTTCTCGATATAGGTGTCCGTCGTCGGGACGTACGCCTCGGGCTGATAGTAGTCATAGTACGAGATGAAGTACTCGACCGCGTTGTGCGGGAAGAAGGACTTGATCTCGCCATACAGCTGCGCAGCGAGCGTCTTGTTGTGGGACAGAACGAGCGTCGGCTTGCCGTACGCCTGGATCACGTTCGCGATCGACATCGTCTTTCCAGAGCCCGTTACACCCAACAGCGTCTGGAACCGATCGCCACGCTCGAGGCCGCGCGTAAGCTCGGCTATCGCCTTCGGCTGATCTCCGGCCGGCTCAAAGGGTGCCACCAAGTCGAACTTTGCCATGAGTACCGAAATTTAACCGAAGATCGTATTCGAACGAGCGTTCGAGATTGACATACCCTCATCCCCGAAAAAGCACGCTCAGCCTCGTCATTGCTACCCCCGTCCAACCTCCGCCAGTGCCAGCGCGCAGTTTATGAGCGCGATGTGAGTCAGACCCTGGGGGAAATTCCCGGCGAACCCGCCGGTCCCGGGATCCAGCTCCTCGCTGTAGAGGCCGACATGGTTGGCGTGCTTCAGCATGCGACAGAAGATGCGCTCGCCCTGCTCTGCATCGCCCGACAGCACGAGAGCCTGCGCCATCCAGAATGTGCAGATCGAGAAGACGCCCTCGGAACCCGGCAGGCCGTCGTCGTTGCGATAACGGTACACCAGCTCCCTGTCCTCGCTCGTGAGATCGCGCAACGTTGCCGCTATCGTCCCCTTCACTCGCTCGTGATCGGGCGGAAGAAAACCAACCATCGGTATGATGAGATTCGCCGCGTCGAGCGCGTCGGTGCCGTAGAACTGCACGAAGCTCTGGCGCTTCTCGCTCCACCCTCGCTCCATCACCTCGGCCCACACCGCGTCGCGCGCAGCTTCCCACCGCGCGATGTCGCACGGGAGGTCGAACTCGCGACCCATCTTCACACCGCGGTCGAGAGCGACCCAGCACATGACCTTGCTCATCACGTAGTGCTCTTCGGTCGCGCGCACTTCCCATATGCCGCTGTCGGGATCGCGCCAGTGAACGGCGATCCAGTCCACCAGTCGACTGAGCGACCACCACGTACCCTCGCCGACGGTCGCGCTACGACTCCATCGGTGGGCGGTATTCAGAATCTCGCCGTACACGTCCAGCTGCAACTGATTCACCGCGGCGTTGCCGACTCGCACTGGCGCGGAGTTGCGGTATCCAGAAAGGTGTGGCAACGTGCGCTCCGGCAGATCGCGCGATCCGTCCACTCCATACATGATCTGCAGATGGGAATGGGTAGCCTTGCGTGTAATGCGTCGCAGGAACGCCATGAACGCGCTCGCCTCTTCGTGCCGTCCGAGTCCCTGCAGCGCGTCGAGTGTGAACGAGGCGTCGCGAAGCCAGATGAAGCGATAATCCCAGTTGCGCTCGCCGCCGATTTCTTCCGGAAGCGATGTCGTCGGCGCCGCTATGATCGCGCCGCTCGGCTCGTAACACAGCAACTTGAGAGTGAGCGCCGACCGCTCGACCACGGCGCGGTGGGTACCCTCGTACTTGAGTGTCGCGACCCAGCCATCCCAGAACGCCACGGTCTGCTGCAACCGCTCCTGCGATCTGTACGATGCGATCGGAAGTACCTCATCGTCATCGTATCGCAGCACGAACCACGCGGACTCGCCGGCGCGCATCCGCAATTGCGCCGTCGCGCCCATCTCATCCACGCGCCACCACAGGTCGGGTGGCCCGGAGAGTGCTGCGGCTTCGTTGTCGTCGTCGGTAGCGAGCAGTCCGTTCTTTCGCGGGATGATGTGCGCTGGCTTAACCGCGTAGTCGAATCGCGGCGAAAAGCAGATCGATATGTCCATCTGCCCGCGCGTGCACTTCACCTCCCGGTGAATCTCGGCGAGACCCGGACGCCGTCCGTCCTGCCCCACGGGCATGAAGTCGCACAGCTCGAGCGTGCCCGTACTGTCATGAAAGGCTGTAACGAGCACGTTGGTCGCAGGCAGATATCTCTGCTCGCTCGTGTGCGTTCCAGCAGGCACGATCTGAAAACGCCCGCCGCGCGACTCGTCCAGAATCGCCGCGAACGTGGACGGAGACGGGAACTCCGGCAGGCAGCACCAGTCGATCGATCCGTTGAGACCGACGAGCGCCGCAGTCCGCATGTCGCCGATCACTGCATACGCCGAGATCGGCGGGTACGCGGAAGTCGCAGCCGAAGACCACGCTGCCGGCGCCTGATTACTCGCCGAAGTCGCACCTGCAATCGCACCGCCAGTCGCGCTCTGCGAGGGTTGCAGCGCTGGTATCGACGTCGCTGTCATGATCTCGAGGCGGCAAGCAAATCCAGCAGGTCGTGGATTTCGCGGGGAGTGTCCACGGAGAATTGTGCATCTGTCGTTGCGTCCGGCGCCCCTACGCGAACGGTTGTCGCATGCGGAAACGCCCGCAATGCGCGAAAGCCATCTTCATCGGTCACGTCGTCGC
Organism: Gemmatimonadota bacterium; assembly: GCA_040388625.1. Taxonomy (NCBI): domain Bacteria; kingdom Pseudomonadati; phylum Gemmatimonadota; species Gemmatimonadota bacterium. Next base: position 403,008 of record JAZKBK010000001.1, on the reverse strand, counting down.
CGGCGAACAGAATGGATGCATCGGGCGACTCGCCGCCGAGCTCGTGAACTATTTCCAGCACAGCATCGCCCTTGGTCAGACTCTCGCTGGCGAGGACGTTGATCACGCACTTGCCGGGTGCGAGCGTAACGCCGCGCTCCCGCGCGATCTCCGCAACGCGCGCGTCGAGTGCTGGAAGCAGCGCCATGTCCATTTCGCGGAAGTGTAGTGTCAAGCTGAACCCCTTGTCCTCGATACTGGTTCCGGGAAACCGAGCGACGACCGCGTCCAGATCCTTCCGGGCGTCGCGCAGCGCGAGTCCTGCATCTTCCCACCCCTCCGGCCCTGTAATGTTTCCCGACTCCGACAGGTGCTCCATTCCGTGATTCCCATAAATCGTCACGCCGCCGATCGACAGCATCCGGCGCGCATCTGCGACGGAGCGACCTGTGACAAACGCAACATGCACGCCGCGGTCGCGCCTGGCGATCAGCGCGCGTAGCGACTCGCGCGCTGATCCCGGGATGCTCGCCACGTCGGCACGTTCGACGATGTCACATAGCGTTCCGTCGATGTCCAGCAGGATGATGAGCGGCGTTCCTCTCAGCCTTCGCGCAATTTCGTCCGGCTCGGCGGGCGTCACGGGATCACAGAGCTGCCGCTCCGCCTTCCGCCGCGTGGTCGGCCGCCTCGGCAGCCGCGAGTATCCCTTCCAGCCAGTCCTCGATTGTGGCGTTGGTGACGCGGTCCCTGAGCGCAGTCATGCGCTCCACGCGTTCGTGCCGCGGCATGTCGAGCGCGACTGCGAGTGTATCCGCAAATGCGTCGATGAAAAACGGATTCACCAGCAGCGCCGCACTCAGCTCATCCGACGCACCGGCGAAGCGGCTCAGAACCAGCACGCCGTTTCCGTCGGTTCTGCAGGCGATGAATTCCTTGGCCACGAGGTTCATTCCGTCCTGAAGCGACGACACGACGCACACATCGGCAGCACGGTACACGGCAGCCAGCAGATCCGCGTCGACGTTCTCGTGCACGAGCACGATTGGCGTCCAGTCGAGCGTGCGGAATTCATCGTTGAGCCGCTCTATCGCTTCGAGCACGTCGCGCTCCAGCCTGGCGTACGCTGGAATGTCAGTACGCGATGGCGTCGCGACGATCAGCATCGTGAACGTTCCGCGGCGTTCCGGACTGTCCGTCCACATGTGTTCCAGCGCCCGCAGTCGCCGTTCGATTCCCTTGGTGTAATCCATTCGATCGACGCTGACGACCAGTTGCCTTTCGCGCGGTGCGTATCGTTGACGAAGCGTTCTGCACACATCCGTCGTGTGCGGCAACGCAGCCAGTCGTTGCCATTCCGCAACATCGATGCTGATCGGAAACGCTCCGACTCGCGTTTGCCGCCCATCCAGATGGATGACACTCTGATCCAGACTCACCTGGGCCTCCGGCAGAGTACGCGCGACACAATCCATGAAATTCCACGCGAAGCCATCCGTCTGAAACTCGATCAGATCGTTTCCCAACAGCCCACGCAGCAGCGAGTCCTGCACTCCGACCGGCAGAATGCCAAAGACATCCGGCGGAGGAAATGGAATGTGCCAGAATTGATGGATCAGTGCGTCCGGAACCAGTGGTCGTATCAGTGACGGCGCGAGCGCAAAGTGATAGTCATGCACCCACACCATCGGTGCGCCGCCCACGCGCTCGGCCTCCTGCACCACGGCTGCGGCGAACATTCGGTTCGCGTGCTCGTAACTCTCCCAATCACTTCGCCGGATATCGACCTTGCTCACGAACAGATGACACAACGGCCACAACGCACTGTTGGCGAAGCCGAGGTAGAAACCCTCGACGTCGTTCTCCGACAGCCACACGCGGCGTAGCGTGTATGACGGATCGCCAGGTGGAACCGCCAGGCGCCCGACGTCGTCCGCGACGGTGCGATCGGCATTTCCGGACGCCCACGCGACCCAGGTTCCGTGCGTACGACGGAGAATCGGATCCAGCGCCGAGACCAGACCGCCTGCGGGGAATCGCACTTCGATTCCATTGGGCTTGTGTACGTGCTCGTACGGCTCGCGATTGGAGAGCAGTATGAGCGGCCGGTCCAGCATTGCGTGAATTTTGGATTGCATCTAGATCCCTGCCTGAGCACGCACCATGCCCGTGCGGCTCTCATACACGACGAGCGGCGAGCCCTACTCCGACGTCTGCTCTCGCCGCGACACTTCTGTGACACCCTTCACGCGCCTGATTGCGCGCAGCGTCTTGCGGAGATGTGGAAGATTCTCGACCTGCACCTCTATCATGCCGAACACGCGCGCATCCTCGCTGCGCAGCTCGAAGCTTCTGATATCGGTCTTGGTCTCGCTGACCGCGGTCGCAATGTCCGCGTACAGCCCGCGGCGGTCGCTCGCCTCGACTGCCAACCGCACGAGGAATCGCTCGCCCTGTACCTCCTGCCAGTCTATTTCGAGCCTGCGCTCCGGCTCGTCGTCCAGGAGCATGAGGTTGGGGCAGTCGGCGCGGTGAATGCTCACGCCGCGTCCGCGCGTTACGTAACCCGAGACAGGATCGCCGGGCACCGGTTGACAACATTGCGCATAGCGCACGAGCAACCCATCGGCGCCCTGAATCCGCACGCCGCGACCGGTCCCCCGCACGCGATCGACCAACCGCTCCAGCCGATTCGGCCGCGGCGGCTCGAGTTCCGTATCGATTTCCGGATGCAGACTGCGGATGACGTCGCGACCACTCAGCTCCCCCTGACCGACGGCGCTCACGAGGTGTCCGCGATCGTTGAGCTTGAGCGTCTTCGCCGCCGTGTCGAGGTCGTCATCGGTCGGACGCAGCACCCGGCGACGCTTTGCTTCCTTGTCGATCATCTCGCGGCCCAGCTTGATCGACGCCTTCTGCTCCTCCATCCGGAGGCGCTGCTTGATGCGATGCCGCGCGCGGCCCGTGCGTACGTGCGCGAGCCAGTCACGATTCGGACGCGCCGACGGTGACGCGATTATCTCGACCGTGTCGGAGTTCTTGAGCTCGCGCGAGAGCGGCGCCATGCGCCCATTCACTCGCGCACCGTTGCAATGGAGGCCAACTTCCGTGTGCACGGCGAACGCGAAATCGATCGGCGTCGCGCCCTTGGGAAGCTGGATCACATCACCAGTCGGCGTGAATACGAATATCTCGTCCTGGTACAGATCCAGCTTCAGGAACTCGAGAAACTCGTCCGGCGTCTTGGCATCGAGCTGAAGTTCGAGCACCTGCCGGAACCACTGGAGATGCCGGTCGAGCTCGTCGGAGTTGCGCGCGTTTTCCTTGAAGCGCCAGTGCGCCGCGATTCCGTATTCCGCCGTGCGGTGCATTTCGCGCGTACGTATCTGGATCTCGAACAATTGCCTGCCGGGTCCGAATACAGTCGTGTGCAGCGACTGGTATCCGTTCGACTTCGGCTGCGCGATGTAGTCCTTGATACGTTCCTGAACCGGCGTCCACCCGTCGTGGATGACGCCAAGCGCGTGGTAACAATCAGGCACACTGTTCACGAGCACGCGAATCGCGAGAAGATCGTATATCTCCTCGTATGGCTTGTCGCGATTCACCATCTTCTTGTAGATGGACCAGAGATGCTTCGGTCGTCCGGTGATCTCCACGTCGGTGATTCCGGCTCGCGCCATTTCCGCGGTGAGCGGCTTCCGCATCCGCTCGACGAGATCGTCGCGCTCCGCACGCTTCTGCGCCACGAGACGCGCAAGGTGGCGATATGCATCCGTCTCGAGATGCTTGAACGCGAGATCCTCGAGCTCCCAGCGGACCTGCGCCATTCCGAAACGGTGGGCCAGTGGCGCGTACAGATCGCGCGTCTCCTGCGCGATGCGCCGGCGCTTCTCTTCCGGAAGCGACTCGAGCGTGCGCATGTTGTGCAGGCGATCGGCGAGCTTGATGATGATGACGCGCGCATCCTTGGCGATCGAGAGGAGCAGCTTGCGATAGTTCTCGACCTGCGCGTCGCGCGGCGCATGCGCCGGCAGGTGCTCGATCTTGGTGAGCCCATCCACGATCCCCGCGACTTCCTTGCCGAACTCCAGTTCGATGTCGGCGAGGGTGAAGCGGGTGTCCTCGATCACATCGTGAACGAGACCCGCGATGACGGTCGTGGTGTCGAGGTTGAGCCCCGCCAGGATCTTGGCGACCGCGACGCAGTGGAGTACGTAATCCTCTCCCGATTGCCGCTTCTGGCCCCGGTGCGCATCCTCGCTGAACCGGTAGGCGCGCAGAAGCTGCTCCACGTCGATCCGCTCGGGAAGCGGATCGACGACGAAGTCCCAGCCGGGGATGAGCCCGCTCCCGGCCATAACCTCTGGCCTACCGACACTGACCGCCATGTTTCAATATGACGCCATGACCGTGCCAGGCAAACTGGCTGGAGGCATATTTAGATCACAAAGATGGTTGGATCGGCGAGTCTGTCGCCGCATCACACGAGGATGCCGCTCTCCGCGAAGCTGGTGAACCGACCTCTGCCGATGATAATGTGGTCGAGGACGTCGATGCCGAGCAGCTTGCCGGCCGATACCAGCTGCGAGGTGACCACCCTGTCCTCCGGCGACGGAGTCGGGTCACCGGACGGGTGATTGTGGATGAGAATCACCGCATATGCGTTTTCCGCGATCGCCTGGCGAAATACTTCACGCGCGTGAACGAGCGACGAGTTCAGTATTCCCCGCGTGACGAGAATGTCGTTCTCGAGCCTGTGTTGTGCATCGAGCGTCGCTATGTGAAACTCCTCTACCGGAAGATCCTGCATCCGAGCCGAGTATGCATCGTACACGTCGCGCGCTTCGCGCATCGGCCTTCCCTGCTCCCGCTGCTCGGCCATCATTCTGCGGCCGAGTTCGAGCGCAGCGTGGACCGTGATCGCGCGCGCAGGTCCAACGCCCGCAACGGAAGTGAGTGAAGCGACGGGGCGCGATGACAGCCGTCGCAGAGAGCCTTGCGACGCTGCGAGAACGTCACGTGCGAGATCTATCGCGGACCGCCCCTCGCCACCTGAACCAAAGAGGATCGCGACCAGCTCGACAGCGCTCAGCGCCTGAGCACCATGTTGCTTGAGCCGCTCACGCGGGCGTTCGGTTACGGGAATTTCGCGAATTGAAATGGCGGACATGTGAGCTCCGGAATGGGGTCCCACATGAATACATGCAACTACGGCCGCTAAGATCGGGCAATCGCGAGCGGCCGGTGTCGATTTGACGCACGTAATTTCGAATGTCGATTGCGCGTAAATGGGCCAGGCGCGTGCTGGGTCATGATGACGCGACCGTCATCCAATTCCGATTGCAGCCGACCGGGCCAGGCGCGGATACGTCCGCGCCCTACGTATGACCACCAATTCGGTGCGTAACCGAGCGTCGTCGGGATGACCATCAATTCATCGCGCGGCGACGTTACGCCATCACGGCCCCGTGACACTTCTTGAACTTCTTGCCGGAACCGCACGGACATGGATCGTTGCGCTTCACGTTCGTCCAGTCTGCACCGGCGGGTGCGCCGCCGGAGACGCCTGGCACACCAGCGGGCGCTTGCGGCGTGAGCGACTTCTGCCGGCCCAGCCCGACGACCGCGGGATCGGCACGCGTTGCCGCGACTTCCTGCGTCGGGGTTTCCGCGGGACCGATGTCCATGTCCTCGTCGGTGCCCGTCGCCGCGCGCGTAACGTCTTCGACGTCTTCCAGAATTCCGAGCGCGTTGTAATGCCGTGTCGGGCGCGGCGGCGCTGGCGGTGCCGCGGGCTGGCCACCGTCGCCACCCTGCTGACCCTCGAACACAATCTGCGCGCGCGCGAAGCGCTCGGTGAACGTGTGCTGCATGTCCTGCATCAGGTCCACGAACATCGTGTACGCTTCCTGCTTGTACTCGACGAGCGGATCCTGCTGGCCCCATGAGCGATAGTGGATCGCGTTACGCAGCTGATCCAGATCGTAGAGATGATCCTTCCACTTCTCGTCCAAAACGTTCAGCATCACGAGCGACAGCAGACGACCGGCAAATTCGTTGAGTCCGCGCATCTTCGCTTCGAACGCCGCGATAGCCGCAGTCACCGCAGCCTGGCGCGCGGATGCGATCGTCGTCGGCCATTCGCCCGCCTTCTCGAACTCGGGAACGATCAGCATGTAATTCTGCATCAGCTCCTGACGCAGAAGCTCGATGTCGAATGCGCCGTCCTCCTCGGTCTCCGCAAGTGCCGTCTCGACGCGCTTGCCGACGGCCTTCTCGATCATGCGCTCCGCCTCGCCGCGCAGTTCCTCACCACCTTCCAGCGCGAACGACCGCAGCGAGTACACAACCTCGCGCTGCTGATTCATCACGTCGTCATATTCGAGCAGACGCTTGCGTGACTGGAAGTTCTGCAACTCCACGCGCTTCTGTGCCTGCTCGATCGACCGTGTAATGAGCGAGTGAGTGAGCACCTCGCCCTCCTTCGCCCCCATCGCATCCATCAGCTTCGCGATGCGATCGGATCCGAAGAGACGCATGAGATCGTCTTCGAGCGACAGGAAGAACTGCGAGGCGCCGGGATCACCCTGACGTCCCGCACGACCGCGCAACTGCCGGTCGATGCGCCGCGACTCGTGCCGCTCCGATCCGATTATGTGAAGTCCGCCATCCTCCATCACGTCGACGATCTTGCCCTCGGCGTCCTTCACCTTGGACGGCTTGGCCGTCGTTACACCTTCGCCAAGCTTGATGTCCGTTCCGCGGCCGGCCATGTTGGTCGCGATCGTGACTGCGCCGGGATGACCTGCCTCGGCGACTATCTCGGCCTCGCGCTGGTGGTACTTGGCGTTGAGCACGTTGTGCGGAATGCCGGCGCGCTTGAACAGCTTGGACAGTGTCTCGGAAACATCGACGTTCACCGTTCCGACGAGCACCGGGAAACCGAGCTCGTGCAGTCGCTGCGTCTCTTCAGCTATCGCGTTGTACTTCTCGCGGCGTGTCTTGAAGACGAGATCGTTGCGATCGTCGCGCACGACGGGACGGTTCGTCGGAATTACAGCGACACCAAGCTTGTAGATCTGATGGAACTCGGATTCTTCCGTCTCTGCTGTGCCGGTCATACCGGACAACTTGTCATACATGCGGAAGTAATTCTGAATCGTGATCGTCGCGAGAGTCTGAGTCTCGCCCTTCACGCTCACGCCTTCCTTCGCCTCGACGGCCTGATGCAGACCTTCCGACCAGCGGCGACCCGGCATGGTACGGCCCGTGAACTCATCCACGATCAGAACCTCGCCTTCCTGCACGACGTAGTTCACGTCCTTCTCGTACAGCGAGTGCGCACGCAGCAGCTGATGGATGATGTGCAGCTTCTCGGACTTGGCTGCGTACTCCGCATTGATCTTGTTTCGCTGCTCGATCTTCTCAGCCGGTGTCATCTCCGGATCGTGATCGATCAGATGAACCTGCTGCGAGATGTCGGGGAGGATGAACTGCTCGCGATCGTTCGGCGACATGAAGTCGATGCCGCGGTCCGTGAGATGGACCGCCTGTCCCTTCTCGTCCAGAACGAAGAGCAGATCTTCCTCGATGTCCCGCATTTCCTGACGGCTCGCCGTGACGCGCCGATCAGCGATATGCTTGAGCTCCATGCCCTGCACCAGCTGCTTGACCCCGGGCTCGTTCAGCAGCTTGAGGAGTCGCTTGTTCTTGGGGGCGCCTAGACGCGCCTTGTACAGCAGCGTCGCCGCGGTCTCGGTGTCGCCCTCGCGCAGCGCGCGCTCGCCGTCAGCGGCGAGCGTGTTGGCCATCTCGCCCTGCATGCGCACGAGCCGCGCGACTGCGGGGTTGTGACGTGCATACTCCTCATCCACCTCGTTACCGACCGGCCCCGAGATGATGAGCGGAGTGCGCGCCTCGTCGATGAGCACCGAATCGACTTCATCGACGATCGCGTACGCATGAGTCCGCTGCACGCGCTGATCCAGCGACACCACCATGTTGTCGCGCAGATAGTCGAAGCCGAACTCGTTGTTGGTACCGTACGTGATGTCGCACTCGTAGACCATGCGACGCTCGTAGCTGCCCGGCTCGGTATCGTCCAGACAGCCGACTGTCAGGCCGAGATACTTGTAGAGATGACCCATCCACTGCGAATCGCGGCGGGCCAGGTATGAGTTGACGGTGATGAGGTGCGCGCCGCGGCCCGGCAGCGCGTTGAGATACAGTGGCAACGTCGCGACGAGCGTCTTTCCCTCGCCCGTCGCCATCTCGGCGATGCGTCCGCGATGCAACTGGATTCCGCCGATGAGCTGCACGTCGTAGTGGACCATGTTCCACTCCTGATCGTGCCCCGTGACGTTCACCGTCGTGCCCAGCAGGCGGCGCGCAGCCTCGCGCACCGTGGCGAACGCTTCTGGGAGGATCTCTTCGAGCGTGCGCGCGACCACGTCGCGTAGCTGCCCCTCGAGACCGCCCCTGCCGTCCGATCCGCCCAGCTCGTCGTCCAGCTTCTCGCGCTCCGCCGCGGAGCTCGCCACGTGCTTCTGCTCCTTCAGCTCGGCGATGCGTGCTTCGAGCTCGCCCGTGACTTCCTTGATGTGCGCGCGGAACTTGGCCGTCTGGCCGCGCAGCTCGTCGTCCGACAGCGAGTGCAGTCGCTCGTATTCAGCGTTGATCTGATTGACCAGTGGCTGCACACGCCTCCGTTCCCTGTCGTGCCGGGTGCCGAAGACGTTCTTGATCAGACCAGTAACCTCTGTCACCATTGATACAACCTTTCCGATTCGATGATCTCAGCGACCGCGTCCAGCACGAAGCCGCGCACCGACTTCCCCGCACGCGCCCGCGCGCGGACCTCAGTCGATGAAACCTCAACAACGCGGCCGGCGAATTCACTCTCCGTCTTCCGCGCAAGAATCTCTATATGAACGAGCGTTCGAATAGTCTCCGGCTCGCGCCATTCGTCGAAGCGCGACCAGGCATCTTCCCCTATGAGCAGATACAGCTCCACGCCCGGGAATGCCGCCACAAGCGATTGTACGGTCGCAACCGTGTAAGATAACCCGGGCCGGTCGATTTCGATCCTGCTCGCCTCGAAGATCGAGTTCTCTGCAACCGCAGCCTGTACCATTCTGAAGCGCTGATCAGCCGACGCGACGTGCTGCGCTCCGGCCTTGAGCGGCTGCTGGGCGGTCGGCACCCACAGCATGCGATCAAGCCCCAGGCGCTCGGCGGCATCCACTGCCGCGAGATAGTGCCCTATGTGCGGGGGGTCGAAGCTTCCGCCGAAGACGCCGAGCCGCACTGCTTGGCAACCTCCTTGTCATTGGGGTAGGCCTTGAGCGCTGCTGTACAGAGATCCTTCGCATCTGCGTCGTACTTGATCGCGCGATACGCCGTCAGCAAGTCGAGGTACGCCTTATGTGTCGCCGTGGCCGTCGGGTGCTTCTTGATGACGTCCTTGAGGTAGATGATCGCCGAATCATATGCGCCACGTCGGAGATAGTGGTCGCCGACGTCCAGATCCTTGGTCGCAAACATGTTGTCCAGACGCGCGATCGCGGCGTTCGCCTGCGGCACCAGATGCGAATCCGGATACAGTGACACCAGCGACTCGAACGTATTCAACGCAGACGTGCCATAGGTGGGATCGAGCTCCGGCTTGCGCCACATCTTGGCGTACGACCGCCCGCCGGCGAGAAGTGCCGTGGGAGCAAGACTGTCGTCGGGGAACGCGTCCGAGATGCGAGTGAAGCTCTGCGCAGCCAGAAGGTGGTCACCGTTCTTTTCCTGAGACTCTCCCAGGTAGTAGTAGGACAGCGGCAGCAACGCGTCGCGGGCAGGCAGGTCGTGCGTGAGCTGCTCGAAGCCCTTGGCCGCGTCGTCGTAGTGATGCGAGTTGAACTGCTTGAGTGACGCCGCAAATAGCGACTCGGGATTGCTGGCGTACACCTTTGGATCGAAGTTGCCGTGGCACGCCGTAGCGAGGGCGAGCGCCAGGAGCGGTCCGAGAACTACAAACGAGTGGCGAGCACGGTTCACGCGGTTTTTTCCTGGGCGCCGTTGTGCTGGCGTCCTATCGAGTAGTAAGTGATTCCGACATTGGACATCTTTTTGGGATCGTACAGATTGCGACCGTCAACCACGATCGGCCGCTTGAGCGTAGCCTTCAGACGGTTGAAGTCCGGGTGCCGGTATTCGTTCCAATCCGTAACGATTACCAGCGCATCAGCGCCGGCCAGAGCATCGTACCCCGTTTCGGCGTAGCAGATCTTGCCCCCGCGATCGCCGATCCGGCGACGAGCTTCTTCCATTGCCGCAGGGTCGTGCGCGCAGACAGTTGCGCCCCACCCAAGCAGCTGTTCGATCAGAACGAGTGCAGGTGCTTCCCGCATGTCGTCGGTTCCCGGCTTGAACGAAAGCCCCCAGACGGCCACGCGAACGCCTTTGAGGTGATTGTTTTCTGAATCGCCCAAATCGCTATCCGGCAACAATTTATCGCGCCCTGGTTCATGTACTACATGAGACAGTAAGGCGTGACGGACTTTCTCGCCGAGCCGTCGCTTCTGACGCTCGTTGGAGCTATCGACCGAGCTGAGTATCTCGAGCGGGACGCCGGACTGCGCACCGGTGCGCACCAGCGCCTTTACGTCCTTGGGGAAGCAGCTTCCGCCATACCCTGGCCCCGGGAACAGAAAGCTTGGACCGATGCGCGTATCGCTCCCGAGTCCTCGGCGAACCTCATCGACATCCGCACCGGTCGCCTCGCACAGCGCGGCGATCTCGTTCATGAAGCTGATCCGGGTCGCCAGCATCCCGTTTGCGGCGTACTTGGTCATCTCAGCAGACGCGATGTCCATGTAGATGACCGGGCGGCCGGTGCGCACGAACGGAGCGTAGAGCTCGCCCATGACAGTGGTGGCGAACTCGCTCTCGACACCAAGGACTACGCGGTCAGGCTTGAGGAAGTCCTCGACAGCGGCGCCCTCTTTGAGAAACTCGGGATTGCTGACGATGTGGAACGGAAACCGCGCGTGCCTGGCGACCGCCTTCTTGACCAGCGGAGCGGTACCCACGGGAACGGTGGATTTGGTAACGACGACCGTCTCGCGCGTGATCGAGCGCCCGACGGTGTCGGCGACGGCAAGGACATGGGACAGGTCAGCGGATCCGTCTTCGTCCGGCGGCGTGCCGACCGCGATGAACACCACTTCCGCATCCGCGATGGCGGCTTCGACGTCCGTGGTGAAGACGAGCCGGCCGTCAGCTTGGTTCCTTTCGACGATCGCGTCCAGGCCGGGCTCGAAGATCGGGATCTCGTTTCGCTTGAGGCGTGAGATCTTCCCTTCGTCCAGGTCGGCGCAGATCACCGCGTTGCCCGTTTCAGCGAGGCACGCCCCGGCGACCAGGCCGACATAGCCCGTTCCTATTACAGCGATGTTCATGTTGCGCTAGGCCGCGTCTGCCGACAGCGGCACGATGCGCCCGGTCTTGGACGTGAGACCCTTGGTGGCATTGCGTGCATCCACTACGACAGGCGCCAGATCGACGACTCGCTGATAGTTCACCGCGTCGTGATCGGTGACGATGACCACTGCGTCCGAGTGCTTGAGCACGGCATCCGTCAACTCGACGCTCGTGAAGGTGTGACCGTCCTCCCTGAACGTCGGCACGTGCGGGTCGTGGAACGAGACCTTTGCACCACGTCCCTCCAGCAGCTTGATCACGTCGAGTGCCGGACTCTCACGCATGTCGTCGATGTTCTTCTTGTAAGCGACGCCGAGCACGAGAACCTTGCTGCCATTCACTGATTTGTGCTCGTGATTGAGTGCCTGCGCGACCTTTTCGACGACGAGGGCCGGCATCTGCGAATTGATCTCGCTGGCCAGATCGATGAAGCGCGTCTTGTAGTTGAGCGTGCGCATCTTCCAGGCGAGGTAGTGCGGATCGAGCGGGATACAGTGGCCGCCGATTCCAGGGCCCGGTGTGAACTTCATGAAGCCGAACGGCTTGGTGGCCGCGGCGTCGATCACTTCCCAGACGTTGACACCGAGCTTCTCGCAGACGATCGCCATCTCGTTTGCCAGCCCGATGTTGACCGAACGGAAGGTGTTCTCGAGCAGCTTGACAAGCTCTGCAGTCTCGGTCGAAGTGACCGGCACGATGGTGTCGAGGCAGCTCTGGTACAACGCAGTCGCTACTTCCGTGCAGGCGGGCGTTATTCCGCCGACCACCTTGGGTGTGTTCTTGGTATGCCAGACCGGATTGCCGGGATCGACGCGCTCGGGGCTGAAGGCGAGGAACACGTCGCTACCGATCTTGAGACCGGCGGATTCGAGCTTCGGCTGCATCAGTTCGCGCGTGGTGCCGGGATACGTCGTGCTCTCGAGCACTACGAGCATGCCGGGATGTGCGTAGTCGCTGATGGTCGCGGTCGCGGCGACGACGTAGCTCATGTCGGGGTCGCGTGTCTTGACGAGCGGAGTCGGAACGGCGATCGAGACGCAATCCATCTCCTTGATGCGCTTGGGATCGGTCGTGGCCTCGAACAACTTCCTGCCGACAACGTCGGCGAGCTCAGCCGATGGAACGTCCTGGATGTGTGACTTGCCGGTATTGAGCATGTCGGTCAGGCTCTTGGTTACGTCGAAGCCGATGACCTTGAATCCGGCTTTCGCGAACTCGACCGCGAGCGGAAGTCCTACGTAGCCAAGTCCGACAACGCCGATGACGGCGGTGCGGTCGGCGATTTTGTCGAGAAGACGCTGCTTGTTATCCATTCGTTTGGAGGGCCCTCAACGGCCGTAGAAAGCGCGAACCGCCGAGATTACCTCGTCGCGCTGTGAGTCGGTAAGCTCCGGGTATACCGGCAGCGATACAACTTCCTTTGCCGCACGCTCGCTCTCCGGAAAATCGCCTTCCTCGTAGCCGAGGTAAGCGAAGCACGGCTGGAGATGCAGCGGCAGCGGATAATAGACAGAGTTGCCGATGCCGCGTTTCTTCAGAAATTCCTGAAGCTCGTCGCGGCGCGCGGCGCGCAGCGTGTACTGGTTGTAGATCGACTGATTCCTGCTGTCGATCACGGGGGTACGCACACCGTCGAGATCCGCGAATGCCCTGTCGTAAAGCGATGCGTTACGACGACGCGCGGCGCTCCATGCTTCCAGGTGCGGCAGCTTGGCCGACAGCACGACGGCCTGCAGCGCATCGAGTCTGCTGTTGTAGCCGACCTCTTCGTGAAAGTACGTCTTGACGCTGCCGTGAGTCCTGAGTCTCCGGAGACGCGCGGCGAGCTCATCACTCTGAGTGACGGTCATGCCGCCGTCGCCGTAACCGCCGAGGTTCTTGGAGGGAAAGAAGCTGAACGTACCGATGTCAGCGATCTCACCGGCCATCACCTGACGTCCATCGACGTGTCTGCTTGCGCCGATGGATTGCGCGGCGTCCTCGATGACGGGCATTCCCTGCGGGAGCACGTTCCGGATCTCGTCGATCGCTGCCATCTGTCCGAACAGGTCGACCGCAATGACAGCCTTGGCGTCGGGCGTGCTGCGCACCGTTTCGTCAACGGCTTCGGGAGAGATGTTGAACGTATCGGGATCGATGTCGGCGAAGACCGTTCGCGCACCGACGTTGTGAATTGCGCCGGCGGTCGCGAAGAACGTGAACGGAGTCGTGACGACTGCGTCGTCGCGTCCGATGTCAAGAGCGCGCAGCGCGAGCAGGATCGCGTCTGTGCCGTTGGCACAACCGATCGCGTGCGTCGTGTGCGAGAGCTGGGCAACCTGTTTCTCGAGGCGTTCGACAGGCTCGCCGAGTATGAAAGTCTGCCCGTCGACGATGGGCATGATTGCGGCGAGGACTTCGTCGCGAATCGTCCCGTGTTGGGCTTTGAGGTCTAGAAGGGGTACGGCCATGATATTCGGGGTTGCGGGCGCCGTCCAGCGAGGAGGCTGGACAGACGACGATACAGCCTGGAAAGATCGCCGGTCGGAGCGCCCTAAGTCAATTAATTTCCGCTATGGGCGCCAGGTGTGCGCCCCCGCAACTCTTGCCGCGAGGAAGGATGGATCCGTACACCGCCCACACTATCATCCGCGATGTCACTTTCATTGCCATCGCGGCGATCGCGGGAATCGGCTATCCCATGGCGCGAGCCTATGGCAAGCGGGTCGAGAAGGGGATCGCCAACCTGCCACGGTCGCTCCAGTCAGCGGAGGCTGCCGAGGCGCGGATGGAGCGGATAGAGAGGGCCGTCGAGGCGATGGCGCTGGAAGTGGAACGGATGGCGGAGGGCCAGCGATTCATGACCAAGTTGCTGGCGGAGCCGGGCCGGCTCAAGCCGCCGGAGAATAAGGACTGACCCGTCAGATCGTGATTCCCGCCAACGCGTGGCATCGCCTGCCTTTCCCTACAGACTGACTACCTTCCCGGTCCGGGCCGACTCGTAGATCGCGAGAATGATCTCCAGCGACTTCCGCCCTTCCCGCCCATCCGTATCCGGCACGGCCTCTCCCCTGAGCACGCGGAGGACGTTCCGGTAGTAGCCTTGGTGGCCGAACCCGTAAACTGTCGGGGGCGTGGTAGCCGCTGATTCGATCAGCTTGTCGTCGTCGTCGTAGTCCTCGAACAGCCACGTATCGACCCGGTTGACGGCTGTGCCGCCGATCTTCACGGAGCCGCGGTCGCCAAGGATGGTGAGCGAGCCTTCCAGGTTCTTTGGATAGGTCAGCATCGTCACGTCAAGCACGCCGATCGCGCCGTTCTGGAACCGCAGCACGGCCGCTCCGGAGTCCTCGGCTTCGATCTTCCGCTCCTGCGTGGCGGTCATCGCTGCAACGCTCTCGACCGGCCCTGCAAGCCACTGAATCAGGTCCACGTAGTGCGAGGCCTGGTTCATGAACGCACCGCCGTCCATGGCCCACGTACCGCGCCACGGAGCCTGGTCATAGTACTCCTGAGGCCGTGCCCAACGGACGGTGCAGTTGGCGGAATGGATCCGTCCGAAGCGGCCCTTCTCCACTGCACGCTTCACGAGCTGGATCGCCGGGTTCAACCGGTTCTGCTTCACCACGAACAGCCTCACACCGGCTTCGGAGCACGCATCGATCAACGAGTCTGCACCGGCCAGTGAGATGGCCATCGGCTTCTCGCTCACCACGTGCTTCCCCGCGCGCGCGGCTTCGATTCCGTGCACGGGATGCAATCCGGACGGCGTCGCAACGGTAACGACGTCGCACTCTACCCCCGCCAGCATTTCCGCGAGTGACGCGAAGGCAGGAACGCCATTCGCAGTCGCCGCGGCTTCGGCGCGCGACGGAACCACGTCGGCGACCGCGACGAGATCCAGCCCGTCGACGCGCGCTATCGCGTCGAAATGATTCTTCGCGATGCGTCCGCATCCGACCAGCGCTACGCGAAACTTCTCAGACACGAGCAATGGAGTTGCCGTGATTCACATATTGCTTGCCGCATGCTTCGCACCCGGGCGCATCTCCAGCGGGAAGCTTCTCACCGCACTCGCACACCCAGCCCACCCGGCGCGCCGGCACGCCGACCATCAGCGCGTACGCCGGAACATCCTTCGACACGACCGCTCCCGCGCCAATGAAACAGAACTCACCCAGGGTCGAGCCGCAGATGATCGTTGCGTTGGCTCCGATGGACGAACCGCGCTTCACGAGAGTTGCGCGGTATTCGTTCTTCCTCGACACATGGCTGCGTGGATTGATGACATTGGTGAACACCATCGACGGTCCACAGAACACGTCATCTTCGAGCGTCACACCTTCGTAGATGGACACGTTGTTCTGGATCTTCACGTTGGCGCCGATACGCGTGCCGTTCATCACGACGACATTCTGGCCGAGCGAGCATCGCTCGCCGATTACCGCACCGCCGAGTATGTGACAGAAGTGCCACACCCGAGTTCCGGCGCCGATCTGCGCGCCTTCATCGACGAACGCCGATTCGTGAATGAAAACGTCGTCGCTCATCGCGCCTCGACGGGGCGCTCGATCCGCGAGTGCCATTCCTGCAGCGAAGTGACCGACGCGGGGCGCGATCGCATGGCCAGCACGGCGTCACAAGCGGCGCTGGCCGCAGACAGTGTCGTGGTGTACGGTACGTGGTGCGCTATGGCCGCCTGGCGCATGGAGTAGTCGTCCTTCTGTGCGCGCTTGCCCATTGGCGTGTTGATGAGAAGCTGGACCGTTCCGTTGACGATGAGGTCGATCACGTGTGGCCGGCCCTCATGCACCTTGTATACCCGCGTCACAGGAATGCCGAGCTTGCGCAGATGACGGCCGGTCCCCTCGGTTGCATGGACGGTGAAGCCGAGCTCGTGGAATCTGCGCACGATCGGCGTAACCGATGCCTTGTCGGAGTCATTCACCGAAACGAATATGCCGCCACTCATCGGCAAGCCGTTATCGGCGGCCAGCTGCGCCTTGTAGAACGCGGTTCCGAACGACTCGGATACACCCATCACTTCGCCCGTCGATCGCATCTCGGGCCCCAGAATGGGATCGAACTCGCGGAACTTGTTGAATGGGAAGACTGCTTCCTTCACGGCGACATACGGCGGAAGCACTTCTTCAGTGAAACCGATGTCGGCGAGCTTCTCGCCCGCCATGACACGCGCCGCGATCGACGCGAGTGGAACACCGATTGTCTTCGACACAAATGGAATCGTGCGACTGCCGCGTGGATTCACTTCCAGCACGTACACCACGCCGTTCTTGATGGCGTACTGCACGTTGATCAGCCCGATGACGCCGAGCGCCTCGGCTAGCGCAACAGTATGAGCGCGCATCGCTTCCTGCTCATCCTCGCCGATCAGGTACGGAGGGAGAACGCACGCGGAATCGCCGGAGTGAATGCCTGCATCCTCGATGTGCTGCATGATTCCGCCGATGACAACCTGATCACCATCGGATATCGCATCGACGTCGGCCTCGAATGCATCTTCCAGAAACTGGTCGATCAGAACTGGCCGGTCTTCCGATACACGCACCGCGCGCTCGAAGTAATCGCGCAGAGAATCCTCGTCGTACACGATTTCCATCGCCCGGCCGCCAAGTACGTACGACGGTCGTACCAGCACCGGATAGCCGATTCTCGTCGCGGCTTCCACCGCGCCAGCGATGCTGGTGGCCGTTCCGTTTTCGGGCTGCCGAATTCCGAGCTTGCGCGCGATCGCGTCGAAGCGCTGCCGGTCCTCGGCGATATCGATCGCGTCGGGCGATGTACCGAGTATCGGAACTCCTGCGGCTTCGAGACCACGCGTCAACTTGAGCGGCGTCTGACCACCGAGCTGCACGATCACTCCGACCGGATGTTCACGGTCGACGATTTCGAGAACGTGCTCGAGCGTCAACGGCTCGAAATACAGCTTGTCCGAGATATCGAAGTCGGTCGAAACAGTTTCCGGATTCGAGTTGATCATTATCGTCTCGAAACCCTGCTCGCGCAGCGCGAGTGACGCGCGCACACAGCAGTAGTCGAACTCGACACCCTGACCGATGCGATTCGGACCGCTGCCGAGTATCACGATGGACTTCCGGCCCGTTGGCGGCGCCTCGCTCTCCTCGTCGTACGAGCCGTACAGGTACGGAGTCGCAGACGGAAACTCGCCGGCGCACGTATCCACCATCTTGTAGGCCGGACGCACGCCGAGCGCCCAGCGCTGTGCGCGCATCTCGCCCTCGGATACGCTGCGCAGGTCGCCGAGCTGGCGATCGGAAAAACCCATGCGCTTCATGCGGCGCATTTCGGTCGCCGTGACTTCCGGCAACGCAGTCCACCTGCGCTCCGCTTCGGTCAGCTCGTGCAGCTGCTCCAGAAACCATGGATCGATCCACGTCAGCTCGAATATCTCGGCAACAGTAAAGCCGGCGAGCATGGCGCGCTTGATCTGAAACATTCGCTCCGGCGTCGGCTGGCGCAGCGCGGCACGCAACGTATCCGCGGAGTCATCGGCGAGGCGATCATCGATGAGACGAGCGCCAACTTCCCAACCGGAGCGGCCAGTCTCGAGTGCGCGCAGCCCCTTCTGGAATGCTTCCTTGAATGTACGGCCGATCGCCATCGACTCACCGACAGATTGCATCTGCGTGGTGAGGTGTGCCTTTGCGGAGGTGAATTTCTCGAACGCGAAGCGTGGGCACTTGACGACTACGTAATCGAGCACGGGCTCGAACGACGCCGGCGTGGTGCCAGTGATGTCGTTCGGGATCTCGTCCAGTCTGTAGCCGACAGCGAGCTTGGCGCCTATGCGCGCGATCGGGAATCCGGTAGCCTTGGACGCGAGTGCGGATGAGCGCGACACGCGCGGATTCATCTCGATGACGATCATCTCACCGTCGGCAGGATTCACCGCGAACTGGATGTTGCATCCGCCGGCTGCGACGCCGATCTCGCGTATGATTGCCACGGAAGCGTCGCGCATCACCTGGTACTCGCGATCGGTGAGCGTCATCGCTGGCGCGACTGTTATCGAGTCGCCCGTGTGCACACCCATCGGATCGATATTCTCGATGGAGCATACGATGACGACGTTGTCCGCCGCATCGCGCATCACTTCCAGCTCGAATTCCTTCCACCCGATGAGGCTGCGCTCCACGAGCACCTGGCTCATCGGCGAAAGATCGAGTCCGCGCTTCACTATCTCCTCGAACTCATCGCGGTTGTAAGCGATGCCACCGCCGCTGCCGCCGAGCGTGAACGCAGGTCGGATGATCGACGGGAAACCGGTGTCCTCGACCAGCACGAGTGCTTCCTCGAACGTCGTCGCCGTTCCGCCGCGAGCGACCTGCAGTCCGATGCGTTTCATCGCCTCGTTGAACAGCGCGCGATCCTCGGCAGTGCGTATCGCACGCTGGTCGGCGCCGATCAACTCGACACCGTATTTCTCGAGCACGCCGTTCTGTGACAGCGCCATCGCGACGTTCAGCGCGGTCTGGCCACCCATCGTCGGCAGCAGCGCATCGGGACGCTCCTTCTCGATCACGAGCTCGACGAACCGGGGCGTGACGGGCTCGACGTACGTCGCGTCCGCGAACTCCGGGTCGGTCATGATGGTGGCGGGATTCGAGTTGATGAGAATCACCTCGTATCCCTCTTCCTTCAAAGCCTTCGTCGCCTGGGTGCCCGAGTAATCGAACTCGGCGCCCTGACCGATGACGATCGGTCCGGAGCCAATGACGAGGATGCGGTGGATATCAGTACGCTTGGGCATTTCGACCTTCTAAGATACAAAAACGGGGCGACTGACGAGTCGCCCCGAATGAGGAGGAATCTGAAGCCGGCACGGCGTTCAGGCTACCGCCTGACTCCGCGGCGCGCGGACAACCTTGCCGGCGGCGAGACAGCTCGTGCAGACCTTGACCTTGATGATCTTGTCGGCGACGGCGACGCGTGCTACCTGAAGATTTGGCTTCCAGGTGCGGCGCGTCTTGTTGTTGGCGTGCGAGACGTTGTTACCGAATGTAACGCCCTTGCCGCATGCGTAACACTTGTTCCGCTCGATCGCCTTGGTGCGCTTTTCAGCGAGTTGGCTCTTGATCTTCACTTGGTCTCCGGCATGAGCTCGATACGGGCCATCTCGGCGCCGTCACCCTTGCGATGGCCAGTCTTGAGGATGCGTGTGTAGCCGCCCTGGCGCGTCGCGAACTTGGGTGCGACTTCCTGGAACAGCTTATCGTTCACGGTGCGCTGCTGCACGTGACGAGCCGCAAGACGGCGCGAGTGAAGCGTGCCTTCCTTCGCCTTCGTGATGAGCTTCTCGACGAAAGGCCGCAGCTCCTTGGCCTTGGCTTCCGTCGTTTCGATCGCGCCGTGCTGGATCAGCGACTGCGCAAGGTTCCGAAGCAGAGCGAGGCGCTGCTCGGGGGTGCGCCGAAGTTGCCGGCCGACTTTTCTATGTCGCATCTGGATATCCTCTAAAATCCATGAACTACAAACCTGTAAGGGCAGGCCCCCGCGCCTGCCCATTTTCTGGCTGGCACCAAGCTTCAATCGTCGTCGTGCTGCGGGCGGGCATCGAGGCCCGCACCTACAAAATCCACCTACCGCTACTACTAATCCTCGTCGTCGCCGATGGCGGCCTCGGCGAGCGCGGCGCGGTTCGGGGGGGTGCCCCGATCCGTGATCCGCACGCCTTCTTCCGACTGCTCGAACTTCATGCCGAAGTTCAGATTCTCGCGCTCGAGCAGCTCTGCAATTTCATTGAGCGACTTCTTGCCGAAATTCTTCACATCGAGGATCTGATCCTCGGTGCGCTTGACGAGATCGCCGAGCGTCCGGATCTCGCTGTTCTTGAGCGAGTTGACCGAGCGTACGGAAAGCTCGAGGTCTTCGATCGGCGTCGAGAGCAGCTGCGCGAGCCGGGCTGCGTCGTTGCCGCCCATCTCGCTGGCCGCCGTGATCGGAGCCGAGGTGTGCGAGCCGAAGCCCGCGAAGTACTGGAAGTGCGTCTGCGCCAAAGCTGCGGCATAGCTCACCGCTTCTTCGGGCGCGATCGTGCCGTTGGTCTCGACGAGCAGCGTAAGACGATCGTAGTCCGTGCGCTGGCCGACGCGGGTCGCGTCAACGCTGAAGTTGCAGCGACGAACCGGATTGTAGATCGAGTCGATGCGAACGAGGTCGACCGGAAGATTCCGGTCGGCGACGTGCTGATCGGCCTCGACATAACCGCGGCCGTGATTCACGTACAGCTCGAAGGTGATGTCGCGATCGTCCTGCAGCGTGAAGAGATGATGGTCGGGCTCGAGAACCGTGAGTCCGGCCGCTCCGGTGATGTCGCTGGCCTTGATCGCTGCCGGTCCGGTCTTGGTGACGCGAACGACGGTGGTCTCGGTCGCATCGTCGAGGCTCAGGACGAGCGTCTTGAGGTTCGCGATGATTTGATGGACGTCTTCCACGACACCCGGAATGGTCTGGTGCTCGTGTACGACGCCGTCGATGCGGAATCCCCAAACGGCAGAGCCGCGCAGC
Source organism: Gemmatimonadota bacterium (assembly GCA_040388625.1). Lineage (NCBI taxonomy): Bacteria > Pseudomonadati > Gemmatimonadota > Gemmatimonadota bacterium. The sequence continues at coordinate 382,029 of JAZKBK010000001.1, read as the reverse complement.
GATGACAGAAGCATGCGGCGCATTGCGTTGCCGAGTGTGTAGCCGAAGCCGCGCTCGAGCGGCTGCAGCCGGAACTCGGCGACATTGGGTGTGTCCTCGCGCTTGGTGGACTCTACCAGCTGCGGGCGTACGAGCCCGCGGAGATCGATTGCGTTAGCCATGATGTTTGTCTGATTTAACCGTTACCCCGCCCCTAACGCGTGGTAAGTCGGTACGAAGGTTAGGGCCTCGTCACTACACCTGCCGGGTGCCTGATCGATACGGAAATCGTAAGGGCAGGCCCCCGTGCCTGCCCCATCTCCGGGCTGGCACAAATCCTAAAACGTCGTCGAACGGCGGGCGGGCACGGGGCCCGCCCCTACAACATCCACGCCCTACTTGGAATACAACTCGACGACCAACTGCTCCTGGGCCGCGATCGGGATGTTCGGACGCGTCGGGCGCTCGAGCATCCGGCCGCTGAACGACTCCTTGTCGACTGCGATCCACGAGAGCGGAGCGCCGCGCGAAGCCTGATCCATCGAAACGATGATCGAGGCCTGCTCGCGCGACTTGGCGCGAACGCGCACTTCCTGTCCGGGCTGCACGAGGAAGCTGGGCACGTCTACCGACTTTCCGTTCACCTCGACGTGACGGTGACGAACGAGCTGGCGAGCTGCCTTGCGGCTCTGCGCGAAGCCCATGCGGTAGATGATGTTGTCCAGACGGCTCTCGAGTGCGGCGAGAAGATTGTGTCCGGTCACGCCAGGCAGCGTCGTGACGCGCTCGAACGTGTTGCGGAACTGCTTCTCACTCACGCCATAGATGCGCTTGATCTTCTGCTTCTCACGCAGCTGCTTGGAGTACTCCGAAACCTTGCGGCGACGGGCAACGCTCGCGCCATGCTGGCCGGGCGGTGTCGGGCGACGCTCGACGGGGCACTTCTCGGTGAAGCACTTGGTGCCCTTGAGGAAGAGCTTGGTCCCCTCTCGGCGGCACTGACGGCAGCTTGGTCCTGTGTAACGCATGTACTAAACCCTCCGCCGCTTGGGCGGACGGCAACCATTGTGTGGAATCGGTGTTACGTCGCGAATCGACTTGACCTGCAGACCAGCGGTGGCGAGCGCCTGAATGGCGGACTCGCGACCGGAGCCCGGTCCCTGCACGCGCACGTTCACGCGGCGGACACCAGCCGAGAAGGCCTCGCGTCCAGCCTGCTCGCCCGCAACAGTCGCGGCAAACGGCGTGGACTTCTTGGACCCCTTGAATCCGGCCTTTCCTGACGAGCTCCACGAGATCGTGTTGCCGCGGTTGTCCGTGATCGTGATGGTCGTGTTGTTGAACGTCGCCGACACGTGAGCGAGGCCCTCGGCCTCGACGATCTTCTTTACTTTCTTCGCAGTTGCCATGTGTTACTTCGTGACCTTCTTCTTGCCGGCGATCGCGCGGCGCGGCCCCTTCTTGGTGCGGGCGTTAGTGTGCGTGCGCTGCCCACGAACCGGCAGACCGCGGCGATGACGCGTGCCGCGATACGAGCCGATGTCCATGAGGCGCTTGATGTTCATCGCGACTTCGGTCCGAAGAGCGCCCTCGACCTTGAGGTCGCGCTCGATGGCCTGACGAAGCTTGTTCGTGTCAGCATCGCTCAGATCGCGGACGCGCTGCGACGGACTCACTCCCGTCGATTCGAGAATGGACTGAGCGGTCTTGCGACCGATGCCGAATATGTAAGTAAGCCCGATCTCGAGCTTCTTGTCGCGCGGAAGATCCACGCCCGCAATACGAGCCATTAGTTAACCCTGACGCTGCTTGTGCTTGGGATTGCGGCTGCAGATGATCCTGATCACGCCCTGGCGCTTGATCACCTTGCAATGCTCGCATATCGGCTTGACGCTGCTACGTACTTTCACGAACTGCTCCGAATTTTGGGTCAGCCTTTGAAAATAGTCCGGTCAGGCCAGGGACGCAACCGCCTGATCCATCGCTCCGGCAGGGTCATGCGCCGACGTAACGGTCCGGCCCAACACGACATACGTGGCGCCCGCCCGCGCCGCCTCGGCCGGCGTCACAACGCGACTCTGGTCCCCCCGGTCGCTACCGGGCAGCCGGACCCCGGGCACCAGGAGCTTGAGGGCCGCGCCGAAGCTGTCCCGGAGCACCGGAGCCTCCAGCCCGCTGCAGACCACCCCCGCTGCGCCGGCCCCCTGCGCCAGCCTGGCCAGCCGCAGGACATCGGGCGTGAGATCGGCCGATCCATCGCCGCGGTCCCCGCCCCACGCGGCGTCCAGATCGGCACCGGTAAGCGACGTCAGGACGGTCACCGCGAAGACCTCGCAATCCGGTCCCGCGATTTCCACCGCCGCCCGGATCATTCGTACGCCGCCGCTCGCGTGAACGGTGACTATCGAGGCGCCCAGCTCCGCGGCCGCGGCGACGGCCTTCTCGACGGTATTCGGAATGTCGTGAAACTTGAGATCGAGAAAGACCCGCTTGCCGCGCGCCACCAGCTGCCGGACGATGGTCGGCCCCGCCACGGTGAAGAGCTCGCCTCCGACCTTGTAGAAGTCGCACCGGTCGCCAAGCAGATCGACCATCTGCAGGGCAGCGTCGGGCATCCAGAAGTCCAGAGCGACGATCGGCGTCACGCCACCGGCTCCCGTCACGCCGGCCACTGCAGAGTACCGATGATGTCCTGGATCGCACTCACATCGTGCTCGTCACACCAGTGCGACAGATCGCGCACGACACGCTCCGCCGTACGCGGATCGCGCAGGCTTGCGGTGCCGATTGCGACCAGGGATGCGCCAGCGATCATGTATTGAAGTGCGTCGCTCGCGGATGTCACCCCGCCCACACCGATAATCGGAAGCGACACCGCGCTGCGCACGCGGTGCGTCGCCAGCACGCCTACGGGGAGCAGTCCCGGCCCGCTCGCGCCACCGCTGCCGAACCCGATCCGCGGGCGACGGGCATCGATGTCCACCACGAGTCCCGGCAGGGTGTTCACGACTGTGATTCCGTCAGCGCCAGCAGCCGCAGCCGTGAGCGCCGCGTCGCCGATATTCGGCAGTACGGGTGACAGTTTGACGAAGATCGGTTTTCGCGTCGCCGATCGGGCGCCGGAAACGACTGCCGCGAGCGACGTGCTGTCGGCGCAGAATTCGATTCCGCCGGCGCGAACGTTTGGACAGCTGACGTTGAGCTCGAACGCGCTGATGATGTCGGCGTCATCGAGATGACGCACTACATCCGCGAAGTCTTCGGTCCGGCTACCCACGACGTTCACGATCACGCGCGCGCGCTTCACGTGCTCGGCGAGCCACGGCAGATCATCTCGCTTCACCGCCTCGACGCCGGGATTGGCGAGTCCCACAGCGTTGAGCATGCCGCCTTCGAACTCCGCGACGCGAGGTGCCAGGTTGCCGCCTCGTGGCTCAAGGCTTACGGCTTTCGTGACGACGCCGCCGAGCGCATCGAGATTTACGACACCGTCCAGCGCGCGGCCGAATGCAGCGGTTCCGGATGCAAGGATGATCGGGTTCTGGAACCGTACACCAGCTGCCGTCACCCGAAGGTCGGTCACTTGGTAGCGCTCCCGCCGCCAACGCGTGCGTCGTATCTATCCATGTACGCCATTATCGACTTTGCTATCGACCGCGCGATCTTTCGCTCATTGTCCGGATCACTAATGTACGCAGCCTCGGACCTGTTGGTGCCGAACCCGATCTCGACCAGCACAGCAGGCATGAATGCACCGCGCAGGACGGCGAAGTTGGCTTGCTGAACGCCGCGATCCGGGCCGGGATGGAAGGATCGGAATCCCGACTCGATCTGCTCTGCGAGATCGGCGCTTTCGCGCAGGTGCTCGTTCTGCGCCATGTCGTTGAGAATGAAGTTGAGCGGATCGCCCTTCTTCGTGTTTGGATCGGCGGTCTCGAAGCGCACCGCTTCGTTTTCCATGCGTTCCACACGCTTTGCATCTTCCGTCTTCGCTTCGGCAAGGAAGTACGTCTCATAGCCGCGGTCGCGCGCAGCGGCGGCGCCGCGCTGGCCGGTTGCGTTGACGTGAATCGAAACGAAGATGTCGCCGCGCGCCTTGTTCGCAATCGGGCCGCGATCGTAGAGACCGATCAGCGTGTCGGTGGTGCGCGTCATCAGCACATCGGCACCATCCTCCCGCAGCGCAGTAGCGAGCATTTTCGACACTGCGAGGGTGATGTTCTTCTCCAGGATCTGCGGGCCGCCACCGATCGGTCCATGCATGCCGGGATCGACGCCGCCATGTCCTGCATCGACGACGATCAGCCGATGGCCCGGCCGCTTGACCCGGACGGGGGTCTCCGATGCGACCCGTGCTATGGCCGCAGACTCGCCGATCTCGCGCGGCGTGGCGCCAGCCGCGGGCGTATCGGGTGGCGCTGTCGCTGGCGCCTGCACTCGGCGCGCAGCACTGTCGAACTGCCGTACCTCGTGCAGGTCCTGGTCGTACATGTAGCCCGAAAAAAAGCGCGGGACCAGCTCCGTCACGACGAAGAACGGGAGGATGACATTCCTGCCGACGACGCGCGGCGGTGACGTCAGCGGAACTATCGTCGAGTCGTCGCCCGCGAACGGCACCGCATCGGTGAAGCTGATGTGCGAGTCGCCGACGGTCAGTGAATAGTGGCTTGGCGATGTAAGCTTGAACGTTCCGCCGAGTGCGGCTGCGAGCTTGCCGGCATCGACGCCGACAACGCCAGCTGTGTTGACGAGCCGCAACGTGGTTGTACGTGCCGGCGTGCGCACGACGACCGACTCAGGAGGCGCCGGAACAGGCTGCGCGCGAGCGTTCGTCTGACGACCAACGGTTGCAGCTGTCTGGAGCAGGAGAACGAGCCCCGCTACGATCATGAACGCCTCACGAACGCCTCACGAACGCCGCATGGCGCGCGCCATGTCACGTTCGTCGTCGCGCTTGCGAGCGTCTTCGCGCTTGTCGTGAAGTTTCTTGCCCTTGCCGAGCGCGAGAGCGACCTTGGCGCGGCCGCCCTTGAAGTAGAGCTCCAGGGGAACGAGTGTAAGGCCCTGCCGCTCAACGGCTCCGATCATCTTGCGAATCTCCTTCTTGTGCAGCAGAAGCTTGCGCGTGCGCGTCGGCTCGTGGTTGACGTAGCCGCCGCGCTCGTACGGAGAGATGTGGAGATTGAGCAGATAGACTTCACCATCGCGAACAATGCCGTAGGCGTCGGAGATGTTAGCCTTCCCGTCACGCAGCGCCTTTACTTCGGTACCGGTGAGCGCGATGCCGGCTTCCCAGGTCTCGAGGAGTTGATAGTCGTGCGACGCCCTGCGGTTCTTCGCAATTGACTGGCGCGCCGGCGTGGCGGTAACGTCGGGCATGGCTGTCAAGTTAGGTGTGTGGGGCGGCGTTGCGCCACCCTGTCCGTGCGGCTATGTTGAGAGGCTTCCGGTGAGTGGTACACCGCTCTCGGTATTTGGCGTCCGGTTCGGGCTGGTTTTCGAATCGAAGGCGGCGCACTGCGGCACTCAGCCGCTTCGCTCGGGTGGTGAAACTGGTATACACGCAGCGCTCAGAACGCTGTGGCCGAAAGGCCGTGCGGGTTCGAGTCCCGCCCCGAGCATGCGCGCCTGCAAAATGGATCCGTGCCAGCCGCCAGCCGCCCGCTGGCGCGCCCTGTCCAGGAACGGGCGATCCGAACCTGTTAGACCGTTTCCAGAATGGGCAGCCCGATGCGCTCGCGCACGGTCGGCTCGTCGTGCAGGAGATCGGACAGGTGAACGCTATCAAGGACGTTATCGATCTTCTGCTGGAGCATCACCCAGATCGGGCGGATGCTGCAGTTGTGTGACGCAGCACAACGCGTCTCCTCTACGGGATGACTGACGCAGTGCAGGTCGAACGTCTCGAGCTCGGAGGCGTGGATCACGTCGCGGATGGTGATCTCGCTGGACGGCCGCGCCAGCATGTAACCGCCGCGGGCACCGCGGACGCTCTTGATGACGTCGGCGCGACGGAGCCTGAGGAGGATCTGTTCGACATAATCCGCCGGCAAGCGCTCCTGTGCGGCGATGTCGCGTCCGGTCACGGGACCGTCTTCGGACCGACGCGCCAGGTGCAGCGCGCAGATTACACCGTATTCAGCCCAAGTAGTGATCCGCATCCTTGGAGGATACCGGCCGGCAGGGCTCCGAGCAAGGCCTTGCGGCCGAGGCTCAGGGCACGTTGCTGGAATGAGCGATCGAATACGAGTAGACGGCGACGACGACCAACTGCGCCAGAAGGGCCGCAAGGAGCGGCTTCAGGGCTGACTGTGGAAACGCAACCGCACCGATCATCCCGAGGATTCCTGCCGTGACCATGCCATACCCGCCAGCGCGTTGGGTTCGACGCCATACCTCCTCACTTGCGTACGCCCACGGAAAACGCACGCCGATGAACGCGTTGCGCCGCGTTACCTGCGGGAGGTAGTTGCCTATCAGGATCATGGCTATCGAGACGATCAACGCGAGGAGAAGCGGGAGTCTTCTCTGCGCGACCAGTCCGAGCGAACTCGTTATCGCGAACGCGTGTATCGCGAGCATCGATGCGATGACGGCAACGATGACGACGTTGTACGCTGGACGAGCAGTGGAGTCATCCGATTCGCGGTCGTCATACCTGATGAACAACGATCGATCGTAACGCGGCACGAAGCCCACGATGATCCACGCGGCCAATATCACCACTGGAAGAAGAAATGCGCCCTGGACCCTGCTGCCAAAGTGATCCGGCGCTCCCGAAATTCCCCAATGCGTCGGGACAATCGCAGGCAGATGCGGAAATGCCACGATCGAAATCGCAAACGCCGCAACGACCATTAGAAACGAAATCAGTCGACCGTGGTCACGCATCTTGTTCCGACTCCACTGCCTGAGGTTTGGTCCACGACGCGAGCTTCTGCAGCACATCCTGAAACACCGTCGTCGCCAGTTCGTAGCGCATGAACTGTCCTTCCTTTTCCGCGTTGATGAGACCTGCGTCTTTCAGTACGCTCAGATGACGCGATATCGTTGGCCACGATGAACCGAATTGCTCCGCGATTTCTCCCGATGTGAGCGAGCCGCCGCGGAGAAGGTCGAGAATCGCGCGGCGGGTCGGATCTGCGAGTGCGCGGAAGGCGTCAGTCACCGCGCGTGTGGTGCGGCGCGAACATACGCCACGATCGCGGACACGACTTGGGGCGCGATCGGAATTCCCGGATCGGAATACACCGTCGTCGCCTGCTCCGCCTTGTCAGCCGCCCCGAGCTTCAGGACGTGCGTCATTCCGTCGACCGTGACGAGCGTCGCACCGGGCACGGCCGCCAGCAGCGCGGCGTCTTTGGCAGATACCTGCACGTCGTGCGTCCCCTGAATCACGAGCGTCGCGTACGGCAACTTCTGGAGCTCGGCGGCCGGATCGTACTTGAACCACGAGATCATGTAAGGCTGCACACTCGCGCGGAACAATGAAGCGAGTGCGGGCGGCGTGCTTGCGACTGTCTTGCCGGCAACGAGCGAATCGAGCGTGGATTCGAACATTGCCGGTGGCACTCCGGCCGCCGTGAGCTGCTCCCGCAGTATGGCGGCAGCGGGACGCCCTGCACCCTCGAGCGAGACGAATCCGTCGGCTTGCGCGCGTTGTGCTGCGACCATGCCGACCAGCGACCCTTCACTGTGGCCGACCACGACGACCCTGGAGAACCGCGGATCCGCGCGCAGCATGCGGATCCAGGCAGCGGCGTCGTCCACTCCCATGTCGAACCGGTAGTCATCCTCCTTCATTCCCGACATCGCTTTCGCGCTTGCACCAATTCCGCGCTTGTCGTAACGCACCGACGCGATGCCGTTCGCCGCGAGCGCCTGGGCAAGCAGCTTGTAAGAATCCGTGTCGAGCGTCCTGCCCGGAGCGACCGGCGCGGGCGAGTTTCCGTCGCGATCCGTGGGGCCGGATCCGGCGATGATCAGGACGACCGGCTGCGGGGCTGTTCCGGGCCCGACCACCAGCGACCCGGCGATATCGCCCGTTGGCGTTGTCAGAGTGATGGGAACGGACGGAATGCTGTCCTGGCGGGGAGACATTGGCGCAAGCGAGAGTGCGGTCAGGAGAAGCGCTGTGAGCATCGGAGTCTCAGGGATTAGTTACTTAGCATATTAGCTAATTGCTGCCCGCGAGACAAGAGTTCAACTGGCGCTACCGCAGCTCACCACCCGCACGGATGGCGAGCGAATGCGGGGCACGAATGCATCCGTGCCTGTCACCAAGATTCGTCAGTGCGTTCCAGGCACCCCGATCTCTGTCATCCGCTTGAGATCCAGCACGTCGTCGATCTCGCTATCCGACAGCACGTGCTCGCGCTTGACGAGATCTCGAATCAGAACTCCTTCCTTGACCGATCGCTTGCTGATGTCGGCCGCCTTCGCGTAACCGATCTGCGGCGCGAGTGCGGTCGCGAGGGCTGCTGAGCGCTCGACCCAGTACGCGCACTGATCTGCGTTGGCCTGAATTCCGGCGACGCACTTCTCCGCAAACGTGCGCGACGCGGTGGCGAGTATGTGCTCGGCGAGCAGAACATTGTATGCGATCACCGGCATCATCACGTTCAGCTCCAGCTGACCGTGCTCGGCTGCCGCTGCAACACAGGCGTCGAGACCAACGATCTGGAAGCAGACCTGGTTCACCATCTCGGCGATGGACGGATTGATCTTGCCGGGCATGATCGACGAACCCGGCTGTACAGCCGGCAACGTAATCTCGTCGAGACCCGTTCGTGGACCGCTCACCATGATACGGAGATCGCTGGCGATCTTGCTGAGATCGAGCGCCAGCACCTTCATCGCCGCGCTGAATGCAGCGGCGTCACCCATGCTCTGCATGAGCTGGATTCGATCCGACCCTGCGCGGAGGTTGCCGTCCATCATGGTGTTGAGGTACTTCACCATCAGCGCGGGATACTGCGGCTCGACGTTGACGCCCGTGCCGACGGCGCTGCCGCCGATTCCCAGATCACGCAGATAGTCGGCGGACTGGTTCACGCGCTTGAGATTCCGCGCGAGCGTTCCGGCGAATGCAGTGAACTCCTGTCCCAACCGGATCGGCATCGCGTCCTGAAGATGCGTGCGTCCGGCCTTCACTATGCCGTCGAATTCCCGTCCCTTCTTTGCCAGCGCGTCGATCAGCGACTGAATCGAATCGTTCAACTGTGGAAGCTGCGCGATGCACGCGATTCGGATCGCAGTTGGAATCACGTCATTCGTGGACTGCGCCATGTTGACGTGATCGTTCGGATGAACGGGTGAATACTTGCCGCGCTCGCTGCCGAGCATCTCGTTGGCGCGATTTGCGAGCACTTCGTTGATGTTCATGTTATGCGACGTGCCGGCGCCAGCCTGGTACACATCGACGATGAACTGGTCGCGCCACTTGCCGCCGAGCACTTCGTCGGCCGCTGCGACGATTGCGTCGGCCAGGCGAGCTTCCAGGCGGCCGGTTTCCTTGTGGGTCAGTGCTGCCCCCCGCTTGATACGTACGACCGCATCGACGAACGCGGGAAGCGGACGAATACCGCTGATAGGGAAGTTCTGGGCCGCGCGCAGAGTCTGCACGCCGTACATCGCGTCAGCGGGTACGGCAAGCTCGCCCAGTGGGTCCTTCTCAGTCCGCGTTGCGTTTGACATTTGCTATTCCGTTCAGAAAAGGGTTGCTGTTGAGCTCGTCGCCGATCGTCGTCGGGGCGCCATGGCCGGGATAGACGACGGTCTCACGAGGAAGTGCTGCCATCGTGCGCAATGATTCTTGCATGTGTGCGGGATTCGCCATCGGGAGATCGGTGCGTCCGATCGATCCGGCAAACAGAACATCGCCGCCCAGCACGATGCCATGTCCGCGGAACACGACGTGGCCGGGGCTGTGACCCGGTAGATGAAGGACGTCGAACGATAGATTCCCGACACGGAGAACGTCGCCGTGGGCGAGATCCTCGTCAGGTGGCCCCGGTTGCTCGAACGGCACCTGATACGATTCCGCGAAGAACGATTGGGCATCGTAAACGGGCCGGTCAACGGGATGAAGGTGCACTGGCACGCCCGCAAAGCTGCGACGGATCGCGGAGACAGCGCCGATGTGATCCAGATGCGCATGCGTGATCCAGATCGCACGAAGCGTCGCGCCGCTCGATTCGATCATGTCCAGAAGCTCGTCCGCATCGGCACCGGGATCGATGATCACGGCATCGCCGGTCTCCTCGTCGACGACGAGATACGAGTTCTCCTGGAACGCGCCGACGGTACGCGACAGAATCTTCACACCGCGTATCCGCCCGTCGCCACGATTCGGCCGACGGACGAATCGCGCAGTGAAGCGAGATATTTCTCGGCAGCTATCGCTGCGGTCGTTCCGTCACCCGCTGCGGTTGTGACCTGGCGCGTGAGCTGGGACCGCACGTCACCCGCCGCGAACAGTCCGTCGATCGACGTCTCCATGTTCGTGTCGGTCAGCAGATAGCCCATCTCGTCGTGATCGACGTGGCCTTCGATGATGCCCGTATTGGGACGGAACCCGATGAACACGAACATCGCAGTGGCGGCAAGATTGCTCTCGGCGCCCGTCTTCACGTTGCGGAGCTTGAGATTGTTCACGAATCCCTGCTCGTCCGCCTCGACGCGTTCGACGAGAGTGTCCCAGATCACTTCGATCTTGGGGTTCTCGAACAGCCGCTTCTGCAGAATTTTGGAGGCGCGCAATTCATCGCGCCGATGGATCAGATAGACCTTCTCCGCGTAGCGCGTGAGGAAGTCACTCTCTTCAGCGGCGGCATCACCACCGCCGACAACGGCGATAGTGTGGCCCTTGAAGAACGCGCCGTCGCAGATGGCGCAGTAGGAGACGCCCTTCCCCGCATACTCGGTCTCGCCCGGGACGCCAAGCTTGATCGGCGTGCCGCCGGCTGTGATGATCACGGTCGGTGCGTGGTAGATGTCGCCCGACTCCGTCTCCACCTCGAACGTCGCATCCTCGAGGCGTCTTACCGTGAGCACGACGCCCTGATGAAATTCAGCGCCAAATTTCTTTGCGTGGTTCTCGAAGCGCTGCGCGAGATCCCAGCCCTCGATGTGCTCGAAGCCCGGATAGTCCTCGATCGCTTCGGTGTTGAGCAGCTCTCCGCCCGAACCACCGCGCTCGATGATGACTGTCTTCAACATCGACCGCCCGGCGTACATCCCCGCGGTCATTCCAGCGGGACCGGCACCGACGATTATGACGTCATATTCAAAAGTCTTGCTCATGAATTTCTATGAGGTTTCAGCGCCGACGTGAAGTATGTTGAACGCACCGTGGCAATGAGAAACTGTCCCGACGAGCACGTTCGCGGCTGAATCAGCGGCCACGCGTTGGACCAGCCTGTCGGCGGCGACCACGTCGCGCGTATCGAACATCCCAACGCCGAACGCACGGTGGCTACAGTGAAATATAACCGGCCCCTGCAACGGCTCGCCCGCGGCGGTGGATCTCTCTACGAGCTCGACCGCGGCACTCGGCATGGTCCAGGTTCGCTCGCCTCGCGTATGCGGGCAGAGGCGCGGCTCCACGCAATTGATGGGACAGGTCCAGGTCGCAAAACTGGCGTAGAACGTTCCGTCCGGCGCCGCGCTCTTCCACGGCGTGTCGGGCTCCAGCGTCAAGGCGCGAGTCTCGACCATGCGTTGCGGCCAACGCGATCTCGCTCTGTCCCGCAGCCACTGGTACATCAGGTGCGGCATCAGCGGTGAGGGAACTATCGCGTCGCGATTGTCTTCCGGCGCGGAACCGAGATAATCATCGAAGAAGTCAGTCCACTCCGCAATCACGATCTTGGCGTCCGATTCGATTTTCGCGACCGCGCATTCCGCCGAATGGTCGACGACGAGCACCTTCTCAAAACTGATTGCGCCTGCTTCGCGGGCACGATCGAGCTGCCGTACATAGTAGGAGCCGTAGCATCCGCCGCCGACGATAACGATCGTGCCGTAGTCGCCCGCCTCAGGTCCGGACATGGCGTCCGCCGTCGACCAGCAGTGTATCTCCGGTCACATAATCGGCACGCAGAAGATACAACATCGCCTCGACCACATCGTTCGGCGATCCTATCCGGCGCAACGGGGTCGTGGTGGCGAAATGAGCGCGCGTCGCGTCGTCCCAGTTATCCGGCAACAGCACTGCACCGGGCGCAATCGCGTTGACACGCACGTCGGGGGCGAACGCGCGCGCCAGTGCGCGTGTCATCTGCACGACGCCCGCCTTGCTTATCCCGTGCGGTATGTATTCAGGCCACGTTTCGAATGCAGCGAGGTCCGCGAGATTGACGATGCATCCCCTCGTACTCCGCAGGTGTGGCCGCGCTGCCTGCGCCAGAAAGAACGGTGCGCGCAGATTCAGCGCGAACATCGAGTCCCATTCAGCGACGGTCACGTCATCGACGGGAGTACGGCGCATCACAGCGGCGGAATTGATCAGGACGTCGAGTCCGCCGAAGTCGCGTGTTACGGATTCAACGAGCGATCGCGGCGCATCGGGTTGTGTGAGATCAGCCTTGTACCCGCGGCAATCGTGGCCGCCCGCCGACAGTTCGCGCACGAGCGCATCGGCTTCCTCACTCGCAGCGTTGTAATTGATCGCGACGCGCATACCGGCATCGGCGAGCGCGACGCTCAGCGCGCGCCCAACGCGATGTGCGCCTCCAGTGACTAGCACGCTGCGGCCGCTGATCTCCATGCTCTCCCCCCGTTCCGCGCTACGATACGCGCGTTACAAGCCGCACATCCTGCAGATCCAGCCACGCCTCGGGAACGTGCATGTTGCCGAGCGTGCGATAGCCTTCCGTGGCACCGTGCCAGTCCGAGCCGCCGCTTGGCACCAGATCCAGCTCGCCGGCGAGGCGGCCAAGTCGCTGCGTGTCTGCCGGAGTGTGACCGGGATGCCGCACTTCGACGCCGTCCAGTCCGAGCGCGGCCAGTCGCGCGAGTCGCTCGCGCGTTCCGTCGCGGCCCGGATGCGCCCAGACTGCCAGCGCACCGGCGGAATGCGCGAGCCCGATGGCATCGCCGACGTCGAGACGAGGCTTGGGGACGTACGCGCACTTGCCCGCACCGAGATACCTGTCAAACGCATCGCGATGATCGGCGACGTGTCCTGCGCGAATCATCGCGCGTGCAATATGCGGTCTTCCGAGCGCGCCGCCGGCCGCCTCGACGAGAACATCCTCGATGCTCACAGGCACGCCCGCGACGGCGAGTCGTTCCACGATCGCGTGGCCGCGGTCAACGCGCTCGCGCTGAAAGCCTTCGAGGCTCGGCCGGATCGCGTCTGCGTAGCGTATGTGCAGCGCGAGCAGATGAACTTCGAAGTCACCGTGGTACGCGCTGAGCTCGCAGCCGCGCACGACTCTTATCCCGAGGCTGGCACCGGTGGCGAAAGCCTCGTCGTTGCCCGCAATGGTGTCGTGATCGGTGATCGCGATCGCCTGAAGTCGCGCGCGCGACGCGGCCTCGACGAGCTCGGCCGGCGACACCGCTCCATCGGAGGCCGTTGAATGTGCGTGCAGATCTACATAACGCTCATCAAGCGGCTCAGCGCCGCGGTCACTCATCGAGCGTAGAACGCCTCGGGCGAAGTCGCGCTTGGCTGCGACTGAGCAAAGAGTCTACGGAGATCGTCGTCGCTGAGCGCCGCGAACGACTGCTCGCGCCAACGCGATCCAACCGGCGAGTAGCGAACCACGCGCGTCTCGCGATCGGCGCCCGTGCCGCGTGCGAAGATGAGAGCGAATTCATCCTTCGTGTTCGCGGTCACGTAACCCGTGGGTTGTACGCGCCATGCGGCGCCGTCAACTGTAACCGTACGAAAGGGCATCTAGAACTCCACTTGATGGTAAATGCGCAGAGGGCCCGACCCGGGACCGGGCGCCGACGCAACAGCCTCGGCGAGAATCACCGAATCGTCGGCCTCCGTAAATTCAACGAATGCGTTGCGCAGGCCTGGATCTTCGAAGACCCAGAAACGACAGCCGGCCGCGGCGTAGTGTGCCGCGCGCTCGGTAAGACGCGTCAGATATCGCGCGCGCTCACTCGGCGGTATGGTGGTCCGCTGAATCGTGAGCACACGCGACACGGTCAGATCACCCCAGTCTCTGGGAACGACTCGATGTTCCGTTTGATCTGCGCCAGGAACTGATCAGCCACTGCACCATCGATCACACGATGGTCGAACGAGATCGAGAAATACGCGCAGGTGCGAATCGCAATCGTATCCTCACCATCCGGCCCCGTTATCACCTTGGGTCGTTTTTCGATGGCACCAATACCCATGATCGCCACCTGCGGCTGGTTTATGATCGGCGTTCCCATGAGGGAGCCGTACCCACCCGGGTTGGTGATCGTGAACGTGCCGTCCTGCACTTCCTGCGGGGAAAGCTTCTTGCTGCGCGCACGGTTGGCGAGATCGTTGAGAGCGCGCGTGAGACCCGTGAGTGACAGATCGTCCGCGTTCTTGATGACGGGCACGAGCAGACCCCAGTCGAGCGCGACAGCAATTCCGATGTTGACCGGACGACGGTAGATAACGTTGGTGCCGGCGACGGACGAGTTCATGATCGGATATTGCTTGATCGCGTCCACCGTCGCCTTGATGATGAAGGGCATGTACGACAACTTCTCGCCCGTCGCGGTCTCGAACTCGCGTCGCTTGTTCGCGCGGATCTTCGCGATGCGCGTGAAATCCATCTCCATGAACGACGTCACGTGTGCGGACGTGCGGCGGGATGCGACCATGTGGTCGCTTATGAGGGCGCGCATCTTCGACATCGGCTCGACACGATCGCCGGGCCATGGCTCAGGAATCGGCCCGTGGAACTCGCTTGCGCCGCCGGGTGCGTGCATGGATGCAGCTGGCTGCGGTGCCGGTCCGCTCGCGAGATGATCGAGCAGATCGCGCTTCGTCACACGGCCGGCGATGCCGCTCCCATTCAGACCGGTGATATCGACGCCGTGCTCTGCAGCCATCTTGCGGACTAGCGGCGATGACTTGGAGCGCAGACGTCCCTCGAACGAGTCCGGCGCCGGACTGGAACCGTTACCGTTCCCGTGAGCCGGCGGCGCACTTGCAGCAGCGGCGGCTACTGGTGCCGCGACAGCGGCCGTAGCGACGGCTGGGGCAGCAGACGCTGTGGCACGAGCAACTGCGGCGGGCGCGGTGGCAGCCACCGGGGCGCCCTTTTCTGTCTCGATCCTTGCAACCAGCGTCTGGACCGCGACCGTCTTGCCTTCCGGAACCAGGATCTCGGCGAGTGTTCCAGCGGTTGGTGACGGGATTTCGGCGTCCACCTTGTCGGTGGAGATCTCAAAGATCGGCTCGTCGCGCTTGACCTCGTCGCCGACCTTCTTCAGCCACTTCGAAAGGGTGCCTTCCGCGATCGACTCGCCCATCTGCGGCATTGTCACATCTATACGAGCCATCTATGACCTCCGGCTTGTCAGCCTGATAATCGATACCAGCGGAAGCAGCACCACCCCCGCAATCATACCGACGAGCGCGTATGATCCCCAGTTGCAAGCCGGGATCCCCTCGGGCGGCTTGCAGCCCTGATAGGACCCGACGAACTTCGCAACCAGAACAGCGATCATGCCGCCGCCGAAAAATCCCGCCACGGCGGAAAAGCAACCGGCCCCGACCAGGGCGCCCACCGAGAGCCGGTCCGAGCCTGCCGGATCTTCACTCATCAATAAGCTACAATGCGCCGGAGCGCGCGTACTATATCCGACGTCTGCGGGAGCACGTAATCCTCGAGCGGCGGAGAATACGGCAAGGGCACGTCAGCAGCAGTGACCCGAAGCACGGGGGCATCCAGCCACTCGAAGCACGTCTCGTTGATCCGCGCCGTAATCTCGCCAGCGATACCGCCCGTCCTTGTATCCTCATGCACGATCAGAACCCGGTTGGTCTTTCTGACCGTCCCGACAATGGCTGCATCGTCCAGTGGCAACAGGGTCCGAAGATCGATCACCTCGACCGACACACCGTCTTCCGCCTGCATGATTTCGGCCGCTTCCAGCGCCTTCCAGAGCGTCGCCGAATACGTGATTATCGAAACGTCCGTTCCTTCCCGGGCTGTACGGGCCTTCCCGATCTGCACGACATGATCGCCGGCCGGCATCTCTTCCTTGATGCGCCGATACAGATACTTGTGTTCGAAGAAGAGCACGCAGTCGTCGTCGCGGATTGCTGCCTTCATCAGGCCCTTTGCATCGGCGGCGCTCGCCGGACTCACGATCTTGAGCCCCGGCGTGTGAAAGAATGCAGCCTCCGGATTCTGGGAATGGAACGGCCCGCCGCGCACGTAGCCCCCGCTCGGGCCGCGCACGACCATCGGACATCCGAGGCCGATTCGGTAGCGCGCGGTGGCGACGTAGTTCGTGAGCATGTCGTACGCATTCGAAACGAAATCCATGAATTGCATCTCGCACACGGGCCGCATTCCCATATGCGCTGCGCCCGCGGCAGCGCCAACGATGGCGATCTCCGAGATCGGCGTGTCGATCACGCGCGATGCGCCGAACTTCGCCTGCAATCCCTCCGTAACCTTGAATGCGCCGCCATACGCGCCGATGTCTTCACCGAGACAGAAGACGTTGGGGTCGCGCTCCATCTCTTCGAAGAGCGCCTGCCGAATCCCTTCGAGGTAGGTGACCTCAGACATCGTACGTCCCCCACCCTGACGCGCGCTCGTGGCTGTCCACCGCGCTACTCACATCTTCGCGAAACCACAACGGCGGCACGTTCGCCTGATTGGCGTACACACCGCGGAGCGCCTCGACGGGCTCCGGCATCGGTGATGCGTCAGCGACATCGGTCGCAGTGTCTATTTCCGTCCTGACACGATCGTCGATCGCAGTGAGCTCCGATGCTTTCACGTTTTCTGCACGGAGCACCTTCACGAATCGGTCGATCGGATCGTTCTCCGCGGCCCAGCGATCGATCTCGCCCTCCGGGATGTACGATTGGTTGTCGTGCTCGGCGTGGCCCTTTCTGCGGTAGGTGATGAGCTCGATGAGCGTCACGCCTTCACCACGCCGCGCGCGATCGACTGCACGCCTGGTGACGTCGTACACTGCAAGCACGTCGTTCCCATCCGCCTGCTCGCCCGGAATCCCATAACCGATCGCCTTGTCGACGAACGACCTGGCGGCGGTTTGCTTCGCAACGGGAGTCGAGTATGCGTAACCGTTGTTCTCGACGATCACGACGAGCGGACAGCGCTGCACCGCAGCAAAGTTGATCCCCTCGTGGAATGCACCGGTGGACGTGGCGCCGTCTCCAACGAAGACGAGACCTACGCGATCCTCGCCGCGCATCTTTGCCGCGAGCGTGACGCCAGCCATCACCGGCACCATGTCACCCAGGTGCGAGATCTGTCCGACGAACCCGCGCTCGATGCCACCGAAGTGGATGTTGAGCTCCTTGCCCTTCGTCGGCGAATCGCCCTTGGCCATGTACTGCTTGATGACCTCGGTCGGCTCCGCGCCGCGCACGAGCATCGCGCCCAGATTGCGAATGAGTGGCGAGAGAATGTCGCCCTTGGACTTGTCGAGTGCGTATGCCGCACCGACGGCGTCGGCTTCCTGTCCCAGTGAGCGGAACAGACCTCCGATCACCTTGGTCTGCCGATAGAGATTCACGAGGCGCTCTTCGAGCGAGCGCGTGAGCCGCATGAAATAGTACAGCTCGAGCTTCTGCTCGCGCGTCAACGTCATGACGCCGCCTAGTATGAAGCAGTAAGCTTGTACGCCGGATCTTCGGCCCGATGCAGCTCGACGAAGAACTTCTTGGCGTTGCGATCCAGTCGGCTCTCGCCAGTCTGGTCCGTGTCGATCTGCACGAACGTGTAGTGACCACCTTCCATCTTCACGCTCAGTTTGAGCGCGCCGAGTGGACCGGAAAAATCACGAGTACGGTTCGCCGATGCCGTTCGGTTTTCCTGGATGGTCGGAAAGAACGTGTCCGCAATTGCGAGGACCTGATCGGGCTTCAGATGAGATCTGAAAAAATGGCGCATTTGTCAGCGTTTGGTCGTATCTGTGCTCTGGCCGAGCGGTGGAGCTGGCAGAACCTGCTGCTGCCAGTCCTGCGTGCGCTCGAGCTTGCTTGTTGAATCCCGCCGGAACTGCAGGCCGACGGCCCAGTCGCCTGACACCGGAAAGCGAACGTGCGCGTAGTACGTGCCGACTTCCGCTCCCTTTGCAAGGCCGTCGCCCGTCTGCGCGTGCTCCTGGCTCGTCGCGAAGATGCGTCCCTGCCCCGCCTGGATCGGCTGGCCGCTCTCCTTGTCCGACACGACGACCTTGAACACCGTCATCTCCTCCGAGATCGGCGGAGCTGGCACGACGCTGATGCGGAAAGCCATGTCGTCGGTCCACTGCCGAATCTCGCCCGCGCGGTTGTTGTTACCACCGCACGATGCCAGAGAAACGGACGCGGCCGCGAGCAGTGACGTCCACATCAGCGTCGCTGTCTTCATTATGCGTAGTACTCGAGTCCGAGGTGTGTTATCTGATCCTCGCCCATGAGATGCCTCAGCGTGTTCTTCATCTTGGTCTGCTGGATGAAGAGATCGTGCTCGGGCTGCAATCCAGGCGCCGTCATCGGGCTCTTGTAGAAGAACGACAGCCACTCCTGGATTCCCTTCATTCCGGCCCGCTGAGCGAAGTCGCTGAACAACGCGACATCGAGCACCAGAGGCGCGGCGAGAATGGAGTCGCGGCAGAGGAAGTTGATCTTGATCTGCATGGGATAATTCATCCATCCGAAGATGTCGATGTTGTCCCAGCCTTCCTTGTTGTCGCCGCGCGGCGGATAGTAGTTGATGCGAACGACGTGCGAGAAATCCTTGTACAGATCCGGATACTTCTCCGGCTGAAGGATCGTGTGCAGCACCGACAGCTTGGACTCTTCCTTGGTCTTGAACGACTGTGGATCGTCGAGCACTTCTCCGTCGCGGTTGCCCAGGATGTTGGTCGAGTACCATCCAGCAAGTCCCAGCATGCGAGCCTTGAGTCCTGGCGCGATGACGGTCTTCATCCACGTCTGGCCCGTCTTGAAATCCTTGCCGGAAACGGGAACGCCACGCTGCTGCGCGAGCTGGAGTAGCGCGGGAACGTCGGCGGAAAGATTCGGCGCGCCGTTCGCGAACGGCACGTTTTCCATGATCGCTGCATACGCGTACAGCATCGATGGGGCGATCGCTTCGTCGTTGTTGTCCATGGCGCGCTCGAACTGCTCGATCGTCGCGTGCTGCGGACCCGCCTTGATGAATATCTCGGTCGAAGCACACCAGACGATCACTACCCGGTCGAGCTTGTTCTTCGCCTTGAAATCACGAATGTCCTGACGCAGCTGCTCCGCGAGATCACGCTTCGTCTTGCCCGTCTTGACGTTGGTCCCGTGGATGCGCGTCACGTAATGATTGTCGAATACCGCAGGCATCGGCTTGATCGCCGCCAGAAAGTCCGCGATCGGAGCAACGTCCTTCTCTTCGAGAACCCCTGCCTTGCGAACGGCCGTCAGAGCGTCATCCGGAATCGGATCCCATGCACCGAACACAATGTCATTGAGATTCGCGAGCGGAACGAAGTCCTTGATGAGCGGAGCGCGGTTGTCGGTCCGCTTTCCGAGGCGGATCGTCGCTGTCTGAGTGATCGAGCCGATCGGCTTGGCGAGCCCTCGGCGAATGCTCTCGACTCCAGCTATGAACGTCGTGGCCACGGCGCCGAGGCCGGGCGTGAGGATACCGAGCTTGCCTGAAGCCGGCGCGATTTTGGGTACAGCTGAGCTGTTAGACATTCACCAGTGGTTTCTTGGATGTTGCGCGATGGACGAAGCTGATGCGCTGGACTGCCGTTATCCATGCTGTAACCGTCAACAGGACAACGATCGCCATGAGGACCCAGCCATGCAGCGCCAGGCCGAAAAATGCCTGTGGTACGGATAATAACACTACGCGCTCCGGTCGCTGCATCACCCCGACCTTGGCATCGATTCCGAGGGCCGCCGCACGGGCGCGAGTGTATGAAACGAGGAAGGTGCCGATGATCCCGAGCAGGCACACCACGAGCATGTAGATGTTGTGGTATAGCGCGGACGAGGCGTAGAAGACCGCGAGCCCCGCCATGACTCCGCCGTCGGCCACCCGATCCAGAGTCGAGTCGTAGAAGGCACCAAAAACGCTCGATTGGCCGGTGCGGCGTGCTACAGTTCCGTCCAGCACGTCGAACAGCGCCGTAAGCCCGATGATCCAGCCGGCTGTCATGATGTGGCCGGTAGCGTACACGACCGCGCCGGTAAGGGTGCATATCGTCCCAACTGTCGTTATTGCGTTCGGATTTACCCGCCGCCGGACCAGAAAATCAGCGGCAGGTTCAATGACCCGCAAATAACCAGCTTTTATCGCCTCCCAGATCGCCTTCATCGGCGTGGAAGGTAGCCCGCCGGAGGCTATCGGGCTAGGTGTTTGACCGCGAAGCGCGCTGCAACCGCTACGGTATCTGCCATTGGTACAATCCCGACAGCGTTACGTTGTCGCGCGTGTAGGAGCGGGAGCCGTCGATCGGTGTCGCCTTCAATCCTACCGTGGCGCCAGCGGAGATACCCGGCACATTCATGGTCTCCGTGCTGTTCGCCCCGACCTGCTTGAGAAAGATGTCGCTGCCGCTGCTGACCACGTAGATGTTGGCCGCCTGAGAGAGGTTGTTGGTCACCTTGAGCGTTACCTCGCTCACCGGCTGCGGTCCCGTCTTGACCTCGACCTGTCTCGGGCCGCAGGCCGTCGCGGCCACCGCGAGGCCCAGCATGACTATCAGTTTCTTCATTGATGCTCCGGGAAAATGGTCGATTCGTGCACCTCGGCTACTATGCTCTTAGTAGATGAGATATTTCGATACACGCTGACGAAACGCATACGCCGGGCCGTAGGTCGAATCGATGACAGCGTCGGGGTCGGCCCCGCTCAGGATCGCCCGTCTCGCGGACGGGGATCCGAACAGTCGATCGAACCGCGTCGAATCGATCGTGAAATCGGTCGGATAGGCCTGGTGGATCGCTGCGAGCAGTCCGGCGGCCAGCCGGCTCGTCTGCAGCTGGCTGCGCTCCGTCACCTCGATCCTTATCCCGTGGACCAGCTGGCCGGGATACTTGTTGTCGCCCGGAGAAACCGGAGTAAAGTCGACGGCAGAGAATCGCACGCCGCGAATCGGGCGGTCCTTGAGCAGTTCGATCACACGCTTGGGATCCATCCACGGCGCTCCGATCCGCCGGAACGCCTCGTTGGTTCCGCGGCCCACTGACAGATTGGTCGCCTCGAACGGGACCAGACCCGGGTAGAGCATGATGGCGGGAAACGACTGCAAGCTTGGCGAAGGAGCGACGAACGGAAGCCCGGTTCGGTCGAACCAGACTTCGCGGCTCCACCGTGCTGCGGGCACAACGTGCAAGTCAGCTCCGATCTTGAGCTCGGCGTTGTAAAACCGCGCAAGCTCGCCCATCGTCATACCGTGCCGGAGCGGAATCGGATATAGCGCCCATGCGAGTCCGGGCTTGCCCGGCGCAGGGTCATCTGCATTCGAGAGTGCCGAGTCGAGCATGGGCCCTTCGACGAGCGATCCGGTGATCGGGTTGGGACGGTCCAGTACCACGATCGGCTTGTGCGCCCGCGCAGCTGCGCGCATCGCGTAAACCACGGCGCCATCGTATGTCCAGGTGCGCGAGCCGACATCCGGGAGGTCGACGACGAAAACGTCGATCGCGCGAAGAGTCGTATCGGGGGGCGGGATGGTCTGGTTGGTGTACAGGGAGATGACAACCAGCCCGGTCGCCGGATCGATTCCGGACGCGATGCCGGTCCTGTCCAGAGTAGTCGCGAACCCGTGCTCGGGCGAAAACAGCTCGACGAGATGGACGTTGGATCTCGTGGCGCGCTTATCCGTCATGAGCAGCTTGACGTCGCTTCTGCCGTGCTCATCTACCCCGCTGGCGTTCGTCAGCAATCCGACCCGTTTGCCCGCGACGAGGGCGATACTGTCACTCAGCAACACCGATATGCCGGGCCGCACGTTCGCTTCGGGGAGGCCCGTTGGATCGTCCAGCTTGTGGTACACGACTGAGCATCCCGCGGTGAAGAGCAGAAGCACGAACAGCGGTCGGACGAGTGGTCGCGGCATCACGTGGGATTCCGAAGGTTGTGGGGTGAGGATATAATCGCAAAGGGCGAGCCTTCCTGCCATTACCGCGGCTGTAAATAATTGGTCCGTCCCCGGAACCGGCCATCCACCGTGGGTGTAACGGGGCGCTGGAAAGTCGTATTTTCCGTTTATATTTCAGCTACACCAAAGGAGCGAGCCATGGCGGTATCCAGCCAACCAGAAATCAACCTGACCCTGACTCCATCAGCAGGCGTCGAGGTGCAGAAATTCATGGAGATCGAGAAGGTCTCGCCTGACGAAGGCGGCCTTCGCGTCAGCATCCAGCCCGGCGGCTGCAGCGGCTTCAAGTACTCGCTGTTGATCGAGGACAAGCCTGCGGACGACGACCTGATCCTCTCGCAGGACGGCTATCGCGTCTTCGTCGATCCGTTCTCCGCGCAGTATGTCAACAACGTGACGATCGATTACGTGACGTCCATGCAGGGATCGGGCTTCACCTTCAAGAACCCGAACGCGACGGGCGGCTGCGGCTGCGGATCATCCTTCTCGGCGTAGTCGAGTTTCCGTGCACTACCGAGGGCGGTGAATGAAGAACTCATTCACCGCCCTCGACCTTATTGTACTCGTTGCGTACCTGGTCGGAACGACGCTGCTGGGCGTCTATCTGGGGCGCAATCAGAAGAACACACGCGACTACTTTGTCGCCGACCACACGATTCCGTGGTGGGCAGTTCTCTTCTCGATCGTGGCGACCGAGACCAGCGCACTCACCGTCATCTCGATTCCCGGCCTGGCCTACATCGGGAACCTGGGCTTTCTCCAGATCGCCGCGGGATACATCGTCGGCCGAATAGTTGTCGCATACGTACTCCTACCACGCTACTACGGCGGCAATCTCGTAACAGCGTACGCGTTGCTCGAGAACCGCTTCGGCGTGTCGACGCGTCGATTCGCTTCGGTCGTCTTCATGTTCACGCGCGCCTTCGCGGATTCGGTCCGTGTCTTCGCAACTGCGATTCCAATCGCGCTGATCCTGTCACCGATTCTTCCCGCGACAGTGGTCATGCCGATCGCGATTCTGGTACTGGGCGCTCTCACGTTGATCTACGCGTATTTTGGCGGCGTGCGCGCCGTCGTCTGGACTGACGTCATCCAGACCTGCGTGTATCTCCTCGGCGCGGCGGCCGCCGTGGTAATCATCGGACGCGGAGTTGGGGGTGGTTGGAGCCATATCATCCACTCTGCCGCAGCGGCTGGAAAGCTCCAGGTAATCGATCTCTACACCGGTTTCGACAAGCCGCAGACCCTGATGGCGGGCGTGCTCGGCGGTGCATTCCTGTCGATGGCGTCACACGGCGCCGATCAGGTGATCGTGCAACGGCTCATGACTGCATCGTCGCTGCGTGATGCGCGGCGCGCGCTCATAGGGAGCGGCTTTGCGGTATTCTTTCAGTTCGCCATCTTCCTCATGATAGGCGCGGGACTGTGGGCGTACTTCGGTGCTCACACCTTCGACTCGCCCGACAAGATCTTTCCAACGTTCATAGTGACGGCGATGCCGACGGGCCTGATCGGCCTGCTGGTGGCGGCGATTCTGGCGGCAACGATGAGCGCTCACTCCGGCGCGATCAATTCGCTGGCCGCCGCGACAGTGCACGACATCTACCTGCCGCTCACCCATCGCGACGCCAACGACCCGCGCACACTCAAGGTGGCGAAGCTGGTGAGTCTGGCCTGGGGCTTGTTGCTGCTCATCATAGCGCTACTGTACAAGCAGCAGGGTACGCCCGTGGTCGTCGTGGCGCTCTCGATTGCGTCGTTCACGTACGGCGCGTTGCTCGGTGGTTTTGCGCTCGGCATTATGTGGGCCCGCGCGCAGCAGCGTGACGCCATTACGGGAATGGCTGTAGGCATTCTCGTGATGAGCGTGGTCGTGTTCGCGAAGCAGCTCTCCGCGCTGTGGCCGGCACTCGCGCCAATCGGCTCGATTGCCTGGCCGTGGTACGTTTTGATCGGGACGGTGGTAACAGTCGGTGTCGGAATATTCACGTCGCTCTTCCCGCACGGAAGCGCGCGAATCAGGGTTGATGACGCAGAATGAGTGATTCGGAATCGGAAATCGTAGTAGGTATCGACGCCGGTGGAAGCAAGACGCGCGTCATCATCGCATCGCTCTCTGGCGACCAGATCGCGGAGAGCGTTGGGCCCGGCGCTGCAATGGCGCCCGGCAACGCCGACGCCTGCGCGGATACAATTGCGGCGGTTGTCGTCGCTGCGCTCGAGAGCGCGGCGCTGACCGGCGTCGTGCCGCGCGTGTTGTATGCCGGCGTTGCAGGCACTGGCCGGGAGAGCGAGCAGATCGCGTTGCAGGATGCGCTGTCGCGCATGGAGATTGCCGACGAAGTCGTCGTCGAGACCGACGCGAGCATCGCGCTCGCGGATGCATTCGGCGATCGCTCCGGTGTGATTCTCATCTCCGGAACCGGGTCGATTGCGTTTGGGCGCAGCCCTGCCGGGATGCTGGCTCGCTGCGGCGGGTGGGGCTTCACATTCGGTGATGAGGGAAGCGGCGCATGGATCGGCCGCCGCGCGCTCAGTGTCGTTGCTGCATCGCACGACGGGCGTGAACCGGAGACGACGCTCACCGGCGCCATACTCACCGCCGCGCAGGTGAACGAGGTCGAACAACTCATTCCATGGGCGCTTGCCGCCGATAGAGAGGCGTTGGCGGCGCTTGCGCCATCGGTGCTCGCAATGGCGATGCAGGACGACGTGCGTGCGAACAGCATCGTGGACATGGCGGTGGAAGAGCTTGTGCTGCACGTGCGCGCGCTGGCGCGAAAACTGTTTGTCGACGACCGGGCAGCCTTCGATCTGGCCCTGACCGGCGGCTTGCTTCACAAGGGATCGCTGCTCCGGAAGCGTCTGGAGCGCAGGCTCCGCGTCGCTGTTCCCGGTGCGACTGTTCATGTTGAGGAGGTTGACGGTGCACGCGGCGCGATCAAGCTCGCGCTCCAGGCTGCTTCAGCCATAGCCTGACGCGCGCGATGTCGAGCCCCTTCTCCAAACCGGGATCGATCCGGCACATCGAAGTACTCAGGCCCGGCGGGCCGGACGAGATGCATCTGACGGAGGGAGCCGTTCCGGCGCTCGGCCCCGATGACGTGCGCATCCACGTAGAAGCAGCCGGCATCAACCACGCCGATCTGCTCCAGCGCGCAGGCAAGTACGCGGTGCCGAGCACCGCATCGCCAATACTCGGACTCGAGGTCGCAGGCTACGTCTCTGGTGCCGGTGAGCGCGCTGCGCTGGTGTGGAACATCGGTGAGGAGGTATGCGCACTGGTGGACGGCGGCGGCTACGCGACCGAATGCGTTGCACCGTCGATGCAATGCCTCCCGATCCCAGAAGGTTTCTCGATGGTGCAGGCTGCAGCGCTTCCCGAGGCGCTTTTCACGGTGTGGTACAACGTGTTTCAGCGTTGCCGGCTTTCCGCGGGCGAGACGTTGCTCGTCCACGGCGGCACCAGCGGCATCGGCGTGATCGCCATCCAGATGGCGCGCGCGATCGGCGCGAAAGTATTCGCGACGGCCGGTTCAGCTGAAAAGTGCGGCGTCTGTGTCCGACTCGGTGCGGAAGTCGCGATCGACTACCACGAAGCCGACTTCGCCGCAGTCGCGCTCGAGCGCAGCGGAGGCCGCGGTGTCGATGTCATACTCGACATGGTCGGCGGTGAATATGTCGAGCGCAATTTTCGAGCGCTTGCGATGGAAGGCCGCCTGGTCAACATCTCGTACATGGCTGGCAGTCGCGTCACCGTCGATCTGAGACCGATCATGCAGAAGCGACTGACGGTGACCGGCTCGCTGATGCGCCGCCTACCGCCGCAGGAGAAGGCCGTGATCGCCCAGGAGCTGATGCTGCGTATCTGGCCGTTGCTGGAGCGCGGGCTGATCCTGCCAGTCATTGATTCGACCTTTCCGCTGTCCCGTGCGGCGGATGCACACAGACGCATGGAACAGCCGCACATAGGCAAGGTCGTACTGACAAATTAGCGCGGTGTAGGAACGACGATACATGCACTGTGTAAGAGCGGCCGCTCCGCCCGCCATCGACGACGGTGACGGCGCCTACGCCGTCACCGTGTCCGTCTTGCTTGCCGGCGCGAGCTCCCCTTCCCATCTCGCCATCACGGCGCTCGCGAGGCAATTACCGATGAGATTCACCGACGTCCGCGCCATGTCCATGAATGCGTCGACACCGAGGATCACCGCGACGGCCTGAAGCGGCAATCCAAACATGGTCAGCGCGCCGGACAGAATCACGAGCGATGCGCGCGGCACGGCAGCAACACCCTTGCTCGTGAGCATGAGCGTCAGCATCATCACGATCTGCTGACCGAGCGTCATGTGGATTCCACCGGCCTGCGCAGCGAATACCGACGCGACCGCCAGATACAGCGTGCTTCCGTCGAGGTTGAACGAATATCCCGTGGGCATCACGAACGCCACGATGCGGGCCGGAACGCCCATGGCTTCCATGTTCTCCATCGCTAGCGGAAGCGCTGCTTCTGAGGAAGCGGTCGAGAACGCGATCAGCGCCGGTGCCCTCACAGAGCGAAGGAATGCCTTGAGGGGAATCCGGGTGAGAACGGCGATCGGCAGCAGCACGACGAGCGCGAATACGATCAGCGCGCCGTAGAGCGTCGCCACGAGCTTGCCGAGACCGAGCAGCACGCCGATACCGCTATGGCCGACTGTGACGGCGAGCGCTGCACCGATACCGATGGGTGCATACGCCATCACGATCTCCGTGAACTTGAACATCAAGTCTGACGTCGCGGCGCAGAAGTCGAGCATCAACTTCTTCTTTTCGCCCTTCTGCCGCGTGAGCGCTACGGCGAACAGAATCGCGAAGAATACAATCTGCAGCACTTCGTTATGGTAAGCCGCTTCGAAGAAGCTCTGCGGAACCATGTGCTCCAGCACGCCACCGAATGTAACCGGGTGCGACGCAAGCTCAGTCCCGGTAGCCGCGGTCGCGCCGCCCAGCGACACGCCGATTCCAGGCTTTAAGACGTTGACGGCCGTCAATCCGATAACGAGCGCGCCAGTCGTCACGAGCTCGAAATAGATCAGAGACCGCAACGCGAGGCGGCCCACCTTGGCCATGTCGTCGCCGTGACCGGCAATGCCCACCACGAGCGTGGCGAAAATCAGCGGTACAATCAGCGACTTGATCATGCGCAGGAAGATCTGCGACAGCGGATCCAGCTTGACCGCGAACGCGGGGAACGCGATCCCGATGATGATCCCGACTATTGCTGCGACGACAATCCACTGCGTCAGCGAGACGCGTCGCAGACCGCGCCGCGCCGTCGCGCTCTTGTCCGATCCTGCGCTATCCATGGCCGTTCACCCGGCGGTTACGCAGCGTCGAGTGGCCATAGCCGTAAGTAAAGTAGAGTACGAGGCCCACAGCGAGCCAGATGATGAAGCGAATCCAGGTGATACCCGGCAACTGCGTCATGAGATAGAAGCACGCCACAATGGAGATCAACGGCGTGAACGGAACCCACGGCACGCGGAACGGCCGCGGTCTGTCCGGATCGGTGCGGCGAAGCACAATCACGCCCGCCGACACCAGCACGAACGCGAACAGCGTCCCGATATTCGTGAGATCGACCACTTCGGCGATGTTCGCGAATGCGGCAAAGACGGCTACGAAGATCCCCGTTATGATCGTGCCGACGTACGGCGTCTTGTAACGTGGATGTACTTTCGCGAGCACCGGAGGAAGCAGTCCGTCGCGTGCCATCGAGAAGAAGATTCGCGGCTGCCCGAGCTGAAAGACCAGCAGCACGCTGCCCATCGCTATCACGGCACCGAGCGCGACGATGAATCGCGAAGCGTTGAGAAGTGCCGGCGGTCCGGCGGCGTACCGGAGCGCGGTGATCATCGGCTCCGCTGTTCCCAGTTGCTGCCATGGCGCCATGCCAGTCATCACCACCGAGATCGCGATGTAGAGCAGCGTCGTCACGACAAGGCTCATGATGATCCCGAACGGCATGTCCTTGCCCGGATTGCGCGTCTCTTCCGCAGCCGTGGATACGGCATCGAAACCGATGTAGCTGAAGAAGATGATCGCAGCTGCCGCGCTGATGCCCGCCATGCCGTTCGGCACGAAGCCGCCGGTCGCTGGATTGGTCCAGTTGGACGGGTGGATCAGGAAGAGGCCAACCGCGATGAAGAACAGTATGATCCCGACCTTGAGCAGCACCATCGCGTTGTTGGCATCCGCCGACTCCTTGATACCGATCACCAGGACAACCGTTATCAGCGCAACAACCGCCGCGGCGGGAAGATTGATGATCAGCGGGAGACCGAGAATGTGCGGCGCGGATGTCCACGCTGACGCGATGTACCGCGTAGTCGCGTCCACCGTGCTGCTCGCGGCGCCCAGCTGAACGAACGCGGAATGCGCCGATCGATAATCTGTCGCCAGCCACGACGGGAGACTCCAGCCGAAATGCGCGATCAACTCTCGAAAGTAGCCGGACCAACCGATCGCGACGCCGATGTTGCCGACGGCGTATTCTATGACCAGATCCCAGCCGATTATCCAGGCGATGAACTCGCCAAGCGCCGCATATGCGTACGTATACGCGGAGCCGGAGATCGGCACCATCGCGGCGAACTCGGCGTAACACAACGCCGCAAAGCCGCACGCGACCGCGGTCAGCAGGAACGAAAAGATGATCGCAGGTCCGGCACCGGGACGAAGCGGATCGCCGACGATGGCGGTTCCCGTGGTGACAAAGATTCCCGCGCCAATCGTGGCACCGACGCCGAGAGCAGTCAGGTGCCACTTGCCGAGCGTGCGTTTTAGCCCGCCATGTGAAACGACGTCCGCCTCGAAGTCCGCAACGGACTTGCGTGCAAACAGGCCCCGCATCAAATGAACAGCGGTGCAAGGACCAGAGTGATCGTGCTCAACAGCTTGATGAGCACGTGCAGCGACGGACCAGCCGTATCCTTGAACGGATCACCGACCGTATCGCCGACCACAGCTGCCTTATGTGCGTCTGACCGTTTGCCACCGTATGCGCCGGTCTCGATGTACTTCTTCGCATTGTCCCACGCGCCGCCGCCGTTGTTCAGGAAGCCCGCCATGAGAATTCCAGCGATAGTACCGATCATGAGGAACGCTGCAACCGCTTCCGCGCCAACGCCGAACTGCTTGAATACCAGTCCGACAGCGATCGGGAACAGCACTACAAGTGCACCGGGCGCGATCATCGCCTTCAACGCACCCACCGTCACGATGTCTACGGCCGTTCCGTAATCCGGACTTTCGGTTCCGAGCATGATCCCCGGACGCTCGCGGAACTGGCGACGCACTTCCGTGATCACCGACGATGCGGCCTTGCGTACTGCCGTGAGCGCCAGCGACGAGAACCAGAAGACGAGCATCGCGCCAAGCAGACCAGCGACGAACACCTCCGGGCGCGCCAGATCGACCTTGATCGGAACGCCGCCGCGATAGTTGCGAACTTCGTCCAGATACGCGGAGAAAAGCAGGAACGCGGCCAGTGCCGCGGACCCAATCGCGTAACCCTTGGTGAGCGCCTTGGTGGTATTGCCGACAGAATCAAGCCGGTCGGTGATGTTGCGGATTTCTTCCGGCTGCTTGGACATCTCGACGATGCCGCCAGCGTTGTCGGTGATCGGTCCGAAGACATCCATTGCCAGGATGTAACCCGCCGTGCCGAGCATTCCCATGGTAGCGACGGCGGTCCCGAACAGGCCCGCCTGCGCGACTCCGCTCGCCTCGCCGAGATGATAACTCGCGATGATCGCAATCGCGATCGTGATCACAGGAAGAACAGTCGACTCCATCCCAACTGCGAGGCCGGCGATGATGTTCGTCGCCGGTCCCGTCTGGCTCGCTTCCGCGATCCCAAGCACCGGGCGGTAGCGATACTCGGTGTAGTACTGCGTGATGAAGACGAACGCGATGGATGTCGCGATGCCGATCAGTCCGCAGATGAAGAAGTGCCACCACGCATCCGGGGCGGATATCGGATTGAGCAGCCAGCGCGTCGCAAAGAAGAATACGATCGTTACGAGCGCCGCCGTCACGTAGTACCCGCGGTTCAGCGCCTGCATCGGATCCGCATCTTCGCGCGTGCGAACAGACATCACTCCGACGATCGAGCACAGCAGACCGAGTCCACCGATCACGAGCGGGAACAGAATTCCTGCGATACCGAACTGGCTGAACAGAATCACGCCAAGAATCATCGCACCGATGTTCTCCGCGGCGATGCTCTCGAACAGATCGGCACCACGGCCGGCACAATCGCCGACGTTGTCACCGACGAGATCAGCGATCACCGCCGGATTCCGCGGGTCATCTTCAGGAATGCCGGCCTCGACCTTGCCGACCAGATCGGCGCCGACGTCGGCGGCCTTGGTGTAGATACCACCGCCCAGCTGCGCGAACAGTGCCACGAACGAGGCGCCGAAGCCGTAGCCGACGATGAGATACGGGATTCGCTGTGCCCAGACATCGGGTGCGAGACCCGGCGGCACAAAGTTGTTGATCACGGCAAAGAGCCCGCCCACGCCCGCGAGACTCATCGCGACGGTGAAGAGTCCCGACACCGCACCGGACCGAAGCGCAGTCTGAAGCGCACCGTTCAGTGACGTGGTCGCGGCCGCGGCGACACGGATGTTGGCTCGTATCGAGATCCACATCCCCATGTATCCCGCAATGCCGGAACTGAGCGCGCCAAGCAGGAACGACAACGTTATGTAGATCGCGAGCAACGTCGAGCTGCTCACCGGATCGGTCGGAATGCTCGTCCTCAACACGCCGTAACCGACCGCCAACACGATCGCAACGACCAGCGCGAGTGCCGCGATTGTCTTGTACTGTCGCGCCAGATATGCCTCGGCGCCCTGCTGAATGGCGTCCGAGATCTTCTGCATGTCGGCGTTGCCGCGCCCGCGCGAAAGAACCCATCTTGAAAGCCAGATCGCGAAGAGCAGTGCGAATGCGCTGCAGCCGAGTACGATCCAGAGGAGCGATGATTGCGAAACGGTCATGAACGGTCGGTGATGAGGACTGAAGCGGGAACTGTCATTCAGTATTGCGCGCAGCGTCGCCCGCTACACCGCGCCACAGAAAGTACACAGGAACACCAATGAGAACGATGATCAGTCCGGCCACGGACTGCGTTCTCGTATCCGGCGCCAGCAGGAGAGTTAGAGCAACTGCCAGCGCCAGCACCACATACAACGCCGGCAGCACGGGGTACCCGATCGCCTTGTACGGACGCTCGGCGTCGGGACGCGTGCGACGTAGCACGAAAAGACCCGTTGTCGTCGCGGCGTAGAACAGCAGCTGAGCAAAGATCACATATGCCAGCAGCTGGTTGTACGTCCCCGTGAGGCACAGGAAGCTGGTCCAGATCGCCTGGGTGATCAGTCCGAACGCGGGGACTTCGCGTGCACTCAGTGTGCCCGCGCGAGCGAAGAAGAGACGGTCGCGTGCCATCGCCCAGTACACGCGAGCACCGGACAGGATGAGCCCGTTGTTGCAACCGAATGTGGATATGAGAATCGCCGCCGCGACTATGCTCCCGCCAGCGGCGCCGAAAATCACTTCGGCAGTTGCCGTCCCGACGCGATCCTGCGTGGCGAACTGGATACCGCGCGCGAGCACCGTCGCACCATTGGCCGTGCCGTGCAGCGGAAGCACGCTCAGATAGGCGAAGTTGCCGAGGATGTAGAGAACCGTCACCATCCCCGCGCCGATGGCGAGCGACAGCGGGAGGTTGCGCTTGGGATTCTGAACTTCGGCAGCAGCGAACGTCACGTTGTTCCACGAATCGCTGGAGAAGAGCGAGCCGACCATCGCCGCGCCGAACGCGACGACGAACGCTCCGTTGAGATCGACGTGTGGCGCGAAATTACCCGGCGAGAAATTCGCGAGAATGGCGGTCGCGTTCCGCCCGATGGTGAGTCCGAGAATGACGAGAAGGGCGAGGACACCCACCTTGGCAATAGTCAGCGTCGTCTGAACGAGCTTTCCTTCACGCACGCCCCGAAGATTGATCCAGGTGAGTACCCACACCGTGACCAGTGCGATGAGACGCTGCGGCGACAGTCCGACGTCCACCGGTGCGCCCGTGAGCGTGAACGAGAAATGAGGAAACCAAGAGTACAGATCCGGCGTCATCGCCGGCCAGAGCACGCCGAGAAACTTTCCGAACGCAACGGCGACCGCTGCGATCGTGCCCGTTTGTATGACAACGAAAAGAGTCCAACCGTAGAGAAATCCTACGATTGGACCCATGGATTCACGAAGAAATACATACTGTCCGCCCGCTCGCGGAAACATCGCGGCAAGCTCGCCGTAGGCGAGTGCGCCGAGCAGCGTTATGACTCCAGTGAGCACCCAGACTGCGATGAGCCAGAGTGGCGACTGGACCTTTCGCGCGATGTCTGCAGAAACGATGAAGATGCCCGACCCGATCATTGTCCCCGCCACGAGCATCGTGGCGTCGGTCAGGGTCATCGCCTTGACGAAGTTGGATTCGGCCGTAGCCGTATCCGCTCCGGTACCGGAACGGCTGGTTTTATTGCTCACCCATGCCCTCCGGCTCCGGGTCGGCGCTCTGCATTTATGTATGAGCAGAGCGGAAAATTCGCGTGAATGTAACGCTCTGCGCAGAGCGAGGCTAGACTCTGGCGATGTGTACGAGGATGTGCGCACACGGCTGCTTTATATCACAGAGTACTAGGCACCACCGAGTACTTTGCGCAATTGTCACAAAGATGATTGCGGGTGAGGTGGGTTAGAACAGAACCTGGATGTCCACCGTGTCGCGGATCGCGACACCGTCAGCCCGAACCGCGGGCCGGAATCGCAGCGCGAGCAGCGTCTCGCGCACTCTGTCGTTGTAGCCGCGGTCGGGAGTTGGCGTGAAGCGCAGCAGTGTGGCCTTGCCGGTCGAGTCGACGTCGAACCACGCAGTGAGCTTGAATCCGCGCACGCTCGCCGGAGTCGGGAGTGGAGGGAGCACGAACTGCTTGAGCGTCGGCGGATAGTTCTTTGCTGCGCCGCCTCCCGTGCCGGGCCCAACGCCACTTCCCTTGCCCGGCCCCTCGCCCGACCCGACACCACCGCCGCTGCCGGGGCCGGCACCCGCGCCGCCGGTCTTTCCGATACCGCTTCCTGCGCCCGCCGTCGCGGAAGACGCTGCTGCACCTGTCACGGCAGTTGCCGGCGGCGCAACTGCAGGCGGCGCCGGCTTTGGCTGGGGAGGGGTTGGAATTGGCGGAAGTACAGCCGGCACCGGCGTGACCGGAGTTGCGCGCGTTACAGCTGGCGCCGGCGCTGCCTGCGGCGCGATCTGCACGAAGCGCAACCGCGGTGCGGCATTATCGCCCAGGCCACCGCCACCACCGCCCGCGGGACCGGAACCACCGGCTCCATCCCGGTGACCGTAATCGATCCCCGAATCCAATGCTGGACGAAGGAGAAACAGCAGCAAAAGCAAATGCGCCAGCAGGGAGAATAACCACCCTTGCCAGCGCCTTTGCTCCCGCCGCGGAATTCCAACGGGCGGACGGTACATGTGAAACCCTTACTGCGTCGACTTTGGCGTTATGCCAATGACGAGAACACCAGAGCCACGAGCGATGTCCATCGCCTGGATGATCTGCTGATACTTGGCGGCCGGATCACCCTTGACGAACATGATCTTCTCGGGCCGCTTGTCGAACGTGTTGTGAATCATCTGGCTGAGGCCGTTCGCACCGCCAGGGACCGGCTGCTTGTTGATCAGATACGTGCCGTCCTTGGCCACTTCCAGCACGATCTGATCTGTGCTGGGCGAACTCGTCGGCTGGACAGTCGGATCTGGAAGCTGGACGTCGATCGCCTTCCGCGCCGTTGGCACGATCACCATGAAGATGATGAGAAGCACCAGCAACACGTCGATCATCGGGGTCAGATTCGGCTCGGACGTAAAGCCGCCGCGACCACCACCTGTTGACATCGCCATTACTTTGGCCCTCCACTGCTCGGCGTGCCAGCGCTTGTCGCCTCGATGTTATCACTCGGAATCAACGAATGCGTGCCAGCCTGCTGGTCCGTGACCATGGCCGTCATGCGAACGCCACTCTTTGCCGCAATATCGAGCGCATCGAGGATCTTGCCGTAGTCGAGATTCTTGTCAGCCTTGACGTAGAGAATCTTGTCCTCGGTGCGCTTGCTGTAGATATCGGTGAGCGCGGTACTGAGTGATGCGTTCGGGATCGCACTGCGATTGAGATAGTACTGGCCCTGATTGTCGATACCAAGAAGCTGGTCCTGATCCTGTTGCGGGTGCGGCTTGAGGTTCTGGCCAGCTGGCGGCTGCGCGTTGACGCCCGACACCAGCGTCGGAATGATGACCATGAAGATGATCAGCAAAACGAGCATGACGTCGATCATCGGAGTCACATTTGGATCCGCGCGAACCGCGTTCCCGCCCGATGTTGACATTGCCATAAATACGAATCCCTCGAAAAGTGTGGAACCGCGCCCCGTCGTCTACTGCCGGACGGGGCGCCGGCCCTTCCATCTGCGGGTACGGATGAATCCGCCACCCTTCAATCACAGGCGCGGATATCCGCGCCCTACGTCGTTTGGAATGAAACGTTACTTGGAAATTGGCGCGTTGCCGGCCGTGGCCGTCGTATTGAACTCGCGCGTGAAGCGGCTGCGACCGAACTCGCCCGAAACGTTCTTGATCAGATAGTCGATCATTTCCTTGGACGTGTAGGTCATCTCGGCCGTGAGATTGTCGACCTTGGTCTGGAAGTAGTTGAAGAGCCACACTGCCGGAATTGCGACGAGCAGACCGAGAGCGGTCGTGATGAGTGCCTCGGAAATACCGCCGGAAATCGCGGACAGACCGCCTGAACCGGAAACTGCCATGCCCGTGAAGGCGTTGATGATACCCATGGTCGTTCCGAGCAGTCCGACGAACGGAGCAGTTGCACCGCTTGTCGCGAGTACGCCCAGGCCGCGCTTGAGATCGGTGATCGTCATCAGCATTTCGCGCTCGATTGCGCGCTCTGCGGAGTTGATGTCGGCGATCGTTACGGAACCATCCTGTACGAGTGCGCGGGTCTCGGAGAGCGCACCGGCCAGAACGCGTGCAACGTGCGACTTCTTGTAGCGCTCGGAGAGGTTTGCGGCCTCAACGAGATTGTCTTCTTCGAGGAACTGCGAGAACTCGGGCGCGAACTTGCGTGTCTCGTTCTGGGCCGACTTGAGATCCCACCACTTCTTTATCGAAATCGACAGGGTCCAGATCGACATGATCGCGAGCGTGTAAACGATGCCGCGGGCGAAACCGGCCATCTGGCCCCAAAGGTCAATCAGCGATAGATGCATTGTTCGTTACTCCGTGGAATGGTGGGACGGTTAATGAGTGATCGTGAACGTGAACGGTTGCTGCACGAGCTGTCTGACCTTGTGCCCACCGATCTCCGCAGGATAGAACTTCATGCGCGGCAGGGCCGACTTGACGGCGGCGGCGAACAGATCATTTGTAGCCTTGTTGATCTTGATCCCCGCGGCCTGATCCACGCGGCCCGTGGTGTCCACGGTGAACTCCGCGTCGACTTCTCCCTCGATGCCCGCGCTGCGAAGCGTCTCGGGGTATTGTGGTGTCACGGTTCCCGACGCCATCGCGGCGGGCTTCTCTACCTGAAACGAGAAGTACGTCTCGGTGTTCGAGACCGGTCCCTTTCCACCTACGACACCATTCGCGACACCGCCTTCGACACCCTTTCCGCTGAAGTCAGCGACGTTCGTGACTTTCTTGGAGAGATCGATGTCTGGGATCTTGACCGGAACGATCGGCGGCGCCTGTGGCACCTGGAAACCCTTGGGCGGCGGCGGCGCAACAGTAGCCTTTGGCGGCGGCGGTGCCTCCTTCTTTGGCGGAGGCGGCTCGTCCTTCTTCACCTGGACGAATTCGATCTTCTCCGCCTTCGGCTTCTCGTTCTTGATGGCGGCGTTGGCCGTCGCCCAGACCGCGAGCCCGATGAGTCCCGCGTGCAGCCCAATGCTGAACGCAGTGGTCCCCGGGCTGCGCTTCTTGGCGCGCTTCGACTCGATTAGCTGGTTGAACATTGCGGCAGCAAGCTCCTCAGAATGACTGAGAGAAGAATACTGGCGCACAATTAAGCCGGAATGGCCGGGAGATTAAGCTTCAGTTAATTCAAAACATTAACGGAAGATTAACACCGGTCGGATCTGGACCGCATTGCGATGCGGCGTCACTGCATCAGTGCTCCGGCAACGTCTCATCATCGGGCTCCGCGCGGTCGGCTGCATCGAGCGGAAGCGTGAGAGTGAACAACGACCCCTTGCCGAGTCGCGACTGAACCGTGAGAGTGCCGCCGTGAGCCTGAGCAATCCACTGGCTGATCGCAAGACCCAACCCGAATCCTCCACGCTCCGCAGTGCGCGAGCGTGCACGATCGGCGCGCCAGAATCGCTCGAAGATATGCGGTAGATCCGCAGCAGCGATTCCCGCTCCTGTATCACGCACTGCGAACGTCACGTTGTCTGGATGGCGCCCGAGTCCGATGTCGACGCGTCCGCCGCGCGGTGTGTACTTGATCGCGTTGGTAACGAGGTTCAGAAATAGCTGCCGCAGTCGCGTGCGATCGCCCGCAATCGTGACTTCGGTCGTGAACGGAAGATTCACCGCCACGCCCGCACCCTCGCCCAGTATGAGCGCGGTCTCGTACACTTCCTGCGTGAGCTCGCTCAGATCGACGCGCTCGCGGTACAGGTCGAATCTTCCCTCGTCCGCACGCGCAAGGGTGAGCAGGCTCTCGACGAGATCCGCCATGCGAGTCGTCTCGTGCAGCGCTTCCTCGAGCGCGACGAGACGATCGTCCTTCCGTGTTGTAGCGCTCATTGCGCGCTCCACGTCCGCACGCAACACGGCAAGCGGTGTCTTGAGCTCGTGGCTCGCGTCCGCGGTGAAGCGCCGCAATGCCGCGAACGATGTCTCGAGCCGTGCAATCATCGAATTCAACGTATCGATCAGGGCAGCTATCTCGGGACTCGCCTCGTCATCCGACAATCGCCGGTGCAGACTGCGACCGTCGGTGATGTCGGCAACTCCGCGTCGCACACGCTCGATTCTACGGAACGTACCGCCGAGCATCAGCCACATTCCCCACGATGCAAGCGCGATCGCAAGAGGCATGACCGCGAAGAGAGTCGTCACAAGCTCCGTCGGCAGACTCTGAGCACCCCGCACGCGCACGCCGGTGACGACGCGGCTCAAGCGCGTGGTGCTGTCGTGTATCGCGTGTGCGACGAACAGAATGCGTTCCTGTCCCACGCTGATCACGCCCGCTGGGCCGTCGTCGGGAAGATCGGCGATGCCATGCTGCAGCGTCGTCCAGTCGTCGTCCGACAGGTCGCGCACGTCGAAGGACGTGAACACGACGTTCGCCTTGCGTCCGACGATCACGACATACCCCGGGATCACTTCCAGTCGTGCCGCAACCGAGCGCGCGATCTGCTCGGCGCCAGATGAATCGCGTGCCACGACTGGCTCTCGATCCTTCGATGCCTGCTCGATGATCCGCATCGCGAGATCGCCGTCTGCCAGTGCCTCGCGCGCGATGGCGCTGTATGCACCGGCGGTGCGCGAAGCGGAAACTGCTATTCCAAGTGCGGCGCCGGTCACGGTCATGGCACCGGCGAAAACAAACGTCAGCTTCAGCCGCGCAGGAATCATCCGCGCACAACGTACCCGACGCCGCGCACGGTCGAGATCAGCTTCTTCTCGTGATCGGCGTCGATCTTCTTGCGAAGGTGATTGATCACGACGTCCACGATGTTGGTCCCCGGATCGAAGTGATATCCCCAGGCGTACTCGGTGATCAGCGTTCTGCTCATCACGCGGCCGTGATGTCGCATCAGGTACTCCAGCACCGTGTATTCCTTGGGCGTGAGCTCAATGAGACTGCCGCCTCGCCGCACTTCGCGCGTGTCGACGTCGAGCGTGAGATCGGCCACCTGCATCACGGGAGACGCCATCGCGCGCGGACGACGCGCAAGTGCCTCCACGCGCGCGAGCAGTTCCTCGAATGCGAAAGGCTTTGTCACGTAATCGTCCGCGCCGGCACGCAGTGTCTGTACCTTCGCATCAACCGCGTCCTGTGCCGTCAGCACGAGCACTGGGCGCTGAAAGTTGCGCGCGCGAAGGTCGTGAAGCACCTCCATTCCGGACTTCCCCGGCAGCCGCATGTCGAGAATGATGAGATCGTAGTCGCCGGCCGTGGCGAGTGCTTCTCCATCATTTCCGTTCTCGGCAAGATCGACGGTCCAGCGCTGCTCCTCCAACCCCCGCTTGACGAACTGCCCGACGGTCGGATCGTCCTCGATAACGAGGATCTTCATTCCTCAGGCCGGACCCGGGCAAACTTGCGCTTGCGCGGACGGCGAAAGCCGAACTCGCGCATCTTGCGATACAGTGTCTTGGTCGATATGCCAAGCGCCTCGGCTGCGCGGCCCTGGTGCCAATGAAATCGGACTAGCATGGCTTCAATATGCAGCTTTTCCAGGTCGGAGAGGGGCGCGCCCCGCCCTTCCACACCGACTGCCCCGGTGGCGAGCAGCAGGCGAAGGTCGCCAGCGGAGATGTTCTCCTTGGGAGCGAGAAGCGCGCAACGGGCAAGCACCACGCCGAGCTCGCGCACGTTTCCGGGCCACGTATACGACGCAAGCACGTCGAATGCCTCCGGCGCGATGGTGTGAATCGGTCCCGTCTGCTCGGCCAACATCTCGGCGACCAGTGGCGCAAGGTCTTCGTGCCGAGTGCGAAGCGGCGGAATCGTCAACTGCTCGGCGCCGATCGACGAGGCGAAGGCGTCGGCAGGATCGTCCACGCAGATCACCAGACGCGTGGTCAGGGGAAGTGCGTGTGATCCTCCGATACGCATGAAGGCGTTGGACCCGATTACGTCCCGCAGTACGCCGCGCGCCTCTTCGTCCAGTGCCGCGATGTCGATCACCGTCGTTCCACGGTCCGCTGCGAGAAATGCACCCGTGGGCATTGCGCCGCCGGACGGAACTCCCTGCCGTCCAACGAGTGCTGCGGCGCCGGTAAGACCACCGCGGACCTGTCGCACTTCGATCAGCGAGTCGCGGACGCGTCCGGACAGCGCATGCAGATATCGCGCAACGTAACTCTTGCCAACGCCGCGCTCGCCCTTGATCACGACTGGCGCATCGGATTGCGCAAGCGCCGGCAGACGCGCCAGCACTTCGCGCATCGACGGATTCCTGCTCGTCATCTCCGATGGCAGTTCGCGCGTCCGTGCACGCAACATGACGTTGGCCTTGCCGAGCTCGCGCTTTTCCCACGCACGACGCACCATTACGTCGATCTCGGCCATTCTGTATGGCTTGGAGATGTAGTCGTACGCGCCGAGCTTGATGGCGGTTATCGCGGTATCGATCGTGCCGTTGCCGGTGATTATGATCACCTCCGGCGGCGCGGGCTCGTTCTGCAAATGCCGCAGTACTTCGAGTCCGTCCATCTCGGGCATCACGATGTCGATCAGCGCGACGTCGTACGGAACGGCATGCAGCTCGGTCAACGCAGCACGGCCGTCACGACACATAGTTACCGCGTAACCGCGGCTCCTCAGAAAATGCTCGAGAATTGCGCCAAGGTGCTCCTCATCCTCGGCAATCAGCACACGGATTGGGGCACTCCCGTCGGCGCTCATGCTTCCTCCATCGGCAAGAGAATGGTGAAACGCGTTCCCTTGCCAGGTTCACTGGATACCTCGATGCGACCCCCGTGGTCGGCAACGATACCATGGCAGATAGCGAGTCCGAGCCCTGTACCCCGGCCCGGCTCCTTCGTTGTATAGAATGGCTCGAAGATGCGCGACATCTCGTTGCGCGTCATCCCCGAACCTTCGTCCTGTACTTCGATAACGACGTGCTTCGCACCACGCGGCGCTGCACGTGTGCGTATGAGAACGCGCCCGTACTGCGGCATCGCGTCCGCCGCATTCATCAATAGTGCAATCATTACCTGGATCAACTGCTCGGAGCTCGCATGCACTGTTGCAAGCTCGGTTCCGAGCTCCGCCTGCACGGTGAGCTGCTTGAAGCGCGCGTGATGCTTGAGTAGAAACAGTGCGCGCTCCACGACGGTATTCACCTGGAGAGATTGTCTCTCCTGCGCGCGCGGCCGGCTGAAATCGAGCAACCCGTCGATGATGCGCTTGCAGCGCTGAACTTCGCTCTCGATGATCTTGAGATACTCAGGCCCGCCATCGGCCGCGCCATCCAGCGCGCCTTGCGACGTACTTCCATCAACTTTCGTTTCGAGCGCCATGCTCTCCGCACACGCTGCGATCGTCGCGAGCGGATTGTTTATCTCGTGCATGATCCCCGCGGCGAGGCGGCCGATCGCGGCGAGTTTTTCGTTCTGTGCCACGGCTTCACGCGCTTCCACCCAATCGGTGATGTCCTCGCCGATAGTAATGATGTGCGTCACGACGCCCGTCTGGTCGCGAATTGGAATCTTGGAAAGCCTGTAGGTACGCAGCGCGCCGCTGGCGCTGGATTCGGTCTGGAACTGCTGCGTCTTGCCGGTGGCGAACACCTCGTCGAATTCGCGACGAACCACGTCCTCCGGCTGACGGTGAAGGATCTCGAAGATGGTGCGGCCGATAGCTTCGTCGCGGGACACGCCCTGCATCCCCGTCTCGCGCTTGCGATTCCAAACCGTGATCCGGTAATCGCGATCGATCACGTACAGACCCAGCGGCAGTAGATCGAGCACCGTTTCAGTGAACCGCTTCTGCTCCTGCACCTCGCGCATCCGGATCTGGAGATCGCCCTCGAGTCTCCGGGAACGCTCGGAGTTCGCGACGAACGCCGCAAGCAACGCAGCGAGCGCCTCCAGAAAGCGCTCCACCGGCTCCGCCACGTCACCTCCGAAGCGCGCCAGCAGGATGCCCACCCGGCGCGGCCCGAAGCTCATCTCGCGTGCAACGATCCCGGGCGCCGCACCTGCCATGGCGGCCCGAAGCTCATCCACAGAGGCCTCTTCCGGGCCCGCTCCCCAGGTTCGCACAAGCTCGCCGCCCCCATCCAGCCAGACCGCCAGCTCCGATGCGCCGATCGACAGATGCGCTCGCTCGAGCACGTCCTGCGCGACCAGTTCCGTCGGCCGTGCGTCAGAGAGACACACGGCTATGTCGGCGAGAGCGCCGACCAGTATCGATGAATCAGAATCTTCAGACAGCATGGCGGCGGTAACGTGCGGATGTGCTTTCCCTGACAATGTCACTTCCTCGGCGAGTCGGTCTTCTGCGAGCCTACCGTAGGACAGGATGACCGATCGATTGGTAACGATCTTCATGATCTGTTTGCCAATATTTCAGACGAAAATGCCGAACTGGCCGATAAACAGACGCTCTTAAGCCAGATTGGCCGGCATCACTGGCCCGCCCATTGCCGGATTGGCCCGGTGGGCGCAGGGCCCGAAAAAAACAGACAAAACTCTCAGATGGAGGTCAGCACCATGCTGTTCGAAACTTCACTGACACCTCTTCCTGTGTTCGGTCTGCGCAGGGAGGTGAATCGCTTATTTGACGATGCACTGAGCCGCACAACGCCGACAGCTTCTCTGGCGCCGCCCGTCGATGTACGGGAGGACGACCGTGAGATCGCGCTGTCCGTCGAGCTTCCGGGCGTCAAGCCGGAAGATGTAGAGGTCACTTCCGATAACGGAATGCTGACAGTTCGCGGACACAAGTCCGCGGAGCGCAAGGAAGGCGACGGTACGGAGTATCACCTGGTGGAGCGGACCTACGGCTCGTTCACGCGGTCGTTCCGGCTGCCCAAGGGAGTGGACGATTCCAAGATCACCGCGAATTTCACCAACGGTGTGTTGAACGTTCGCGTCCCCAAGACCGCACTTCCGCAGCCCAAGAAGATTACCATCAGCAACGGCGAAAGCAGTGCGACCGGTAACGCCAGCGCGAGAGTCGAGGGCAAGGGTTCGCAGAAGGCGAATCAGCAGCAGGCGGTTCCAGTCGAGCACAAGTAGGCGGAAACACCCAGGCCGAAAAGCGAACAGCCCCGATCCGTTGGTCGGGGCTGCTTGATCGAGCGTGGTGGCCAGGCAACAACCTGGCAGCGAGTCTACCGCGTCGAGAATACAGTCCGTAACTGAGCGAGAGCCCACTCGAGATCCTCGCGCGATGTAACCAGCGGCGGGGACAATCTGATGACGTGGTCGTGCGTTTCCTTGCACAGCATTCCGAGTCCCATCAGCGCCTCGCAGTAGGACCGCGCTGGCACGTGCAGCTCGATGCCCACCATCAGACCTCGGCCGCGCACGGACTTGATGTCAGGATGCCTGATCGACGCCACCTCACCCATGAACCATGCGCCCAGGTCCGCCGAGCGCTGGACCAGGTTCTCATCTTCGAGAACCTGCAGCGCGGTGCGCGCGACTGCACAGCCGAGCGGGTTGCCGCCGAAGGTGCTGCCGTGCGTGCCTGCGCGGAGAACGCCCAGCACTTCCCGGCTCGAAACAACCGCGGAAACCGGATAGAAGCCACCTGCCAGCGCCTTGCCGAGTATGTACACGTCGGGCTTCACCTCTTCGTGATCGCACGCGAACATGCGACCGGTGCGGCCCAGTCCCGTCTGGATCTCGTCGGCCATGAAGAGGACATTGTTCGCTCGACAGAGATCGGAGGCTGCGCGAAGATATCCGTCCGGGGGAATCAGGATTCCAGCCTCGCACTGGATCGGCTCCATGAGCACCGCGCACGTGTTCGGCGTGATCGCCGCCTCGAGGGCGTCGATGTCGCCGTAGGGGATCAACCTGAAACCCGGGGCGAAGGGCCCGAAGCCGGCACGATAGGATGGCTCTGACGAGAAGCCGACTATTGTAGTGGTCCGACCGTGAAAGTTGTTCTCGAACACGATGATTTCCGCTCGATCGGCGGGAATTCCCTTCACTTCGTATCCCCAGCGCCGCGCCGCCTTGATCGCGCTCTCGACGGCCTCGGCGCCGGTGTTCATCGGCAGCACCATTTCCATCCCGCACATCCGCGCAACTTCTTCGCAGAAGAGCGGCAACTGCTCGTTGCGGAATGCGCGCGAGGTGAGCGTGACTCGGTGTGCCTGTTCCACCAGCGTCGCGAGGATGCGCGGATGACAGTGGCCCTGGTTGACGGCGGAATACGCACTCAGACAGTCGAGGTAGCGCTTGCCATCCACATCGTAGACCCACGCGCCGGCAGCGCGCTCGATGACGATATCCAGCGGATGGTAGTTGTGCGCGCCCCACTCATCCTCGATGGCGATGTAATCGGCAGATGTAGCGTGACCGGATTCGGTGCTGTTGGCGACGGCTGTCATGCGAAGTGCGGCTGAGGTTGGTCCTTCACCTGAAATGTCGCACTGTCGCCGTCGTTATTTAACCCCCGGTGCGATGGTGGTTTTACATGCTTCATCCGCGCATAAGTATGCATGTTGTCGTTACGGCGACATTCGCTCGCACGGCTCGCTGACGCGGCGGTGTAACTGCGAGTGTATCAGCGCGACATTTTCGATGCGATTTTCAACGCACCGGAAGCGGTGGCGCTGCTGCCGGAACGGCGGCGGAGTAATTCTCGCCGAGCAG
Source organism: Gemmatimonadota bacterium (assembly GCA_040388625.1). Lineage (NCBI taxonomy): Bacteria > Pseudomonadati > Gemmatimonadota > Gemmatimonadota bacterium. Next base: position 338,048 of record JAZKBK010000001.1, on the reverse strand, counting down.
GCTTGCGATGGTCGCGGCGATCTGGGACTGGGTTACGCGGCTGACGTGCATGCCTTCGCCGCGGGCCGGAGTGTCCGGACCGATCACCGCGATCCAGATTGCTTCCGCACCGACGACGTCTGCGCCGTGATCGGTCCACGCATTGAGCCCGCTTCCGCGACCATGGTCCGCTGTGATGATGAACGTCGTCGAGTCGCGATACTGCGGCATCCGTTGCATGGTGTTCCACAGATCGCCGACGAACTGATCGAACTGATGCGCGGACTTGAGTACCATGTCGTAGCGGCCCATGTGAGCCCACTCGTCGGTCTCGCCATAACCGACGAACATGACACGCGGATGCGAGCGCGCGACGTACTCGCGCACTTCCGCCTGCATGAACGAATCGTACGCCAGATCACTCCAGAGGCGGGTAGTGGTGCCGTAAAGGTTGACGAGCAACGAGTCGCGCGCCGTGGGTGGTGTTGCGGTCGGCGGCGCGTCGAATGCTGCCCAGATCGGAAGATGACTGCGGCCGCGATTGAAGATGTCTGCGAACTCGTTCCACGTTCCAAAGACCGCTACGCGTCCGGCGAGGCCAGGTCGCGTGTCGAGCCATTCGAATACGGTGAGGTTGGGATTCGGTCCGGCATTGTTGCTGTCGATGCGCGGATCGGGATGCCCGCTGATCATCTCGTTGTAGCCCGGATAGGAGAACTTGAACCCGTTGGTGACATCCGCATCGCTCTGCATCGTGCGATTTCCGAAGATCTCACCCTGTTTCGCGACGACGTTCCATATGAATGGAAAGAGCACGGCGCGTGCGGAGCTCGCATCGTCGCGCGAGAACTCGCGGCGGAGCGCGGCCGTATCCTCGACGTGGCCGAACTTGCGATTCATCAGCTGGCTGTCCGCGCCCTCGAAGATCTCCTGCCAGCGGAGGCCGTCGGATACGATGAGGACGACGTTGCGGGTGTGGTGGGGAGTTTGAGCGAGTGCGCCTGGCGAGGTCGCAAACGTCAGCAACGTCGCGAACGAAATTGCAGCGCGGACGGGTTGGTATCTCATGGCACTATAAAGTAGCGCGCGTCTGGCGTGGTTGGATCGGGCGGGAGGGGCCCCGCCGAGTGTTTCATCATCAACGCGTAATGATTTGTTGTTCGCGTCGTAATGTGGCCGATACGGTTGGATAATCCGACGAACGTAGCTTCGCGATAGGCACTCAACTCGCGAGGTGGTCCCGTGGTGACGCATCTACTGGAATCCGGAACACGCAAGCACAGGTCGGTCGGCGGCGCGATCCCAAGCATCGCACTTCATAGCGTGCTCATTCTCGCCGCGATCAACGCGACGGCCCATGCCGCGCTGCGAGCTCCCGATAGGCCACATGTTGTTCCGGTTCCGCTTGCGGTGCCCAAGGCACCGATACGACCGATGGACCACGCTGTGGCACGCAGCGCGCCATCCGCGGCTCGCAATCGGTTCGAGTTTCCGGCAATGACCGGCATTCCCGTTCTCCCGCGGTTCGCGGGCCCCGCGTTCAGGTTCGATCCCGGCAGTGTGGCCACACCTGTTATCCACGGCAGTGACTTCGGTGGCGGCGTGACTGGACGAAACAGCATCGATGGCTCGGGCTCCACTTCGGCTACGGTTCTGTCGTCGGAACAGGTCGATCGCCAGGCGGCGGCGTTGCCGGGGACGCTTGCGCCGCACTTCCCTGAGGCGCTACGCGCGCAGGGCGTGGAGGGGACAGTAGTTGCCAGGTTCGTCGTGGACAGCGCTGGGCGTGCGGAGCCAGGTTCGTTCGTCGTCGTCGGATCGGCGAATCCACTGTTCTCCTCGGCGGTCGAGACAGCGCTCTTGCGGGCACGATTCCGGGCGGCCGAGTTCAACGGAGTACGTGTCCGACAGCTTGTCGAACAATCGTTCGTATTTACGCTGCGATGAGTTTTTTCTGCTGTTGCCGAGTTCTCCGCCCTTAAGGCCAGCCCGGATACTATACGGTCCTTGACGCCATGACTTGATAATGGTACTATGGCGATAGTACTAGACTCTTAGTAGGAGGATATCCGGATGCAGCGGCTGACCCCACGGGAGATCGAGCTCATGACCGTGCTCTGGGAGCGCGGACCAAGTACGGTCGCTGAGGTGCGGGACGCACTGGGCGACGGATCCGCGTATACGACGATCCTTACACTCTTGCGCGTGCTGGAGGAAAAGGGGCACGTCGCGCGAGAAGTCGAGGGGCGCGCACATCGTTATGCCGCGCTGATCGACCGGGATGACGCAAGCTCGAGCGCGATAGACAGAGTGCTGGGGCAATTCTTCCGCGGGTCTCCGGAAAGACTACTCACGCAGCTCGTATCCGATCGCGGGCTCGACGACGCAACGCTTCGGCGGTTGCGCGCGCTGCTTGACGAGCGGCTGGCGGAGGACTCGAAATGACTCCCACCGTATTCGGATACATGGTCCTGTTCACGCTGTTGCTCGCTGGTGGTGCGGCAGCGATGGAATGGGGGACACGGGGACGCGGCGCTGCGCGGCATTTCTGGACGGCAGCGATCGTGCTTGCGGTGGTGGCGCCGAGCGGGGTGCTCACGGTGCACTCACTCGACGCCCGCACCGCAATCGGAGCGGCTGCAGGTGACGGGCCCCCTGTGTTGGCGAGAATCATCATAAGCTCCGGGCGCTCTGCAGCGCGGCGCGGCTACAGTTACATCGCACGGGACGCTCTCATTCGATTGATAGCACCTTCGCGCCGTGCGCTACGCACCGCGCTGGCGCGCATCGCACGCGACTTCGCCGCAACGGCGCTGGTTGTCTGGATCGTGTTGTCGGTATCGCTGATCGCGTGGCTTGTGGTCGGCGTGTTCCACTGGCGCAGAGCGCAGCGATCGTGGGAAAGGACGGTTGTGGATGGCGTGAGTGTGGACGTGTCTGCGATGACCGGACCCGCGGTGGTCGGCTTTCTATCACATCGGATCGTGTTGCCATCGTGGGCGACAACGATGCTGCCGGAACATCGAAGGCTGGTTCTCGCGCACGAGTCGGAACACATTACGGCGCGTGATCCCGAGCGATTGATGCTCGCGGTAATCGCGTTGGTCCTGATGCCGTGGAACATCGGGTTGTGGTGGTGTGCAGCCAGGCTTCGGCGCGCGATCGAACTCGATTGCGATATGCGGGTGCTGACTCGATATCCGAGTGCGAAGGATTACGGTCACGTACTGCTGGAGGTAGCCGCACGCGGGCGGAACAGCGGTCCGCTCGCCGTTCCGATGGTTGCGCTGCTGAGGCTGCCATCGGAGCTGGAGTTGCGGTTGCGCGCGATGACTGCTGTGCGGCGCATCGGAATGCAGAGCGTGGTCACCGGCGGTGTAGTTGCGCTCATAGCCGTTGCGGCGGCATTCACGACGCCAGTGCCAAGGATTATGTCACGTGCCGCGCCACCATTGCGGATTGCGCCAGCGTGGCCCGTTCGACCCGACACCGGATCAAAGCGGCGGATCGACAGTCTCGCCATACTGCGGCGGCAGAACGACAGCCTGCGCACACGCGAGCGGATGATGGCAACGCAGATGCGCGCACTGCAGCGCGCGACGAACGAGCGCGATTCCGTGGAGGCAATACTCAATGCAGCACGGAAGAACACGCGCACGCTTCGCGCTTTGGAATGGCGCCCCACGGGCACCGCGAGTCACACCATGACGTATTTCAGCTTCCAGGTCGACAAGCCTGCGAGAATGCTGTCCACGACGGTAACGCCGGTATATCCCGATAGTTTACGCCGCGCGGGAATCGGCGGTGAGGTCGATGCGGAGTTCACCGTTGATACCACGGGCCGCGTGGATCGGGCAGCTGGCATCACGATCACCAACGCGACAGATCCGCTCCTGGAGCAGGCGGTCCGCACCGCACTTCCCAAAATGACCTTCGTACCGGCTGAAATCCGCGGTAAGCACATCAGGCAATTGGTACAGCAGCCGTTCACGTTCGCGATCGCCAAAGATCCGCAATGATCGATCATCAACTGCGCGCTCGGCGAGCCTCTTTTTTTGGCAGTGCGATATTCGGACTTCTGATTTCAATTCTCTGGGCTGTCCCCTGCACCGCCCAGACGCATCACGACACAATTCGAGGCACCGTTACGACCGACAGTGGTAAGGTGCTCCCCGCAGCGGACGTCATCATCACGATGGCTCCGGATCGTCTCTCGCGAGCGACGACGACCGACAGCGCCGGCCGCTACTCGATGGAGTTTGCGAATGGCTCTGGCGACTATCTGGTACACATCTCCGCCGTCGGGTACAGTACGTATCGCAAGCGCGTAACACGCGTTGGTTCGGACTCGATGTTCACTGTGGACGCCGCGCTCACGCGGACCGGAGTTCAACAGCTTGCGGCGGTGAAAATCAAGGCACAGGAGAAACAGATCCCCTCGCGCGAGCCATTATTCGGAGTCGAGACCGGCGCGTCGGAGCAGATCGCAGGCGGCGTGAACGGTGCAGTGTCACCAGACGAGGCTGGCGATCTTGCAGCGATCGGTGCCACGATTCCGGGAATTGCGTCCACACCGGGCGGCCTCTCGGTTGGGGGCATCGGTGGACAGAACTCGACGACGATCAACGGAATGGCGTTCGCCGGCGCCGATGTACCGCGCGATGCGCGAACCACTGTGCGCGTATCCAGCTCTACCTACGATCCGTCGCGCGGCTGGTTCGGGGGGCTCAATGAGGACGTCGAGTTGTCCCGCGGCAATCTTTTCGCGAGCCGACGAGCGCACGTCACGCTGGACGCGCCTGCGCTGCAATATACCGATCCCGTGTCGGCACGGATGGGACAGCGTTTCAGCAATGTCATTGCAAGCTTTGGGGGCGACGGCGCACTGGACGAAGATAAGTTTGTGTACAACTACGGCTTGCAGGCAGGGCGTCGCACATCGGACGCTGTATCTCTCTCCAACGCAGCGACGGACCTGCTGCAACACGCCGGCGTATCGCCTGACTCCGCGGATCGACTGTTCAATCTGCTCTCCTCTGCCGGGATTCCGCTGCGTACCGGCGCTGTGCCATCGTCGCACGTCATGCAGAACGCGTCATTCATAGCGCGAGTCGATCACGCGCCCTACAACTGGAGCAGCTTCCAGCCAGCGCGAACAACCTGGGGGCTTTTGGCGTACGGAAAACTGTCAAGTGACAACGCTGCGGCGATCAGCCCCACCGCTATTGCTGCCCACGGCGCCTCGACATCGCAGGGTATCGGAATGCTGCAGGCACTGTTCTCGACATATCTGCATGGGGACTACTTGAACGAGGAGCGCAGTGGATTCACCTTCTCGAGAAACCGGTCGACTCCATATCTCACCCTTCCGAATGGGAGTGTGCTCGTGGCCTCCTCGTTTCCGGATGGTACCGGTGGCCTGACGTCGCTGGCATTCGGTGGAAACAGCGCCCGACTCAGCGACACGCGCCAGTGGACGTGGGAAACAACGAGCATGACCCAATTCTATGCGCACGGACGCGACGCACATCGCGTCAAGCTGGACGCAGATTCTCGCGTCGACGGGATCCGCCAGGAAACGAATTCCAATTCCTTTGGATCTTTTGCCTTCAACTCGCTCGGCGACCTTGCCAGCGATCAACCGTCGAGTTTTACACGCTCACTTAATGCGCCAACGCTCCACGGCTCTGTCTGGAACGGATACGTCGCGCTCGGCGATCTCTGGCGCAAGTCTTCGACCTTTCAGGTGATGTACGGTGCGCGTTTCGAGGCCAATCACTACCTGTCGGCACCGGAGTTCAATCCTGCCGTGGAGTCCACATTCGGGCTGCGTACAGATCATGCGCCAAACACGGTTCACATCAGTCCGCGCATCGGATTTACGTGGATCCGAAAGCCGGAAGGCGATGGAATCAGATTCAACCAGATCGGTCAATTCCGCACTGGACCTGTCAGCTACGTGCGCGGTGGAATCGGCGAATTCCGGAATATTCTTCCGGCGAACCTCCTGACCAACGCCTCGATCGCAACCGGCCTGCCGAGCGGCTTGCAATCGCTCACCTGCGTCGGAGCCGCAACTCCGATCCCGAACTGGGGGCAATACCTCACCGATCCGGCATCCATACCCACACAATGCCTCGGCGGAGCAACGCCCGTGTTCACCGACGCTGCGCCATCGGTGCAGCTGTTCGATCCGGGATATACGGCGCCTCGAAGCTGGCGCGGCAACCTGGCGTATTCGTCGAGCTACAGGCTGCTCACGTACTCGATCGAAGGTCTGTACTCGCTCAATCTGAATCAACCCGGACGCACCGACGTCAACTTCGCCAACGTACCGAGATTCACACTTGCCGATGAAGGACGGCCTGTATTCGTGGATCCCAACAGCATCGTCCCGACGTCAGGAGCGCTATCGTCCGTGCAGGCGCGTGTATCGCCGCTGTTTGGTCACGTCATCGATAACGTATCCACGCTGACGTCACGGAGCAAACAGGTCACAGTGTCATTGTCACCTGAGCTGGATGGAATCTCCAACTGGTTTCTAGGCGTCAATTACACTCTCGCCGATACACGCGCGCGGGAGAGTGGCTTCGATGGCGCGACATTCGGGAGTCCCGTCACGCGCGAGTGGGCGCGCGGCGATCTGGATGTGCGCCACCAGATCCTGCTACAGGGCGGCTACACCTTCAGGAGGGTGGCGCTCACATTCTTTGGCCGCCTGCAATCCGGCCTTCCCTTCACCCCGATGGTCGGCGGCGACGTGAACGGTGATGGGCTCGCCAACGATCGCGCGTTCATCTTCAACCCCGCGACGAGCGCGGATGCTTCGCTGGCGAGTGCAACGCGCACGCTGCTCTCCAATTCGTCGCGAAGTGTTCGCGACTGTCTGACGACACAGATGGATCACGCCGCGGGCAGGAACAGCTGCGCGGGACCATGGACCACTTCGCTCAACGCACAGCTGTCGTATAGTGGCAAGATGCCGATCACGAAGCAGTACGGCAGTATCTCACTCGCACTGTCCAATCCGCTCGGCGGCCTCGATCAGCTGCTGCATGGCGCGAACCACCTGCGCGGATGGGGGACTCCCGCATTTCCGGATCCCGTTCTCTACAGACCCACAGCGTTCGATCCCGGCAACGATCGATTCAGCTATACTGTCAATCCGCGATTCGGAAATACGCGGCCGAGCAACACACTGCTGCGTGTACCATTCCGTGTGTCCATCGACGTTTCGCTCGGTCTGGGCCGTCCGCTGCCGCAGCAGATGCTCAACCGCTGGCTCAAACCGGGACGCAACGGCCGGAAGGGGCCCCGGCTTTCCGTAACGGAACTGAAGCGGCGCTACGCGCGCAACGTGCCGGATCCATACTCGTCGATCCTCGAAGAGTCGGACTCGCTACTGCTTAGCCGCGACCAGGCCGAATCGCTTCAGAAAGCCGATACGGCCTACAGACAGCGCATCGACAGCGTGTGGACAGCGCTCAGCGAATATCTTGCTGGCCTGGGGGATGACTACGACCCCGCCGAAGCGTTGAAGAAACAGGAAACCGCTGTCGACGAAGGCTGGGAAATATCGCGCCTCGATGTTCAGCGTACGTTGCCAAAGATTCTCAGTCCGATCCAGCTCAAACTTTTGCCATGGCTACCGGCAACGCTGTTCAAGGCGAAGGAAAAAGTTGGGATCAGGATGTTCATGATGGGAAGCTGATCCGCGCGAACAGGGAGGGCGCTTTGGACGAGTATCGTCGTCAGGATCTAAAGCTTCGCAATCTCCGCCAGTATCTCCGCGTTGCTCCGCTTTCCGCTCGGCGTTTCCTCGACGTGCTCCCACCGCACCACGCCGCCCTTGTCGATGAGAAAGTAGGCCCGATTCGTAAAGAACGCGTCCTGCCACATCACGCCGTACGCCTGCCCTGCGTCACGCTTGAAGTCCGACAGCAGATCCGTCTTCATGTTGTGCTTGGCCTTGAACTCCTTCAACGTCGGTACGGCATCGACCGAAATCGGCAGCACAACAACTCCTGCGCGCACGAACTCGTCGTAGTCGTCCGAGAACTCGCACAACTCGGTCGTACAGGTACTCGTGAATGCCAGGGGAAAGAAGGCGATCAGCACGGCGTTCTTTCCACGAAACGATGACAGGCTTACCTGTTGCCCGGATGTCGAGCCAAGTGTGAAGTCGGGGGCTGCGGATCCAACGGCTGGTACTGGCTGATTCTGAATTTGCATGGGTCTGGAGATCACATGATGTAACGGATGTACACCACCAGCACGATGCAGAAGATGATGGAGTACAGGATCACGATATTGTCGCTCTTTCGCTTCGGTCCCTTTCCGGACGCTTGCCGCCGACTCATTTTCTCTCAGTCTCCTCGTTCGGGCCCCACGGGTGCCTCGACGTAGTTTTACGAACGCGGGGTCGATACGAACATTAAATAGCCGAAGGTCAAAGCGAGTAGCCAGTAGATCGCGGCAAACATTTGCAGAACCGGCGCCGCGCCGGCCTCCAGCGCCGGCCTGGCCAGTGTGAACGCCCCGACGAATGCGTGGGCAGCGTTCCCCACCACGTAGGAGCGGCCAAAGATCCCGCCGACGATCGCCCCGCGGACCATCCATCCGGTCATGGCAAGTCCGAACAGCGCGGCTCCGTACAGCTGTAACAATATGGTTATTTCCCTCGCGTGCGGCGTCCCGATCGAGGCGGCGAGCTCGGTTGGAGCGAAGATGAGTACGACGGCAGTGATGCCCAGAATCAGGCTGGTCCCGAGGATTATGCGGCGAGACGCGGAATTGGAAATGCGGGTACGATCGGCCATCGTGCGAGATAAGCCGTACCGGGACCGGGCGCAACCCGCCGCGGAGCGCCCGTAGTCTAAATCGACACGTCGTTTTGCACCTCGCTGTCACCTCCGGGTCAGGAAGACAGTATCATTCGGGTTGGGGAGCGATCGAATGACGCCAAGACTCGACTGGGATGCCAACACCGACGGTGCACAGCGCGCAGCCCGCGTCGTGGCGCTTCGCGCACTCGACGCTGCCGCCGATGCCTACGACAGGATGCGCAGTCGCGATGCGGACTCGATTCATGACTTCCGTGTGGCCCTCAGGCGCCTCAGGTCCTGGATACGTCTGTATCGGCCGTGCCTCGACGACACGGTTCGGGGGCGCACCCGTCGACGACTTAACACGATCGCCGATACAACTAGGGACCTTCGCGATCTCGACGTGCAGATCACGTGGCTGAAGTCCGAGCGGACTGCGCTGGGTGACTCCCGCCTCGAGGCAGCAACGTGGGTCATCGCGGAGCTCAAGCGCGACCGCAAGCCAGCATGGCGAAAATTGCGGAAGTTGCTGCGGCGCGATTTCCTCAAAACGGAGCGAGCACTCCGCAAGGAACTGAGCCGTTACGTAACCGTGCACGACGTTTGCGACAGTGACGTTGTTGCGTCGATGCGAGCAGTGACGGCATCCGTGCTCGGCGATCAGGTTTCCGCTCTTGCAGCGGCATTCGATCGTATTCGATCCGCGGACGACGCGAGGCGCTTGCATCGCGCCCGCATTCTGGCGAAACGTGGGCGCTATGTACTGGAGGCATTATCGGCCCAGATACCCGAGCTTGCACCTGTGGCGGATGAGCTTGCGCGATTCCAGGATGTGGTCGGAGAGTTGAGGGATGCGCAGCTACTCGCGCATCGCGTTGCTCGCGAAGTGACGTCGGTCGCCGCCGAGCGTACGGCGCTCGTGGCGAGCGAGCTGGTGTACCGGCCAAGTGGCGCGATGGACTTCACGCGCGTTACCGCTGACTCGCCGTTCGACGCGTCACTGTCGTTGCTGTTTGCCCGTCTGCACGACAGGATCTCAGCCGCCGAGCGAGGAGTGACTGCGTCGCTGACTCCCGACGCGCGCGGCCGTTTGGTCGCCTCGCTGGAGAAGAGCGCAAAGCGCTTCGGAAGCGATACCGGGTGAAGTAGTGGAGGCTAAGGGAATCGAACCCTTATTCTCGCCTTGCAAAGGCGATGTCCTACCGTTGAACGAAGCCCCCTTTAGCTCGCGCCGCTGGACACGAACGACATAATTTAATCGATGACGGCGCTCCGAGGCGCCGATGCATCCGCACCTCTGGGCCGTCCATCACGCGCGATACGCCGGTCCCGACGCGGGCAGGCGTATCCGCAGGGGCAGACGCGGGGTCTGCCCCTATGAGATCATTCGTGCGCGGGGAGCGCGTCCATCGTCTTGGGATTCACCGGCACCTGCACCTCGTCGCGGAACGGCGACGTCATCAGCACCACGCGCATGCGCGGGAATGCGTCCATGAACGCGATGTAGCACAGGCCCCAGATTCCGAGGAATCCGGCGGTGATTGCGATTTCCCAGATACCAAACGGCAGCGTACCGTCCACTCTTACACCATAGATGGACGGATAGATCTCGTCGTACCGATGCAGATAGAGTCCGACGACGAGACACGCCGCGAAGAACGCCATGGTCGGGAGATATACCTTCGCTGCGCGTGACAACAGGCCGAAGAACGGCAGCACGAACATGAGTGCCACGACGGTCATCGTGATCCAGCTCCACGGTGCGATGAGCCGCAGGCGAGCCCAGTGAGTTTCCTCACCAAGGTTGCCGTACCAGATAACCAGATACTGGCCGAACGTCAGATAGCCCCAGAACGCTGTGAACGCGAAGCAGAGCTTGCCGAGGTCGTGGAAGTGAACGTCGGTGATCATGTCCTGGCGACGCAGGTGACTCCGCCACGCCATCGTGATGAGCGTCCATGCTGCGATGGCAGCGACCCACGCGCCCATGAAGAACCAGTAGCCGTACAGCGTGCTCTGGAAGTGTGGATCGAGCGACATCGACAGATCCCACGACATGATGATCCAGAACAGCGCGAATGCGAAGACCATCGCCACCGCCAGCTTGCCCTGACGCGAATGCGTCGAGTGAAGCTCCCTGCGCTCCTCACCAAACCCATTCCGCATACGGTCGCGGATTCCGCGCGCCCACGACGCACCACTCTCCGGAACGACGCCGACGTCGAGCCGCACGGAGGTGTAGATGTACCACACGCTCAGTATCGTCTGGATTCCGAACATCACCAGATCGCGCGTGACGAAGAACGGAACGTTGAGGTACTGGCGCTTCTCCTCGATCATCAGAGGATGCGTTGCCCAGGGGAAGATGTGGTCACGTCCGATGGTCAGCGAGAGACAGAGGATCACGAACGCGACGGGCAGGAAGGCGACGTACCCCTCCATGAACCGAACCACGGGTCGCGACCAGCGTGCAGTGGTGATACGCTGCACGGCGACCACGGTCACACCAGCAGACGATACCGTGCTGAAGAACAGCCAGTTGAAGTGCAGTGCCTGCCACGCACGATCGGCACCGACGAAAGCGCCGAAGATGAACGTCACGGTTCCGATGATTGCGAGAATCGCGCACGCCATCTTGAGCCAGCTCGCGACCGGAGTCTGACTGCCGGCGATTACCTCTTCCCGCGTGAAGATGTGAGGTCCATGATCGCTCATCGCTTCACCTCCTGCGGAATACCTGTCTTGTACACGTTGGAATCAAGCGGTGGTGGACCAACCCGCGGCGATCTCATGTCGAGCGCGGGCGGCGCTTCGCCGGCGTGGTACCACGCCTTGGCGCTTCCCTCATACGGCGGTACGAACGGCGCCGGTCTATCGGGTGCTGTCTTGGTATAACCGGGCACCCAGCGTCCTGTAACGCCAGGCACAGCCAGCGGTCCCGTCGGAACCGTCACGCCGAGCTTGCCCTGAAGCGCGCGAACGTAATTGACGACGTCCCAGCGATCCATCTCCTCGATCCTGTTGTACGACGGCATTGCGCCGCGTCCATTCCGGATCATTCCGAAGATGTAGCCATCGCTCCGGTTCTTGGTGATGTCCATCGTGAGATTGATGCCGATCATTCCGTACTTGGTAGCCGGACCGTCGCCAAGTCCCTTCTCGCCATGACAGACTTCGCAGTTGACGGCGAAGTACTTGTGACCGTTGGCGAGCGACGCAGCGGTAGGCGGTGTCGGATTGACGAGATTCGACATGGAGTCGATAGTGCCGGGGAGCGCAGCGTACGACGTTTCGAAGCCGGCGCGCTCGGTTCCGTAGATCGAGACGGAATTCTGCGGATTGCCGCGCGAAGGAATGGTCTCGTCGCAGACGTCGCGACGAGCGTCGCAGTGAATCGGCTGCCACGGGTGCAACGCTGGCTGGCGGCGGAAGTCGCTGAACCACTCGCACGCAGAAAGACTCAGAGTAAGGGGCGCGATGGCGAGCAGCGCGCGAATGGCTCTAGCGTTCAACGCGCACCTCCACTGCACCAGCATCACGTAGCAACTGCTCTGCCTCCTGCATCTTGTCTGGCGACGGCTCGATCCAGACGCCGAAATCGCCGTAGCTGAACCGCGAATCGTATCCCACAGTGTGCGTGATACGAGGGAATCTCGCTGTCGCGAACAGGCCGGCCACAGTGGCGAGCGCTCCGATGAGCACCATCACCTCGAAGCCGAAAACCGTGTACGGGATCCACGTCGCGATCGCCTTGCCGCCTACCACGATCGGCCAGTAGTCCGAGATCCAGATCGCGATCCAGTAACCGAACGTTACGCCGCACAATCCGCCGATGAGCGTGAAGACGCGCACCGCACTCGGCCCCCTGTCGATCGCGTGCTCGATCTCGTGACGCGGCGTTGGAGAATACACCGTGAATTCTCCAAACTTCTTCTTCTTGAGAATCGCTATCGCGTCGCAGGTGGTGTCCAGCTCGCGAAACAGCCCGATTACGCCGCGCATCAGTCGAACTCCCCTGGTGTGTCAGGCATGAACGGCAACGGATGAGCCGTGGAGTCCACGCCCTGTGCGTGCCGGAACTTCAATCGCGGCTTCACGATCTCCTTGATCTCCGTCAACGCTATGACGGGGAACTGCTTGATGAAGAGCAGGAACCACATCGAGAACCAGCCGAACGACCCGCACAGAATGGCGTAGTCGACCCAGGTCGGGCGATACCCTGCCCACTGCCAGGGCTCGTACTCGTGCGACAGAGATGGCACCACGATCACGAAGCGCTCGAACCACATGCCGATGTTGATGAAGATCGACAGGATGAAGAGCCACGTCGTGTTGCGGCGGCACCACTGCGAGAAGAGCGACAGCGGCAGACAGATGTTGCAGGTGTACAGCAATGCCGACGCCCACCACCACTGACCCCAGAGGCGGTTCGCGAAGAACTGTTTCTCGGCGGGGCTTCCGCTGTACCATGCGACGAACCACTCGCAGGCGTACGATACGCCGACGACGAGCGACGTGAACAGTGCAAGCTTCGCCGCAGCGTCCAGATCGTTGATCGTGACGTAATGCTTGAGATTGAACCACTTGCGCAGCGGAATCACGATGGTGAAGACCATTCCGATGCCCGAGTAGATCGCGCCGGCGACGAAGTACGGCGGGAACACAGTCGTGTGCCATCCCGGCACGTCCGACATGGCAAAGTCGAACGACACCACCGAGTGCACTGAAAGAACGAGCGGTGTGGAGAATGCTGCGAGGAAGAGATACGCGCGAACGAAGTGGCGCCACTCGCGATCGGTGTTACGCCACCCCAGTGCCAGCTGCGCGAACAGCCGCTTGCGCACCGGATTCTTTTCCCGGTCGCGGAGAATCGCGAAGTCGGGGACGAGTCCGATGTAGAGGAATGTCGCGGAAACCGTGAGGTACGTGAGAATCGCGAACACGTCCCACACCAGCGGACTCTTCATCTGCGGCCAGATGTAGCGCCAGTTCGGGTACGGAATGAGCCAGAAGAACTTCCACGGACGTCCGAGGTGCAGGATCGGGAACAGTCCGGCGGTCATGACCGCGAACACCGTCATGGCTTCGGCGCATCGGTAGATCGTCGTTCGGAATCCCGCTCGGAACAGGTAAAGGATCGCCGAGATGAGCGTTCCCGCGTGTCCGATACCGACCCAGAACACGAAGGTGACGATGTACACACCCCACATCACCGGCGGGTTGTATCCGGCGACTCCGAGTCCGGTGTAGATCTGATAAGTCCACGCCAGCGCGCCGATAAGGAGGAAGAGGATCGCCACACCAAGCCCGATGAACCACTGGGCCGTGGGATGCAGCGTCGCTGTTATCTCATCATCGACCTGCTCGTAATCCTTTACGGCGGGAAGTCGTACCTCGGCGCTCGGGATGTTCGGCCGGCGCAGCAGCTCGACGTCCTCTACCGGTTTAGTGGCTGTTGCCATCCGCGGACTCCTACGCGTGCGCCGGCTCGGTAGCCGGCGACGGGTGATTGACTTTCTTCAAGTAGACTACCGCGGTGAATGTGTTGAGCTCTTCGAATACATGATACGCACGCTCGTCCTTGATCAATCGCGTCACCGACCATGAATCGTCCGCCGCGTCGCCGAATGTGATGGCGCGCGAGGGGCACGCTTCCGCGCACGCAGTCGTGAATTCGTCGGGGCGCAACGGCCGGTTGTTCTCGAGCTTGGCGCGATGCTCCGCGCCGCGAATGCGCTGGACGCACATGGAGCACTTCTCCATGACACCCTTGCCGCGCACCGTGACGTCGGGATTGAGCTGCCAATTGAGCGGCTCGGGGAACGCGTACTGCGGCCGATGTGGCTCGCCGTATCCGAACCAGTTGAAGTAGCGAACCTTGTAGGGACAGTTGTTGGAGCAGTAACGAGTTCCGACGCACCGGTTGTAAACCTGAACGTTGAGTCCGTCCGGCGCGTGATAGGTCGCGTACACCGGGCAGACAGGCTCGCACGGCGCGTTACCGCAATGCTGGCACATCATGGGGATGAAGCGCGTCTCGAAATCGGCGCTGCCATCTTCCCCGCCCTCGTAATAGCGCTCGAGTCGAATCCACGCCATCTCGCGACTGCGTGTGATGTTCGCGCCGAACCCCGTGCGGTCCGGAAGTATCTGCGGCGTCTGCCAGTCGGCGCCGACCGTCGGAATGTTGTTCTCGGCGTAGCACGCGGTTACGCATGCAGCGCATCCAGTGCACCGCGCCAGGTCGATCGTCATGGCCCAGCGTCGCTTGGCCATGTTGCTCCAGTGATTCGGATTGTACATCCCGAGATCCTTGGAGGCTGGATCGCCGAAATCACCCTGCGCATCGTTGGCGACGGGCGACCGGAGTCCAGGCAGGAATTCGTGCGACGCGTCGCCGGGCAGATGCTCCTCTTCCGGCTCCTTGTGCTTCTCGGCACCAGCGCCGAGCTCACCTACAGGAATCGCGCGCGCGATGTCACGAAGATGCTGTCTTGCAGAGCCTTCGGTAGTTGCCAGCAGCATGCTGCCGCCGGCCTTCACGACCTTGGCTCTGGTGCTTACGAGTGCGATGCCGCCAGCTGCATTTTCGGCGAGTGGAACGAGGTCGTACGCGTTCTCGCCGGCCTTCGCATAGCGGCCGGCGTTGATGTGGCCGCGTCCGGTCGCGATCGCGATGGTGTCCTGACGAATGCCGAGATACAGGTAGACCGGAGCTGTAAGCGAGCCCGCGCTCGTCGTGACGGTAACGAGATCGCTGTTGTCCAGTCCCATCTTCGCTGCAGTAAGCGGATGCATCTCGACCACCGTCTGCCACGTGAGCTTGGTGACGGGATCGGGAAGCTCCTGCAGCCACGGCTTGTTGGCGCCACGACCATCACCTAGTACCGGGTGATGGTAGATGAACAGGAACATGTCGCCGGACGTCGAAGCAAGCGCAGGGGCCGCAGGAATCGCGGGAAGCGCAGGACGCGGCGCGGTGCGCGCGAGCGCGCTGCCGGCTACGATCGCGGTCGGGAGGCCGGCGCGCATACCTTCCTCACCGCCCGGAACGCGCGCGATGAGCCACGTGCGATAATCGGGCTCCGGATATTTCGCCGCCGTCGCCGGATCGCCCTTCGCAATCCTGATGAGCACGTCCGAAGTCGCGAGCGAATCGAACACGGGATCCATCGTCGGCTGCTGCAGCGAGAGCGTTCCCTTCACCGGCTCGGCATCGCCCCACTGCTCGAGCGAGTGATGATCCGGAAGAATCAGATCGCACATCTCGCTCGTGTCATTCATGATGCTCGCGAACGATACCTTGAACGGCACCTTCTTCATCGCCGCTGCGAAGCCTGTGCTCCGAGGCATCGTGTACGCCGGATTGGCACCGCGAACCATGAGCAGCGGTACGGCTCCGGAATTCATCCGGTCGCCGATCGCGCGGAGTTGAGCCTGCGGCGCGATTCCTTCGTAGCCCAGAAACGCCTGATCGGGGCGAATCGTGGTGCCGACCGCGCCGTTGGCGCGATTGAGCGCCGTGACGGCCGCGAACAATTCGGCGGAATTCGCGATGTGGCCGCCGGCGAGTACCAGCGCAGGCTTCGCTGCGCGATATTCGTCGACCACAGCCTGCAACCGCTTCGCGTCGACGCCACTCTGCTGTGCTGCGTCCGCCACCGGCATCTCGCCAGCGAGAGCGCGCGCGATCATCACTTCAGTGCCAGGCTTGCAGTCGAGCCACGTGTCGGCGTTCAGCCCGGTGAGCGAGCGTCGTGCGCCGACTGTTACCAGTCGCGGCGCGCCGACCAGCTTGGCGCGCGCATCGGCCCAGTCGAGCTGCTGCGGAACCGACGGTCCCCAGCCATCCAGAAAATCGGCGCCGAACGAAATTATGAGTGCTGCAGCATTGAAATCAAAACGCGGCCACGCCACGCCATACGCAGCGGTGTGCGCCGCGATCGCCTCGGTATCGACGCCAGAGTCGTAGCTCACATGCGCCGGCATGCCGAAATCGGCGAGCCACTGATCCAGAAACGCTGGAAACGAGCCGGACTCGTGTTGATTGATGAACACGGCGTTCGCCGCGCCACCGCGCGAGCGCGTCTCGCCCAGCTTCTGGGAAAACAGCTGGAGCGCCTCGTCCCACTTGGCCGCAACCAGCTTGCCGTTCTTGCGAATCATCGGCGAGCGGTAGCGATCGGGATTGTACAGCGCCTGTACTTCCGCCTGGCCCGTGGAGCAGAGCGCACCGCGGTTCACCGGATGCGCTGGATTGCCTTCGAGCTTGGTGGTGCGTCCGTCGCGCGTCTCTGCGATCACGCCGCAGCCCGCCGCGCAGCCTCTGCACGTCGTCGCGTAGTAGGTCGATACACCCGGAACGGTGTTGTCGGGAGATACCAGGTACGGGATGAGCTTCTCGACTCTATCCGATTCACAGCCAATGGACGCTGCTACCGCTGCGCCACCGCCGATGACCTTGAGAAAGTCTCTGCGCTTGATCCCCTTCGATTCTGTCTCGGTGCTCATACGGGGCTCAGTAGTGGCAGGCGGCGCAGTCGTAGCGCGCCTTGAAAGGCGGGTTCGACTGTCCGATGTGGCAGCTGACACACCAACCCATGTTCAGTGAGGAATACTGGTAAACCTGCGTCATGTTCTGAATCGGCCCGTGACAGGTCTGGCATGAAACGCCGGCGTTCACGTGGCTCATGTGCGGGAAATGGACGTATTCCGGAACCTTGTGCATCCGAACCCATGGCACTGGCTGCTTCTTGTTCCAGTAAGCCGCGAGCTTCTTGATTTCCGGCTTGTTCGTACCAACGAGTGCGTGACAGCCCATGCACGTGGCGACTGCCGGCAGTCCCGGATCTGGCGATTTGTTCGCGGAGAAGTGGCAGTACAGGCAGTTCATCTTCAGCGTCTGTACGTGCAGGGGATGTGGGAAATGAATCGGCTGTTCAGGGCTGAAGCCCTGCGACGTCGAAGCGCCGCTGAATGCCGAGAGCATAGTGGCCGCTGCGGCGATCGCGATGAATCCCGATACCGTGAGCCACTTCCTTCGCAACGCCATCCGCGAATTGTGGTTAAAGGCGAGTTAAACGTTCGGCTATGTGAAAATGTTCACAAGCCAAGTTGTCGTCCAATAATCACCCGTGCGGCCTTATGATGCAAGGCCGCGCTTGATGCGATCTATCGTGCGCAAAACCTCGATCGACATGGCGCGAAGCAGAGCGATCTCGCGCTTGTCCGGTGACGCACGGAATGCCAGCGACCTTATAGATCGCATGATTCGCTCATGGTGGCGCGTCTTGAAGAACTGGACCTGCTCCAGCGCCTTCTCCGCATCGCTGAACATCAGCTCATACTCGGCCGCGAGAGCCGCGGGCGCGTCGCGCTTGGGCGGAGCGATGTACCGGGTGGCGTCGGCCACTACCAGATGCAGCTCGTACAGCGCGAGCAGAACCGCCTGCGCCAGGTTGATGGAGCTGTGCTCGGTCGTCGAGATCGTCACGACGAGATGGCCGCGATCCATCGCTTCGTTGGGAAGTCCGCTGTCTTCTCGCCCGAACAGCAGCGCCACCTTCCCTTCCTGCGCTGCGGCCTGGATTATGGGAGCCGCCTCACGCGCGTCGGTAAGCACCCGTTTGGCCGCGCGCCGGCGGGCCGTGAATGCCGCCACCTTCACGCAATCGGCAAGCGCTTCGTCGAGCGTATCGAAATGCCTGATCCGCTCGATGATGTCGGCGGTCCCGTGCGCGATTCCAGCCAGCCGCACATCCGTGTACTCGCACGGCCGGACTAGTCGCAGGTCGCTGGCACCCATGTTCTTCATGGCTCGCACGGTCCCGCCAATGTTGACGGGATCCTGCGGCTCGTACAGTACCACGACTACGCGTGAGAGGATGGTTTCCGGCACGGCGTAAAGTACTACGTCATACAACGAAAACGGGAACCACGGCGTGCCCGATCCAACCGGCCGCCGTGGTTCCCGCGTTCCGAGCTGCGTGGTTCAACCGACCTAAAGCACAGGACGGCGTCCGGTAATAAGGCGATAAAGAACGACAATTATCGCCAGGACGAGCAGAATGTGGATAAGCCCGCCGGCAATCGGAAATACCAGAAAGCCAAGCAGCCATAGCACAAACAGGATCAGAGCAATGGTCCAGAGCATCGTTATAGCCTCGTCCGAAAAAATGTGAGCCGTCTAGCGCTCACCAAGCGCAACAGTCATACCGGCGCATCCTACTCACCCACCGGCCGCGACATTCCAGGGTCGATTTGGCCATGATGCTCATCCATCGTATGAGCCAGTTGCCGGCCGATGAGGATGCGCGTGGCCCGAAGATCGTGACCCATGTCGATGAGCAGGATGGCGAGATCGCCGCTCCCCCACAGAAGCCCGGCAAACACCACCAGACGGCTCACTTCGCCCAACAGCGTCGGAAGCGCGTTCAGCCCGCTCGTAACGAGTCCCGTGATGATTTCCGACACGAGCAGCAGGATCAGGACGACCGCCATCAGCTTGAAGAGCCGAGAGAGGTACTTGAGCCCGATGTAAGGCTCGAGGTCGGCTGCCCGCACCCGAACCTTGGGGCTGCTCACCGGCCTCCGTCCATGCTGGTCGTCCGACGATACCGCCGCAGCGTTATCCGTTTCGACCGTGTCGGCGCGCGGAACCACTCTCTCTATCGTGTCGGCCATTGCTCAGTCTCCTGTTCCAGTCCATCGTGCCGGGTAGCCGCGCGTGTCGATGTGCACGAACGGGCCATGCGACCCGTTCCCGATATAAACTCCACATCCACCCACCAGCGAAGGGTGCTGACGTTCAACTCGATCCACAGAAGCAAGTATCACGCGCGCGTCAGCAAGGTCGACCCGGCCGTCGTGATTCAGGTCACTCATACGCCCGGTGCCACTGTTGTCGATGTAGATGTCGGCGGCGTCGCCGTACATGTGCCGGCTCAGCGTTGCCCTCCCACTCGGATCGCCGCCTCCGCGGTTGTACTGTGGAGTGCGAAATCCGCTCATCACGTGAACACCTTCAGGATTCACGCCATGCGCGCGGAGATCATCCAGCACCAGCTCGAGCTTGTCCACCAGCTTCATGCTGACTACCACGTATTTGGGCCACACGTCGCTCTGATCGTGCGTGAGAAAATCCCTGATCTCGAAGTGCTGCGACAGCCTGGTATCCTCATTTGACTGCGTAACTTCGATGAAGCCGCTCGGCGCTCGATACACGACGCGGCCACCCCTGGCGGCGCTTGCACGCGGCCAGTTCCCGATGTAATACAGCCCGAGGCGGCCCCGATGTACGTCGGCGGCCGGCCGAGGTGTGATGAGACTGAAATCGGCCACGCGGCGAAGTGCACCGCCGGCTGCGATCGCAGCCTTCACGATTCCGGGCTTCTCGCTCGCGCCCCGAATCTCCGCGCGGAGCTTTCCGCTCTCTCCCGTGGCGTCGGCCTCGATGCTCGCGACGACTTTCCTGTTGACCGCGTCGGTCACGTAAGCTGCGGTTGGCGCATCCGCATCGCTCAGTCCGCTCACGACCGCGGCTGACGCAGGGGTCACGATGTTAACTTTGTCGCCTGACGCCCGTGCCGAGGCGATCGAAAAAGCCCAGGCGCATCCCAGCAGAACGACGAATGCGCTGGAAGCCTTTTCGAACACCTGTTCGGCCCGCTCGGACAGGCCGGTCCGAGGCGGCACGACGGTCCGGCCAGTCCGGCCGACAGGGCGGACGACCACCCCATCCACACTCATCCCTACAGAATGCACGGTTTATCTGAACTGTTCAACCGGCTGCGCGACGTTTCAGGGCTGGTGCAGGCGGCCGGATACACCGGCATGGCCGTAATCATTTTTGCCGAAACGGGGCTGCTGATCGGATTCTTTCTGCCCGGTGACTCGCTGCTCGTGTCGGCCGGACTACTGGGCTCGCAGGGATACATCGACGTATGGCTCCTGGGTCTCATTCTCAGTGTCGCAGCGGTTGCCGGTGACACCGTTGGCTACGCAATCGGAAAGGCGACTGGGCATCATCTGTTTACGCGCGAAGACTCGCTTCTATTCAATCGTAAACATCTCATAAAGGCACACGAGTTCTACGAGCGGCACGGTGGCAAGACCATTCTCATTGCGCGATTCATGCCGATCATCCGTACCTTCGCACCAGTAGTCGCGGGGATGGGTGAGATGCAGTATTCGCGGTTCATCGCCTACAACGTCGTGGGCGGAGTGGCCTGGGTATGGTCTATGCTGCTCCTTGGATACTCGCTCGGCCGGACATTCCCCGGCGTCGCGAAGCACATTGAGCTGATCATTCTGATTATCGTGTTTCTGTCCATACTGCCGGCGATCATCGCCCGGTACAGAACTCGCTACAAAACCAAATTGGAGACCTGAAGTCATGGCTTTTACGCTCCCCGCCCTTCCGTACGACTTTGCTGCACTGGAGCCGTCGATCGATGCACGCACAATGGAGATCCATCATGATAAGCATCATGCTGGATATGTGAACAATCTCAACGCCGCGCTCGAGAAGGCTCCCGAGCTGCAATCCAGGTCGCTCGACGATCTGCTGCAGCATCTCGATTCGATTCCCGAATCGATTCGCACGGCGGTGCGCAACAACGCCGGCGGCCACTGGAACCACTCCATGTTCTGGGAGATCATGTCACCCAAGGGCGGCGGCGAGCCGACGGGCAAGCTCGCGGACGCGATCAAGAAGTCGTTTGGCGATTTCGGGACGTTCCAGACGCAGTTCGCAGACGCTGCCGCCAAGCGCTTCGGCTCAGGCTGGGCCTGGCTCGTAAAGGATGGCAGCAAGCTGACCATCACGAGCACGCCGAATCAGGACACGCCGGTCATGGAAAAGAAGCATCCAATACTCGGCGTCGACGTATGGGAACATGCGTACTACCTCAAGTACCAGAACAAGCGCGGCGATTACGTCAGCGCGTGGTGGAACGTGGTGAACTGGCCCGAGGTGGGACGGAGATTCGAGGCGTAAGGCTACCGCGCCGCGTCGCCTTCCAGATACGTGTAGCCTTCCAGGCCCGCCAGGTAATCAGCGATGAAGGCATTCGCCTCGTCGCGCGTGATGTTCTTCGCGTTGCTTACCTTGCGCCGGAAAGTCGTCAACAGGTCAGCGGCGCGGAACTGCACGTAGGCCAGCACTTCCGTTACCGTATCGCCGTGCACGAGGTCAGTGATCTCGTATCCGCGCTCCTTGAGCCGGATGTGCACGGCGTTCGTGTCCCCGAACAGATTGTGCAGATCGCCCAGTATCTCCTGATACGCACCCGTCAGGAATATTCCGATGACGTACGGCTCGCCGTCGTGGAACGGGTGCAGTTCCAGGCTCTGGCGCGGCGAGTTGCGATCGCCACCGACAAAACGGTCGATCTTTCCATCGCTGTCGCATGACACGTCCTGAATCGTGCCGCGACGAATGGGCTCCTCGTCCAGCCGATGCACGGGCATGATCGGGAATAACTGATCGATGGCCCAGCTGTCGGGAAGCGACTGGAACAACGAGAAATTGCAGAAGTAGCGATCGACCAGCGTCGCCTCCAGATCCTCGATGATCTCGGAGTACTCCTCGCGATCCTTGCGCGCCTCGCGCGCCACGGAATTGATCAACGCAAGATGCAACTGCTCCGCGCGCGCGCGGCCGCGAAGCGACAGCACGCCGCTAGCGAACAGCTGCTGGGCGCGCTCCTTGTCGAACGTCGCGTCGTGAAACACCTCACGCAGGCGACGCGTGTTGACGGTTTCAAGATCGGTCGCCATCTCGTGCAACAACGCGTGATCATCCTCATCCAGCTGAGGCGCAACGACTTCGGTGACGGATTCGACATCGATCACGCTGAGAAGCAGCAACGCGTGATGCGCAGTGAGCGCGCGGCCCGACTCGCTGATGATGTGCGGCATCGGCAAGTCTTCCTCGCGACACGCCTCGGCCAGCGTGTACACGATGTCGTTGGCGTATTCCTGCAACGTGTAGTTGACGCTGGCATGCGCGGTGGAACGCGTCCCGTCGTAGTCGACACCCAGGCCGCCGCCGACATCGACGTGCGTCACGTCGACGCCCATCTTGCGCAGCTCCGAGTAGTACCGCGCGATTTCCTGCAAACCGGCCTTGATGTATCTGATGTCGGTGATCTGCGAACCGAGGTGGAAATGCAGCAGATGAACGCAGTCCAGATAACCGGCGTCGGTGAGCTTGTCTATCACACGGACGAGCTGTGACGGGCTGAGCCCGAACTTGGACTTCTCGCCACCGCTTTCCGCCCAGCGTCCCGCGCCTTCTGCAAAGAGCTTGATGCGGATGCCGATGTTCGGCCGCACGTCGAGCGCGGCGGCAACCTGCAGCAGGACGTCCACCTCGCTCACCTGCTCCATGACGATGAAGACTTCATGGCCGAGCTTCTGGCCCATGAGAGCGAGGCGCATGAACTCCTCGTCCTTATAGCCGTTGCACACGATCGTGTGGCCGGTCGTTTCGGCAAGACCGAGTACTGCCTGCAACTCCGGCTTGCTGCCGCATTCCAGGCCGACCCCGTACGGCTGCCCGAACTCGACGATCTCCTCGACCACGTGGCGCTGCTGGTTCACCTTGATCGGGTAGATCGTGGTGTAACCGCCGCTGTAGTCGAATTCCTTGATCGCGTGCGCGAACCGTTCGTGCAGGTCTTCGATGCGCGAGCGAAGGATGTCGGAGAACCGAATCAGCAGCGGCATGCCGACACCCTGCGCTTCGAGGTCCATCGCCAGCTCGAAGAGATCCAGCTCCCGGCCGCGCTCGTCCTTGTCCGGGCGAACGACTACATGGCCCTTGGAGTTGATCTCGAAATAACCGTTGCCCCACCCTTCGATGTTGTAGAGAGCGCGCGATTCGTCGATGGTCCACGGCTCGGAGCCGGTTTGCGCGAATGGTTCGGGGTGGGATGTCGTGGTCATGCTCTGATTTTAATCAAGGGTAAAGTGCTGTGACGCGCCATGCATCACCTTCGCGCTCATACACGGTGCGGTCGTGCAATCGGCTCGCCCGGTTGCGCCAGAACTCGATTCTGTCCGGTACGACGCGAAAGCCGGACCAGTGTGGCGGCCGCGGGACGCTCGACCCTTCGAAGCGCACGGCGAACTCCGCCACCCGACGCTCCAGATCTCCCGGCTGTGTCATCGGGCGGCTCTGATCCGAGGCCCACGCGCCAAGCTGGCTCTCACGCGCGCGCGATGCGAAATACGCGTCCGCTTCAGCGTCGCTCGTCCGTTCGGCGCGACCCTCGATGCGTATCTGAATCTCCATCGGCGGCCAGTGGAAGCACAGCGCGCAGTAAGGGTTGGCGAGCAGCTCGCTCCCCTTGCGTCCTTCGTAGTTGGTGTAGAAGACGAAGCCGCGCTCGTCGAAGGCCTTGAGGAGCACGATTCGATTCGATGGGCGGCCGTCTGCACCGACCGTTGCCACCGACATCGTGTTCGGATCGGGGAAGCAGTCGCGCGGGAGCTCCGCCGTTGCGCGCGCGAACAGCTCAGCGAAGCGCTGGAATGGGTCGGAGAACGAAGTCACGTCAGCCAAGAGCCCGCATCCTGAATCGCACCAGAGCCGCCCAGGTGAATCCGCCCGTGAGCACAATCAGGGCAGCGATGATCGCAATGAATGGCATGTGCGCCACAGAAGGAGTGAGCGATGCGCGCAACCCCTCGGAGATGTAAACCAGTGGATTCACGAGTACCGCGTACTTGAGCCACGGAACCACGTCGAGTCCGCGCCACGGATAGTACGCGCAACCGAAGAAGATCATCGGTGTGATGATCAGACTGAACATGAAGCCGATCTGTTGCGGACTGATGAGCACGCCAAGCAGCAGCCCGAACGCCGATGCAGCTGCGGCGGACAGTACTACGACGAGCGTCAGCTCGGGAAAGTGAGAGAACGTGAATCCCGGCACCGGTCCCATCACGAGGCGTGCAAGCGGCAACACCACAATCGCGGCGATGATTCCCTGGATCATCGCGTTGACGATCTTCTCGATCGCAACGAGGTCGATGCTGATTGGCGCGAGCAGACGGTCTTCGATCTCCTTGGTCCAGCCGAACTCCGTGACCATGGGCAGCGTGACCGATTGCGCCGATGCGAGCATCAGGCTCAACGCAAGAATGCCAGGCAGCAGCGCCGCCTGATAGCCAGGCTGTGTGAAGCCCATTTTGGGAAGCAGATAACCGAATACAATCACGAACAGAATCGGCTGCATCACGGTTCTTATGAGAAAGAACGGCAGCTCGCGACGCGCGACTCGGAGATCGCGGCTGAGCAATGCAACGAACACGCGTCCCGCCGGAACGGGCGGATGCGGATTCGCGATGGACGCAACGGGCCATGGAGCAGTAGCGGCGCTCACGCGTCCCACCCCCGCCCCGACTTTGTGATGAAGAACGTTTCGAGCGAGCCGTCAGGCGTCTGGTTCTTGAGGTTCTCCGGCGTGTCGAGCGCGAGCAGGCGACCGCGATCGATGAGCGCGATGCGATCGCTCAGCTCGTCGGCTTCCGGCATGTAATGAGTCGTCATCACTATCGTGCGCCCCTGTGCGTGCAGATCGCGAAGTATTTCCCACAGCGAGTTGCGTGCATTGGGATCCAGTCCAACCGTAGGCTCGTCCAGAAAGAGGATCATCGGCTCGTGGATCAGGGCACGCGCGATCATCAACCGCTGTTGCTGTCCGCCGCTGAGTTGATCCACCTTCATGCGCGCCTTGTCCGCGATCCCCAGCCGCTCCAGAAGCTCCGTTGCGCGCCGCGCGGCTTCCTTGCGGTTCACTCCGAAATATGCGGCGTGATAGACGAGATTCTCCCACGCATCCAGCGCGCGGTCCGGATTCGGTCGCTGCGGTACCACCCCGATCCGTTGCCGCACCGTTACACTCTGGCGCACGACGTCGGCGCCGGCCACCCGAGCAGTCCCACCGGTTGGAATGACACGAGTCGTCAGAACGCCGATGGTCGTAGTCTTGCCGGCGCCGTTGGGGCCGATGAGCCCGAAAAATTCACCCTCGTTGACGACCAGGTCCAGCCCTTCAAGTGCGACTGTTTCGCCGCCGCCACGCGGTTCCGCACCGGCCGACGGCGCCCAGCCCGGCTGCGCGCCGGGAATGGCCAGTCCGCCAGCAGCCGGATACACCTTGCGCAATCCTTCGGTAACTATCGCCGCCGTCATGCGGACAATTTACCGGGTCGCGATCCCGGATGTGGGTCATCCCGAAACAGGTTCCGGCCGGCCGCTTTTTGATTCTGCTTATCTTGTTATGCCACACCTGAAAAGCCCGCCACTGCCCGCACCAGACGAATCATGAACTTTCGCCGATTCTACGACGACTCGCTTGCCCAGGCCAGCTACATGATCGCCTGCGAACGCAGCTCCGAAGCGATTGTAGTCGATCCGAACATGGACATCGAGACGTACCTCCGCGCGGCGCGCGACGAAGGTGTTCGGATCACAGCTGTAACCGAGACACACATCCACGCGGACTTCGCATCCGGCACGCGCGCACTCGCCGCGACGACCGGGGCCCAGGTGTACGTCTCCGGCGAGGGAGGCGATGGGTGGCACTATTCGTTCGCACGCGAGCCTGGTGTGAACATTCTGCACGCGGGTGACGAGATTTCTATCGGAATGGTGCGGCTCGACGTGCTTCACACGCCCGGGCATACACCGGAGCACCTCACGTTCCTGCTGACCGATCGCGCGCGGAGCGACGTCCCGGTGGGGGCGCTCACCGGAGATTTCATCTTCGTCGGCGACGTGGGCCGTCCGGATTTGCTGGAGCGCGCAGCCGGTCAGGTGGGAACGATGCGCAGCGCTGCGGCATCCCTGTACGCCTCGATTCAGGCCTTCAAACAACTCCCGGATCATCTTCAGGTCTGGCCCGGCCACGGGGCCGGCTCAGCCTGCGGCAAGGCGATGAGCTCTGCACCGCAATCGACGCTCGGCTACGAGCGCGTCGCCAACTGGGCTCTGGCACCGATGGCCGAGGCCGAGTTCATCGAGCGGGTTCTCGAGGGCCAACCCCCCGCACCGCCGTACTTCGGTACGATGAAAGCGCGCAATCGCGACGCGGCGGTGCCCCGCAGACTCACGCTTCCCCGCATGATGACGGGGGATGAGATCGCCGGTCTTGGCGCCAGCGCGAACGCAGTGATCATCGACGTCCGCAATGACGACGAGTGGCGCCGCGGCCACATTCCGGGCGCGGCACTGATCCCGCTTCCCACTCTGCATACGCGACTCGATGAAATTCCGCGCGACCGCGCGATCATACTGCACTGTCAGCGCGGCAGTAGATCGGCAGTAGCAGCGGCCACGCTCGACGCATTCGGATTTGACGACGTTCACGAGCTGAGCGGCGGAATGTCAGCGTGGGAAGCAGCTGGCCACCCTGTCGCGACGTAAGATGGCTGGTGCAGGCGTCCACGGTGGACGCGCTCGCGACCGCGCGGAGGCCGAGAACGCGACGTGGGCCGAGCGCCGCGCGGCTCTGAGGTATGTCCCGCCGCTCGTGCGGATGGTGTGGGAGACACATCGCGGCTACGCGCTCACCATGATCCTGCTTCGCGTCGCGCGGGCGTTCATACCTGTCGCGACGTTCTGGATCGGCAAGCTCATCATCGACGGAGTAATAGCGGCTCGGGCCGGCAACGGGACGCTCACAGCGCTGTGGCGCTACATCGCGATGGAACTCGCCATCGTTGCGGCCGGCGAGATCATGGCGCGCGTATCGGCCCTCGTGGAGAGTCTTCTGAGCGATCTCTTCTCGAACAGGATGAGCGTGCGGTTGATGCAACACGCTGCGACGCTCGATCTCGCACAGTTCGAGAACCCGGATTTCTACGATCACCTCGAGCGCGCGCGACGCCAGACGGTCGGACGCATCGCGTTGCTCACGCAGCTGCTGGGGATCGGCCAGGACTTTCTTACGCTCCTCACTCTTGCCGGCGCGCTCGTCGTCAACAGCCCGTGGCTGCTCCTGTTGCTCGTGATCGCGATCGTGCCGAGCTTCCTGGGCGAGACGCACTACGCATCGCTGGGATATTCGTTGCTGTTCCGCTGGACACCGGAACGCCGGCAGCTGGACTACCTGCGGTACGTGGGCGCAAGCGATGAGACCGCGAAGGAAGTCCACATGTTCGGACTCGCCGGCTGGCTCACGCGAAAGTACGACGAGCTGTCGCAGCGTTTCTTCGACGAGAACAAGAAGCTCTCCGTTCGCCGCGCGATCGTCAGTACCCTTCTCTCGTTCCTCGGCACAGTCGGATATTACGCCGCCTACGTGATCATCCTGTTGAGCGCGGTGCGCGGCCAGATCACTGTCGGAACGCTGACATTTCTCGCCGCATCCTTCGGCCGCGGGCGCGATGTGATCCAGAGCATCCTGATGGCTGCGAGCGGCGTGTACGAGCAGGCCTTGTATCTGCGCGATCTGTTCGAATTCTTCGACATGAAGCCCACGATTTCCGGACGCTTGAATGCGCCGCCGGTTCCCGATCCGATTCGGGACGGGTTCGTCTTTGAAAATGTTGGTTTCCAGTATCCCGGGAGCGAGGAGCGCTGGGCCGTCCGCGGCTTGAACTTCACACTCACTCCCGGCGAGCGAATCGCACTCGTGGGTGAGAACGGCGCCGGAAAAACGACGGTCACAAAGTTGCTCGCACGGCTGTACGATCCGAGCGAGGGGCGCATCCTGCTCGACGGGAAGGATCTTCGCGAGTACGATCTCGCGTCGGTGCGCTCGACCATCGGTGTGATCTTCCAGGATTTCGTGCGCTACGACATGCGCTTCGATGAGAACATTGGCGTCGGCGAGATCAACGCGGTCGAGCAGGCACTGGAGGGAATGGATCAACCCGTGCCAGCCTTGATAGAGAACGCCGCCGAACAATCGCTCGCAGCTTCGCTGCTTCCGCGATTCAAGGAAGGATACCGCCAGATGCTCGGCCGCAGATTCGAGAACGGCGTCGATCTGTCGGGTGGAGAGTGGCAGAAGGTCGCTCTGGCGCGCGCGTATCTTCGCGCAGCACAGGTCCTCATACTGGACGAGCCGACGGCGGCGCTGGACGCTCGCGCGGAATACGAAGTATTCCTGCGCTTCTCGGAGCTGGTCGCGGGGAGAATGGCGGTGCTGATATCGCACCGGTTCTCGACCGTACGAATGGCCGACCGCATTCTCGTGCTGCGCAACGGACAGCTCGAAGAAGAAGGCACGCACGAGGAATTGCTCGCCAATGCCGGTCTGTACAACGAGCTGTTCACGATGCAGGCGGCGGGCTACAAGTAGGGGAAAGTGGGGTCAGAGTCGTATTTCGAGCTTGCGCGTGAAATACGACTCTGACCCCATTTTCCCCATTTTCCCGATTACTGTTTGAATATCTCCCCGCCCTTCATGACCATGCGGACCTGGCGGATCGCGTGAATGTCCTTGAGCGGATCGCCTGACACAGCAATCAGATCTGCGTACAATCCTGGCTTGACGGCGCCGAGGCGATCGCCGAGTCCAAGTACGCGTGCTGAGGTTGACGTGGCGGACTGAAGCGCAGCGACCGGCGTCATTCCGTAATCCACCATCATCTCGATCTCGCGCGCGTTGTCGCCGTGCGTGAACACACCGACGTCGCCTCCGGCGACGATCGTGACTCCAGCAGCGAGCGCAGCCTTGAAGCTCGCGCGCTTGGCGGTGATCGCGGCCGGCTCCGGATCGATTCCCTTGCGCCAACCGCCGTATTGCGCGATTGCATCGCCTGCCGCAAGCGTCGGACACAACGCCACGCCGTGCTCGGCCATTAGGCGAAACACTTCCGGCGTTCCGCCATCGCCATGCTCGATCGTATTCACTCCAGCCAGCACAGAGCGGCGCATTCCTTCAGCGGTCGCCGAATGCACAGTCACCATTCTACCGCTCGAATGCGCGACTTCCACGATGGCTTTCAACTCTTCTTCCGTGAACGTCGGCTCCGCCTCGCCACGGGGACCCCATCGATAGTCGGCGTACACCTTGATCCAATCCGCACCGTGCTTGATCTGCTCACGCGTCGCGAGCATGACTCCGTCGATGCCGCTTGCTTCCTGGGCGCCCTGCGGCACGTCCCAGCGTGGATCGAATCCCTTGGGCCCGTAGCTGCCAGTCGCGACGATCGCGCGCGTTACGACGAGCATTCGCGGCCCGGGAATGATCTTCTGCTCTATCGCCTGTTTGAGGCCCACATCCGCGTCGCCAGCGCCCTCGGTGCCGAGGTCCCGAGTGGTGGTGAAACCAGCGAGCAGCGTGTTGCGCGCGCTGACGGTGGCTCGGGCAACACGCAATGCCAGCGGTTCCTTCAGGACCTGGTCGTTCCACGATGTCTCGTTGTACGGATGCAACATCATGTGCGAGTGAGCTTCGATGAGGCCCGGCATGAGCGTCGTCCCGGCGAGCGCGATCTGACGGGTACCGGCTGGCACCTCGACGCTGGCGCGCGGGCCAACGGCCACGATCTTCTCGCCACGCACCAGCACGACCCAGCCCGGCCGCTCGACGCCCGCGGGGGCGTCGAATACCTGGTCCGGGATCAGGAGTACGGGAGTTGCAGTGTCCGGTCTGACAGGTATCTGCGCCGAGAGCGGCGGCGCCAGGCCGACCGACAGGGCCGCAGCACCGATCAGAATCGAGGATTGAAGATTTTTCATGAGACAAACGTGGCACCGCTGGCGCGTTAATTCGAGAGGCTGCGAGTCGCGCCGCCGTCCGGCGGCGATCCGCGGCCGTTCGCAGCTTCATCCTTGCGGCCCCTGCCACGTGGAGCGCACGTTTCAGCAGTCTTCGGACGTCATAATTCCACCTCTCAAGGGAAGGCAGTAAAAATGCGCTCGATTCGTACCAGTATCGCGCTGTCTGTATGCATGTTGTCGGTTTCAGCCACGCTGCCGCTTGCCGCGCAGGAAACGCAGGCGAACCCCATCTCGACAACGTTGAAGAACGAGCTCAAGAGCTCGGAGCGAAACCTCGTAGCGGCCGCCGAGGCAATGCCGGCGGATAAGTATGGTTTCAAGCCAACGCCGGCACAGATGAGCTTTGGCCAGCTGATGCTGCACGTTGCCGGATCGAATGAGTTCATGTGCGCGACTATCGCCGGCACGAAGGCTCCGCAGCAAGCCAAACTTGCACCGACCGCCAGCAAGGATTCCATAGTTGCACGCATCAAGCAGTCATTCGACTACTGCACGACCACACTTGCTTCCGTCGACGACTCGAAGATGGGCGACATGGTTCCGTTCTTCGGCGGCAGAAAGATTTCGCGTGGTGGTGCGATGGTATCTCTCGTCGGAGACTGGTCCGACCACTATGGCGCGTCGGCGATCTATCTGCGCCTGAACGGAATCCTTCCGCCTACCGCACGGGGCGCAAAGCCGGAGATGTAAACAGAGACCTGCCTGGGATGAATGCAGAATGCCTCCGACTGATCGACGTGTGTCGATCAGTCGGAGGCATTCGTGTAAATGAATCCGCTACAACCGCAAGCTACTCGGCCAGCTACTCAGCGAGCGCCAGCATCTGCGCGGTGGTGCGATTGGCTGCACGCATCACCTTGTCAGGATAGCTGTGGCATCCCGGCGTGTTGCTCCCGTGAACGCAGCCGTTGTATCTGAGAAGTGCCGTGCGCATGTTGGGCGAATTGCGGACGTTGTCCTGCAGGATGCTTGCGCCGTGACAGATGTTGGATTCGATCGAGAACAGATTCGATGAGCTGCAACCCCACTTTCCTGCATGGTCCGGCATCACCTGCATCAGCCCGCGTGCGCCGACAAAGCTGCGCGCCGTCGTGTCCAGCGTCACGTCTTCGGTAAGCAGCACTCCGGCAAGGAGTGCGGGATCGAGATTGCGGCGGGTTCCCTCATCGACTATCGCGCCTGCGATCCGGTCGGCGGTGGCCTGATCCGAGGTGTAATGCTGCAGCACTTCGGAGAGCCGGAATGCCTCCCTGCTGAACGACGGAGCCTCGATGACCGCTCCGGCCATCTGGATTCCCGCTGCGGGCTGTCGCAGCGTGGGAGGTGGCAGCTGTGCGGTGAATACCACGCCCGCGACGAGAAGCGCGCCGGCGGCGATGAAGTGGCTCACCGACTTTACCGTTCCGATCCATCGTACGATACTGCGCGGCGTCGATTTTACTTCTGCCGGTGTCTCGCGTCTATCGAATAACTGAACCAAACTCGACTCCATTACTTGATCGGGACCAGCACGCGCCCCTTGCCATCCTTGAAAGCGCGCCCGAGCCGGTCCGCAAACCTGTCGAGCACAGCGATGTCGCCCTCACGCATGGCGTATTCCGCCGAAGTAGTCGGAACACGATACGTCGCCGTCGATGGGACCGGCGATGGGCGCAGTTGCTTACGTTCCCTTACGAGTACGGCACCGCGCGAGTGTGCGAACTGCCACATCCGCCGACCAATCTGAGAATTGGTAAGCGGACAGTCGGGGTATCGCTCGCGCACAAGCCGAATGAACCGCTCGTTGGTAACGACACGGCGACCATCCTCACGTTCTGTCACGACCGGCTCCGAAACCGACGTGTCTTCCAACTCTGCCTGCTCCGGAACCTCTATCGAGATCCGAACCGTTGCGCCCAATACCTCGGCTACCTGTCGCAACAAATCGAGCGAGACATTATACCTCTCGTCGTGCTCGATGTTACGTATGGTTGACGGAGACAGCGATAACTGAGCGGCGACGTCCTCTCGGCGCAGACCTCGGAGCTTTCGGAGACGCTCCAGGTCCCTGCCAATCCACACGGCCATACTTATCTAGTTAATGCCATTACTGCTATACGTATGATGATAGCGATGCTGATGTTATACGTCAACTGTTTACGGCGAGAGGGCGAGCGGCCCGAACCCGCCGAGTGAAGGAAACCGAAGGCCTTTACCGGGCTGGCCGCTTCATTCGGCGTGTGCTAGTTGGTACGATAACGCTCATAGTTGTCGTCGCCGCAGTTGGATATCTGTTCCTCATGCGTCAAGTCGATCCGGCCTCGGCGTGGGCGTATGCGACGCGCGAACTTGATGGTGGCGCGCTGCATTACGATGAACATCCGGTACGAATCGCCCGCGTTTACCGGCGACGGCCGGCGAACTACTTCCGCGCAGCGAACGGACTGCTTGTCGCGACGCCCGAGCGCGTGCTGTTCATCGGAATCGAGCCGCGCGACATGCTGGCGGGCGCCGACGCTCCGGCGGCCATCCTCACGAGCGAATTTTCGAACGACACGCTTCTGTCGACTTCGCTTGAGCGTGTCTACTCGCTAACTGCGCACGGCGTGGTCATCCGCCGAGGTAATCGCACGGAGCAATACGCCGCGTCATCGGGTTATGAAGCGCAGCTGGATTCGCTGGTTGGTTATCTCACGAAACGCAAGATCCAGGAACGCGCGGCGGCGGCACAGGACCGCGAGCTCCGGGAACAGCTTGCGAAACTGCTCAGACAACCGTTGCACTATGTCGTCGAGCGGGGTGATGCGCTGTCCGTGATCGCTTCACGCTACAACGCGACGCCGGCACAGCTCAGGGAATGGAATCATCTCGCAAGTGATCGGATTCGAGCGGGCGAAACGCTGCTGGTTCGTCCCGGGAAATAGCGCTCAGCGGGTATCCGTCAGCTGGCCCCGAATCTTGTATCCCACGCGTCGCAGAAGAAGAAAGCCAAGCGCGGCGCCCGCACTCTGAATCAGAATGTGGGTCACATCCATGAACCGTTCGGCGATTGGTATCTTCCCGGCTTCGAGCAGTATGGCCAGATAGATCGCGGGCAGCACGCCGCGCAACGGCCCCTTGACTCGCAGAGGCCAGACGGCGAGAAGTGCGCCCAGCGGCACGAAGAGAACTCCCTGTGCTACGACGTCCGTCACGCTGAACAGATCTCCGCGCTCGGCGAGTGCTTTGAGAGGAACGAGGTGGCTGGATGTGAACTGATCGGCCATCGCGGCGCTGGACAGATCGAGACGGAAGGGTCGCCAGCTCCACACCGCGATCGCCAGTGAATAAGCGAGGGCGACGATTCGCGCGCGTTGCCGTACCGGGAATCTGGCGGCGAACGATTCCATTGCACCTGCGGCACACATGGCACCGAACGCCGCTGCAACGACGTGAGTGAGCGCCGCGCCAAGAACGATCGGCTCGGCTGCGACGCCATGCACCACTTCAACGAGCGGATAGATGACCGCGGCGACGCAGATCGTGATGAACGTCGCAGCGACGGTGGATGCGCCGCCCTCCATCAGGGCAATCGCGCAAAATGCGCCAGCGGGAAAGAAGATGAGTACGTCGATCAGCGGGATCTGGGTGATCGATTCGGGACGGATCGCGGCGATCGCTCGAGCGATGCGGTCGTCGATGCTGCCCCCGAGCTGCGGCAACAGATCCTGGCGGAAGAGCGGCATGAACGCTTCCATGATCGTCGCAACGCCATAGCTCACGGCGAATAGTGCGGACGGAATTCCGAAATACGACCGCTCTTGCGCCCTGTCGTTCATCAGCGCAAACGCCGCGAGCGTAATGAGTCCGCCAGCAAGGCCGCCGATGGTATCGGTGGTTACGTCGATGAGACTTGCGTTGCGGACTGGGGAGAAGAGTTGCAGCGCCTCGATGCAGCCACTCATCAGGAATGAGATTATGACAACGCGAAGCAGCGTTGCCCCGGGGCGTCGCAGTCTGCTCGTGGCGATCCAGACTACCCCGAGACCGGCAAAGAGAAGGATGTTGCGTACCGCGTCGATCGCGTCGCTCAGACGAGGCGTAAGATCGAGTGCGCGAGCGAGGCGCGGCGGAACGTCGGCCCAGGTGGGATCAGCGTGGAGGTTGCTGAGCGTTGCGACTAGAATGATCGCGACGTACGCCAGCCGTGCCGTACGGGTGTGGCGGGGGGTCATCGAGGATGGGCGCATTTCTGGTTGCCTACGCTCGCACCGTGGCCGCGGAAAAACAAGCCTCGCGCATCAATCGCCTCCGCCCCTCTCACGTCGGCGCCCAAATCGCTACATCTTGCTTTACTTCGGAACCAATCACCTGATCGTAAGATGAGAATAGCAATTCTGGGCGCGGGCGGGGTTGGCGGGTACTTCGGGGCCCTCCTCGCCCGTGCCGGGCACGATGTGGTACTCTACGCGCGCGGCGACAATCTCGCGGCAATTCGCGCCGGCGGAATAACCGTCAGGGACGCGAACGGGAGCTTCACCGTCCCGATCGGCGCGACCAATGCACCGGATGAGCTGAGCGGCTCGGAATTCACGATAGTAGCGGTCAAGAGCTACTCCCTCGCCGAAGTCGCTCCGGTTGCGCGAGAACTCGCGCTCGACGGAAGCGTCATAGTTCCACTTCTGAACGGCGTCGAAGCCGCAGACGATCTCCAGCAGGCGGGAGTTCCGCGCTCCCAACTACTCGGCGGGCAGACCAATGTCAGTGCCTACAAGGCCGAGCCTGGCGTGATTCAGCGAGCCTTGTGGAAGGAGCGCATCGTGGTCGGCGAGCTGAACGGAGAGTTGTCGGAACGAGTGACGCGCTTCGTCGAGGCGCTGCGCGAAGCTGACATCGAGGCGATCGCTACGACGAATATCATCGTCGAGCTGTGGCGCAAGTTCAACATGTTGTGCGCGATGGCCGCGGCATGCGGTATGGCGCGAAGCGATGTTGCCGGCATTCGCGATACCGAGCTCGGGCATCTATTGATAGAGCGTGCGGTCGGTGAGATCGCCGCAGTCGGACGAGCGCGTGGGGTAGCGATTCCCGCGTCACAGGAGGCGGACATGATGCATCACATCGACAGACTTCCGGGGACGATGAAACCGAGCTTCCTGCTGGATGTGGAGCGCGGCGGGCCCACCGAGCTCGATGTGCTGAGCGGCGCGGTGTCGCGCTTCGGCCGCGAAACTGGGATACCAACCCCGGTGCACGACACAGCCGCAGCTGTGCTCGCCCGTCGCGTGTGACGCGCGGTCGTCACACGAGTTGTTGCAGGAGCCGTTGCAAAGACCTGTTATACGAACCGTTGCACCAGTCGGCTCGACGGGCCGGCTTCGCCTACAATCCAGATCACAAGAGGTAGACGTGTCAGACTCTGTTGCCGGACTACGCCTTCGCTATTCGCTGCGCATCTGCGCCGCCGTACTGCTCTGCACACCGATGCTGCTCGCGGGGCAGACGAGCCCCGCAACGCAACCGGATTCCGTTCAGTTCCGCGGCATGGCGTGGCGCTCGATCGGGCCAAATCGCGGCGGACGCTCGATCGCCGTCGCTGGCAGTTCGAGTCGTCCATTGGAGTATTACTTCGGCGCGACTGGTGGCGGATTGTGGAAGACGACCGATGCCGGCCAGAGCTGGAGGCCGGTAACGGATGGTCAAATCCAGTCGAGCTCGGTTGGCGCAGTTGCCGTTTCCGAATCCAATCCCGACGTCGTGTACATCGGGATGGGCGAAACGGATATCCGCGGCAACATCATGCAGGGCGACGGCATCTACAAATCGACCGACGGCGGCCGGAAGTGGACGCACATGGGACTCACCGAGACGCAGGCGGTGGCGAAGATACGCATCGACCCGAAGAACCCTGACATCGTCTACGTAGCGGCGCTCGGCCATCCTTCCGCGCCCAATCCGGAGCGGGGCGTGTTCAAGAGCACGGACGGTGGAAAGACCTGGCGAAAGATTCTGTATCGAAACGACAGAACCGGCGCGATCGACCTGTCGATGGATCCGAACCATCCTGAAGTGTTGTACGCGGCTCTGTGGGAGGCATATCGCACGTCGTGGCAGATGTCGAGCGGCGGACCCGGCAGCGGGCTGTTCAAGACAACCGACGGCGGCGAGCACTGGACCGAGATCACCCGTAATGCGGGATTGCCGAAGGGGATCATTGGGCGAATAGGGGTGAGCGTGTCCCCCGCCGACGCAAACCGTGTTTACGCAATCGTCGAAGCGGCGGATGGCGGCGTGTATCGTTCGGACGATGCTGGCGCGACGTGGAAGCGCACCAACGACGAGCGCAAATTGCGGCAGCGCGCGTTCTACTACACGCACATCACGGCGGACCCCAAGCTTCGCGATCGAGTGTACGTCCTCAACGTCAATTTCTTCAGATCGGATGACGCAGGGACGCACTTCGATACGACGCTCGCTGTACCGCATGGAGACAATCACGAGCTCTGGATTGCATCCATCGACAACCAACGAATGATCGAGGCGAACGACGGCGGTGGTACCGTATCCGTCAATGGCGGCGCAACGTGGACCGACCAGAATTTCCCGACCGCGCAACTCTACCACGTCGCGACTAGCAGTGATTTCCCGTATCACGTCTGTGGCGCACAACAGGACAACACCACCCTCTGCCTTCCCTCCAGCGACTGGGCGAACCTGCGTGGCGCAGCGTCGCGCAAGCTCGGCGACTGGATGTACCAGGTAGGCGGCGGCGAATCAGGTTACATCGCGCCGGATCCCAGGCATCCAGACATTTTCTACGCGGGCAGCCAGGGTGCACTGCTGTCCCGCTACGATCGCTCGAACGGTCAGTTCCGCGACGTGCAGGTGTATCCTCGCTTCTTCTCCGGAGAGCCGTCCAGCGCCTTGCCGGAGCGCTGGCAGTGGACCTTCCCGATCGTATTCTCGCCCAGGGACTCCACAACGATCTACACGTCCTCGCAACATCTGTGGAAGACGACCGACGAGGGTCAGACGTGGCAGCGCATCTCGCCCGATCTCACGCGTGCGGACCCGAAGACTCTCGGGCAATCCGGTGGTCCGATCACGCACGACATGAACGGTCCGGAGATATACGCAACGATCTTCACGATCGCACCGTCACCGCTCGACACGTCGGTCATTTGGACGGGATCGGATGACGGAATGGTGTATGTGACCAGAGACGGCGGTCGAACATGGACCGATGTCACGCCGCCGACGCTTCCCAAATTCGCGCGCATCAGCATTATCGATGCATCACATCACGAGCCCGGCTCGGCGTATCTCGCAGCCAAGCGTTACCTGCAGGACGACCGCGCGCCCTACATCTACAGCACGCACGACTGGGGCAAGACGTGGACGAAGATCGTCACCGGCATTCGCGCCAACGACTACGTGCACGCCGTACGAGAAGACCCGACGCGGCCCGGCCTGCTCTACGCCGGAACCGAACATGGATTCTACGTTTCGTGGAACGACGGTGCGCAGTGGAAACCGTTCTCGCTCAATCTTCCGGATCTGCAGGTATCCGACATCGCGGTGGAGAAGAACGACCTGGTGATCGCGACGCACGGGCGTTCGATGTATGTGCTTGACAACGTTGCGCCAATCCGTCATGCCGCCGAGGTCCACGGCCCGATCACGCTCTTCGCACCGCCGATCGCGACGCGCAGAGTCGATTCCGCCACATTTCAGTATTCGCTTGCGGCGCGCGCGGACACGGTACGCATCGACGTCCTCGACCATGATGGCAAGCTGGTTCGAAGCTTTGTCGGCGGCGGAGAGCAACGTCACGATTCCGCCGGCGGACGCACCACAGCTTCGCGACCGGACATCGCAGTGCAGGACACCATACTCCATCCAACAGGATGCGAAACGCCGCGGCGACGCGGAGGCAACGCACTGCCAACGGGACGCGCAGGGCTGAATACGTTCGGCTGGGATCTTCGCTATCCGGGAGCCGTCTCGTTCGAGTGCCTGATCATGTGGGGCGGCTCCGCCGACCGCGGGCCGCTCGCCCTGCCTGGCCAGTACACGGTACGCATCACTGCGGGCTCCGCGACTGCTACACAACCGCTGACGGTACGGATGGATCCGCGACTCAAGGGTATCACGGAGCGCGATCTCGCAGAGCAGTTCGCGCTCAGCATGCAGATCCGGGATCGCGTTTCTGCAGCCGACACCGCGGTGATTCGCATCAGACAGATGCGCAGCAAGATTGCAGACAGAATTGCGCGTGCGAAAGCGCAGGATGTCACAAAGGCTGGAGGCGAGACGGCCGCAAAACTGCTGGCGATCGAGGAAGCGCTCTACCAGACGCAGAACAGGAGCGGTCAGGATCCGCTCAACTTCCCGATCAGGATCAACAACAGAATCGCGGCGCTTGGATCCAGCGTCGAATCAGGTGATGCGAGACCGACTGCCGCATCGTACGTCGTCTTCAAGGAGCTGTCAGCGGAGCTCGATGGAATCCTGCGGAAGCTCGATGCAGTCGTAGCGTCGGATGTCGCGACGTTCGACGCAACTGTGAAGCGGCATAACCTCCCGCCGATCGTCTAACGCGTCAGCGGTTCCCTCTTACCCGTCATACCCGCGAAAGCGGGTATGACGGTGAGTAGTCGCTTCCCCGCTCGCGGCGACCGCGACGGCGACGGCCCAGGTTATTTCGCGAAGATCTGGGACATGTCGCGGAACGCCTTGAATTCGAGCGCGTTGCCCGCCGGGTCACGCACGAACATCGTCGCCTGCTCGCCGGGAAGGCCGGCAAAGCGAACGTAAGGCTCGATTACGAACTCGACCCCGGCCGCCTTCAATCGGCTCGCGAGATTCTCCCAATCCGGCATCTCCATGACGAGACCAAAGTGCGGAATGGGCACTCCGTGGCCATCCACCGCGCTCGACGCGCGGTCGCCTACCGCACCGGGCTGAAGGTGCGCCACGATCTGATGACCGAACAGGTCGAAATCGACCCAGGCGGGATCGCTGCGCCCCTCCTTGCAGCCAAGCACGTCGCCATAAAACGTGCGCGCCGCACTGAGGTCGTCCACCGGGAATGCAAGATGAAAGAAAGCTGTCACGAGCTGGATCGGTTGAGTGTGTAACCCTGATACGCGAGAGCGTTTGCCGCGTTGGAAGGTTGACGCCTGGCGTGCGGGTGCGCAAGGCAGTGCAAGTAGGTAGATTCGGTGTTCATTCGGGTCGACTCAGTTCACCGGCCCGCTACAACGCCGCCCGTCTGGCGCCGATACTCAAGCACGGACGAGCCGACCGAGCGGCCCGTTCGCGAACACCATCCCACCCCATGTACGAACGATCCTCGATCACCCGATCGACAGTAATCGTAGGTGTCTGCACCCTTGGGGCTCTCGCGCTGCTCCAGGTCGCGGATCGTGCGCTGCTGCCCGGTCTTTCCCCCTGGGGAGTGCGATTGATTCCGGTGATGGTTGCCGCGATCGCCGCGGCTACGGCTGCGTACATCATCCGCAGCCGCGAGCATCGGCGCGCCGCTGCCGAATCATTTCTTCGTGAGTCCGAGGCTCACTTCCGTGCGATCGCCGAGGATGTGTCCGACGCGATCATTGCATCCGACGGTGATCAGCGCATCGTCTTCTGGAACGCGCCGGCAGCGCAGATGTTCGGCTACACCGAAGCCGAGGTGCTGGGTCAGTCGATCGGCATGCTCGTACCGCAGGAGCGGCGTGAGGCGCATCTCGCCACGTTGCGCAGGATCCAGGCTGGTGACGCCAGTGGCGCTGCGCGAACCGTGCAGCTTCGCGCCATGCGCAAGGACGGCGCGATCTTCGTCATCGAAATGGCACTCAGCGTCCGAACTGGCGCGGAGCGGATCGTGTTCACTGCCGTGGTGCGCGATGTCACGGAGCGCATGCACGCAGCGCAGATTCTCCGGCAGCACGTCGCGACGATGCGAGCTGTCACCGAGGGCACTTCCGACTCGGTGTGGGCCAAGACCGTCGACGGACACTACCATCTGATCAACTCCGCGGGCGCCAACATGTTCGGCGTTCCGGCGCACGTCATCATCGGATCGGATGACGTGTCGATCTTCGGTGAAAGTACGGCAAGGTTGATTCGTGCCCGCGATCTGGATGCAATAACAGCCGGCGAGACTGTAGTCACTGACGCCACAGCGAGAGATGCGGATGGCGTGATGCGGCAGTACGTGACGACGCGCACTCCCTGGCGTGACGCCGAAGGCAACATTATTGGATTGATCGGCGTATCCCGCGATGTCACGGAGAAGGTGCGCGCCGAACGTGCGCTGAGGACCAGCGAGGAACGGTACCGTCAACTGGTGGAGCAGTCTCCGGAGGCCATAATAGTCCATCGCGACGGCGCTCTCCTCTACATCAACAAGACCGGTGCGGCGATGCTGGGTGCCGGGAATGCTGATGCATTTATTGGGCGCTCGCTTTCATCCTTCGTGCATCCCGACTCGCTCGAACGGCTGGTCGACGCGCTTAGCTCGCGCGGGCGAGGCGAATTCTCGACGAAACCATCGGAGTACCGGATAATCACAGCGGATCGTGGAATTGCGGATGTCGAGGCGCTGTCCGTCGCTGTCGAGCACAACGGATCACCGGCAGTGCAGACAGTGTTGCGCGACGTCACCGCGCGGCGAGCTGCCGAATCTGCGCTGCGCGATCGCGAAGCGCGGCTGCATCTCGTGATGCACCAGATACCCGCTGTTCTGTGGGCCACTGATCGGGATGGCCACTTCACCTCGGCACTGGGCGCCGGTCTCAACGCACTCGGAATCGAACCGGAACATCTCATCGGGATGCATGCGAGCGAGCATTTCGGCAGTGCCGGCGAGACGGTGTCGGGCACCAGCGCAATCTCATCCGCGCTGCGCGGCGACTCGGCGTCGTTCGAGCTCGCGTGGATTGGGCGCAGCTTCGTGTGCAGCGTCGAACCGCTGAGAGCGGCATCGGGCGATATCGAAGGCGCGCTCGGGCTCGCGGTCGACATTACGGAGCGCAAGGTGCTCGAGACACAACTGACCTACCGCGCGTTCCACGATCCCCTCACAGGACTCGCGAACCGCGCCCTTTTCCGCGACCGCGTCATGCACGCGCTCAGTCGCATCGGACGCGGGAAGCACGTAGCGATTCTCTTCCTCGATCTCGACGATTTCAAGACCATAAACGACAGTCTTGGACACGGCGAGGGCGACCGTCTGCTCGCGGCGGTCGGCTCGCGGCTCGTCGGCGCTGTGCGGAGCCACGATACCGTTGCGCGGTTCGGCGGTGACGAGTTCGCGATCCTGCTCGAAGATCTCGTGAGCGCGGAAGAGGCGCTCGATGTCGTTACGCGCGTGGAGGAATCCTTGCGCGCGCCGATAAGCCTGCGTGGCCGCGAGGTGATCGTTACGGCGAGTCTCGGGCTCGCCCACGCATCACCTGGCGACGCCGCGGACGACATACTGCGCAACGCGGACGTCGCCATGTACAACTCGAAGGAAGCAGGCAGTGCGCGCCACACTGTCTTCGAGCCGCGGATGCACGCTGCCATTGTCGATCGTCTGGAGCTGGAGTCGGACCTGCGCGGCGCACTGGAGCGGAACGAGTTGCATCTCATGTTTCAGCCCGTCGTCGCGCTGGAAAGCGGGATGCTTCAGGGATTCGAGGCGCTCGTGCGCTGGTCGCATCGGACACGCGGCGAGCTCGCCCCGAAACAGTTCATTCAGCTCGCGGAAGATACCGGCCTGATCGTGGAGATCGGCCGATGGGTTGTGAAGACCGCGTGCAACGAGCTGAGCCGGTGGCACAGGCTCGCAGCGGATGGGGCGATAGGTCTGCACGAAGAGCTACGCATGGGAATCAACATCTCCGGATTGCAGCTGGAACAGGACAGTTTCGTGAGCGACGTCGCCGCGGCGCTGGAGAGCAGCGGCGCTCCCCCGGACCGGGTCGTGCTCGAGCTGACGGAAGGCACGCTCATGCGTCGCACCAGTGAAACACTCGTGCGATTGCACGCGCTCAAGGCACTGGGCGTTCAACTCGCGATCGACGATTTCGGCACCGGCTATTCGTCGCTGAGCTACCTGCAGCGGTTCCCGATCGACGTGCTGAAGGTCGACAAGACATTCGTCGAGGGAATCGCACGCAGCGGCGGCGACGGGGCGCTCGCGCGCACCATCGTGGCTCTGGGCGAGATGATGAAGGTGCGGACGCTTGCGGAGGGAATCGAGACGCAGGAGCAGTGCGACATTCTGGCTGAGCTTGGTTGCAAGTATGGTCAGGGTTATTTCTTCGCGCATCCGATGCCAGGCAGCGACGTCGCTGGATGGGCCGCTGGCCATGCGTCGCGCTGCGTCAATCGCGGGCGCCGAATGAAGGGCCGCGTCGCGTAGCTACCGAGCGCTCGCTCGCCTGCCCGACCGCAGGCTGGCGATCGATCGCCCCTCCCGCCCCGAGCCGTGTAGCGGATACATTGTGCGATGGTCAATAGCAACGAACGTGGCATCCTCGATCTGGCGGGCCGGCGCGCACTTGTCACCGGTGCATCGCGCGGAATAGGGGCCGCGACAGCACGACTGTTAGCCGCGGCAGGCGCGGACGTCATGATTGGTTACCGCAGCCGGCACGACGACGCCAGCGCTGTGGCTGCGGATGCTGCCGCCTTCGGCGTTCGTGCCGCGGTGCATGCGGCCGACGTGGCGACGGCGGAAGGCGCACACCAGCTCGTCCAGGCGACCATACGCGAGCTCGGCGGTCTGGATATTTTCATCGGCAACGCAGGGATCTGGCCGGAGGAAGAGGTGCCGCTCAGCAGCATGGACGCCGCGCGCTGGCATCGGACGATGCGCGAAAACCTCGATTCGATCTTCTTCACCAGCGCTGCGGTGGCGAGGAGCATCACTGACGGTGGAAGGATCGTGCTCATCTCGAGCACTGCGGGCCAGCGAGGTGAGGCGTATCACGCGGACTACGCCGCAACCAAGGGCGCCGTCATCTCGATCACCAAGTCACTGGCCGTGGAGCTTGCGCCGCGCGACGTTACGGTAAACTGCGTCGCACCGGGATGGGTCGACACCGAGATGGTGGCAGGAGCCATCGCTGGTCACGGGATCGCGCGGATTTCCGATGGCATTCCTCTGGGCAGAATCGCTACGCCGGCCGACATAGCGGGACCCGTCGCCTTCCTGTGCTCCCCGCTCGCACGGCACATCACCGGAGAGATCGTCAACGTCAACGGTGGGAGTGTTCTGTGCGGATGAGTTCCGGGACGCGCTAGCCAGCGCGCCCGGGAGCGGCTACTTTCTGCGGGGTATTTTCATCCTGAATGGAGCCCGTCGCATGCAGATACGTCGGTCATTGTTCACAATCACCGTTCTTGCGACCGCCGGCTGCGCAACGGGATCGCTGGTGAATCAGCAACAGGACCCGATCATGGTGATGGTTGGCAACACCGGGTCACTGCAATACAAACAGGACGTCCGGGTCGTGAGCCAGAACGTCGCGGGGACACCCGCTGAGCTCTGGGCGAAACTGAATGCCGCTTACTCCAATCTTGGGCTCCCGGTGACTGCGCGCGACAGCGCTGCTTTCGCAGTCGCGGCCCAGAACGCGCAGTTCATGGGCCGGTTTGGACAGACACCGATGTCACGCATCATCGATTGTGGTGTCACACCATTCGGGACGCAGCGCGCAAACTCCTACCACGTATGGCTCAGTGTCGCGACGCAGCTTCAGCCGTCCAGCAAGGGGACGACGGTGCGGACCAGCCTGGCGGCGACAGCACGGGATCAGAATTCGTCGACGGCGCCTGTGCAGTGCGGTAGCACCGGCGCACTCGAGGCCGACATCGCGGCTGCGCTTGGCGGCCAATCGCAATAACATCCAGAACGATGATCAGCGAATGCAAGGAGGCCGCCGAGCGCAAACTCGGCGGCCTCCTTGCATTCGCCCTCTGGAGTTACGGCCAGCGGCGATCGTTTCTGATGTCGCGGCGATCGTTTCTGACATCGCGACGATCGCCGAAGATATCGCGATACTCTGCATTCGCGGCTCGCTGCGCTGCCGCCGCAGAGCGCTCATCCGCGCGGACGGCAGCTGGGTTGTGGTACGCGCGGTCCAGGCGGACGTCCCGCACGTCACGGCGTACCGCACGGTGGTCCGTGCGAATTTCGCGCCGATCCTGCGCGATGTCACGAGCGTCCCGGCGAGTGTCCCGCCTGTCGTAACGAACGTCGCGAACATCGGCGCAGCGATCGCGGTCAACGCGACACCAGGCAGCGTTCGCTGGTGTCAGTCTCACGACCTGCGCGCCAGCCGAGATTGCGGTTATGGAAAGGGTGGCAGCCGCTGCTGCGGCAACAAGTCCGTACCTCATGTCAATCCTCCGTCCTGCAGTGTGAAAGCGACGTTGACTGCACGCTCACGAGAATAGACGCCGAGGCCC
Organism: Gemmatimonadota bacterium; assembly: GCA_040388625.1. Taxonomy (NCBI): domain Bacteria; kingdom Pseudomonadati; phylum Gemmatimonadota; species Gemmatimonadota bacterium. Next base: position 293,078 of record JAZKBK010000001.1, on the reverse strand, counting down.
AACCGTCGTTAACGGCGATCGGCCAGGAAGGGATACGCCCCTCTGACCCGTCCAACCTCTCCGGGTGAAACCGACACGGACGCGATGTCAGCCGTACCAGGAACAATGGATCGGTCCAGCGGGATCCCCCACGGGTCGTATGCCGCCGAGCCGCCGTCGTACACGATGGAATCACCGACGCCGATTCGATTCACACCGATGACGTAGCACTGGTTCTCGATCGCACGGGCCTGCAACAGCGCGTCCCAATGCGCCCGGCGAGCCGCCGGCCAGCTCGCAATGACGACGATCAGATCCGTCTCCGCCGCGACGGCGCGAAACAGCTCGGGAAAGCGCAGGTCGTAGCAGATGAACGGGCTCACGCGAACTCCATCCACATCCATGACGACAGGTTGATCGCCCCCCATGTAGGAGCGTTGCTCGTTCGCGTACGCGAATAGTCGCTGCTTGTGGTACACGGCGGCGAGGGCACCGTCGGGTGAGAACATCAAAGCCGAGTTTTTTGCAGTGCGTGTGAGGGGATCCGGGTCTCGCGTCGCGACGCCGGCAAGGAGCCATACATTGGATTGGGACGCCATGTTCGAGAGCTGCGTGACGCTCTCTCCCTCCAGCGACTCTGCAAAATCGGCATCCATGGTGAAGCCGGTAGTACACATCTCCGGCAGCACGACGAGACGGGTGCCGCTCCTCGCCGCGGCGGCGACGATGGCAGAGGCGCGATCGAGTGATGCAGCCGTCTCCTGCCATCCGATGTCGTACTCGCCGAGCGCAACGCGCAGCGGCGCAGCGGTTGACTTCACGCAATCCCCTCGGAAAGTGCGGCGCGAAGCAGGACGCTTCCCTCGCGTACCATCGCCGTGTCGCAGCTGAACGCGAAACGGATCGCACCGGCGCACGTCTCGCCGAATGCGTCACCGGGCGCGCTTCCGATTCCAGATGCTGCAAGCCGATCGGACAAAGCCGCCGCGTCGGGCACGCCAAGGCGCTCGTATGCGGACTCGTCGAGCTCGACCCATGCGTAGAACGCACCGCGTGCCGCGAAGGCGCGGACACCGGGAATGCCGGACAGCGCGCCAAGCATGATGTCGCGGCGTATCGCGTACTCGCTGCGCATTGCCTGCAGGTGATCTTCAGGCCCGTTCACCGCCGCAAGCGCGGCCCATTGTGCAAGACTGTTGACACCGTTGATGCTGCACCGGAGCAGCTTGGGAATTCGGTCGTGCATCAACGGGGACCGTGTCACGATATAGCCGACCCGCAAGCCGCTCATCGCGTGTGATTTGGAGAACGAAAAGATGCTGATGACACGATCGGCGTAATCACCTGCGAGCGATCCGATGGAGACGTGGGTCCACGGGTCGTAGAGCACGTCCTCGTAGGCTTCGTCGGAGACGATCCACAGGTTGTTGGCGCGGGCAAGTTCCACGATTTCCTTCAACCGCTCGACCGAAAGGACGGCACCCGTCGGGTTGTGCGGCGTGTTGATGAAGATTGCGCGCGTACGCGGCGTGATTGCGGCCTCGATCCGATCGGTACGGTACTCGAAATCGTCGGCGGCGCTGAGCTCGACGCCGACGGGGACGCCGCCCGCCATCCGTATGTTCTCGACAACCTCCGTCCACATGGGATCCGGAACTATCACCTCGTCGCCAGGAACGAGCAGGGCGCCAAACGTGACGAAGAGCGCGTGCATCGCGCCATTCGTGACGAAAACGTCGTCGCTCGTCACGCCAGCGAGGTGATTGCGGTTGCGCACCTTGGCCGCGAGCGCGTCGCGAAGCTGCGGGATTCCGTTGTTCGGGATGTAGTGCGTCTTTCCGGCGCGCGCTGCGGCATCGACCGCGTCGAGCACTGGAGTGGCGACGCTGAAGCTGGGGTCGCCCGACTCGAAGCGAAACACCCGCATGCCGGTCGCCTGGGCCTTGAGCAGCTGCTCCCGGATCTGGACGATCTTCCCGAGCGAGATCGCGTCGAGGTAGTGAACTGGCGCGGCGGTCATTGTCGATTCTTCCGGATCAGCTATGAGCATCTATCGGTGTCCTTGGCGTGGGGCTGGTGAATTGATGGCAAAAAAAAATGCCCGCCTGACGAAAGGTCTGGCGGGCACGGGAATGAAACTCGAGCAGCTTCATGCATGCGTCAACCAGATCCCCGTGGAGGAGAGTGGCTTGCACTTGCTGAAAGGCATGAAGCGGGAGGTGGTCATCTGTGCGAATGGTGGTTTGTCTTCCGCACATAGGGTATCGGGGCACGCGGCAGTTGTCAACGTCCCGCCGAATATCTTGATCACTTCTCGCTCAGCATTGGCGGCCATCAGGCACGGCCAGAGCACCAGCCTTACGTCCACGGCGCCGCGCTGGCAAATTTTGCGGATGCAACGACTGGTCAACGCCTGGGTGTGGACGGAGACTGTTCTCATCGTCCTGTTCGGATTCATCTACGTCTCGATCGTCTGGATCGCCACCGCCCCATTCGACCCGGGACGGTATGCCGCCGGCCGGGCGTTCCGCCATCTTGCCGTCGCTGTGACCGGTCTCAACCCGTACTGGCACTTCCACACCAGCGGCGTTGCCGTCCACGATCCGCGAAGGCCGTACGTCGTCGTCGCTAACCACGAGAGCTACGCCGACATCTTTCTGATGTCGCATCTGAAATGGGAGATGAAGTGGCTCTCGAAGGACACGATCTTCAGGATTCCCGTCATGGGGTGGATGATGCGGATGGCCGGTGACATTCCGATCAACCGTAGCAGCCGCGGAAGTGGCCAGCAGGCGCTGGATGCCTGCAGGGATCGCCTCGCCAAGAAGGTCTCGGTGATGATCTTTCCCGAAGGGACGCGGTCGCGCGGCGACGACCTCCTACCATTCAAGGACGGCGCGTTTCAGCTGGCGATCTCCACAGGAACAGCGATCCTGCCCGTCGCTATTGCAGGGACGCGGGACGCAATGGCAAAGGGCTCGTTCAGCTTTCGTCGTGCGAATGCTATGTGCAGAGTGCTCGAGCCGATCGAAACCGCGGGGCTCACTGCGACGGACCTGCCCGCTCTCCGTGACATGACGCGCCAGCGCATTTCAGATGCGCGATGCCAACTCCAGCGAGAGCTGAGCGAGGCCAAAAAATAAGAGCGGCGCGCGGGAGGACTCCCCGCGCGCCGCTCCAACATACGTGCTGGATCAGTAGCCGACGGCGCCGCCGTTGGAACGTGGCTCGTACACTCCGACCCAGCGTCCGTCCGGCCCGCGCATGACGGCGTTCACGTTCGTGAGACCGCCCACCTCGTGCAGCTTGTACCCCATCGCCACGAGCGAATCCGTCGCGGACTGTGAGAATCCGCCCTTCTCGTATGTGATCTCATCGGGCCACGCCTGGTCGTGCATGCGCGGCGCGAACATAGCGTCTGGGAGCGACATGTGCTGGTCGATGACGTTCAGTATCACCTGCGTGACTCCCGTGATGATAGTCGGGCCGCCGGCGGCCCCGACTACGAGCAGGAGCTTGCCGCTGCGATCCAGCACGATCGTCGGAGACATGGCGCTCAGCATGCGCTTGCCGGGCTGAATCGCATTGATCTCACCCTGCACCAGACCGAACTGGTTCGGCTTGCCGGGCTCGGCCGCGAAGTCATCCATCTCGTCGTTCATGAAGAAGCCCGCATCGGCGACGAACACGCCGGACCCGAATCCACTGTTGAGCGTGGTCGTCGTGGAGACTGCGTTGCCGGATGCATCGACCACCGAGTAGTGGGTGGTGTGCATCGGCTCGGCAGCTGCCGCGAACGACGGCGACGGGGTGGCACGGTCCGGCTGGATGGTCGACGCAAGCTTCCTGGCATACGCCTTGTCGGTCAACATGTCGAGCGGATTCGTGACGAACGCGGGGTCACCGAGCTTTGTGTTGCGGTCGATGAAGGCGCGCTGGAACGTCTCCGCCAGAAGGTGCTTGTACGCCGCGCTGTTGAATGGCGGGAGCGACTTCCAGGTTTCGAGTTGATTCAGTATTTCCACCGTTGTCACACCACCGCTGGACGACGGCGGCATCGCGTACAGAGTGTAGCCGCGATACTTGCCGACGATCGGTGTGCGCCACTCCGGCCTGTACGACGCGAGATCCTGCCGGGTGATTATCCCGCCATCGTGCTTCATCTGCGCGACGATCTCGTCGGCGATCGGGCCGGTGTAGAATGCAGCTGGTCCCTGATCGGCAATCAGGCGCAGGGTCTTCGCCAATTCCGGCTGCCGAAGAAGAGTGCCCGGAGGAAGTGGCTTGCCGCCTGGGAGAAACACCGCGGCGCCGGCGAACTGGCTGATGAGATGCGCGCTCGCGCCCAGCCCTCGCGACGTCGCGCTGTCCACGATGAAGCCATCCGAGGCAAGCTTGATGGCCGGCTGCATCACGTCGTGCAGCGACATCGTGCCGTACTTGGCGAGCGCGGCCGCCATGCCGGCCACGGAGCCGGGAACGCCGGATGCGAGCCCGCCCACGGTGCTCTTGTTCGTCAGCTTGCCGCGCTCGATGTACATGTCCCGCGTTGCGGCGAGCGGAGCCGTCTCGCGATAGTCGACCGCGGTGGCCTCGCCGTTCGCCATCCGGATCACCATGAACCCGCCGCCGCCGATGTTTCCGGCGAACGGGAATGTCACTTCGAGCGCGAAGCCGGTCGCCACCGCTGCGTCGACGGCGTTTCCGCCCTTCCTCAGGATCTCGGCGCCCGCTTCGCTGGCGAGATTGCTGTTGCTGACAACCATCGCGTGCTGTTCGACCGTCGGCGGCCTGCGATGCTTGCTGCCCCATCCATCCGGGAAGGCTGCGTGCACCGTCGGCGTCGAGGCGGTGCTCGGCGCCTCGGCGCTCGGGCTGGATGTCTTGCACCCTGAAAGTACAAGCATCGCTGCGAGCGTCGCGGCACCGGCCGCGCGAGACAGCCGAGCTGAACGAGCGAGTACGGTCAGGTGATAGCGAGAGGTATATTTCACTGGCAACGGCGTCCCCTGTTTGGTCTGTCCGAACGTTCGCATTCGGTAAGTTTACAAAAGTACTCTCCCGGGCGAACTGCCGTTTGGACTGGAGTCCGTAGTCGCCCGGATACCGTAGAGGGCGTGGAACTCACAACTTTCCAGCTCGCCCCGTCCCCCGGATTCTCACGCACATTGGTCACTGAAATAGCCGTAGACACCGGCCTCAGGCTAGACTGCCTCGGAATCAGCCACAAAACGGCTACGTCCGAGGTGCGCGAGCGTGCCGGTTTATCCACGTCCGTGCTCCGTGATGCGCTGGCCGCAGCGCGACACGACCCGCGCATCGAGCGCCTGGTGGTAATCGCGACGTGCCATCGCACCGAGCTGTACGCGGAAACACCTGCCAGCACTCGCGACGTACGAGAGATCCTGCTCGAATGGTGGTCGGCGACGTGTGGAATCCCGGAATCCGTACTGGCGGCGCACGCCTATTCGCTGCACGGACTGGCCGCGGCGGAGCATCTCTTCAAGGTCGCCACGGGACTGGACTCGGTCGTAATTGGCGAGGCTCAGATCACCGGACAGGTAGCGAGCTCGCTGCGGCAATCGGTTGCAGTGCATGCGGCCTCGCCGCTGCTGAAGCTCGCATTCAAGAGCGCCGTTCGCGCCGGAGAGCGAGCACGTGGCATGATCTGGGGCCGTCTGCAAGCGGCGAGTCTGGGCTCGGCGGCGGTCGATGCCGCCGCGACGGCTGCGAACGGGCTTGCCGGCCGCAACGTCGTGGTGGTCGGAGCCGGCGAGATCGCCGAGCTGGCGCTGCGTTCGCTGGCGCCGTATGGGGCGCGCAGGATCACGATCGCGAATCGAACAGTGGAGGCAGCGGTCGAGATGGGTGCACATCACGGCGCCGACGCCTGTCCGCTGAACCTCCTGCCCTCTCTGCTGCGTGACGCGGACGTGGTGATCGCGGCAACACGCGCGGCACTCCCGCTGATCGACAGCTGCACCGTGACCAAGGCGCTCGCCCACAGACCGCATCGCCCCATGACGCTCGTCGATGTCTCATTGCCCCGCAATGTCGACGTCAACGTCCGCAGTGTTGCTGGTGCGAAGCTGATCGGCATCGATGATCTGGGCCCGTACGTGGTAGCGGCCCATGCGGAGCGACGCGCGGTCATTCCAGCTGTCGAGCGGATCATCGGCGAGGAGCTGGCGATACTCAAGGAGCGACTCGCCGCACGATCGACGGCTACGACACTACGGCGCCCGTCGGAATCCGCGCGGATAGCCAGCCCGATAGGGGTATGATGACAGGACGTTTCGTAGTTGGAACGCGGAAGTCCGAGCTCGCTCTGCGACAGACGGCGATCGTAGCCGGACTCCTTGCCGCTGCGCATCCCCGACTCGACATCGAAGTACGCGAGTACGAGACGTCCGGCGATGTGATGCTCGACGTTCCCGCGCCGCAACTGGCCGCCGACGCCTTTACCGACGTGATCGAGCGCGCACTGAGCACCGGTGAGATCGATGCCGCGGTACACTCGTACAAGGACCTGCCGACCGAGGCGACTGCCGGACTCGTGATCGCCGCGGTGCCTGTCCGTGCCGACCCGCGCGAAGCTCTCGTCTGCGCGCGTCCTCTCAGACTGAGCGAACTTCCGCCGGGCTCCCTCGTTGGCACGTCCAGCGAGCGACGCGCCGCGGCGGTTCTCGCGCTGCGTCCCGATCTCGAGGTAAAACCCATTCGCGGCACTGTGGATGCGCGGGTCGCGAAGGTACTCGCGGGGGATTATGACGCTGCGCTGCTTGCTCTCGCGGGTCTCGAACGGCTGGAACTACGCGCGAACATCACCGAGATATTCGATCTCACGACGATGCCGCCCGCCGCGGGCCAGGGCGCTCTCGCGGTGCAGTGCCGCGCCGACGATCCGATCGCTCTGGACATCCTGACGCGCATCGACGACGTCGATTTGCACAATGCCGTGGACGCGGAGCTGAGTTCATCCCTACGGGCGATGCAGTCATGACGGCAGCGCTCGCTGGACGCCGCGTGGTCGTGACGCGATTCGAGATGGAAGATGGGCCACTCACGACGGCGCTCCGACGAGCTGGCGCCGAGCCACTCGTAGTTCCTCTCATCGGCATCGATCCGATCCATCGCGATGATTCACTCGCGTCTGCCGCAGTCGGCGAATTCGACTGGATCGCCTTCACGAGCGCGAATGGCGTGCGCATGTTCTGGGCTCGACTGGACGCCGCCGATCAGACCGCATTCCGGCTGCATCCCGCGATCGCGGCAGTTGGACCGGCTACTGCACGAGCGGTTGCCGCGCTCGGCGCTACGTCGGCGGTGACTGCGCCTGAATTTGTCGCAGAGTCGCTGGCAGATGCACTTGGCGACGTGAAGGGAATGAAGATTCTCTGGCCGCGGGCCGCGGGCGCACGGTCGGTTCTTTCAGATACGCTGCGCGCGCGCGGCGCCGAAGTCGTGGAGCTGATCCTGTACGACACCGTCGCTCGCACCGTGCAAGATGAGACGCGAAGCAGGATACTGGAGGCCGATGCGATAACGTTTACGAGTCCGTCAGCCGTGCACGCGTTCGTTGCGTGCTTCGGCACGTCTGTCGCGCCCCGCATCGTCTGCATCGGACCCGTTACTGCGAACGCGGCGACGGAGGCGGGATTGCCGGTATCGGCTGTTGCGGGAGTGTACACCCTCGATGGCGTCGTTACCGCGCTCTCGCGGATGTTCGGCGCGGCCCCGCACGACAACGCACAGCAAGCGCCACCAATAAGCATGCAATGACCGACGCCGGCCAATTCCCCACCGTGAGACTCCGCCGGCTGCGCACCAGTGACACTCTTCGGCGGATGGTACGCGAGACCTTGCTGAGGCCGGAGCATCTCATCGCACCGATCTTCGTCACCGACGGCGAGAACGTCGTCGAGTCGATAGAATCGATGCCGGGAATCAAACGCGTGTCCGTCGATGGTGTAACGGCCATCGCCGACGAGCTCGTCGCAGCTGGTGTTCTCGCGGTGATTCTTTTTGGCGTTCCAGCACCGGATCGCAAGGATCCGCATGGAAAGGAGAGTTACGCGTCAGGCGGCGCCGTTCAGCGCGCGATCCGTGCTCTCAAGGCTCACGCACCCGACCTCCTCGTCATCACCGACGTGTGCATGTGCGAGTACACGTCACATGGCCACTGCGGGATTCTCGACGCCGAGCAATACCTCATCAACGATGAAACGCTCGATTCTCTGCGACGGATTGCGGTATCGCACGCCGAGGCTGGTGCAGACGTCGTCGCACCCAGCGGAATGATCGACGGCGCCGTCGGAGCAATCCGCGTCGCGCTCGACAATGCAGGCCATGCGAATGTGGCGATCATGGCTTACGCCGTGAAGTATTCCTCCGCGTACTACGGCCCGTTCCGCGACGCGGCAGGTGGTGCACCTGCGTTCGGCGACCGGCGCACGCATCAGTTGGACCCGGCGAATCGCGGGATCGCGTTGCGGGAAAGTGCGCTCGACGTTGCTGAAGGCGCGGATTTCTTGATGGTGAAGCCTGCGCTCGCCTATCTCGACATCGTGAGCGCCGTGAGCGCGGCGCATCCCGGCGTGCCCCTCGTCGCATACAACGTGAGCGGCGAATACGCGATGGTGAAGGCGGCGGCCGCGGCAGGATGGATCGACGAGCGCGCTGTCGTGCTGGAATCACTCACATCGATGCGCCGCGCCGGCGCCGGAATGATCATTACATATCATGCGAAGGATGCCGCGCGGTGGCTGAAGGATTGATGGCAGCAACGCGCCCGACGACAACCCGTCCGCATGCAACGCCGCCAGCGCACGGCGACGTGCCCGTCGCGAGCGTGGCTGCGGGCTCCGTTCTCGTTCGCGCGTGCCGTCGAGACGTTGTGCCGCACACTCCCGTGTGGCTGATGCGGCAGGCCGGACGGTACATGCCGGAGTATCGCGCGATCCGCGCGCGCCAGACCATGCTGGAAGCGATCGGCGATCCCGCAACCGCGGCGGAGATCACCTTGCAGCCCGTGAAGGCACTCGGCGTCGATGCGGCGATCATCTTCTCCGACATCCTGCCGCCGCTCATTGGCATGGGGCTCGACCTCGACTTCGTCGCAGGCGCCGGTCCGCGCATCGCCAATCCGGTTCGGGCGTCGCGCGACGTCGACATGCTCGGCACTCCGCCGGCGGAGCAGACGATGCGAGGTACGCTTGGCGCGATTCGACTCGTGCGCGAAGCGCTCCCCGCATCGACCCCGCTGATTGGATTCGCTGGTGCGCCCTTCACGCTGGCGTGTTACGCAATCGAGGGTGGCAGCTCGCAGCGTTACGATTTGGCGAAGAGCTTCATGTACGCGGAGCCCGCAGCGTGGGGACGGCTGATGCGCCGCCTCGTCACCGTGCTTGCGGATTACCTTGTCGCGCAGGCCCGCGCAGGCGCCGATGTCCTGCAGGTGTTCGACTCGTGGGCAGGCGCGCTCAGTCCACATGATTATGCACGCTACGTGCAGCCGCATAACGCAGCGCTCTATCGTGCAGTCCATGCTGCCGGAGTTCCCGTAATCAACTTCAGCACCGGCACCGGCGCATACATCGACGACGTCGCGGCGTGCGGCGGTGACGTGGTGGGAATCGACTGGCGCACTCCACTCGATTCGGTGCGCGCGAGACTCGGTGACAGGTATTCGATCATGGGAAACCTGGATCCGATCGCGCTGCTCGCGCCGTGGCGGGAGTTGAAGGCCCAGATCGATGACGTCTTGATGCGAGCCGGCTCCAGACCCGGGCACATCTTCAATCTCGGTCACGGCATTCTTCCCTCGACGCCGGTCGACAACGTGCGCAGACTCGTGGACTACGTGCATGAGGCTACTGCACCAGGTTACTGCCCTTGACTCGCACGCCCGACGACGCCGGCCAAACCGCACCGATTGGCGTGCTGCTGATGGCGTACGGCGGGCCCGAGTCGCTTGCCGAGATTCCCGGCTATCTGGCGGACATACGCGACGGCCGTCCTACAACGCCGGCCGTGCTCGCCGAGATCACACGCAACTACGAAGCAATTGGCGGACGTTCCCCGATCGCCGAGTTGACACAACGCCAGGCTGATGGAATCGAGCGCGAGCTCAATCCCGCCGGAGTGCCGCGCCGCTTCCGCGTGTATGTCGGAATGCGCCACTGGTCACCGTGGATCGAGGAAACGGTGGGCCGGATGAGCATCGATGGAATCGACCGCGCTGTCAGCATGGTCCTCGCACCGCACTTCAGCGGCATGAGCATCGCGCGTTATCAGGCAAAGATAGCCGATGGCCTCTCCATGTACCGCACGAACATCGACTTCGCGCACGTCGATAGCTATCACACTGCACCCGGCCTGATTGCCGCGCTCGCCGACCGCGTGCTCGCCGGCATCGCACGCTGGCCTGAAGCAGACCGCGATTTGGTGCATGTGATCTTCAGTGCGCACAGCCTGCCCGAACGGATCATTCGCGCCGGCGATCCCTACGACGCACAGGTTCATGAAACCGCTCAGCTCGTTGCGCAGAGCGCGGGAATTCCGTCGGACAGGTGGTCGTGGAGCTACCAGTCCGCCGGCCGTAGTCCCGAGCCATGGTTGGGTCCTACCTACCCCGACCATCTCGCGGCGCTTGCCGCGCGCGGCATACGCAACGTCGTCAGCGTGCCTGTAGGATTTGTCTGCGACCACGTCGAGATCCTTTACGACATCGACATCGACGCACAGCGCATTGCACGCGAGCTGGGAATGCATCTGGAACGCCCTCCCTCCCTGAACGACGATCCGCAATTCGTGCAGCAGCTGGCATCCATCATCGCACGTCGGGCCCAGGACGCCGGATGGACCTGAGCGGCAGTATCGAACGAAATGCAAGGCCGGAGATTCTTGTCATCGGTGCTGGAATCGCTGGAATCGCCGCCGCGTTGCGCATTCGTGCGCTGAACGACTCCTGCGGCATCACGCTCGCCGACTCCGCAGCGCGGTTCGGCGGCAAGATCGCGGGCGACGTTGTGGATGGATGCGTGGTCGATGGTGGAGCGGACGTGTGCATCGGGAGCAAGCTGCGAACTACCAGCCTCTTCGATGCTCTGTCGCTCGGCACGCGCGTGATTCGCGTGAATCCTGACAATCTTCCGACCTACGAGCGTCGGGACGGCGAGCTCTGCAAATCGCCCACGACGTTCGACGGTGAGTTGCTGACGTTCCGGGAGGGGCTGCGGGAGCTGGTCGACGTTGCCTGCGCAGCGCTGAGTGACGTAACGGTGCGCACGAATGCAGTCGCCGAGTCGATCCAGCGTACAGATGACGGACGATGGGTCACGCACTTTGCGGACGGCACATCGCTGGTCGCAGACGCCACGATCATTGCAGTTCCGGCACGTGCAGCCATGATGCTGTTGTCATCGCTTGCAGTCCCGGCGGCAAAGACGCTGGAAGGGGTCGCGTATCCGGCAACCACCACCGTAACGATGGCGTGGAATGCCGACGACGTTCAGTGCTCGCTTTCGGGGACCGGCTACCTCGTGACGGAGCCGTCGTCCGCAGTCAGCGCCTGCACCTGGACCTCTTCCAAGAACCCGACTCATGCGCCGCGAGGGACCGTTCTTGTGCGCGGATACGTTCGCGGCTGCGGACTCGACGCCATCTCACTCGTTCGCGCGGAAGTCGCCTCTACGCTGGGCGTCACTGCCACGCCGCTGTTCACACGTGTGTACGAGTGGCCCGCTGGAATCCCGGTGTATCCACCCGACCACGACAAGAACGTGACGGCGCTTGGCGACGCGCTTGCAGCGGTTCCCGGAATTTTCATCGCCGGGTCTACCTTTCACGGGATCGGGATTCCCGATTGCATCCATTCGGGCGAGCGTGCCGGTGCATCGGCAGTAACATATCTTGCAGCACGACAAACAGAGGAAGCGGCATGACATCGATCGACGCGACGCCAGATACCTCGGAATCCACGCGACTCTATGATGTCGCCCGACGGTACTTTCCGGGTGGAGTCAGCTCGCCGGTGCGTGCGTTCAATGGCGTCGGTGGTTCACCACGCTTCATCGTGAGCGGCAAGGGCGCATACGTCACCGACGCCGATGGCAATCGCCTGGTGGACTACCTGCTCGCCTATGGTCCGCACGTTCTCGGTCATGCGCCGCAGGTTGTACTGGACGCGATCATCGAGACTGCGTCGCGAGGGACCAGCTTCGGTGCGCCGAGCACGCATGAGATCGAGCTCGCAGAGGCAATTCAGCAGTTCGTGCCGTCGATGCGGGTAATGCGATTCGTGACGTCCGGTACCGAAGCTGTCATGAGCGCGATCCGGCTCGCCCGCGCCGCGACGGGGCGCGACCTCATCATCAAGTTCGACGGCAATTATCACGGTCACGCCGATTCGGTTCTCGTGCGTGCGGGATCGGGCGTCGCAACACTCGGGCTTCCGGATTCACCGGGAGTTACCGCTGCGGCAACCCGCGACACGATGGTGCTACCGTATAATGATATCGAAGCGGTACGCAACGCCTTCGCCGAGTACGGTCACAAGGTCGCCGCTGTCATCGTCGAGCCGATCGCCGGCAACATGGGAGTTGTACTACCAGTTCCTGGTTTCCTCGAAGCCCTGCGGTGGCAAACGACTGCGTACGACGCGGTACTCATCTTCGATGAAGTGATGACAGGCTTTCGGGTGCATCCCGGCGGCGCTCAGACGCTGTTCGGAATTTCGCCGGACCTTACCACGCTGGGCAAGGTGATCGGCGGCGGCCTCCCTGTCGGAGCGTACGGCGGCCGTCCCGAGCTGATGCGCCAGATTGCGCCCGACGGACCGGTTTATCAGGCGGGAACGCTCGCCGGCAATCCGGTCGTGATGGCGGCAGGAGTCGCAGTTCTTCGCGAGCTGGCGAGACCCGGCGTCTGGCAGCGTGCGGCGGACGCCACGACCGCTCTCGCCAGAGGGCTCGCGCGCGAGGCTGCAGCCGCAGGCGTGAGCCTTCAGGTACCGCACATGGGCACCATGCTGACGCCGTTCTTCTCGGACCGGCCGGTCACGGACTACACGCAGGCGCGCGCGTCCGACACGCGTCGCTATTCGGCCTTCTTTCACACGCTGCTCGATCTTGGTGTCTCACCGCCGCCATCGGCATTCGAGTCATGGTTCGTTTCCACACAGCACGGCGAGGCGGAGACAGACCACACCATCAAGGCAGCAGCGCAGGCCTTCCGCAACCTCGCCTGAGCTCCGCGCCTGCGCGACGCAGGCACTTTGGAAAAGTTTCGTCACCGTTCCCTGACAGCACTGCGCTTGTGCGCAGCGCCGCGCGGCTGTTTCGTGCCTGCAGCATCGCAAACAGGAGAATGTCGCAACGATGTCAACTGCGTCACTGGAGCTTCCATCAACGCGCCGCGGTGAGCTGGCCACTGTCGTGCGAACGGGCTGCGTACTGGCAATCGTCGACGGGTTCAGCGCGTACGCACTTGGGTTTCTCTTCTTCGGGCATCCGCCGTTCGCTCGTGTATTCCAGGGAGTGGCGGCCGCGCTGCTCGGCAAGGAAGCTTACACGCTTGGCACCGAAGGCATGCTGATCGGCCTTGCAATGCACACTGCGGTCGCGTTCGCATGGGCAACGCTGTATTACATGGTCTACCGCAACTGGGCGTCACTGCAACGCGCAGCACAGGGGGGGATCGGGGTCGCAACCGTCGGACCGGTGCTTGGTGCGATCATCTGGTTATCCATGTGCTACATCGTATTTCCGATGACGAAGCTGCACCACGTACCCATGGCCTCGCGTGGCTTCGTGGTCAACTTCGTCCACCATATTCTCGTCGTAGGCCCCCTCGTCGTGGCGATGGACCGTTAGTCCGGCACACCCCGCAACAGTACGGAATCATTCGTATACAATCGCCGAGTGGGCGCGGGCAGCAAGCCGTGGTATCTTGATTGATCCAACGGGATCGCACTCATGTTTGTAACCGCCCGGCCAAAACTGAAGAAGATCCGGACGATTCTCGTGGGCGTGACACTAGCGATGATCGTTGGAGGGGCTGCTCTCTCGCTCCGAGACGCGGTTCGATCCGCACGCGCGCAGCGTGAGGCCGCGCAACGCACGCTCGCTGCGTACGCGCATTTCGCCAGCTATCTGTACGTGACTCGCATCTACCTTATGGCGCGCGAGCGCACAGTAATGCAGGCATTCGTCAAGCTAGGACCCGACGACCCATGGACGGGGCCCCTCCCAGCACCGACGATCATTCCCGCGATTCCCGATACCGGCGAAGCCTGTGCGCGGTCCCCGCTGTGGAAGATCTATCGCTTCAGGATGGATCTTCCCTCGCGCGGGCTGACCATCGTCGGCGGGACACCGATTCCGGCCGCCATGCGGTTGATACGCGATTCCATTCCCAAACTTGCAGTTACCCCTGAGATAGCGTCCTGGCACTTTGGATATCTGTTCGTCGACTCGCCCGACTTCCCTGAAGCGGTTGCCTTCACGCCAGTTCGCGACGGTGCCGGCCATGTGAGAGCGGTGTACGGCTACCGCTCGTGTTACGCTACGTATGATGTCTGGGACTATGCCCTGGTCCATCGTGTCGCACGCATAGTTCCACCCTTTCTCACGGAAGGCATGCCGACGGATTCGATCCTCAGCATCGTCGTCGCGGACAGTCGCGGACGCACTCTGTACGCGGCGCCATCACGCAGCGTACCCGTACGCGCGATCGGCACTGATACGATCCCGCAGATCAGTGGGATAGTGGTCACGGTCGGGCTCCGCCCAAAGGTCGCGGGCCGACTGGTACTCGGAGGTGTCTCGAGCTCACGTCTCCCAGGTTCTTTCCTGCTACTGATCGGCAGCATAGTGCTCGCCGTCGCTACGCTCGCGATGATGCGTAGGGAGTTCAGGCTCGTGGAATCGCGGGAGATGTTTCTCGCGAACATCTCGCACGAGCTGCGCACCCCGCTGCAACACATCCTCTTGTTCGTGCAGATTCTCCGACTCAAGCGGGCCCGCAATCAGGACGAGCATGACAAGGCAATCGAGGTAATCGAGACGGAGACGCAACGCCTCATCCGTCTCACCGACAACGTGCTCGCCGTAGTGCGCACCACGCGACCGCAGATCGCGCTCGGCCCGGTCGACGTGTCGGACGTCGTCGCAAGTTCCGCTGAGCTCTGCGAGCAGCTTGCGGCCGCGCGGTCCATGAAATTCGAGATCGATACCGTTCCAGCAATCGCGGCGTGCGACGCGGGCTCGCTCAAACAGGTGCTGGTAAATCTCATCGACAACGCCGTGAAATACGGCCCGAACGGTCAGACCATTCGCATCGGCGTACGCGCGGACGCTCAGGACGTGCAGATCTGGGTCGAGGATTCCGGCCCCGGGATTCCGGCCAAGGATCGCGAACGCGTGTGGGAAGCGTTCACGCGGCTGGATTCTCCGCAAGACGCGACGGCCGGCACCGGCATTGGCCTGACGATTGCGCGCGAACTGATCCTGCAGATGCACGGGCGCGTGGAGATCCAACAGGGCGCAGATACCGGCGCGCGGATCTCCGTATTTCTACCACGCTGGACCGCGGAGTAGTCACGATGACAGAATCTCAAGCCAACAATCATCACGACCACACGGTGCTCATAATAGAGGATAGCGAAACACTCGCCCTCGGACTGCGCACCAGCTTCGAATTCGAAGGATACAACGTGCACTGGGCAGCGGACGGAGAGCTGGCGCTGGAGTGGCTGGGTGAGCACACGCCCGATCTCGTCATTCTCGATCTCATGCTGCCGAAAGTCAACGGATTCGACGTATTGCGCCGCTTTCGGGCGAATGGCGGGACGGCGGCCGTACTGATCCTGTCGGCACGCGATGGCGAAGTGGACAAGGTGCAGGGCTTCCGAAGCGGCGCGGACGACTACGTCGTCAAACCTGTCGGTGTTCTCGAGCTGCTCGCGCGTGCGGAAGCGATGCTGCGTCGCATCGAGCCGCGCACATCGCCCGCTGCAAACGATGCTTCATCCACGGGTAGTATTCAGTTCGGTGACGTCACGATCGACCTCAAGACCCGCACCGTGACGCGCGCCGGAGCCGTCGTGGAGCTGACGCCGCGCGAATACGAGCTGCTGGTCTTTCTGGTGCGGGCCGACGGGGCGATCATTTCACGCGAGCATGTAATGGATGAGGTCTGGCACTACGTACCAGGCCTCACGTCCCGAACCGTCGACCAGCACGTCGCGCGGCTGCGTCACAAGCTCGAGTCCGATCCCGCGGAACCGCGCCACATTCTGACCGCGCGCAAGGCCGGCTACAGATTCGCACCCTGAGCTGCCACGCCGCTACTGCTTCTTCGCTACCGAAACGGGCACGCTCCAGATGAACTTGCCCCAGCTCATCCGCAGTCTGCCCGGCGTACCGTCCGCAACGGCGATCGCGAAGTCCTCCTGCGGTGACGACGCTGTCGTGACCGCCATCGGGATATGAGCGACGTCGTGCGATGCGTCGTAGTCCGTCCCCCACTGGCCGTGTTGCGAATTGACGATCAGATCGACGCTCCCATCGCTCCTGGGTAGCGTCCACAGACTGTACACCCCCGCAGGTATCCTCTTTCCGCCGATGTTCAGATCATTGTCGAAGAAGAGCGTCGTCGCCGCGTTTGCGCCGGTGCGCCATACGCTGCCGTAGGGGATTACCTTGCCGAGCAGTACGCGGTCGCGCCGGCGTGGACTGCTGTACGTGACCACCACCGGCGCTCCACCGAGCCTCGTGCGCGCGACCACCTCCGGCGATACGGCGCCCACGCCCTTTCCAGCGTGATCCGCAGCCGCGAATCGCCTTGCGATCGGCGATACGTCGACAAATGCGGTGCGCGTCATCTGCGTCTGCTCGGTAGTTTCGCTCGCGTCCCCGCCGGTGATGCGTCCGGCGTCATCCAGCGTAAGGCGTGTCGCGGCGATGCCGAAGAAGTCCGCATCCAGCTCCCTCGGCGATCGCTTCACGAATACACGCTTGAACGTCCGCCCATGAACGATATCGATCGTGGTAAGCCGCACTGTGTCACCGACTGCCGCGCGTGCAAGAGGCGCATAAAGTTCGTACAGCACGGGCGAAGCATACAGTCCATATGAGGGACCGAATCCCGTCATCAGCTGCGGATACGGCGGCTGTTTCAGCGCCGCATGCCCTCTGCTCTGGCGGCCCGCCGAGTCAACGTCCACCACGACCGAGTCGCGCGCGTAGTCTATCGTCACGCGTCTCTTCGCGACCTCGGACGTCCCCATCGGTGTCACGTCCACCACTGAGCGCGACGGAGCGCCGTCGGCAGCAAGATCCACAACGTAGTGAATGAGAACCGTCCCAGGAACGCGCACGACCAGGTTGCCGTCGAGCTTGTTACCAGTCCGCGTGAAGCTCTCGACGACTACCGTGTCGCGCCCGAGCAGAGTGACGAATGTGCCACCGCGATCGATTACCGGATTGCCCACGCCCTGGGCCAGCCCCAGCGTACCCGCAGCAGACAGAACCATAATCATCGCCTTGCCCGTCATGATCGAAGAATGCATGCGCTGACGGGGTCATACCAGCACCGGGAGTGTCAGAAAACGGTGATCAATATTTTCAGCCTCTTTGACAATCACTGGAGGTCATTCCAGTATCGCATGCGCGCCCGCGGCGCCCCTCGTTTTCCGCACGAGGAGCAGCAGCGGAATGAGCAGCAGTATCAGCGCCGCACTCAACTCATAGATCTTGCCGTACGCCAGCACACTCGCCTGCGCCATGAGCTGATGGTCGATCAGAGCCAGCGCCTGCTTCTGCGCAGTCCAGAAGTCCGCTCCCTTCGCCATCATGCCTCGCGTCATCATCTCGATGCGCGCCATGCTGACGGGATTGAGTGTCGATACGTGCGACACGAGATTCGCACGATTCTGCGCCGTATAGCGAATCAGCAGCGTCGAGATAGCGGCAATGCCGAAGGAGCCGCCAAGCTGGCGGAAGAAGTTGTACAAACCCGTTCCCTGAGCGAGCTCCGTCGGCGAGAGCTCTGCGAGCGTGATGGTCGTGAGCGGGACGAACATCAGGCCCAGCCCTACTCCGCGCAGAATCAGAGGCCAGAAGAAATCCTCTGCGCCGCTCGCACCTGTAATCAATGACAGCTTCCACGCCGCAAGCGCGAACGTCAGCGCGCCGGCGGTGATCAGCAGTCGCGGATCGAACTTGTTCGTAATCCGTCCCACCACGCCCATCGACACCGCCGTTGCTAGCGCGCCGGGCATGAGGATCCATCCTGTCTGCTCCGCCGTCATGGCCAGGTTCCCCTGCATGAACACGGGTAGCGTGAACGACATCGCATACAACCCGATTCCCATGACCACGCCGAGCAGGGTGCCGACCCACATCTGCCGGTGTTTCAGCACGCGAAAATCGATCACCGGATGCTCGGTTCTCAGCTCACGCCATATGAGCAGCACGCCGCCAACGACGCCCGTCACCGTCAGCCACGCGATGAAGTGGGATGCGAACCAGTCTTCGCGCTCGCCATGTTCCAGCACGTACTGCAGCGATCCCACGCTCACGATCAACAGCGCGATGCCGAGATAGTCGATCGCACGCGGGCGCTTCTGGTGTGCGGGATCATTGACGTAGCCGGCAATCATCACCGCGGCGAGAATGCCGACGGGTATGTTGACGTAGAAGATCCACGGCCAGCCGTAATTGTCGGTGAGCCAGCCGCCGAGGGTGGGCCCGATCGTCGGACCGACCATAACACCAAGTCCGAAGAGCGCCATTGCCATTCCCGCCTCTTCCAGCGGAAAGGACTCGAACAGCACAGCCTGCGAAACTGTCATCAGCGCACCGCCGCCGATTCCCTGAATGATGCGCCACATGACGAGCGCGCCAAGTGAATGCGACGCGCCGCAGAAGAAACTCGACGCGGTGAACAGAACTATGGACCCTACGAAGTAGCGCTTGCGTCCGAGCAGATCGCCAAGAAAGCCGGTCAGCGGAATGACGATCACGCTTGCGAGCAGATATCCGGTCGACACCCAAGCGATGTCGTCGAGACTCGCGCCGAGGTTGCCCATCATGTCCGGCAGCGCGACGTTGACGATGGAGCTGTCGATCACCTGCATCATCGCGGCGAGCACGACGGCGAACGCAATGACATACCGATGCTCGGCGCCCTTCCTCGGCTCGTATTCACTGATGATCGGCTCGAGGACCGCCGTCGGCTCCTCGTCGGCGGTAAGCTCGATTATGCGGACCGCGTCAGCCATGGATCGCTGCCGGCAGGAAGTTACGACCATCGCATACTTTCGAGTATGCAACGAGGCAAAACAAAGCGACGGCGCGGACCGCGGCATCGCGGACTGTGCTATTCAAATCAGTTCTCTTTGGTGTCTGTCGTGTTGACGACCAGGGCCGGCCAGAGACTGTGCAGCAGCAGCTCCACGGCCGAATCGATGAGCCTGTCGTCGTCAATCAGCAGCTCAGGCACATCGACCGCGAGGGGTTGCCAGACGATCTGGGTGATGAGCCCCGAGATCGTCACGCGGGCTGCGACCTCCGCGTCGGCGTCGGCGCGAAACTCGCCGGCGCGCATTCCCTCCTCGATCAGCGAGGCGAGCAGACGCCAGCCCTTGATCGGTCCGCCCCGCAACCACCGCCGGTGCGCTTCCGGCAGGTCGTGCCGTGCGCTCTGCAGGATCAGCGCGAGCGTCATCTTTCGCCCCGTGGGATCGGCACCGCCGAACGCCTTCCGCATCATCAGCCGTATGCGGGCCGATGCAGGGCCGCGCGCGTGACGCAGCACCTGGTCGATCTGTCCGAAGGCGCGGTCATGATAGTGCTCGATCGCGCGCAGCAGCAGATCTTCCTTCGTCGCGAAATAGTGATATACCGCGCCCTTCGTGACACCGGCCGCTTCGGCGACGTCGTCGATGCGCGTGTTGCGATAGCCGCGCTCTGCGAACACGCCGATCGCAGCATCGAGCAACTCCTGCGGTCTGGTGTCGGGACGGCGTTCCCATCGCAACGATTTAGTGGCGGCCATTTACGTTCAGCGTCCTGGCGAAAAAAGGCCGACCCAGTGCGCGCCGGCGGGTAATAAACTTACCAGTATGTTAAACAGTCCCGAGCCGGCTCGCCAGTGGGCTGCCGCTAGTGGCCGACTGGATCCGCACGGGCGGGACCGTCTGCGCCATCCACGCAGGCTGTCTCGTCACCGCGGGCTACGGCGCGGTCTCCGCGATCTCGAATAGTCCGACTTCCGCGCCAGCTCAAACCGAGCTCAGGCGGCCGGTTCCGAAATCGAAAAATAGAAATGATGGTGCTTGCTGCACGCCGGATTGAATGCCGATCCGCAGGCAGGACAGCGGCTCTCACACGCAAGATACATGTTGATGGTCAGCTCGACGCCGCACGCGCCGCACATGACCGCGCGCGTTTCGAAAGACTCGCGTGGCCACGGGACCAGACCGTGGTCTGCCAGCTCGTCATGGCAATCCTTGCAGGCGTAATACTCGGAACAGCAATGAAGCTTGATAGCGACTACGTCAACTTCGCTGTGATAGTGTGCACAGCGTGTCTTTCCGTCGACGCTCACTCCGCGGACCTCGGGGCGCCCGCCTGGATTCGTTTCGTCGCAAGTCGCCGCAGATCCCATACTCACATATCTTAATCGGTTCCCGTCTGGCTCCGGCCGGGCTACTCGCGATCATCGGGATGATCGTGACGCCACGTCCAGTATGCCCGCTGTTCGTCGATTTGGCGCTGTTCGTAGGCGAGGTGGCGAAGATGCTGCTCCGCCTCCCACTGCCGGTACGCCGCATCCTCACGTCTGTCCCAGCGATGGTTGTCGTTGTACGACGAATCGTAAACGTTGCGTGTTGGCGAGCACGCCATCGTGAAACCAGCCGAGACAAGCATCGCGGCTGCGAGGGGAACGCCATGCATCAGTGACGTCATGCGGATCATTACCTGAGTCTCCGTGAGAAGGGCACTGCCAGCGCGGCCTGAGCGCACGCATCCAGTTTGACGGAGACTTCGCAACTACGTTAACTACTGTGATCCAGCTGTCTGCTCAGGATGCAGGCTCAGCAAGCACCGACGTTATGGTCCGAACAAGTTGATCGCCGGTGAATGGCTTCTGAACAAACGTGTGTGTGGACGCGACGAGTCGCTTGCGCAGAACTGCGTCATCTGTATAACCCGACGTGAATACGATGCGCGATCCAGGCCTGCTCGCTGCCAGAGCTCGTGCGAAATCGCCGCCGTTCATCTTCGGCATCATGAGGTCCGTCACCACGACCGCGATCTCGCCGTCGTAACCGGAGGCGACCGACAATCCCTCCTCCCCGTCCTGCGCTTCGATGACGCTGAACCCCACCTTTTCCAGCATCCGTCGCGCCGCGCGGCGGACCGCGCTGTCATCCTCGACGAGAAGAACAGTGCCGCTCACGGCCGAATACAGCTGCTGCACCGGTGCAACTTCCGTCGGCGCGGACGACATGTCGCGCGGGAGATAGATCTTGAACGTGGCACCCTGGTGCGGCTCACTGTACACCCAGATGTGGCCGCCGAGCTGCTTGACGATTGCATAGACCGTGGCAAGGCCTAGTCCAGTGCCGCGACCGATTTCCTTGGTGGTGAAGAAGGGCTCGAAGATCTTGCGAAGGGTGTCGGCGTCCATTCCTATGCCGGAGTCGGTCACTGCAAGCAACACGTAGGGACCTGGCACGACGTTGGTGTGCATCTCCGCGTACGCGTCATCCAGCCACACGTTGTGCGTCTCGATCACGAGGCTTCCGCCTTCGGGCATCGCGTCCGCGGCATTGACCGTGAGATTGAGCAGTATCTGCTCGAGTTGACTCACGTCCGCAGTCAAATTGCTTGCGACGCCGCTCGGCTTGACGATCAACTCTATGTGCTCCATCAGCAGCCGCCGCAGCATCGGCTGCATCTCTTCGACGATGCCGTTGATGTCCACTGTCTGCAACTGAACGATCGCCTTCCGGCTGAACGTGAGCAGCTGGCGCGTGAGACCGGTTGCGCGTCGTGCTGCGCTGCTTATCTCCTCGATGTCCGCGCGAATGTCGGGATACCGATCGTCCGCAATCAGCATGGCAGCGTACGAGGATATGACGGTGAGGATGTTGTTGAAGTCGTGTGCCACTCCGCCAGCGAGCGTACCGATCGCCTCCATCTTCTGCGACTGCCGAAGCTGCTCTCCGAGCTGTTTGCGTTCTGTGATGTCCATATACACGCCGATGAATGCTGTCGGCCGTTCCTCGGCATCCAGCAACGGCGCGACCGCCAGCATGACATCGACATGGCGGCCGTCCTTCCGCATTCGCACCGCTTCTATCGGCTTCTCGGTACCGCCGTGCCCCAGCGTTCCGCGCCATTTATCGACGTGATCGCGCTGGTCGGCAGGAATGAAAGGCACCGGGCCACCGATGACTTCGCTTGCACTCCAGCCAAACAGCACCTCCGCCGCATCGTTCCAGCGCGTGACATTCCACTCCGCGTCCAGCACGATCATCGCCTGCGGAGCAGCATCGATCAGAGTCTGCAGCATCAGACTGGTTGCCATTGCTCGTTCTTCCGCCTCGAGCACGACGCGCTCGGCGGCGAGCCGTTCCGTAATGTCGGTGATGACCACCAGCCGCAGACGCCGGTCGGGAATCCCGAGTGGATGGCCACGCGCTTCGACGGAGATTACAGTGCCGTCCTTCTTCCTGTGCTTTACAGTGTGAACGCGCGGCTCATCGCTCGGCATCTCGGCGAGCAGGCGTGACAACTGCGGGATATCATGGGGAGCGCGCAGATCATCCAGCTTCATCCGTGCGAATTCGTCTCGACTGTAGCCGTACTGGGTCACCGCGGCGTCGTTGACGTCCACAATCTGTCGCGTGTCGTAATCGTACACCCACATCGCGCACGGATTGCGATCGAACAGCAGACGGTAGCGACGCTCGCTGTGCGCAAGAGCATCGCGCGCGACTTTCGTCTCCGTGATGTCGCGCGCAACCCAGAGCACGGCGCGTCCATCGAACGGCGACGCAGTGGCGGCGAACCAGACTACTCTGCCGTCCGGCTGGATCCTGAATTCGGTCTGAACCGTTCGTTGTGTATCGACGACCTGTGCCGATACGTTGGAGATGGTTGCCGCTGCGTCGGCGGGAAGCACATCGCTCACATGGCGGCCGACAACCTCTGGAGCGGGACGGTAGAGCGCGTTCGCGTCGGTGTATGGCACGCGCGTATATCTTCCATCTCTATCGATCACGAACACCACATCCTGCATCGCCGCAAATAGCGTCTGCAGCTCCGCCTCCGCGGCACCTCTGGCCTTCGTCGCAACTCTGGCGTGGCGGCGAAGCCTGATGAATCGGATGACGAACGCCGCGACAGCGGCAACCACTCCCAGGATCAGCGCAAGCGCGGGGAGTCCCGTAAGCTTTACCGTGTGCCCAGGACTGTCCAGGAGGACGGTCTGGAGCGTGGCGATCGGGGCGTGGGGCGCTATCACGCCCGAAACAGCCGCCAGGGCGCCGAACAGGCGAGAGCGGCACTGCAGCCTATCGCAGCGCCGTGACTGATTGGAATGCGGTCGTTCGTCATCATCTTGCAGGTCACCTTCGCTTTCAGGAACTTCCGGCTGAACCGGCAAGCCGCGCGCGGGTCGGACGCGTCATTTCATCGACATGTCATCGGCCCCAAACGCAACCGGCTGCCTCACATCCCTACGCTTACTCTCTTCCGAGCGATGTTGCTGCCGTCGTCGGTTTATCGAACAATCGTTCCACGCGACACGGCCGATTTACCAGCGACAGGGACTAACATGAGACATTCTGACGCAGGACACCAGCCCCGGGCCGCGCATGTCCACGCGCGGCGGCTGTGGACCGCGCCGCCCTTATGGTGTCGTGGCAGGCGGCGCCTGACCGAGACCGATGACTTCGCCGCTCGCGAGCACGTGGTCCTTCATCGCCGCGGTAAGATCGGCGTAGGTGGCGAGCGATTCAGCGGGAAGCGACGTGTCTAGTGCGAAGACCTGCAGGTGATAGCGATGCTTCGGCCCCGGAGGCGTGTGCGGGCCCATGTATGCGTGCGCCGGCCCGCGGATGTTGGGACCGTACTGCGCGCCGGCTGGCGGCTCGCTCATCGCTGCATCGAGCTGCGTCATCGTCGATGGGATGTTCACCATCGTCCAGTGAAGAATCGGCGCGCCACGCGACATTGCGTCGCCGTCCTGCATTATCACCGCGTATGATTTTGTGCCAGCCGGTCCGGCGGACCACTTCAGACCGGGAAAGACATTTCCGCGGTACGAGGTGTTCTCGAACGGAATGTCGTCGCCTGGCGCGAACGCGGGACTGCTCACCGTCAGCCTGGCACCGGATTTCGCCGGCAGATTCGGAATCGCCAGCAGCGCCGCGCCAGCTTCGGTCGCGGGCGGCGGCGGAGCTTGTTGCGCACTGGTCACGGGCGCGATGGCAACCGCGAGCAAAGCCGCGATAGCTGCACCGGAGATGTAACCTTTCATCAATCTTTCTCCTTGTTGATGGTTTGACAGAAGGCGAGCATGCACGTTACCGCACTTCACAACATCTTCCTGTAAACAACGAACCCTGATCGCTCGGCGACTCCGTCATACAATTTCATCGCCGTCAGATTCGTCTCGTGCGTCTGCCAGTACACGCGCTTGCATCCTGCGTTCGCCGCACGATCATACACCGCTTCGATCAGACCACGTCCCACTCCCCTGCCGCGCGCGCCTTCGATCGTGAAGAGATCGGCGAGATAGCAGTTCGGTCCGGTCATGATCGTGCTGCGATGGAAAAGGTAGTGGACCAGCCCGATCAGCGTATCGCGACTCTCCGCAACCATGGCATGCACCGGCTCACTGTCATCGAAGAATCGCTCCCACGTTACGCGAGTGATCTCCGGATCGAGCGCCGTCTCGCCGCTGCGTCCGTAGAAGGCGTTGTATCCATCCCAGAGCGGCAGCCACCGGGCCAGATCCGAGCGTCGCACAGGGCGAATTTGAAATGCGTCAGGCAAGATTCAGGCTCCGGGTGGCAGGTTCCGGGATTACGCGATTCGTCGGCCGCGTCACCTGACCGATCGCCAGCAAAGTTACCACCCGTCACGGTCCGCTGACGATTCAAAGCCCCGTCAACGCACATCGTTGACGGGGCTTTGAATTACGACGTCGGGATCACGGGAGTTGAACCTGCGATCACGGGAAGTTCATTCAGGTGCGACGGCAGCGCGTCACGGCGCCAGCACGGACGCGAGCAGCTTGCCGCCCTGGCGCGGATTCCCTTCGTAATAGAACACGTACACCTTGTGAGTTTTCTCATCGACCGCACAGGTGCGCGCTGCTCCACCCTCTGGAACCTTCTCGACGACGGTGAACTTGGACGGCGAATCCTCGTGGATCACCGACAACGTGCTATCGGCGCGATTCGGATTGAACACCAGCTTTGTCGTCGGATCGAAGCAGTTCATATCGGCGCGGCTCGGGACGCGGACGCGCGACACGACGCTTCCGTTGTCGGCGTTAAGCACGACGACATCGGTATCGCACGCCATGAA
The DNA here is from genome assembly GCA_040388625.1 of Gemmatimonadota bacterium. Taxonomy (NCBI): domain Bacteria; kingdom Pseudomonadati; phylum Gemmatimonadota; species Gemmatimonadota bacterium. The sequence goes on along the minus strand of JAZKBK010000001.1, from coordinate 267,486 downwards.
AATGCGACGCGTCTGTGTGTCCATCGTGAGCCCCTGCGCGCGGCCGCACCCGGAGACGTCCCACGTCTTTTCAATCTTCAGCGTTCGCGTATCGAACTGCTCCAGGCCGCCCTTTTCCTCGATCGCGGCATACAGCTTCCCGTGCCCGTCCGCCGCGGCAGACTCGAGACCGTCCCCGATCATCGTCTTCGAGACCAGCGTGCCTGTGCGCATGTCGACCACCCAACCGTCCTTGCCCTCCCAGACGAACGCGCGGTGAGTGACGGGATCGTAGCGGCTCCCGTCGCCCTTGATGTCGAGGTGGCCGGTGACGGCGAGGGTCTTGAGATCGAAGAGAGTGCCGTTGCGCACCAGGCCGCGGTTGTCCTCGTGGTCGATCGCGTAGCCGCCTCCTCCACCTTCGACCGTCCCGACGATGGAGTCGTTATCGACGTCTATCACCTTGTCGCCGAGCCCGTAGAGCCGGCGGCCGACAGGATCGATGATGATGTAGTCGGCGCGCGCAGCGCCGATCTCGATTGTCTTCACGACGTGATAATGGGACGTCTGCGCCATCGCAGCAGTGCTGACGAGGAAGACAGGCGCAACAGCAGCGAACAGCGAGCGGATCCCGAACATAGTGAGTTCCTGAAAAGGTCGAGGAGGAAGCTAGCGTCCCAATCTGACAGGAAGGTTACAGCAGGGGGCGGACGATCCCGTGTGGTCCGTGGCATGGGATGGCGCATAGTCACCAAAGCCCCCCTGAAAACGAAAACGGCAGCCTAGGCTGCCGCAAATCGTTTATCAGCAATGTCTTTAATCGGGATGACAGGATTTGAACCTGCGACCCCCTGAACCCCATTCAGGTGCGCTACCGGGCTGCGCCACATCCCGTTTCCGGCTCTCATCCGCCAGATAACGAACCCGAAAGTTACCGCACGACCGACCTCGGCACAACAGCGGCGTAAGATGTTGTCGCAATTGCTGTTACAGCGGCCAGCCGTTTTTGCCGAAGCTTGGGGGAATGAGATTTCTCTGGGCATTTTTGGGATGGATCGGACTGTTCACCGGCGTTCTGCTCAGTGCACTGGCGGTCGTCAACCCTCGCCGGGAGTTCTCAGGAACTCGCTTCCCCGCCCTCCAGCTGAATACGCGTCAGTTAAAGGGCGATCTCTTCGATTCCAGTCTGGCCCACGAGCCGCCGTCCGGCGTGATCATCGGCTCCAGCCGCTCGATGAATCTTCCGACCGACGAATTCACGTCCGTCACGGGCGAGCGCTTCTTCAACTTTGGCGTCTTCAATGCGACGATCGAGGATGATCTCGCGATCACGCGCTACGTGCTCGCGAAAGCACCGAACCTACGCAACCTCGTCGTGGGAATCGACCCGCAGTCGTTCGACGCGCACATCGGACCACTCCCTGAGCTGACACACAACGCGCGCCTCTCGACGGCGCTGAGCGGTTCAGTGGACAGTAAGATCAAACGCGCGATCGTCGTTGCGCGAGCGTACCGCGACGCGCTCACGGTCTCATATCTCGCCGACGTCATCAAGTCAGTGCGGAACGCCGCGCATCCCCCCGAACCGGCGTACTCGTTCAGCGCCGAAGGGATCCTGCAATACCCCAAGGCCGATCGCGAGCGCAGGGCGGGCACGTACAACTGGCAGCAACACTACGCCGGCTGCGCCGCCGTGCAGCAGAACGAATTCGCGACCTACGACAACCTGGCCGCCTCCAAGCGCGCGATGCTGGACTCGCTGATATCGGAGGCGACTGCCAGAGGAGTGCACATCGTTCTCTGGATACCGCCGTTCAACCCCGCACTCGCCGATTCGCTTCGCGGCAAGCCGGCGATCAGCGCGAACTATGAACGGGTGGTCGCCTATCTCCGTTCTCGCGCGAGACCGCCCCTGGTCACCATGACCGACGAGGACGGCACGACGAACCTCCCAAGCCGCACGGGCTGGTACGACTGCATGCACTTCGATAGTACAAACGCGGTCGCGGTCGCTCACTCACTTGCGACGGCAGTGCGGGATGCAGGCACCGGCAGCACCGAAACGGTGGCCGCAAGATGATCTTCAATTCAAACGTATTCCTGTTCGCGTTCCTGCCAGTCGTCTTCGGGCTGTTCTGGCTCTCGAAAGGGAAACAACAGCGCTACGTCCTGCTCGCGATCGCCGGCTACGTCTTCTACGGCTACTGGGACTGGCGCTTCTGCATCCTGCTCGCCTTCTCGAGCATCGTGAGCTTCGTCACCGGACTTGCAATCGATGGTACTGAATCGCGAAGCCGCAAACGCGCCTGGCTGATCGGTGCGGTGAGCGTCGATCTCACACTCCTCGGCTTCTTCAAATATTACAATTTCGTCGCCGCGAATCTTGGAATCGCGCTCGACTGGCTAAACGTACGCGCGCAACCGGCTGCGCTGCACATCGTCCTTCCAATCGGAATCAGCTTCTACACGTTCCACACGATCTCGTACGTCGTCGACGTCGCGAACGGACGCGTCAAGGCGACACGCAACATCGCGGAGTATTTCACCTACGTCAGTCTGTTCTCGCAGCTCGTCGCGGGACCGATCGTCCGCTATCGCCAGATCGAGGCTGACCTCGAACAGATCGACGGACCGCCGCGCAGCGACTGGATCGCGATCGGAATCGGGTTCTTCGTCGTTGGACTGATCAAGAAGGTGATCATCGCCGATCACATCGGCGCCGGCATCGATCCCCTGCTCGCGTCCTACGCGAATGGCTCGATCCACGCACTCACGTTCGGCGAGGCGTGGATCGCGGCCCTGGGCTACACCTGCCAGCTGTATTTCGATTTCAGCGGATATTCCGACATGGCCGTGGGACTCGGCTATCTGTTCTCACTCAGGATTCCGCAGAACTTCGACGCACCGTACCGCTCGCTCGGCATTCAGGATTTCTGGAGACGATGGCACATCAGTCTCTCCATGTGGTTGCGCGATTACCTGTACATCGGACTCGGGGGCAATCGCAAGGGCAAGCGACGCACCTATGTCAATGTGATGATCGTCATGCTGCTCGGCGGACTCTGGCACGGAGCAGGCTGGACGTTTGTGATATGGGGCGGATACCACGGTGTGTTGCTCATCATCGACCGGTGGTTCCATCCCGTGTTCAAGCGATATCCGCCGATCGTCTATCGCGCCCAGACCTTCGCGCTAGTGGTCATCGGATGGGTGTTCTTCCGCGCAACGTCGTTGCGCATGGCCGCAGGCTGGCTCAGGAGCATGTTGGCCGTGGGACTGTCGCGTGACGTCTCGCTGCCTGCCACGCCGATGGTTCTCGGATGGATCGGCGTCGCGTTGCTTGCGATCGCGTTCCTGCCCGAGACGTGGAACTTCAAATTCGGAACTACACGACGATGGGCCGGCGTCTACGCCGCCGGCTTTCTCGTCGCGTACCTATTCATGAATGGCACGAACTCGCCATTCCTCTACTATCAGTTCTAACCGGACGTGCGAGGGCGGCGTTATCCGCCCAGCACCTCGGCGAGCGCGCCGACCTTGCCTACATAGAACGGCCCGAACTCCGCGTACTCCGCACTCGCGACGTCGAAGCGCATGTCCGATACGATCTTCTTGAAGTCGAGCGGATCGCCGGCAAACAGCGTCACTCCCCACTCCCACGCGTCGAACCCGATCGCTCCGGTGATGACTTGCTGCACGCGACCGGCGTAACGCCGTCCGCTCAGTCCGTGCTCGTGCATCAACCGGCTTCGCTCCGCGATCGGGAGCGAATACCAGTTCTGACCGACGTCTCTGCGCTTGGACATCGGATAGAACGACACGTACGGCATCGTATCGGGACGCTGCGGATGGAGCCGCCGCTGGACATACGGGTTGGTTCGCTCGGTTTCCGCCTTTGCCTTGACTGCGGCAACGTAGTCGGCATCACCAACCGTTCCGCCGCGCGCGATCGCCTCGTCGGCGATCCTGGCCGTCATGTGGTAGAGACCGGCCTCCGTGACACTCAAGAATGAGTAGGTCGGGACAAGCCGGCGCATCCACGGTTGCCGAGCCAGCTCGCGCTGGACATCGCCGATCGCGTCGAGCGTCGGCCGGCAGTGGATGAACATCACATCCGACGTCGAGCCGATGAGCGCAACCGCTTCGCTCCATCCCTGGCCCCGTTCCTTCGTGGGTCCGAAGACGTCGCTCTCTGCGGTGCCGGCGGGCGTGTTCCGCTCCCGGTCGATTCGATATATCTGGTGCAGAACGTACCACCCCTCGAGTGTTTCGGGTGGCTGTTCGGCTATCTGGTCTGGCATCTGAACTCCTCCAGACCGAAAGCTATAACGACGGCGGAATATTCGCGGGATGGGTGATCACGACGAAGCTGCGTGCTCTCTCCCGTCGCAGATTCCACTCGTACCAGGCTTTCGTGCCGTGCAGCTCGGATCTGCGCGCATATTCCCGCGCGAGGGCCAGCGAAAGCTGCGCGCGCTCAGGCTCCGTCACGCCCGGAAGCGCCTGGACCAGAGCGGGATACGCATCCAGTGAAAGACCGCGAGTGAGGTATTGAACGTCGAGCTTGCCGGTATGTGAATACCGATCGAGGTTCGCCTGGGCAACCCACTCGTCACCATTCCAGAAGACGAGAAATGTCAATGTCGCGAGCGCGACCGTCATTATCTGCCGCGAAAGTGCGCGCACGTCGAACTTGCGCCACACGTGCCACGCCAGGACGAACAGAATCGCGAGTGCCAGCAGCATGTACGCCTGCACGTACACGCGCGTCGTGGTGTAGCCGTACGCGTCCTCGTAGAGCATGATGCGATGGAACGCAGAGATAAGGATGCAGGCGACGGCTGCGAGGAGTGCCAGTGAGGGCCATGTGATCGCGTTCCGCGTCTGACTATCGTGCACGGCTCTCACGTTGTCGTGCGCTGCAATTATGAGGAGCGCGGCTATCGTCGCGGCCACTGTAAGCTCACCGAATCCGCGGTGCGCGTACTCCGCGAACGTCACGCCAGAGCCGGCGACCGCGGGTGACGCGCCGAAGAGGTAACTGAGCTGCAACAGCACGAACAACCACGACACCGTCGCCGCAGCAGCGAGCACGATGCGCCGCTCCGTCAATCCAATCCGCTCGACGCCGGTCGACGACAGCAGTGGCGCGGATGCGGAAGACGAGCGTACCGCGCGTGTCGCCGCGTATGCTCCCAGTACGAACAACCCGAGCAACAGTCCGAACACGATGCGTGGCATGTCACCCCAGTTGCTGAACACGCCGTAAATGGCGTCACGGCCTCGTGCAAGAACGGGATCCGCGCTCGCGAACAGCAGCATCAGCACGAGCACGACCGGCGCCGCGATCACAGCGCCACGCAGTGCAGGCCGCTCATGCGCCGAGCCGATCGAATCGAAGGTTTCTGCAACCGATGAGATCGCGCCGCGTACAGTGCGCGCGAGCGCGCGAACGGGAGCCGTTATTATCTCGAGGGGGCCATAATCCAGTGCAGTCCCGTGTTCGCTCGCCAGCACCACTGCGAGCGCCATGAGTGACGCTACTATGGCGACTATAGCGACGCGCAGGATCGGCGTCGTCGTTACCGCGGCCCCTGCGGCAAGAATGACGGCAAAGCCGAGTGGCGTTGCGATTACGCGAAGAGTCTGCCGGTCCGGTCGGCGATAGACCAGGAGGCCTGCGATCGCAGCGACGACCCAGATGGCCCAGTTAATTCCGGGAAGTGCGTCGAACAGGAGGATGGCGCCTAATGCTCCGGCGATCGCGGCGAGGGTCCAGAGAAGTCCGATTCGCATGATGAGTGTGATGGGTGACCGCCCGATTGCGTGCGCCATGAGTCGACGACCGGCCGCGGTCGATGCCGGCCATATTCCGGAATTCTAGCAGAGTCCACGATTCAGTCAAGTACTTTATGCCATAAAGGTAAGTGAATTGACACACGGGGGCACCTCTCAGTGCCGAAACTGAGTAGGTTGCACCCGATTCACGCGGAACGGCCAATCGGCCGGCCGCTTGCTATATGTTTCTCCGGTTGCGCTGGCGGTTGCCAGGGCAGCTACGGCCGGCAGAGTACCCGGCTTCCTTTTAGTTAGTTATGCACTCTCCGCTCACGCGAGCACTATCCATATTCAGTGACCGATGGCTGGCCGTGAGGATCACGGCCTAGTGTCGGCCCCGGCAATCTCGGAACGGCCACCTGTAGAAGAGCCGACCGGTCGCAGACTCGGCAAGCTTTCGCTGCTCGCACTCGGCGTCGTCTTCGGCGACATCGGTACGAGTCCGCTGTATGCGTTCCGCGAGTCGTTCCGTGCGGAATACGGGCTCGCACGGACGCCGGACAACGTTTACGGCGTGGTGTCGCTCATATTGTGGGCGCTCATCCTCACGGTGAGCATCAAGTACATCGTCTTCATCATGCGCGCCGACAATCGCGGTGAAGGCGGAATCCTTGCCCTCCTCGCGCTGATCCTGCAGCAGCGCGACCGATTATCCAAACGATGGCGCGTCATTCTCGTCATGACGGGGCTGATCGGTGCTGCCCTGCTCTACGGCGACGGCGTGATCACACCCGCGATCACCGTGCTGAGCGCCGTCGAGGGACTCGAAGTAGTCACGCCGACGCTCAGCCATCTCGTCGTCCCGCTCTCGGTAGTCATCCTCGTTCTGCTGTTCCTGGTCCAGAGACACGGGACCGCCAATATCGGATGGGTGTTTGGCCCGGTGATGCTGCTCTGGTTCGGCACGATCGGTGTGCTTGGCGCCTACTCGATCATGCAGCACCCGCACATTCTCCTCGCGATAAGTCCGATGTACGGTGTGCAGCTATTTCTGAACGACGGACGTACCGCGTTCCTCCTGCTCGGCGCGGTCGTGCTCGCTGTCACCGGGACGGAAGCGCTGTACGCCGACATGGGGCACTTTGGGCGGCGTTCGATCCGTATCGCATGGTTCGCGCTGGTGCTTCCGTCTCTGGCGCTCAACTATTTCGGCCAGGGCGCCATCGTACTGGAGAACCCGCCGAGCGTGGAAAATCCATTCTTCGCACTCGCACCGCACGCGATGCTCTATCCGCTGATCGCGCTCGCGACCATCGCCGCCGTCATCGCATCGCAGGCGCTCATCACGGGTGCGTTCTCGCTCACGCATCAGTGCGTGCAACTCGGATACAGCCCGCGTTTCAACGTCATCCACACGTCCGGCGAGGAAGCGGGTCAGATCTACGTGCCGGAAGTGAACAACGCGCTCATGATCGGTTGCGTGATCATGGTGCTGGGCTTCGGGTCGTCTGCGGCACTCAGTGCGGCGTACGGCATCGCCGTGACGGGCACGATGGTGATCACCACGCTGTTGTTCACTCAGCTCGCACAGATGAAGTGGAACTGGAAGCCTTGGCAGTACATCTCGTTTGCCGCCTTCTTCCTGATCATCGATCTCGGGTTCGCAGCTTCGAACATGGTCAAGATCGAATCGGGTGGCTGGGTACCGCTCGCCATCGCAGGCGCGATCTTCACGCTGATGACGACGTGGCATTCCGGTCGCAGGATCACGCGCACGCTGCTGCGTAACGCGAGCCTCCCGCTCGATGCGCTATTGAAGAGTCTGGCAGAGACGCACGTCGTGCGTGTCCCGGGCACAGCGGTCTTCATGACCGCCGACTCGAGCGGTGCACCGATGGTGCTGTTGCATCATCTCAAGCACAACAAGGTGCTGCACGAAGAGGTGATTCTGCTCACGATACAGGTGAAGGAGATACCTGAGGTGAACGACGCCGAGCGAATGACGGTGACCAAGCTTCCACTCGGGTTCTGGCGCGTGGTTGCACAGTACGGGTTCATGGAAGCGCCGGATGCACAACGGCTGCTTGCATCCGCTCGCGCATTCGGGGTGCGTGCGCAGCGCATGGAGACGACCTACTATCTCGGCCGCGAACAGCTGCTTCCGATTGGAAGCACGAAGCTGGCCCGATGGCGCAAGAAGCTGTATGCATTCATGGCGCGAAATTCACTGCCAGCTACGGCCTTCTTTGGCCTTCCGCCGAATCGGGTGGTGGAGCTCGGCGCGCAGCTGGAGATCTGACGCACGCGCCCGACGTAGCGCTCGATGCGTCGGGAATTCACTCAGGAATCAACTCAGCTCTTCACTCTCGCGGACGTGGAAACGACGGCGCCGTTAGAGAGATGCATCACGATTCGCACCATCGAACCCGGTACGAGTGCGTGCGTTGCGCCGATCAGCATCAGATGATAGCCGCCAGGACGCATCGTTACGCTGTGATTCGGCGCGACGGCGAGTGAATCGAGCATCGCCATGTGCATCTCGCCCGCGACGTCGGACGATTGGTGCAGCTCGACCGTGGCTGCGTCGTCGGATGAGAAGCGCGATACCCAGACCGTATCCGCAGTGCCGTTGACGAATCGGATGTAACCCGCCGTCGTCGAGCCTGAGTCCGGCGTGGCGCGGACCCATGCGTCATGAAGCTCGAAAGTCGTCGCCGACAACGGTGCGTCGCGATGGCATGCGGCGAGTCCGGCGAGCGTGGACATCAATGTGAGCGTTCGCAAAACCGACGCCCTCATGCGCCGCGCAGCAGCTGACGAATGTCGGATACCATGTCGCTCGTCGACATTCCGAAAGAGTATAGAAGGCGGAGATTGCCGCTCTTGTCCACCACGAATGTCTGCGACGGATGGGTCACCGAGTAGCCGCCGGCGGATGTGGATTCCTCTCGTGATGAATTTACGTGGAAGGAATGCTCGATTCCGGCGAGTGTCGCTGAATCGGCTGTTGCGCCGATGAATTCCGGATCGAAGCGTGACACGAAATGTTGCAATGTGACAGGATCGTCGCGATCGGGATCGACCGAGATAAAGACAAAACGAACGCGCGATGCATCGCGGCCGAGCCCTTCCTTGACGCGCTTCCAGTCGGAGAGCGTCGTCGGGCAGACGTCAGGGCAGTGCGTGTAGCCAAAGTACAGCAGCACGACGGAGCCGTGCTGGTCTGCGAGCGAGAATTTGGCGCCGTTGGCCCGTTGCAGCACGACCGACGGCGCGGCTTCGGGCGGCTCGTAGGCAGTGCCGTGAAACGACGCAGGCCTGCAGCCGGCAGCGAGCATGACGAAACAGCTCGCCGCAAGCAGGGCCGCGGCATTCCTTGACAGTGATCCGGGTACAAAACGTTGCATATGCGAATTGCCGTGTATAATTCAGTCCGAATGGATCAGGCTGACGTGGTCGACGCGATAATAATCGGAGCGGGTGCGGCTGGCCTCGCCGCGGCAAAGGAGCTGCGCGCAAACGGGCGTAGCGTCATCGTCCTGGAGGCGCGCGGCCGCGTCGGTGGCCGAATCTTCACATACCGCGACCCTTCAGTGGTAGTTCCGATCGAGCTTGGTGCCGAATTTTTACACGGCGCCACTCCCAACACTGATACGATAATCGACGCCGCAGGGTTGACAGCATTCGATGTGGTGGGCGAGCACTGGCAAGCGCGCGAAGGAACTTTCAGGCAGGTCGATTTCTGGAAGCGGATAGAAAAGGTGCTCGGGAAGCTGGACGAGCACCGTACGCCGGACCGGAGCTTCAGGGATTACCTGGCGGAACGAGCGGCGCGGAAGCGCAAGCCAAAAGACGCGCGTGCGCGGATCAGTGCGATCGAATTCGTGCAGGGATTTCACGCTGCCGACATATCACTCGTGAGCGAGCGCTGGCTTGCCAAGGGTGGTGACCCTGCCGCGAGCCCCGAGGATGAACGGACGGGGCGCGTGGTGGATGGTTACGACCGTGTGTCGGCGTGGCTCGCGCGCGACGTCTACGACGCGATCGAGCTCAATACCGTGGTGACGAGAGTCGAGTGGAAGCGCGGAAAGGTCGTCGTGAGCTGCCAGAACGCCGCGGGCGAGCTCCGCGCGGTGTCGGGACGGACGGTGATAGTCACGGTGCCCATCGGTGTGCTGCAGGCCGTGGCACCGGCGCCGGGCGCGATCACGTTCGAGCCCGAAATTCCGGCGGTGACGGGGGCGGTGGATGGTCTCGCAATGGGTAGCGTGCTCCGAACGGTTTTCGCGTTTCGTGAACGCTTCTGGGAAATGGGGCTACGAAACGCCCCCGCGCACGGCGGGAGCGGGCTTATGTCACTCAGCTTCCTGCACAGTCCGGGGGCTGATTTTCCCGTCTGGTGGACCCAGTTTCCGGTGCGCGCCCCGATTCTCGTAGGGTGGGTCGGCGGTCCGCCGGCGGCGGCCCTGTGCGCCATGCCGGACGCGGAAATCGAGCGAATCGCGCTGCACGATCTGGCGGCACACCTCGGTACGACTTATGAGCGGCTGGCCGGTCTGGTGACCGCAAGCTGGATGCATAACTGGGAGCACGATCCGTTCTCGCGCGGGGCCTACAGCTACGCGGTGGTCGGCGGCAGCGGATCAGCGAGGAAGCTTTCAAGACCCATCGAACAGACAGTATTCTTCTCTGGAGAGGCCACGAACACGGAAGGTCGCAGCGGCACTGTCGAAGGCGCGCTGGCCACCGGATTGCGAGCGGCACAAGGAGTGCTCCAAGCTTTGGGGCAAGAACCCATTCCAAACCAGTGAGGTCAGTTGGTGCATAGCAAACTCATTCCGGCGCTGCTCGCCGTGGCAGTATTGGCCGTTTCTGCCGGCGCCCAGAAGGCGCCGCGACACACGACGGCGAAGACCAGGACCAGCAGCTCGGGGCCATCCGGCGCATGGCGCAGCGTCTATAACGACGCCACGGTAAGAGTCGCGCTCGACACAACCCAGACCAAGCGCGCGCCCGACGGCACGTATCGCGTGCGACTCCGTTGGCAGTACGCGACGAACCAGATGATCGGAAGCAAGCACGCCTACCGCACGATGGTCGATCGTAAGATGATCGACTGCACTACGCAGGGAATAAAGCCCGTTTCGGCGCAAACATATGACGTCAACGGGAAGCCGGTCGCCGGCTACGATACGCCGGATTCGCAGCTGGTGCAGATCGATTGGGCCAAACGGCCGCCGGGAAGCAGCGCCGGCAAGGCTTACGCGGCGGTTTGTGGGGCTATAAGGAAGTAGGCACACGGGATCGTCGTCCCTGCGGTCGCGGGGACGACGCCATCCGGGAAATCCCCTCTAGTTCTCGTCCCCGTCCACCGACCAGGTCGCGGAGCCGCCTGCGGTCATCGCTTCACGCAGTGCATCGGCCGCTCCGACGCCGGTCTCCGGGTCCAGCCGCAGCTCGCCGCTTGCATCGTCGTACGAGAACAACTCGGCGTATCGACCCCAGTCGACGACCGTCTCGAACTGACGACGTGCCTCGCCACCGGAGAAAGCTTCTTCCAGCTCCTCCATGAGGCGGTCCGAGTCGAGCGTGCCTGACGGAGACGCGTCCAGTTCGCGCACTATGTGTCGCAGCAGCGACACGTGAGCCAGGGCATAACGCCGGAACATCGCCTTCTCGATGTCGAGATCGGCGTCGGCAAACTCGATTCCCGGTTGTGTGATGACGACTGCGCGATCCTGGAGGTCGGCAAAGCCAAGCAGGTCGGTGGCTTCGACGATGGCGAGCACGTCGTCGCTGCGGAGCTGAAGATCGCGCGCGAGATCGTGCACGTTCGCACGGCCGCCCATCGTCGAGAGGTACTGCACGAATCCTGTGAGATCGTCGATCCCGACGTCGGGCAGCACCTGATAGCGGCGCGGACGCTCCGCCCGTGTGGGAGTACTCGGGCGGCCGACGAGCTTCGATGCGTCCTCACCCGGGTTTGTCATCACGCGATAGATCGCGTCGACGAGATGCTGCCTCGCTGGACCGTGATGCGCTCGCTCGTGCGCCGGTAGTCCCGGCAGCTCGATCCGGATGTGCCCCGGGTTCGCGCCGAACACGAGAATGCGATCGGCGAGCGTCACTGCTTCCTCGATGTTGTGCGTGACGAGCAGCACCGCCTTGGTGGGCATCGAGCGAGAGCTCCACAGCTCCTGCAGCTCGGCGCGCAGCGTCTCACCGGTCAACACGTCAAGAGCGGAAAACGGCTCGTCCATGAAAAGCACTTCCGGCTGGACCACCAGTGCGCGCGCGAAACCGACGCGCTGCTTCATGCCGCCGGAAAGCTCTTTCGGAAACGCTTCCTCATAACCGTCGAGTCCGATGAGGTCGATCGCGGCAATCGCGCGTTCCCGGCGTTGGTCGGACGGAACCCCAGCCGCGAGCAGACCGAGCTCCACGTTCTGCAGAACGGTGAGCCATGGAAACAACGCAAAACTCTGGAACACGATCGCGACGTTCGGATTGATTCCGGTGAGATCCTCGCCGTGGGACAGCACGCGCCCCGAAGACGGCGGCATCAGTCCCGACAGCAAACGCAGCAACGTCGATTTGCCGGATCCCGACGGGCCGAGCAGCGCGACGAATTCGCCAGCGTGCAACGCAACGCTGACGTGATCCAGCACGGGTGTGCGGTCGTCGCCGTAATACTTGTCCACCGCGCGTGCTTCGAGTATTACCGCGCCGCGCTCGTTCGCCGGTGGTGCAGATATGGCCGTTGTCATGCTGCTTGCCTCATTCCAGACGATAACGCGATTGTGCGATGCGATACAACCTGCGCCACACGAGTCTATTCCCGAGTATCACGACCGCCGCCATCACGAGCGTGGACGCCAGAAGTAGCGGAAAGTTCTGCGCGTCGGCGGCTTCCGCGATCAACGCGCCCAACCCGACGGTGCTTATCTTGTGGCCCGCGAATATCACGTACTCGGAAACGATGCTCGCATTCCACGCGCCGCCGGTCGCGGTGATCAACCCTGTGACCAGGTACGGAAAGATCGCCGGTATGATCAGCAGCTTCCATCGACGCCAGCCCGTGAGCCCGTATACACCAGCCGCTTCCTTGAGATCGGACGGGATCGCCATTGCTCCGGCAATCACGTTGAACAGAACATACCACTGTGTACCCAGCACCATCAGGGCGATGGCGGCAATGTTGAGGCCGCCCGGAAGTGACAGCAGTATGAGCAGAAGAACGGAGAACAGTGCAGTTGCGGGGATCGACGCGATGACCTGCACCACCGGCTGCAACCTGCGCGACCATTTGGGGCTCATCCCGACGGCGACACCGAATGGCACCGTCCACGCCGTCGCGATGATCAACGCTGCGAGCGTGCGACCGAACGTCGCGAGTGTGGCGACGAGTATCGTCCACCATGTTCTTCCGGTCAGACCCGACACCGCGTGGAACGCGGCGAAACCACCCCAGATGACGATCGCTACCGCCGCCAGTCCGAGGAGCAATCCCGCGAGCACACGCATCCATCGCGGAACTATCGGAATGGAGCGCTTGCGCGGCTCACGGGGCCGATCCAGCGACTTCTCTATCGGAGCTACTGTATGATCGTGCAGCCACGCCACGAGCGAGGAGTTGCGCAGCAAGTCCAGCATCCACGATTCCGAAGCGTCACCGCCGGACTGCTCGAACTTGAACTTGTCCGACCACGCAACCAGCGGGCGCCAGAGTATCTGATCCAGCAGTACGATAACCGTAACGAGGGCGACGATTCCCCATATTATCGCGCGCGTGTCGCGCGCTTCCGAGGCTGCGGCGAGATACGAGCCCAGACCCGGGAGACGGAGGTTGTTGCTGCCGAGCACGAATTGCTCCGACGCCATGAGGAAGAACCAGCCTCCCGCCCAGCTCATCATGCTGTTCTGGATCAGCGCGATTGCGCCGAACGGCAGCTCCAGCCGCGTAAAACGGCGCCAGAGTCCCAGTCGGTACACGTCGGCGGCCTCGTTGAGCTCGCGGGGAATCGTCGTGAGCGACTGATGGAAACTGAAGGCGAGGTTCCACGCCTGGCTGGTGAAGATGAGCAGAATCGCGGCGAGTTCGAGCCCCAGCGTGCGGCCCGGGAAAGCGGCAGCGAGTCCAAGCACGACACCTGGCATGAACGACAGAATCGGAATGCTCTGGAGTATGTCCAGCACCGGGAGCATGATGCGTTCGGCGGTCCTGCTCGCGGCCGCGGCGCGCGCATAGACGAGGCTGAATACGAGCGACACCACATACGCCACGGCCATGCGCAACGTGGACAGGCCCGCGTACATCGGGAGCAGCGCGATCGACGTATCGATTCGCACGTTCGGCGAGAGTGGCGAGCTCCAGCGCGCCGCCGCGCGCGCGATCCCGAACGCGATGGCTGCCACGAACAGCACCAGCAGCAGGTCCAGCCACCAGGGGGTTGGACGCACCCCGCCCCGCCGATCGGCTGCGTTCGCCTGCGTGGGAATGGGTAGGGGCTGAAGCATGGGGGCTCTGGTGGAGCGGGAGAATACCCCTCGGCCTCCCACGGCGTCAACCTCGGCGCCTATCCGCGATCAGCCGCTGTTCCGCGCAAACCGTCTGTCGCGAGGGCGTGACACATGTGATATCAGCCCGCCGTTGCGGAGCGGGCAAGGATATGGAGGTGCGTCATGTCGTGGAAGAGTGGCTTTACGGACCGGGCTGAGGATACGCTGGGGCTTACCAGCGTCGCGTTGAGGCGGCGCCCGTCGGCGTTGGCAAGTACGGAGCTATTGCGGGCCATCGAAGGGTGCGGACCGTCACTCGCCCGGGGTGTACTCACCGCGCTCGATGTGAGCATCGACGAGGTGCTGGACCGTGCCGATCAGATTTCCCGCGAGCGCGAAGCGAATCTGCGCCTCCGCAGATTTCCGGTCAGGCCGGCTTCGCTCGAAATGATCGTTCGGCGCGCCGAGGAGGAAGCAGCGATGCTGGGCAATCGCCGGGTCGGAACGGAGCACCTGTTACTCGCGATCATTTCGGTGCACGATGATCCGACTACGTCGGCGTTGCGGGCGACTGGCGTCACGCAGGATACGGCGCGCGGAACGATTCGGAGGCTGCTCGTGTCATGGACCGACAACGGGACTCCGCGGCCACGAGTGAGCGCGGCGTAGAACTGCCGACTGCTTATGCGGAATGATTTGCGGTAAACTCGCGCAGCGCATCCATCGAGATGTTCCCGCCGCTCAGTACAGCGATCGTCTCGCCGCTCGGCCTCACCTTCTCCGCCAGCAGAGCGGCGAGTGCAGTCGCGCCACTGGGCTCCGCGACGAGCTTCAGTTCGCGAAATAAATAGGCGGCGGCTTCCGCGATCTCGTCTTCGGTCACCGTGATAATCTCGTCGGCGTAACGGTGCAGATGCGCGAAGTTGACCGTGCCGATCTTTACCGCCAGCAATCCGTCGGCAGCGCTCCGAGCACGGTCGATCGCCACGGGCGTTCCGGCGCGCCATGCGGCCGAGAGCTTCGCCGCACCTTCGGGCTCGACGACTATCACTCGCGCAGCGGGGCGCATCAGCTTGACGATCGTCGCGATCCCTCCGCTCAATCCGCCGCCGCCGACGGGAACGACGAAAGTCATCGCGTCCGGCTCGTCGGTGAGTATCTCGAGGCCGCAGGTCGCCTGCCCCGCGATGATCCGGAGGTCATCGTATGGCGGAACGATCGCCGCTCCAGTAGTGCGAGAGAGATCTTGTGCGGCGGACATGCGATCATCCGTCGTAGTGCCGGCGAGCACAGCCGTCGCCCCCCATCGCTCTACACCAGCGCGCTTGATCGGTGTTACCGTCGTCGGCATCACGATAGTTGCGGGAATTCCGAATATGGCCGCGACGCATGCAACGGCCTGCCCGTGATTGCCCGACGACGGTGCAACTACCCCGCGCGTCCGATCAGCCGGATTCATTGTCGCGATGTAGTTGTAAGCACCGCGGAACTTGAACGAGCCGGTACGCTGAAACGAATCCGCCTTCACACCGCACGCAACTCCAAGTCGCTCGGCCAGATCGAGTGCCGAAATTATCGGCGTGTGAACCGCCTGCCCCTGCAGTCTCGCAGCCGCTGCATCGACATCCGCGCGAGAGATGAGAGTCGCGTCGCTCACGTGGCTGCCTCCGGACCGGTCGCTTCGACCGCAGCGATCGCCTGAATCTCGATGAGCATGCCGTGTCGCAGCTCGCCGCTTGGCACGATCGCGCGCGCGGGACGGTGATTCCCCATCACGCGCGAGTAAACAGCGTTCACCTTTCCCCACAGCGATACGTCGGAAACATAGACCGTCATCTGCACGACACGATCGAGGCTCGTTCCAGCTGCGCTTAGAATCGCGCCAACGTTGGCGAGCGCTTGCGCGGTCTGGTCTTCTATCGGACCGGGCTCACGCGACGGATCCCTGGGGTCGATTGGCAGCTGGCCGGCTACGAACACAAAACCGCCGTGCACGACTCCCTGTGAATAGTGTCCGGCGGGTATCGGCGCGTCCGGCGTGGAGATGAATTTCATGTGACTCGTGGTTGGATAGTGTCAGCTGCTCGATGCGTGTACCGGATTTGCGTGACCGCGCGCGGCAATGATCGACGTGACGCACGTTACTGCCTGCTCGATCGTGACACGAGCAGTGTTGAACTGAACGTCGAAGAGCAGCGGGTCAGCCCAGTCCTGATGATAATAGCGCTGGACGTACGCCTGTCGCTGACCGTTGATGCGTCGCGCGCTGGCCGCAGCTTCCTCGGGCGTCCCTCCGTCGCGTGCGACGAGTCGCTCGACACGGGATTCCGGCGTTCCGACCAGTCGGATGTGCATCGTGCCCGGCCGCTCCCGGAGGATCATCTGTGCGCCGTGCCCGACGATTATGGCAGGTGGATGAGCCGCGGCCTCCACGATCTCGGCATGAGCGGCCTGTGCGATGGAGTCCGGCATCAGCAGATCGCTTGTCTCGATCTGCATCGGAGCTTCCGGAGGTGATATGAGCAACGTGGAGGCGATCCTGGCGAACAGGCCCGGCGTCTGCTCGTCCCGTTGCCGGACTGCGCCACACTGTACGTGCAATCTGGCGGCAACGCGCTCGGGGAGATTCCCGTCCAGCACCGGCCAGCCCAACGCAGCACCCAGAGCGACCGCGAAATCGCTCCCCCCAGCACCACACTCCCGCGATACAGTGACGAGATCCACAGCGGTCGGCTGCATTCGGTAACCCTCCGGTTCGACGCGGTCCGCTGCCAACTTATCTGCGAGAACCCTGCCGGGCAACGCCGCGCGTGCCAGCCAGAGTGGTCCGGTTCGTGCCTTTCCGATGCCTACGGAGCAACATCTCACTTTGCGAGGGCACGATGCATCACCCCGGGATCACAATGCGAACCACTTCATTGGCTGTTTCACTCGCAGGCGCCGCGCTCCTCGCAGGGTGCGCGGTGTCCACGCAGCAGGAAGTCCAGATGGGGCAGCAGGAGGCTCAACAGATTTCCACACAGCTTCCGATGCTGCAGGATGCGCAGGTGAATGCGTACGTCAACGATCTCGGCAATGAGATCGCGAAGCGCACATCCCGCGCGGATCTCGACTGGCATTTTGCCGTGGTCAACACCGACGTGGTGAATGCCTTTGCGCTTCCAGGCGGATTCGTGTACGTGAATCGCGGCGTTCTCGCGCACGCAAGCACGATGGACGAGCTCGCCGGCGTATTGGGACACGAGATCGAGCACGTCGTATTGCGTCATTCCGTGAAGCAGATGCAACAGCAGCAAGGCGCGAATGTCGGCCTCGCGATCGCGTGCTCACTCACCAACGTGTGCAACAATCAGGCGGCCGCGACAGCGATCAACATCGGCGGTACGGCCGTGTTCGCGAAGTTCAGCAGAGAGGACGAGGTGCAGGCGGACAACGGCGGATTCCAGAACGTAATGCGGGCGGGCATCAGTCCGGCCGGAATGTTGAGCTTCTTCAAGAAGCTGCTGGCCGAGGAGCAGTCGCAGGGGAGCTCCGGATCGACAGCGGCATGGTTTTCGGATCACCCCGGAACCGAGGACCGCATAGCTGACATTCAGCGCATGCTCGCCAACGTTCCGTCCGCGCAACTCGCCAAGCTGCAAACCGATTCCCCTGCCTTTCAGTCGATGAAACGCCGGCTGGCGCAACTGCCCCCGGCACCTCCGACCAAGCAGTAGGTTCGATGGATGGCGCGCGGGTAGCTACCTTTGATGGATGCCCCCGCGCGCCCTCCGCGTCCTGCTATTGATTGGATTCAGTCTCGCGCTACCGACGTCGCGAGTCCGCGCACAAAATCCAACCAACGCCGATTCCGGCACCGCGCGTACCGTCCCGTGCAACGTCCCGTGCAACGTCCCGTGCAACGTCCCGTGCAACGTCCCGTGCACCGTCGCAGACACTGCAGCGACCGACAGCGCTGCGCCACTGCGTCCGATGACCTTCGCGCAGAAAGCAGAGTTCTATTCTGACAGGACGTTTTCCATTCGCACTGTACTCGGCGCATCGTACGCTGCCGGGATCGCGCAATGGCGCCGCACTCCCAAAGAATGGGGCACCGGCATCAGCGGTTATGCTCGACGCGATGCAGCCGCATACGGCGGCGGAGTCGTTCGCCACACAGTCGAGTTCGGCGTGGGTGCGTTGTTGCACGAGGATCCGCGTTTCGAGCGATCCGCGCGCAACGGCTTCACTGCACGCACCGAAGATGCGTTGCACAACACACTCTTCGTGCGCACCGACGACGGAAGTCACAGAATCGCGTGGTCGCGCGCTGCCGCCGCAGTCGTGACGGGATTCGCGGTGAACAGCTGGGAGCCGCGTCGCATGCACAGCCCGCATCACGCCATGATGTTGTCGCTTGCCGGCGTGCTGAGTTACGCCACCGGCAACGTGTCCGAAGAATTCACGCCGGACATAAAACGATTTCTGCTTCGCAACACGCCGCTCGGCAGACGTCATTAGCCGCGCGAGGTGGCAATGGCAGGATCCCGCGCCGGCATGCCCAATCGTGCGTACATGCGCTTGTGGCACGATGCATGATACGGGGTCGAGAGCAGCAGAACAGTTGTGATGATGCGACGGTGCAACATCTGCCTCGTGAGCCACTAACGCGATGTTATCCAGTAGTGACCCAAAGTGGTCATTTTTTAGGGAATTATGTCGCAATTATCAGCATCACACGAATGACAATTCGCATGTTCTCGACAGTTTTGTAGTGGCACGCATTCCGCGTCAGAGATCGGTTGTGCATGTGTAGGAAATGCACAGACGATGCACGCAATCTCACATTAGATTGCGTGCGGAAGCTCCTTCGCAAGTCCACGGATCTTGAACCCGGGGTGCACAGATGTCGATACAAATTGTTGAAGTTGTCAGCACCACATTCGTGCTGCGACGCTCTCTGATCAACAGCTGGTTGTGATCCCGGTCGTCTGCGGTCCGTTGTCGGTGCTGCCTCACTCTGCCGACGCGTGGACCCCTGGCCCTCGGCCGAGCGCAATCAAACGCAGGCTGCGCAATGCAAAGCCGCTGAGTTATCCGGTGATGCTGCTTGCGTGCGGCGTGCTCATCGCGAACGTCGCTCCGCGCGTTCCGGTCAGACCGCTTCCCATGTCACCAGTGATCGTACTCGCACCGACGTTGCAGCAACGTGGGCTCGAGTTGCGTCGCGATACGCTTGCCGGATGGCTGACACGCAAGCACGTCGATTCAGTGACTGCATTTGAATGGGCGCGCGAATTTCAGACGTATGGTGAACAGGCGCGGGTGAATCCCAAGTTGCTGGTTGCCATTGCGTACGCCGAATCGGAGTTCAATCCGCGCGCGACGAGTCATGCTGGCGCGATAGGTCTCATGCAGGTGCTCCCGGAGCGTGACTCGTGGAGAGAATACGAGGCGCGTTGCGGCAAGATGACACCCAAGTCGCTGCACAATCCACGCGTCAACATCTGCTTCGGCGCGCACATCTTCGGGGAATTCCTCAGGAGCCATCACGGCGACAACGATCGCGCGCTGGCGGCCTACAACAATGGAACCGGCGAGATGAACTCATACCCCGACCGCGTCTATGCAAGCCTGGCGGCTCTCAAGCGCGGACAGTGAACCGGTGGTGACGGTTTGGCGGTGGGATTCCGATACTTGGGGTGACACCCCCTTTCGAGAGATCATGCACCCGCACCAGCACAATCAGCTTCGCGACGTGATCATGCTCCCCGTTTTACTGATCGTCGCACTCGCGGCCTGGACCGCCACCTACGTGAGCGCTCTCACTTCGAGGCGCTGACAAACGGGGTTAAACGACATCGGCACCCCAGCTCTAGCTGGGGTGCCGATGTCGCTTCGGGCCTCGACCTCCGCGGAACTGTGCTAATGCCTGTGCTGAGGCTGCTGCTGAGGGCGCGGCGCAGGCCTGGGGACCGCGGCCCGCTGTGGGGGCACCGCTGGCTTCTGGTTGACCGTTGGCCGCGGCGGCGGCGGCGCTAGGGGCCTTGGATGGGCGATGCGTCCCGTGCTCGGTGGCAGCACGGGCCTCCCGTTCGCCGGCGGTCTCAGCTGACCCTCTCTGGAGTTGCCGTTCCACGGGTGCAGCCCGTATTGCCCGGGGACTCGGAAGGTCCCGTCGGGCGAGCGACGGCGATATACGGGAGGCGTCACGATGACAGGCGGCCGCAGGTACACGTAGCCTGGGTAGCCATAACCGTACGGCAGGCCATACGGCGCGTAGCCGTAGCCATAATAGTCTGCATAGGGGTCATATCCGTACCCGCCAACGGGGTAGGCGACGACGGTACCTCCATAGCGTCCCGACGACACCGCGGCTTCCTGCGGAGCGGGATGGAAACACGCACCAAGTGCCAGAAGGCAAACGGCCGGAGCGGCATACCTGCCGAATTTCGAGATTCTTCGCTGCACGTACCCTCCTTCCAAATCGCCCTTTTCTTACCCCGTGGGCGCCGTAATGTCGCACAGGTCCGTCCTTCGACCCATGTGCGAATTCCGGTCCCAAGCCTCGTCCTACCGGGTGTTGTAGCTTTCACCATGCCTGAACAAACAGACCGACTCGCCTGGCTTCGCGCGCTCAGGACCCGCGGACTCCCGGACGCGGTTGGGATAGAGGTACTGGAGCTTACTCCGACGCGTGTCGTAGCGACGATGCCCGTGGACGACCGGACCAGACAGCCGTTTGGCCTGCTTCACGGCGGCGCATCGGTCGCTCTGGCCGAGACAACCGCGTCGCTCGGTGCGTTCGCGAACATAGATCCGACGCAGTTCGCCGCAGTCGGCGTCGAGATCAACGCGAACCACATTCGCTCCAAGCGAGAGGGTACGGTTCGGGCCGTCGCCGAGCCGGTTCATGTTGGACGTACGACTCAGGTGTGGTCGATCAGGATCGCTGACGAGGAGGATCGTACCGTCTGCGTGGCGCGCTGCACCATAGCGATAGTGAAGGCGCCAGCGGCCGATTAGCAGCTAGAAACGGCGCGGGCGGCTGGCTCACCGGGCCTTTTTCAACCACGTTACGGAGCCGCCCTGCGGTCGGGCCCTGTGCGGCGGCTCCAGCCGTCTCGCGGCGACGGGCCTCCGGCTTCTCCGGCCGCTGGCGTGGCCGGAAGATCGGCGATTCCAGGTTCCGGCTGAACCGGAGCGCGCCGCGACGACGGAAGTCCGGCGGTCCGCCCATTCCACGCCGGTGCAGGCGGCGGCACGTCGCTCTCGTCTCTGGCCGGAAAGAAGAGGAAAGGGGGTGGTGAGGTGCTTCGATGGCGCCGATGCCGGATTCGCCGGGCGACGATGTCCCGATTTACGAGGAATATCGGGACCGCGATCAGAAGAACCACAAAGGCGATTATTCCGGCAGTTGCCATTTGAGCCTTGAGTCGAGGGATGAACGAACGCGAACCGTACCGCTCGCCTGCCCCGTCCTTGCACGCTTCATGCGAGGAAAGTGATGCAGTGCGGTACAGAGTTTCATACAGGCCGATATCGCCCCGGTTCCACCGTGGGTGAGTAGGCTCCGTCGCTGCGCCCGATGATCTCACCTACTGTCCACAAATCCGATTTCGCCGCGCGCGGGCTCACCAAATCCCTTGGCAATGCAGCGCTGCCCCTGGACAATGCAGATGATCTCGATCCGTTGATCGACGCGATCGGCGAGGCGCGATACGTCCTGCTCGGCGAGGCATCGCACGGCACCAGCGAGTTCTACACGTGGAGAACAGCGCTGTCCAAGCGGCTCATTCTCGAGAAACAGTTCTCGTTCATAGGAGTCGAGGGCGACTGGCCGGACTGCTATCGGGTGAATCGCTTCGTCAAGGGATACCAGAACTCAGGCGCGAGTGCGGCGGAAGTCCTGCATGCGTTCGATCGATGGCCGACGTGGATGTGGGCCAATCGCGAAATCGTCGCACTCGCGGAATGGCTGCACGAACACAATCGAGGCCTGCCGGAGGAGCAGAAGACGGGATTTTACGGCCTCGATGTGTATTCGCTGTGGGAATCGATGGCGGCGGTAGTCGATTACCTCGAAGGCGTCGATCCCGAATTCGCGCGGATGGCGAGGAATGCGTACGACTGCTTCGAGCCGTTCAACGAGGATGTACAGGAGTACGCGCGCGCGACCGCGCTGGTTCCGATGTCCTGTCAGGACGAGACCGTTCGCGTATTGCGTGAGCTTCGAGCCAGAGCCCCCGAGTTCCGCGAAGACGGGCGCGAGGCGTACTTCAATGCGGAGCAGAACGCGATCATAACGCGCGGTGCGGAGTTGTATTACAGAACCATGGTTCGCGGCGGACCGACGTCGTGGAATGTGCGCGATCATCACATGGTCGACACGCTGGATCGGCTCATGCGTCACCACGGCGACCGCGCCAAGGCAATCGTATGGGAACACAACACACACGTGGGCGACGCCCGCTTCACCGACATGGCGCGGGCCGGCATGGTGAACGTGGGCCAGCTCGTGCGACAGAGTCACGAATCGGAAGGCGTGGTGCTCGCTGGCTTCGCAACGCATCACGGAACCGTCATCGCCGGCCGCGAGTGGGGGGCACCGATGCGCAGGATGGAGGTACCGAATGCGCGAGTCGGAAGTGTCGAGGATCTCGCTCATCTCGGGACTGACGGTCGTGACGCACTGTTTGTCTTCGACGGCAGCGACGACGGCGGCATAGAAGGGCTCGATGCGCCGCTGGACAATCGCGCGATCGGCGTGGTGTACGATCCGCGTGCGGAACGTTACGGCAACTATGTACCGACC
Source organism: Gemmatimonadota bacterium (assembly GCA_040388625.1). Lineage (NCBI taxonomy): Bacteria > Pseudomonadati > Gemmatimonadota > Gemmatimonadota bacterium. The sequence goes on along the minus strand of JAZKBK010000001.1, from coordinate 244,436 downwards.
ATCGTTCCGCGCAGATACGACGCCCTGCTTTTCATCGATGAGACTCGTGCGGTGGACCCACTGCACATGCCCGTGCGCGTCTCTGCTGACGAGCCGGAGACCTATCCCAGTGGAATGTAGTTTCCGCTAGCGCCGGTCGGATACGTCCCGGTGTCGGTTGGGTTCGGCCGCGGTGCCCGGGCCGTTTGCAGCGCGGCGCGTTGAACCGTTGCTGCCGTCGTGCTCGTCTCCGCGCCGGTGTGGACGCGTCGGTTCGAACGTGCCTTCAGTGTCCTCCGCGATCTGTTGCGGCGTGCGATGACCGTGCCGTGGGTATGGATCGAACATGATGCACTCCTTTGGACAAGACTTCCCCGTGTGAGCTGATCAGGCTCATATTGGTGCACCTCATCGACTGCAGTTTGTGCGCCCTCCTGTCGGCAATTGGGCGATTGGTCGACGCCCCCGGCGAAGCCCACGCATTGGCTGCATATTATCCGGGGCCCTGCTGCCAGTCGCGCAAACATCGCGTTTTGTCACGGAGGATACGTGTTCCTGCTTCGCGCCACAGCGCGCGGCCTCGCTGTCACCGCTGTCTGTACGCTTGCCGCAATTCCTGCGACGACGCCCCAGTCACAGGCAAGCCTGGTTTCCGCACCAATCTCCGCGGTTCACTACGACGTCACGGCCGATTCGGCATCCGTTGGAAGCCGCAAGCTCGGTGTCGCCATGACGTTCCGAACCGCCAGCACGAAGCCGGTGGTGCTCGCGCTTCCAGCGTGGTCGCCGGGTCACTACACGTTGCTCTGGTTCGCGCGCCGAGTGTCGAACTTCACCGCAGAGTCGAACGGCTCGCCACTGGAGTGGCACATGCTCGACTATCAGACGTGGGAGATCATCCCCAAGGCACCGGGCGAGATCCGGGTATCGTTCAAATATCTGGCCGACACGATCGATCGGGCGGTTGCGTGGACCAAACCGAATTTCTCGTTCTTCAACGGAACCAACCTGTTCATGTATCCCGCAGGTCGCAGCCTCGAATGGGGCGCGAGCGTGACCGTTCATACCGAGCCGTCATGGCGTGTCGCAACCGGGATGACACCGTCGACTCAACCAAACACCTTTTCGGCCACACGGTATCACGACCTCGTCGACATGCCGTTCTTCGTGGGTCGCTTTGCCATCGACAGCACCAACGTTCAGAATCACTGGATCAGGCTTTCCATCTATCCCGATACCGTGATGACCCCCGAGCTCCGGACACGCTTTCTCGGATGGGTGGACAGATTCGTCCCGGCCGAGATGGCTGTCTTCCGCGATGTTGAATTCAGGAACTACACGATCTTCTTCGTGGCCGACACCGTCGTCAACGCGGGCGGATTGGAGCACCAGAACTCCCAGATGGATGAGATACCGCTTGCCCGACTGCAAGACACTCCTGCCAGCCTGTTCTCGCACGAATTCTTCCACTCGTGGAACGTCAAGCGCCTCCGGCCGGCGGACATGGTGCCGTACCGCTACAGCGACGCGCAGCCGACCAGGTGGCTCTGGGTGAGCGAGGGAATAACGGATTACTACGCCAATGTTGCGCTGGTGCGCGGCGGAATCACGGACAGCACGGGATTCTACAACGCGATTGCCGCCTATATCATGGCAGCCGATCACGCGGGGGCGGTGTCGTTGAGTGATGCATCGCTCTCGGTGTGGGTGGATCCCGCCAACAGCATGAGCGGGATCTACTATCCAAAGGGCGGCCTGGCTGGCTTTCTTCTCGACATCATGATCCGCGATGCGAGCGACAACAGCAACTCGCTCGATACCGTGATGCGCACCCTCTACAACACCACCTACAAGCATGGCAAGGGCTTCACGAGCGGCGACTGGTGGTCGGCAATCAGTCGCGCGAGCGGCGGCAAGTCGTTCGACGAATTCAGACGGCGATACATCGATGGACGCGAGCCGATGCCGGTCGACGCCGTGCTTGCGCTGGCAGGCCTGCGCGCAATACGTGACGGCGCCAACGGACGAGTGAGAGTTACCGAGACGCCGAACGCCTCCGCAAAGGCGGTAACGGTGCGAGAGGGCATACTGCACGGCGATGGCAGTTCCGGCAACCGCCGCCAACCGTAGCTACATGGCAGCTACATAGCGCTCGACGGCGCGAGCGGCAGGAAGAGAGTGAACACACTTCCGCCGCCCGCGCGCGCTTCGTAATCCACGCTACCGTGCTGCGCCGCAGCGAGACCACGCGCGATCGAAAGCCCCAGGCCGGCGGAAACGCTCCGCGTGTCGCCGTAAGCCGTGTCGAGCGCACGTGACTCTCCCTGCTCGGCGACGCCGGGCCCGCGGTCTGAAATGCGGACCACCATTCGCCCACCCTCCGCGCCGCCGGACACATGCACGTGCGCGTCCACTGGCGAGTACTTGAGAGCGTTCTCGACCAGGTTCGTCACGATTCGCAGCGTTTGCACGAAATCGAACATGCCAATGACGAGCTCATCCGGACGATCCAGCGAGACGTCAAGGCGATTCCTGTCCGGCCGGCCGGCAAACTGACGCACCACCACGCCGAGCAGATCGTCGAGCGCATTCGGCTGGGGAGCAACCGGGAAATTCCCTGCACTCATCCGGGCGGCGTCGAGCAGATCGGTAACCAGGCGATTCAACCGGTCCGCTTCCTCTTCGATTATCGCCGCACGCTCGTCTCCATCCTGTGACAGCTCGTGCGCGAGGCCCTTGATCGATGTGAGAGGCGTCCTGAGATCGTGTGAGACTGCGGCGAGCAACGCATCCTTGAGTCGCTCGCCCTCGCGCGCAGCCATCTCTCGCTCGACCGCCGCGCGCTGCGCTCGCGCCATGTACAGCAGCTGCGCAGCTACGAGGCTGGTGACGAGGAACGCCACGAGTGCGAGCCAGTCGAGCGGATTCCGAACGACCAGCGTACCGTACGGCGGCAGGAACATCAGATCGAAGATTACAAACGAGACAAGCGACAAGACTACGCCCAGCGCCCGTCCTCCGGCGGCGCTCGCACCCAGTATGACGAGGAGAAAGACGAGGATGACGTGCGCCTTATCGAGATCGGCGCGGAAGGTGAGCAACAGCAACGTGACCGCAACGAGCGCAAGCGTCCACACTGTCCACATCGTCATTGCGCGATGCTTCATGGCATTGCCATCATGCCGTTCCCATCACGACGTCCCTGCAAAACGGTATCCGATCCCAGGCTCGGTCACTACGTAGTGCGGGTCGAGCACATCGTCTTCTATCTTGCGTCGTAAGTTCGCGATGTGCGTGCGCAGATATTGCTGCGCGTCGCCGTACCGTCGTCCGGCCCATACCGCCCCGAAGAGCTGCGTGTGAGTGAGAGTCCGTCCAGCGTTCACTGCGAGCGTGCGTAGCAATTCCCATTCGATGGGAGTAAGGTGAATTATCTCGCCATCTCGTCGGAGGGTTCGTCCTGCGAGATCCATGACGTATGGCCCGAACTCGATACGCAGCGACGGCGCGTTGCCCACGCCCGCCCGTCGTAGCAGCGCGCGTACGCGGGCCTGAAGCTCCACCGTGCTGAACGGCTTCGTGATGTAGTCATCGGCGCCCGCGTCGAGCAGCGTCACCTTCTCGGACTCCGAATGTCGCGCCGACAGTATGAGGATCGGTGCGACACACCACGCGCGCAGCTCCCGGCAAACCTCCACGCCTTCTGCGTCCGGCAGACCCAGGTCGAGCACGACAAGCGCGGGCTGCTCCGACGCTACGAGATCGATGCCCGCTGTCGCGGTACCTGCTTCGAGTACCCGGTCGAAGTCGGATTCGAGCGCGTGGCGCAGCACGCGTCGAATGGGAGGGTCATCCTCGATGATCACGGCGGAGCGCGGCACGACGTGAAGTCTACAGCATTGGCGCCCCAACGCTACCGGGACGGCCGGCCGCGGACGCAGGAGCCATGCCTCGCGCCGGCTTTGTACAATCTTTGTACCGCAGTCCGGCGTCATTGTGCGCCATGCACGGCATCTCGCATAACGTCCTGAGTGAAGTTGTCCGAGCCGTTTCGGACCGAACGAGAACCGAGCAGAGGCTGGCAGACACCATCATGAGTGACGCAATCTACGTGGCGACGACGTTGATCTTCTTCGCGTTGATGATCGCATACGGCTACGGCTGCCGAGCGCTGGGACGCGACGCCGTTGCGGACCGGGGCGATCCGTGACCGCCGATTCGATGGTAGCCGCGATCGTAAGCATCGCGCTCGTCTGCTACCTGTTCTATACGCTGCTTCGTCCGGACAGGTTCTGATGACTTGGATCGGGTGGGCTCAGATACTCGCATTCTGCGTCGTGGTGTTCCTCGTCACGAAGCCGGTGGGCATCTATATCACGCGCGTGTACGACGGATCACTGCACTATCTCGGACGCGCCGAGCGAGTGATCTACCGTGTGTGCGGGATCGATCCGAGTGAGAACCAGCACTGGCTGGACTATCTCATTGCAATGCTGCTGTTCAGCGCAGTGTCGATGGTGGTGACTTACGCCGCATTGCGGGCACAGGGGCATCTCCCCCTGAACCCGCAACATTTGCCAGGCATCGTGGACCGGCAGGCATTCGAGACTGCCGCATCGTTCACCACCAACACGAACTGGCAATCGTACGCCGGTGAGACGACGATGTCCTACCTGTCGCAGATGATGCAGCTCGCGTTCCACAATTTTGCGTCGGCAGCGGTGGGAATGTGCGTTGCGGCAGCTCTCGTGCGCGGCATCGCCAGCCGGTCCGCGGGTCATCTCGGGAACTTCTGGACCGATCTGGTCCGCGGCGTGATCTACATCTTCATTCCCGGCGCCATCGTCCTGGCGCTCCTGTTCGTCCAGCAGGGCGTACTACAGAATTTCAAGCCCTATCTGACTGTCGGAACGATCGAGGGGGCAAAGCAAGTGCTGGCAATGGGACCGGTCGCGAGTCAGGAAGCAATCAAGCAACTCGGCACCAACGGCGGCGGCTTCTTCAACGCGAACGCGGCGCACCCATTCGAGAACCCGACGCCGTGGACGAACTTCCTGCAGATGGTCGCGATCTTCATCGTGCCGGCGGGAGCGACCTACTGGTTCGGTCGTGCGGTGAGGCACCAAAAGCATGGATGGGCGCTCTGGGCCGCCATGTTCGTCATGTTCATCGGCGGGACTGCAGTTACCTACAAGTTCGAAGCGGCTGGCAATCCGATACATGCTGCGGAAGGCATCGACGTGCACGCAGCATCCGGCCGGATGGCTCAGTCCGGCGGCAACATGGAAGGCAAGGAAGTGCGCTTCGGCATCGCAGCGTCGGCGCTGTACGCCACGGTTACGACCGACGCGTCGTGCGGCGCCGTCGACGCGATGCACGACTCGTTCACACCGATCGGCGGACTGGTGCCCATCGTCAACATGCAGCTCGGAGAGTTGATCTTCGGCGGAGTCGGTGCCGGTCTCTACGGCATGCTCAGCATGGTGATCCTGACTGTGTTCATCGCCGGTCTGATGGTTGGCCGCACACCGGAATATCTCGGGAAGAAGATCCAGAGCCGCGAAGTGCGCATGGTCATGCTGTACGTGCTCGCGGCGCCGATAGTCGTGCTCGGGATGACCGGCATCGCAGCAGTGCTTCCGGCCGGCCTCGCGGGACGCAACAACATGGGGCCACACGGCCTGAGTGAAATACTGTACGCATTCACCTCGACGTTCGCCAACAACGGGAGTGCGTTCGCAGGACTGACCGGCTCGACCTATTTCTATAATACGACGCTTGGGATAGTGATGCTGCTCGGGCGGTTCGTGCTGATCGTGCCAGTGCTGGCACTCGCAGGTTTTCTGTCAGAGCGCAAGGTTGCCGCCGAATCGGCGGGCAGTTTTCCCGTGGATACACCTCTCTTTGTGATGCTGCTGATCGGCGTGATCCTGATAGTCGGCGCGCTCACGTTCTTCCCCGTATTGTCGCTCGGGCCGATCGTCGAGCACTTCCTGATGCACGCCGGGAGACTCTTCTAATGGCCGCGACCAAGCGAACACTGCTCGACCCTGTCATCGCGCGCGCAGCCATTGTCGACGCATTTCGCAAACTGCATCCGCGCCACATGGTACGCAATCCGGTGATGTTCGTCGTATTCATCGGCAGCGTACTCGCCACAATCGCCATTGCGCGCGATCCTGCGAATGTGGGATTCAATGCGCAGCTGGCCGTATGGCTCTGGTTCACCGTACTGTTCGCAAACTTCGCCGAAGCCATGGCCGAAGGACGCGGCAAGGCGCAAGCTGACTCGTTGCGGCGCTCACGTCATGAAACCCAGGCCAAAAGACTCGGGGATCCAGCGAATCGTGACGATCTCGATCTCGTTTCTGCCGAATCTCTACGCAGGGGCGACGCGGTACTCTGTCTGCCGGGCGATGTGATCCCGGGCGACGGCGAAGTGATTGACGGAGTGGCATCAGTTGATGAGTCGGCTATCACTGGCGAGTCGGCACCGGTCATCCGCGAATCCGGGGGTGACAGGTCCGCCGTAACCGGTGGCACGCGAGTGCTCTCCGACTATCTGGTGATCCGCATCACGGCAAATCCGGGCGAGACGTTCATGGACCGCATGATCGCGCTCGTCGAGGGCGCATCGCGCCAGAAGACGCCCAATGAGATCGCACTCACGATGCTGCTTTCCGGGCTGACGATCGTATTTCTGATGGCCGTCGTGACACTCGCGCCGTTCGCGAGCTACAGCGGCGTATCCGTAAGTGTTCCGGTTCTCGTTGCACTCCTGGTATGTCTCATCCCTACCACCATTGGCGGCCTGCTCTCGTCGATTGGCATTGCGGGAATGGATCGGCTGGTCCAGCACAACGTGATCGCGATGAGCGGACGATCCGTCGAAGCAGCTGGAGACGTCGACACTCTTCTTCTGGACAAGACGGGGACCATCACCCTGGGAAACAGGCAGGCCGTGGAGCTCTATCCGGTATCGGGTGTCGCGCTCGAGTACCTGGCCGATCGTGCACAGCTGGCATCGCTTCCGGACGAGACTCCGGAGGGACGCAGCATAGTCGTGCTTGCGAAGGAGCGCTTTGGGCTTCGCGGCCGCGAGGTCGGCGCCGAGCAGCACATGACTTTCGTTCCCTTCTCCGCCACGACGCGCATGAGCGGCGTCGATCTGCTGGATGGCGAGCTGCGCAAGGGCGCATCGGATGCGGTCGCGCGATACGTGACGCACGCGGGAGGGGTGATGCCACGCGACATCGGTGACATCGTCGAACGTATCGCACGTGAAGGCGGCACACCGCTCGTCGTGACGGAGCGCAACGGTGCTGCGCCGCGCGTGCTTGGCGCCATATATCTCAAGGACATCGTAAAGGGAGGGATGAGGGAGCGCTTCGACCGCTTGCGTGCGATGGGAATCCGAACGGTGATGATTACCGGTGACAACCCGCTCACGGCGGCGGCTATCGCGCGCGAGGCCGGTGTGGACGACTTTCTCGCCGAGGCAAAGCCGGAGGACAAGCTCGAGCTCATCAGGCGGGAGCAGAACGGCGGACGGCTCGTCGCGATGACGGGTGACGGGACCAACGACGCGCCAGCTCTGGCGCAGGCGGATGTCGGTGTCGCGATGAATACCGGTACCCAGGCGGCACGCGAGGCCGGTAACATGATCGATCTCGACTCGAACCCAACCAAGCTGATCGAGATAGTCGAGATCGGTAAGCAATTGCTGATGACGCGTGGCTCGCTCACGACCTTCTCCATCGCGAACGACGTCGCCAAATACTTCGCCATCATCCCGGCAATCTTTCTGACCGCATTCCCGGTGCTCGGCGCGCTCAACGTGATGCGTCTGCACTCGTCACAGTCCGCGATCCTGAGCGCGGTGATATTCAATGCATTGGTAATCGTAGCGCTGATTCCTCTCGCGTTGCGCGGAGTGAAGTATCGTCCGTCGTCAGCCGCGCAGATACTACGGCGCAATATTCTGATCTACGGAGTAGGAGGCATCATCGTGCCTTTCATCGGAATCAAGATCATCGACGTAGTCCTCACCTTTACTGGAGCCGTATCATGATACGCCGCCAGATTTGGACCGCCATATCGGTGACGGCCGTTCTCATAATTCTCACCGGGCTCGCATACCCGATGCTCGTGACCGGCATTGCACAGCTTCTGTTTCCGGACCAGGCCAACGGTTCACTCATAATCGAAAACGGCCGGATTGTCGGAAGCAGGCTTATCGGTCAGCGCTTCTCCGGCCCGAAATATTTTCATCCGCGTCCATCCGCTGCGGGGGCCGGCTACGATCCGCTCGCGAGCGGCGGCACCAACAGGGGGCCGACAGACCGCGACCTCGCAGATACGCTCATCGCCAACGCCGTAGACTCGATTATTGCCAATGACGGCGCGCACCGTGGTGGAATCCCTGCCGACCAGGTGACGTCATCCGGTTCAGGCCTGGATCCTGACATCTCGCCCGCGAGCGCGATGATTCAGATCGCGCGCATCGCGCGTGCGCGCAACGTCGATTCCTTGACAGTCGCCGAAATCGTCGCCCGACACATCCAGGGACGCCAGTTTGGGTTGTTCGGCGAGCCCCGTGTGAATGTCCTCTCGCTCAATCTTGCGCTCGATTCAGGTCTCGCTCTTGCCACCAGGGCCACAAGATGACCAACTCGAACCGTCGTCCCGCAAAAGCAACCATGTTCGTGCTGATCATCGCCATCGCCGGACCGCCGAGCGCTTCGGCGCAACAGAGCGATTCATCCTCGAAGAAGGACAGCTCGACGGCCGCGGCGGCGTCCATCTGCGGCACCGACAGCGCACCTGCGCCGTTTGCGTTCGCCGACTTCACGTGGCTGAATGGCAACAGTCGACAGCACGTATCGGTGCTAGATACAAAGGCATTCACTGGCGAATTCCGTGCTGACGTCAGCTACATCGGCGACTTCAACAAGCCGAAGGATCACACGCTGGTCGGTACTTCGGAGAGCGGCCGGACGGGAGAATTCCAGGTGCAACAGCTGGGCGTGGGCGGGGATTTTCACTGTGGCCACGCGCGCGGGCGACTCATGACGCAGTTCGGAATGTATTCAACGATGACCCCGCGCAACGACGCCAGCCCCTCACGCGGCCAGTGGGATCTTGCCAACGCATATCGATACCTGTCGGAGGCGTATGGTGGATATCACTGGAACAAGCTGAGCGGCGTCAACCTGGACGCCGGGATCTTCATGTCGTACGTGGGGCTGTTCAGCTACTACAACTACGATAACTGGGCGTACCAGCCGTCCTACGTGTCGTCCAACACGCCATGGTTCTTCAACGGTGTGCGGCTACAGATATTCGTCAATGACAAGCTCAAGATCGAGCCGTGGCTCGTCAACGGCTGGCAGTCATACGGAATGTTCAACGACACGCCAGGTGCCGGTCTTCAGGTGCTGTGGCGCCCCAATGGCGCCGTCTCGGTTCACTCCAACAGCTATTACGGTCACGACTGGCTCGGCATCCCTCATCGCATGCGTGTCCACACCGACAACAGCCTGCAGCTCAAGTACTACGATCATCCGACGGGACAGCTCGACAGGGCGGCGTTCTCATTGACAGTCGACGCGGGATGCGAGAGCGGTGGCGGCGTGCGATGCAGTTCATCCGGCGCAGGCGGGCCGCCGCAGAATTTTCTCGGCTTCATGTTCTACAACAGAGCCTGGTTTGCGAGCAACACCATCGGCCTTACGCTGGGGGGCGGAGCAATGAACAACCCGGGACGATATCTCGTCCTGATGCCACCGATCAACGGTGCAACTGCTTTTTCAGGAACTCCGTACTTCACCGAGAACCCCGGTGACAAGTTCGGCGCATGGGACGCATCAGCGACTCTTGATTTCATGCCGGACGAGTTCACCACGTTCCGACTCGAGCTCGATCACCGCGCTGCAAACGTGCCATATTTCGCCGGATTCGGTGGAGTCACACCGCCCGGCGGAAATGTGGGCGCCCCCGGATCGCTGGTACAGGGCTGGTCGCCCGACCTGCGCAAGACCGAGACCCGCCTCAATCTGGCGCTTCTCGTAAAGATGTGAGGAATCAGGATGAGCGCCCCGAGTAACGGAGAAATGACGGGCATCGACGCCGCGCCCGGATCAACTGAGTTCCTGCGCCTGCTCGAGAGCCGCGAGCGCGGGAAGCTCAAGGTGTACATCGGATCGTTCGCCGGTGTCGGCAAGACCTACCGAATGTTGCAGGAGGGTAATGCGCTTCGCGCGCGCGGCATCGACGTCGTAGCCGCGTTCGTCGAGTCACACGGACGCGCTGAGACCGAAGCGCAGCTTGCCAACCTCGAGGTGATTCCGCGCCGTCGCGTCGAGTATCGAGGCGTCGTACTCGAAGAAATGGACGCAGATGCGGTGATCGCGCGCGCACCCGCTGTCGCGTTGGTCGATGAGCTCGCCCACACGAACGTGCCGGGCGGCAGACACACCAAACGGTGGCAGGACGTCGAGGACATACTCGACGCCGGCATAAGCGTCATAAGCGCGGTGAACATACAACACGTCGAATCACTGAACGACGTTGTCCAGCAGACGCTCGGCGTGACGGTGCGCGAAACCGTGCCGGACTGGGTGCTCGCCAAGGCGGATCAGGTCGTCAATCTGGACATAAGCGCCGAGGACCTCCGGCAGCGGTTGCTGGAAGGCAAGATCTACGCGCCCGAGAAGATTCAGTCCGCACTTACAAATTTCTTTACCGAGGAGAATCTCACCACCTTGCGCGAGCTTGCACTGCGCGAAGTGGCGAGTAGCGTGGACCGTATTCGCGAGGGAATCGCTGCCAGGGGTGTACCATCTGCGCGGAACAACAGCCATGGCGGCCGTACAGCAGATCGCATTCTCGTCGCGATGTCGAGCAACCCGCCGTACACGCAGATGCTGCTCCGCAAGGCCAGCCGGATCGCCGGCCGTCTCAACTCCGACTGGTATTGCGTGTACGTGCAGACTCCCAGCGAGCGAAGCGACCGCATCGATTCAGCGCTTCAGCGACGGCTGGTCGAGAACATTCAGGCTGCGCAGAGCATGGGTGCGGAGATCGTGAAGCTCGAGGGCACCGACGTCGCCGCTGCCATCTGCCAGTTCGCGCGTGAGAAGAGCATAACACTGGCAATCGTCGGCCAGTCCCGGCGAAGCTTTCTGGATCACATCCGCCGCGGCTCGGTGATCGACAAGCTCATCAACAACACTCAGGACCTCGACGTTCTCGTCGCGGCTTTCAACGAACGTCCTACCACCCCTACGTCACCATGAGCACACCAATATCATCGGACGCCGACTACACGTCCGCGCTTGCAACAGCGGCCACGTCCGCCGAGCGCTCGCTCGACGACGCGCGCATACCGATCCACATTCTCCTTACCGCGCAGTTCGGCGAGCTCAACGACAACCAGGAGGAGATGCTTCGCGATGCCGCCGCTGCGCTCGACAACATCGCCGAGGAGCTCCACGCACTTCGTGACATCGCAGGCGCGGATCGCGCGGTCGCGGCCGCGCGGCGTGACGTGGTGCGAGTTGGCGAGATCCTGCGAACACTTCAGCCGGAGCTCATGGCGCAGGCGTCACGCGCCGATGTATCGCTCGTGGTGAACGTTGCGCCCGGCCTGCCCAGCACGATCGGCGCGTTCACTCAGCTCCGTGATGCAATCCGCCTTACGCTGGCCGACGACATTCGATATGCCATACCCGGCAGCACAGTCACGATCGACGCTTCCGCCACCGCGGATGAGATACGCATCACGTCATGTTGCGGTGCGTCCCGATCGGTGAGTGTGAGCCTACTGTTGGCGGAGCGCCTGCTCGGCGGCCAGGGCGCGCGGCTCGAGCAGAGCGACGGACGAACAACCATTGCCGTCCCGCGAGTGGCTCCGCCAGGGACTGGAGGGGCGCGTTAACTTCCCCGTATGAACGAGATCAGCGGAATCCATCACGTCACGGCCATCACCGGCAACGCTCAGGCGAACCTGGACTTCTACACGCACGTACTCGGCATGCGGCTCGTGAAAAAGACAGTGAACCAGGATGTGCCGGACACGTACCATCTCTTCTATGCGGACGCCGACGGCAACCCCGGTACCGATCTCACCTTCTTTCCGTGGGCCGACTCACCACCGGTCCAGGATGGCATAGGGCTCGCGATGGAGGTTTCACTCGCGATACCGTCGGCGAGCGTGCCATACTGGCGTGCCAGGCTCACTGACTTCGGCGTCGCGATAGAAGCCGAATCGGTGCGTCACTCGGAGCGCACACTTGCCATTCGCGATCCCTTCGGACAACCCCTCGCACTCGTCGCGACCGACGACGCTCGTACATTCGCCGCGTGGGATCGTAGTCCAGTGCCAGCGGAGCATCAGATCCGTGGGCTGCAGTCAGTTCGATTGTGGGAGCGCGATCTCGCACTGACCGAAGATTTCCTCGTCAACGTGCTCGGCTTTCGCGCCATGGGGGTGGAGGATGGATGGCACCGTTACGGAGTCGGTGACGGTGGATCGGGAAGGCATCTCGACATTCGTGAGATTCGGGGCGGCACGCGCGGCCGCTGGGGCGTCGGCGGAATCCATCACGTTGCATGGCGAGTTGCCGACGATGCTGCACAGCTCGCAGTGCGCGCGCGAGTGGAAGCAGCACACCGTCGTCCGACCGAAGTCATCGACCGCTTCTGGTTCCACTCGGTCTACTTTCTGGAGCCGGGCGGCGTGCTGTTCGAAGTCGCGACCGATGGGCCTGGCTTCACGATCGACGAGAGCGCCGAATCGCTGGGCGAGACGCTGGTGCTCCCGCCGTGGCTCGAGCCGGAGCGCACGAAGATCGAATCCGAATTGCCGCCGCTGACGGTCGCATCGTAGAGCGGTGACCGTGACGGCGGCAAGTCACACTGATTGCCGCGATCGAGGCTACCGCCCCAGCTGCTGCTCGATAGTTCTGGTCAGTGGAGATATCACATCTCCCGTGTGTTTGGTCGTCACAGTTTCGATCAGCATTACCCAGCACTCCTCGTCCGCGACTGGATTGTGCCTGACGCCTTTCGGGACGATGTGGAAATCACCCGCTCCGAGCTCGACGTCACCGTCCTCGAACTGGATCTTCAACCGACCCTTCACGACGAGGAACATCTCATCCTCATCATCGTGTTTGTGCCACGTGAACTCGCCCTTGAGCTTCGCGACCTTGACATACTGATCGTTGACGCGGCCGATCACTCTGGGTGACCAGAGGTCGTGCAGGTCCACGAATTGTTGCTCGATGTTCATGGGAACGTTGATTGGGGGTGCGGGCCGACCCAACGCGCCGGTGACAGCTCGTCGTCGACCGGCCGTGTATCATACTGTTACGGCATGAATTTCCGTGCAATCGTCTTGGGCACCTGTATCCGCCACCCGTGAGCCAATCAGTTCCATCCCATTCTGACCCTGTCGAACAGTCGTTCGAAACCCGGAACCCGTGACTTCAAACGTTGCATTCCCCAGCCTGACCCAGCGGCAGATAGAAACACTGTCCAAGTACGCGAAGCGGCGTCACTTCCATCACAACGATACGCTGTTTCAGGCCGGAGTGAGCCCGGCGACTTTCTTCGTGGTTCTGTCCGGCGCGATCGAGATTCTCGACCATTCGGGCGACAAGCCACGAACGATCGTGGTGCATGAACCGGGTCAGTTCACCGGCGACATCGACATCCTCACGCGACGCATCACGGTCGTGAGCGCCGTGGCGCGGGGTGAGACCGACGTGCTCGAAGTCGAACCGGCCGACATCCGCCGCCTGATTGCTGAAGATCCAGGAATGGGCGACGTCATTCTGCAGGCGTTCATTGCGCGCAGAGAACAGCTTCTCGAGTCCGGATTCGAGGGAGTCCGCGTGATCGGGTCGAGAAATTCGCGCGACACGTACCGCATTCGCGAGTTTCTCTCGCGCAATCAGGTACCGATGAGATGGCTCGACGTCGATACCGATTCCGGCGCGGCTGAGCTGTTGCGCCACTTCGGCGTCGGCGATGAAGCGCTCCCCGTCGTGGTGTGCACCGGCCAACCCGTGCTGCGCAATCCGTCCACGCGCGACCTCGCACAGGCTGTGGGGCTCAAGCGCGCGATCGGAAGCGAAGTCTATGATCTGGTGATCGTGGGCGCCGGTCCCGCCGGACTCGCGGCCGCGGTGTACGGTTCGTCCGAAGGGCTCACTACGCTGTTACTCGACGCCGACTCCCCGGGCGGACAGGCAGGCGCGTCCAACGCGATCGAGAATTACCTCGGCTTTCCCATGGGCATTACGGGCGCCGATCTCACCAGGGCCGCGACACTGCAGGCGCAGAAATTCGGTGCGCGCCTGTCCACGCCTGCGCCCGTAACGGCGCTCGAAGATGAAGGATCGCACCTCACGGTGCGCATGGACGACGGTGAAACCGCGTCGGCGCGCTGCGTTCTGATCGCAACGGGCGCGGACTATCGCAAGCTCGACGTTCCCGACCGCGAACGGTTCGAGGGGATCGGCATCTACTACGTCGCGACGAAGACGGAGCTGGATGCGTGCGGCGGCGCCGACGTCGTGATCGTCGGTGCTGGCAACTCGGCCGGTCAGGCAGCAGTGTACCTCGCACAGCACACGCGGAAAGTGACGATGCTCGTGCGCCGCGACAGCATGCGACAGACCATGTCGAGCTATCTCATCGATCGCATCGAGGTCGCGCCAAACATCGACGTGCTCTACACCACTCAGGTTCGCAAGCTTCATGGCGACACGCGTCTCGAGAGCATTGTCGTCGAAAACACCACAACAGGCGAGCGACGCACGATCGACACGCCGGCGGTCTTTACGCTCATCGGGGCCATTCCGCGTACCGATTGGCTACCAGCGCAGATCGACACCGATCCCAAGGGATTCGTCTGCACCGGCCGTCAGCTCGCCAACACGCCGGGCTGGACGCGCAAGCGGCAGCCATTCCTGCTGGAGACGAGTCAGGCGGGTGTGTTTGCGGCTGGCGACGTGCGACTCGGCTCCGCAAAGCGCGTGGCAGCAGCGGTCGGCGAGGGCTCGATGGCGGTCAAGTTCGTGCACGAGTACCTCGCCGAGCTACGCGAAGATCCGCAGCCGGAGCTTACGACGAATGTACCGGTGAAGGGTGTGACCGCCCCGTAGGACACGAGGCGCGGATGCATCCGCGTCTCAACGGATTCCCGCCCCGTCCCAGCTGCCGCCCAACGCCTTGTACAACTGCACCGTTGCCGTGAGATACTGCTGCTCCACCGCGACCAGATTCAGCTGCGCGTTGAACAGGCTCTGCTCCGCGTTCAGCACTTCGAGATAGCTCGACACGCCGCTCGCATATCGACGTTCCGCGATCGACGCTGCGATCGTCAACGCACGCGCCTGCGTCTGCTGCGCCACAAGTTGATCGCGGCCCAGCCGGACCCCGGCAAGCGCGTCGCTGGCTTCACGCAACGCCGTGAGCACGGTCTGCTGATACTGCGCCTTGCGCTCATCCGCTCGTGCACGCGCCGCACGTTCCTCGTTGAGCAGGCGACCACCGGTGAACAGCGGGAACGACAGACCGGCTTGCAGCGTGTAAATCTCACCCGGGCGCGTGAACAGCTTGTTCACCTCCGGCCGTTGCGAGCCGTAGTCACCGCCGACCGTGATCGTGGGAAGTCTGTTCGCTTCCGCGACACCGATTCGTGCGAGCGACGCCTGCATGTCTCGCTGCGCCCGCATCACGTCCGGGCGCCGCGCAATCAATGCGCCCGGGAGCGAATCGGGAACTGCAACTGCCTGGATCACATCCTGCAGCGGACCGCCGCGCGGAATCGAGCCCGGTGGCTGGCCGAGCAGCAGGGACAGAGCATTCTCCTGCTGGCGCCTCTGCAATGCGAATTGTGCGAGGCGCGCTGCCGGATCGGCGACCTGCGCTTCGAACTGGCGCACATCCAGTTCGGAGATCTGGCCCTGCGCGAATCTGCGACGTGCAAGCTCAAGTACAGCCTGCCCCACTGCCCTCGTCGCCTCGGCGATGCGCATGCTCTCGTCCAGCTCGCGCAGCTGCAGGTACTCCGTCGCGACATCACTCACGAGCGTGAGCTCCGTCGCGCGCGCGTCTTCCTCGTAGCTGAGCAGATCGAAGTTCGCTGCCTGAGCGCCGCGACGGATCCGCCCCCAGAAGTCCAGCTCCCATGCAACGTTCGCGGTCGCGCTGATCGCGTCGTACTTGATCGGCGAGCCGCCAGCGAGCGCGATCTTGTTTCGACTCGCTCCTCCGTTCGCCGTTATCTGCGGAAAGAATGGTCCAACCGCTGCACCATGCAGCGCGCGGTACTCGCGAATGCGAGCCTGAGCGACGCGCAGGTCGCGGTTGTTGTCCACCGCGGTCTGGATGAGCGACGCGAGTGTGCTGTCGCGCACGATCTCGAGCCACGTGAGGTTGTGCGCAGGGTCGAGCTGCAGCGTCGTGGGGGCGCCGATCGGCTTCTGCGGCGGCTGACCCTGACTCACCATCGATTGCGGAGCGGGCGAAATGGAATCTGCCGCTCTCGCCGATGCAAGAGAATCGAAGAACGTGCGAGCGGCTGGCGTCACCGCCTGATCGCTCGTTTGTGCGACTGATGGTGTCACGGCCGTGACTGCGGTTGACGGGCCGACGGCGCACGCGGCGAGCAGGCACACCACCGCCGCGCCCGCGAACGCTCTGACTCTGCGCGGCACTTGATTGATTGATATCACTGCTTGTGTACCGGATGGCCGGACGCAGCTGCGCCACCGGCGGGGGGCGCGTCGTGCCCGGTCGCAAGCTCGCGTCGGTTGATCCGCTTCTCGATCACAGCGAAGAACAGCGGAATGAAGAAGACACCGACCGTCGTTGCGACGAGCATTCCGGTGAATACGCCGGTACCCAGCGAATGCCGGCTTGCCGCTCCGGCGCCGCCAGCGACGACGAGCGGAGCGACGCCGAGGATGAATGCAAACGAAGTCATGAGAATTGGACGGAATCGCTCGCGTGCCGCCTCCAGCGCCGCGTCGCGAATGGACATGCCGGATCGTCTGAGCTCCGTCGCAAACTCGACGATGAGGATGGCGTTCTTCGCCGCGAGTCCGAGCACTGCGAGCAGGGCGACCTGGAAATAGATGTCGCTTGAGAGTCCGCGCGCGAATATCCCGAGGTACGCACCGAACACGCCGAACGGCAACGCGAGAATGACAGCGAACGGAATCGACCAGCTCTCGTACTGCGCGGCGAGAACGAGGAACACCAGCACAAGCGCCAGCGCGAGAACCAGTCCAGCCTGCCCCGAAGACGCACGTTCCTGATATGATTCACCGCTGTACGCGTAGCCGACTCCCTGTGCCGCGTACTTGTCCGCGATCAGCTTCTCGACGGCGTCAAGTCCTTCGCCCGAGCTGTGACCGGGTGCCACGGCAGCCGTTATCGTCGCAGACGGGAACCCATTGAATCGCGTGAGCAGTGCTGGGGCACCGCGCATCTCCGTGGTCGTGAGCGCCGACAGCGGGACCATCTCGCCACTCGCGCTGCGCACGTAGAATCGTCCTATGTCTTCGGGCCGCTGCCTGAACTGCGTCTGTGCTTCAGCCTGAACGCGATACGTCCGGCCGTAGAGGTTGAAATCGTTGATGTACAGGTTCGACAACATCGTCTGCAGCGTCGAGAAGATGCTCGCACTGGTCACCCCGCGCGACTCGGCCGCGGCCTCGTCGACGTGGACGTACACCTGCGGCACATCGGTCCGTATGTTGACGTTGGGATTTTGCAGCGATGGCACCTTCTGGAGATCCGCCACGAAACTCCGCACGCTGTTCGCGAACGTGTTGTAATCGGTTCCGGTGCGCTCCTGCAGGTTCAGCTCCAGTCCAGCGGTCGTGCCGAGTCCCGGAATTTCCGGCAGATTGAATCCGAACGCGATCGCGTTCTTCATGCCGAACAACCGGCCGTTCACGCGTTGCAGGACGGCGTCCACCCCGTCCGACGCACCGCGCTCGGCCCATGGCTTGAGACTAACGAATATCGTCGCCGCGTTCGTCTGAGTCGATTGCGATAGAAGATCGAGTCCAACCAGCACCACCACGTTTCGAACGGCTGGCTCCTTGTGAAGCATGTCCTCGATCTGCTTGACCGTCGCAGTGGTGCGCTGCAGTGACGCAGCATCAGGAAGTTGCACAGCTATTGCGAAATAGCCCTTGTCCTCACTCGGCAGAAAGCTGCCGGGGACAACCTTCCACAACACAACCAGTCCAAGCACAAGCGCGACGAAGACACCCAGCCAGAGACTGGGGCGGTCGATGATGCGCCCGGCCGCGCCGACGTAGCGCGTCGTCATCCTGCCGAAACCGTGATTGAACCAGTTGTAGAACCGGTTGTCGGTTTCTTCAGGCGGCTTCCTGAGCAGCACGCCGCATAGTGCCGGCGTCAGTGTGAGCGCGACGAAGCCCGAGAGCACGACCGAGATCACGATGGTGATCGCGAACTGCTTGTACATCGTGCCAGTGATGCCGCCCACCAGCGCAACCGGGATGAACACGGAACACAGCACCAGGACGATCGCCACCAGCGCTCCGCTCACCTGATGCATCGCCTTGTTCGCCGCAACACGCGCCGAAACGTGCTCCGCGGCCATGATTCGCTCGACGTTCTCGATGACGACGATCGCGTCGTCGACCACGATTCCGATCGCCAGCACCATCGCGAACAACGTGAGCGTGTTGATCGTGAATCCCAGAAACTGCAACCCGAGAAACGTTCCGATGATACTCACCGGCACCGCAAGCACAGGAATGAGCGTGGCACGCCAGCTCTGCAAAAAGATGAACACCACGAGCGTGACGAGTATCATCGCCTCCGCGAGCGTAATGACCACTTCCTTGATCGATTCCGTAATGAACGGCGTCGTGTCGAACGGGATCTTCGCTTCGACGCCCGCCGGCATGTTCTTCGACAACTCCTTCAATCGGGCCGCTACGGCGTTCTTCACGTCCAGGTTGTTCGCGCCCGGACGCGCATATACCACCATGAGGGCCGTCTGTGTGCCGTTGAGCCGTCCTGCTGCGTCGTAACCCTGCGAGCCGAGATGCACGTTGGCGATATCGCCGAGATGCACGATCGATCCGTCCGGTCGAGCGCGTACTATGATGTTCGCGAATTCCGCGGGAGTCGTAAGCCGTCCAGCGGTCGTCACCGGCAATGTCAGCTCCGTCCCCGACGGCGCCGGCTCCCGACCGAGGCGGCCTGCCGGCTTGGTGGAATTCTGCGCCTGCACCGCCGCAGATACATCATCCACCGTGATGCCGAGCTGCGCCATCTTTTCGGGATTCAGGCTCAGGAGCATCGCGAAATCGAGCCCGCCGAAGGTCATCGCCGAGCCGACACCGGGAACGCGCTTGATCTCGTCCTCGAGATACAGCTTGGAGTAATTGCTCAGATAAGAGGCGTCGTAACGCGGGTCCTTGGAGCTGAGCGCCGCGACGAGCAGGATGTCCGGATTCGCCTTGGTGATCGTGACGCCGAGCTGTCGTACGGAAGCCGGCAGTTGCGGCAGTGCGAGATTGATCGCATTCTGCACGTCGACCGCGGCCAGATCCTGGTCGCGCGAAATGTCGAACGTGAGCGCGAGGTTCATCGAACCGTCGCTCGCATTGGACGACTTGTAATACAGCAGTCCGTCGAGGCCCGACAACTGTTGCTCGATCGGAGCGGCGACAGAGTTGGCGACGTCCTCCGCGCTCGCGCCGGGATAGACCGCCGTAACGCGAACGCTGGGTGGCGTGATCTGCGGATAACGGTTCACCGGCAGCGACAACATTGCGAGAACGCCGAGCAGTGCGATGACGATGGAGATCACACCGGCCAGAACCGGCCGTTGTACGAAGAAATACTGCGGAGTCTTCTCGTCCTGCGGATTTCCCGCAGGATCAGGCTTGACGGCACTCATCGCGCTGAATCCTTGACCCATGCGCTCGCTGTCGTCGTCCTCGTTGCGACCGGCGTCGCGCTTGCGGCTCCGCCGGTTGCCGCGCCTGGTGCCACGGTCGAGTCGGCCTTCGCGGTCTTCGTGGAATCGACGTAGGGAGTCGGATGTACCGGCGCGCCGGGGCCGATCTTCTGCACGCCATCAACCACTACGCGATCACCTGCGGCGAGTCCGGTTTCGATCAGCCAGTCGTTCCCTGTCCATGTCGTCGCCTTCACTTCACGCGTCGCGACCTTGTTGTCGGCTCCAACCACATACACTATCTGGCGTCCCATCTGCTGCAGCACTGCGCGCTGCGGAATCACTATCGCATTCGTGCGGGACAGCCCGCGCAGTGCAACGTGCACGAACTGACCCGGAAGCATGATTCGATGCGAATTCGCGAACTCGGCGCGGTATTCCTGCGTTCCGGTTTGCGGATCGACCACAGGGTCGATGTAACCGACGCGTCCTTCCGTCGGGAACGCACTCCCGTCCGGAAGTGTGACCTGCACGCGAGCCGATCCGCCCGGCGCCATCGCGCGCGCATACGCCGGATCGCTGCGCCACTGCGCCTGCTGATCCGTCGACGGCCTGAACGTGACGTAGATCGGATCCAGCACATCGATGGTGGTGAGGAGATCCGCGGGCCCGGTCACGCGCGCACCGACATCGAGCAGCGTGCGCTCGATACGACCGTTGATCTGCGCGCGAACCGTCGTCTCGCTCAGATTCTTCCGAGCTGCATCGACACCGCCGCGTGCGTCATCCACCGCAGCGCTCGCGGATTTCACCTGCGCTTCGGCGTTGTCGACGTCCTGCTTTGCAACCGCATTTCCGGGGAGCAGAGCGCGAAGGCGTGACGCCATCGTCTGGGTATTCGCGAGCGTCGCCTCCGCTGACGCGAGACGTGCCTTGGCGCTGCGCCACTCCGCATCGGCTGTGGTCGGATCGATGCGATAGAGCACCTCGCCGACGTGCACCCGTGCGCCTTCGGTGAACGGACGCGCCATGATCACGCCGCTCGCCTGAGCGCGAACCTGCACGCTGCGGTACGCACGTACCTGACCGGTGAATTCCAGATTGTCCTCGACCGTGCGGGGCGTCACCGTGAGCACAGACACTTCCGACGGAGGTGGAGTCGGTGGCGGTCCGGACTTGGAGCAGGCGACGAGAAGAGAGGCAACGCAGGCGCCGGCGGCCATGAAGCCCGACGACGACAGAAAGCGCGTGGTACGAATATGTGACATACGTGATTTATTGGATCTTGAAGACATCAGTGAAAAAACAAATGTCATGTGCGTAACCGATCAAACAGCTGCGCCGGACGCGCGGGCCGGTCGCTGCGAGTTGCGTACCAGACGCGCGCACGAACCCGCTTGACGACCCGCTGTTCACACAGCGCGTCACTTTGTTACATCCGCTCCCTCGCGCTCACACGCGGAGAGGAAGCTGGTGAACACTCGCTGGCAGGTCTCGAGATCGGCGTCGGAGGCACCCGCGAGAAGCTGCCGGCGCAATCGTTCCACCACCGGCATGATGCGGCCGGCGAGTTCCACGCCTGCAGCAGTGAGGTGCAGAGTCCTGGCACGCTGATCGTCCGGATCGGGGCGCCGAACGACGAGACCACTCGCACACAGCTGGTCCAACAGACGGACGAGGCTTGGTCCTTCGATATCCATCTGCTCGGCCAGCGCATTCTGGCGCAGACCATCGTTCTCCCAGATTCGCACGAGTGGCGCTGCTAACGCGCGAGAGAGCCCGAACGCGGTCAGTTCATGGTCGTAGCAGCGGCGCAGCTTCTCCCGGAGTGGACACAGGGTGGCGATGAAGGAAACTTCGAGGCTGTCTCTCGGAATCGCCGGAGGGTCGTTGGATGAGGGCATGCGGTTAGATAGATAGCTACCTACCTAATTTTACGGAAGCCCCCCTTTTGTTCCACCGGCAGCCCGCGAGCGGATGCCGCTATCGGGATGCGATCCCGCTGCTATCCCACCCCTACCTCGGCCAGAGCCACGCGAACACACCCGCGGTCAAAAGTGCGTAGATGATACCGTCGACCGTGGCCTTGAAGGTCGTCATCCACGAGCGTCGCCACCAGATCGACATCTGCCACAACGCGACGGCGTAACCGATGAACGCGGTTACCGCGATGAAGTGAAACACTGCGTGATAATCCGAGCCTGGCGGTGCTGCGAGTCCGGTAAGCCATGCCGCGAGAATGCTTACGATCAGACAGTAGAGGAACCAGAGGCCGAGGTTGCGCCCCATCGACCACTGAGCGTTTGGAAGCACCGTCATGACGATGTTGGGTCCCTGCCTTACCCGCTCCAGAAATTCCGGCGACTTGAGATCCGCGCTGCTCGCGGGACGCGGCAGCATGTAATCGCCCGGAGGTATCGCGAACGGACGAAGCGCGGCGCTGACCTGTTGCTCGTTCGCCACTGATCGGTAGTCGCCCTTGTGCCAGGGCAGCACCGTGTGGATGAGCGCGCTTGCGATGAACACGATCACCGCGGAAAGAAGGATCGGCAGCCACAGTGCGAAGAGCCCTGTCATGACAACCTCCGTCGTCCAGATGTGGGTGAGGCGAATTCCGGATTGGCGAACCATGAAAATGTACGACGAATCGCTCGCGCCCGCCCTCCACGGCGTCGAGTTCCGGCGCCAGTGGCGCCGGTGAGAGTGCCCTGCACCCACGGGATGATTCATCGCCTGCGTGCGCGCTAGCTTTCCGGCATGAGCACGACACGCATCAGCCGCCACATCGACGCAACGATTCAGGCGGAGATGACGGTCTCATACACGCTCCGCGACGCGCATGGCGGCACAGACATCGCTGCCGTGCACGACGGCGTGCCGCGCGGCGTTTCGCCGCAGGACAACGAAACCGGCTGGAGCATGTCGCTGGGAATGGTTGCGAAGCTTCTGGAGTCGCGTGCGTGAAGCAACTCGCGCAGCCTGAGAAACCATCCCATCCGCCCGCAACACTTCCGGACATCCTGGATACCGGCCTGTCGGTGATCTTTTGCGGCATCAATCCCGGAATGCGCGCGGCCATGGCGGGACACCATTTTACCGGTGGCGGAAATCGCTTCTGGCGCACGATTCATCTTGCCGGTTTTACGCCCGAGCAAATAGCGCCGGATGATGATCGCACAATTCTGCAGTACGGCTGTGGCCTGACTACGGCGGTCGAGCGTCCAACCGCGCGTGCAAGCGAACTCTCGAAGCACGAATTTCTCGCCGCGTCCGCAGGCCTCGAGAAGAAGATCGAGCACTTCGCGCCGGAATATGTCGCCTTCCTCGGAAAGGCCGCATACTCGTCCATGTCCGGGCTCCACAAAGTCGAGTGGGGGCTCCAATCACTCACCCTTGGCGGCTCGAAGGTGTGGATACTGCCAAACCCAAGCGGTCTGAATCGCGCATTCAGCCTGAACGACCTCGTTCGCCACTATGGAGAGTTGCGCCAGGCATCTCGCCACTTTCGGACATGGCATTGAGCGCGAATACGCGTGATGGTCATGGGAAGGCTGGCCGGGGATGCCGTAGCACTTGCGTGTCCGAAAATGGCGAGCGTCATTCGGACACCGAGCTAGCTTGTAGATGAACATGGAGACAGACATGCCCATCAGTCACACAGTCATCGATTCACCACTTGGCGAATTGACTCTCGTCGCTCACCACGGCGTGCTGTCCGGAGTGTACTTCCCGGATCATTCGCGCCTGCCCGACGCTGCTACGTTCGGACCATACGTACGGACCGGTTTCGAGGCAGTTGGCCAGCAACTCGGCGAGTACTTCGCTGGCGATCGAATCGAGTTCGATCTTTCACTGGCTCCGCGCGGCAGCGCATTTCAGTTGCGCGTGTGGAATCTGCTGCGCGAAATACCGTATGGTGAGACACGTTCGTACGGTCAGCTTGCGAAGCAGTTGGGAAACGTGGCGCTTGCACGTGAAGTGGGAGGAGCGAATGCTCGCAATCCGCTCAGTATAATCGTCCCGTGTCACCGGGTAGTCGGCGCTGACGGGCGGCTGGTTGGCTACGCCGGCGGACTCGAGCGGAAACGCTTCCTGCTGGATCTGGAAGCGCCAGCCACGTCGGGGCAACTACACATCGGCGGCCGGCCCTGGCGCACAAGCCGCACTGATGGCGGAAACGGCTAGCGAGATATGGCGCGCACGGCCTGTCCGGCGTCGATGCCCCATCGATCCATGTGGCGCGGAGGAGCTGGCTCTACGCGACGCCGACGATGGTCATGTACGTCGTGATAGCGGCGACGACGCCGGGGCACTTCCCGCGATGCACCGCAGGAGTTCGCCATGCGTCATGGGTCGCGCAAACAGGAAGCCCTGTCCGAGCGTGCAGCCGAGCCCGCGAAGGGCCGTATGCTGCGCGCCATCTTCGATGCCTTCAGCTACCGTCCGGAGTTGAAGTGTGTCTGCGAGCGCAACGATGGTGCGTGCCAGTGCGGCGCCGTCGCCGCCACGCGCGATTCCGTCGATGAAACTCTTGTCGATCTTGAGCACGTCCACCGGGAACTGCCTGAGATAGCTGAGCGAGGAGTATCCCGTGCCGAAATCGTCGACCGCCAGGCGGAGTCCGAGTGTCTTGAGCGCTCTCAGCTGGTCCAGGGTCTCGGACGTGTCGCGCATGACTACGCTTTCGGTGATTTCGAGCGTCAGTCGCTCCGGTGCAAGTCCGGTCAGCGCGAGCACGCCACGTACATCGTCGACGATGGAAGCTTCCTGGAGCTGTCGTCCCGAAAGGTTGACCGACACACCGATTTCACTGTCCTCGGCTGAAAGCGGCCAGCTCGCGGCAGCGGTGCACGCCTGAGTGAGCACCCAGAGGCCGAGTGGAACGATGAGGCCGGTGTCCTCCGCGACCGGGATGAACTCCTCGGGGGAGATCAGTCCGCGCCGCGGGTGATTCCAGCGCACCAGCGCTTCGGCACTTACCACGCGGTGCGTGTCCAGCGCCACGATGGGTTGGAAGACCACGGCGAACGGACTTTCGCCGCCATTCATCAGATCTGCCACTGACACGCGCAGGTCCTCTTCGAGTCGCAGACGCGTGAGTGCCTGCTCGTGCATCGACCGCTCGAAGTGCATGGCCTGCCCCTTTCCGCGTGCTTTCGCGGCGTACATCGCGACGTCGGCATTGCGCAGCAAGGCTTCCGCGTCCTCACCCGGTGTGGCGAGCGCAATACCGACGCTTGCCTTCACGAAAATCTCGCGCTCGGAGCCGGCGCCGCGCCCTTCGTTGGTTCCGTCTCTGTCCGCATCGCCAGATGGCGCGGCGCCGGGTTGCGGCAGCGTCACGGTGACCGGCAGCATCAGTGCGGAATACAATCGCGCTGCGGCAGCGTCCGCTTCGTCCACGGTCCTGACGTCCTCGAGCAGGATGGCGAACTCGTCGCCGCCGAGTCTCGCGACCGTGTCACCATCGCGTACGGCATGCTGGAAACACTCGGCAACCCTGCACAGCACTGCGTCGCCAACACCGTGCCCCAGCCCGTCATTGACCAGCTTGAACCCGTCAAGGTCGACGAGCAGTACCGCGACGCTGCCAGCGTTGCGGCTGCCACGCGCAAGCGCGTGCGCTACGCGATCGCGGAACAGGACGCGGTTGGCGAGTCCTGTCAATGCGTCGGTGAGCGCCTGATGTGCCAGCTCACGCTCCAGGCGAACGCGCGCCGTGACATCGTGGAAACTGAGCACGCGTCCCACTGCGTTTGTGCCGATGTGCTGGGGGCGCACGTGACATTCGAACACACGGCCGTCGGTGAGCTCCACCTGATCGAGCCGCTGGTATATTGGCTCGCCCCCTGTGACAGCGTAGTACGCCCCAAGCGCAACGGGGTCGCACACCTGCGCGAGGAGACGGTTCCGGACGGCGGTGCCGTCGCCTTCGGCGAGGAGATGGGGCGAGATCGCCCACATTTCCGCCACGCGCTTGTTGTAGTCCGTGACCCTGCCAGTACCGTCGAGTACGAGGATACCGTCGGCGGTCGCTTCCAGCGTTGCTTCGACGAGTGCCAGAGAGCGCGCAGTGTCTGCCTCTCGCTCGGCGAGCGCGGCATTCACGCCGGCCAGTGCCGCACGCTGCCTTGCGTCGCGAATGGTTCGCTGGCGGAGAGCGTAGCTCCAGAATGACGCGATCACGACCTCCACGACGGCGATCCCGAAGTGGAAACCAAGCTGCATGGTTCCCGCGTGACTGTGGTCGAAGAACGGTACTCCGCCAATCGGTTGCCCCTGATTGTGCCAGTATGCGAACAGCGTATGCTGCGCTACAATGCATATGACGCCTGGCCAGAGCGCGACGACGTCCTGATAGGCGATCATCATCGTCACGGCGGTGAAGATGAAGAAGTGCATCTCCGCGAGGCCGTGCATCTGATAGATGTGCAGAGCGGCGAATCCCTGGAGTGCTACGCCCGCCAGGCAGCGCGTCCAGAACGAGCCCGGCCAGCGCCACGCACTTACAACGAACGACAGGGCGAGCCCGCCGCCAACCAGGACTACGGCGTTCCAGGTTCCGTATACAGGCGCGATCGCGACCGCAAAGAGGAGATGAGCGGAGATGAAGACCGCGATCCACCGGTCGGCCTGACGATAGATAGCCCCGAGCGCCGCGGCCGGCGTGAAGCACTCGTCGGCCTCCGCAACCGCGCCGGTCGCGTTCCGCGGGCCAGCGGCTGTGGCGACCTGGGGGGTGGGCGTCATGTGGAGAAGTATCGGCCCCACGGTGACGGAACCACATTCCCGAGCCGCTAGGCCAGCCCCTGAGGCGGAGCGTTGGCGGTGTCGCCCCACGCATCCGCGTCCGGACACGGGCGAGACCGCCAGGCATCGCGGTTATCTGCTACAGGTTCATGATCATCGGCGGGACAGTCGCTTTCGCAGTCGGTCCGCTCGTATGGTCACCACTGGCATCGTGCACCGTTACGGTATATCCAAAATCTCCGTTGGATGTAAACGCGTCGTCGACGTGGAGCTCCGAGGCGTTGCCCTTGAGACTCCACGTGAACTGACTCGGGAGGTTGTTGATGCTGACAAAGGTCCACGCCGCGCTGGCAGGTTTGCGCTGGAATATGATCTTCCCTGCGGCATTCAAACTCGCAATTGGCGGATCGAACGAAAACGTGTTCGGATCGGTGAACGTTACTTGGACTGTGATGTCCGGCATCTGACGAGTCTCCATGACGGTTGATTTGCCGGCTGCGGGCGGGATGTCCGCGGCCGCTACTTAACGCTCCGCCCTCCGTCGTTCGCGCGCATCACGCCGCAGAGCGTTGATGTTTGCGGACCAGCCTGAGGAACGAAGGTCTGCGGTAGCCGCGCCGAAGAAGTTCGGTGGTGATCAGCGCGGCGTCGTTCTCACGTCCGAGCTCGAGTAACGCGGTAGCCTGCGCCGCAAGCAGTTCTGTCTGCCTGGTCGCAGTCGCCGTGGAATCGATGAGCGAAAGAGCATGCGACCACGCGGCGCGTGCGCCAGCAGCGTCACCGATCTGCGATTGTGCGTCACCCAACGCGAGACTTGCCTCCGTCGCCGCGAGACGGTGCTCGATGTCGCTCGGTTTTGTTGCGACGGCCGAATCGGCTTCCAATGCCACGCGCTGTGCGACGACCACCGCGTCCTTTGCGCGCCCGATCGCAACCAGACTTTGCGCCTGCACGGTGCCGGACCGTATTCGTTCAGCGGCGGCGCGCGGATTGATCGGAGACTTGAGCAACAGACGGCGAATAATCGGCTGGGCCGCGCTCAGCTCGGCGAGCGCGGCCTGCGGATTTCCGTCCTCCAGATGAATCTGCGCAATCTGCCGCTCGGTCTTCGCAAGGCTCCATTGCATCGACGCGTTGGTCGTGTCGTGCGCGACGATCCTGGCGTAGAGCGCACGCGTCGCCGACGCGTCCTCGAGTGCGCCCCTTTCGTCGCCCGTCAACATGCGAAGCTCACCACGGTACGCATGCGCGATGCCGACGTAGTGCTCGTATTCGACGTTGGTTGAATCGTGTGCCAGCAGCGACTGCTTGATTACCAGTTCGGTGTCGTGGCTCGCGAGCGCGCCGGCGAGATCGCCGAGTTTACGCTGGGCCACAGCCGCGGCATTGTGCTCCGCGGCAAGACTGACCTGCCACTCCAGCTTCTTTGGATCGCGATTCACGAGGCTCTGGTTGATTCCGAGGCTCGCCATGTAGGACGAAAGTGCACCACGGATGTCGCCGCTCGCTTCCTTCGCAAAACCGATGTTGTTCAGCGCGTACGCCAACTCGGCGCGATATTCCAGACTGTCCGGATAGTGCGCGATCAGACGCCGACTGATCGTGACGAACGGTACAAAATGAGCGAGTGCTGAATCGATGCTTCCGAGTTCCCAATCGACATTGCCAGCCCAGAAATGGCTGTGAGCGAGTCCCATCTGCCATCGACCGTTCAACGAATCGCGCTGCGCCAGCCTCTCCGAGATAGCAAGAGACTGTCCCATCAAACGGGCAGCGTCCGGTAACTTGCCCTGCGCCATGCGCACCTCGCCCAGTTGCTGCAGCGCCTGCGCACGACGGAACGACTCTTCGTCGCTCAGTTGTGACGCGGGGACGGCAGCGAAATAGACGAGTGCCTTGGCGCCAACGGAATCCAGCACATCGAGCCGTCCCATCACCGTCAGCTTGTCGCGCAGATCGCCAAGCATGAATCCGATCAGGTCCTCCGCCTGACCCTGCCGTGCGACTGCAACGGCACGCGCGCGCGCAAGTCGTCGCGCCTGGACAGTCGCGCCGATGGCAGCTGCGGACAGAAGAACGAGCACTGTTGCCGCGAAGGTCACACCGACTCGATGACGCCGCGTGAACTTCCCAGCGCGATACGCGACGCTGGAGGTATGCGCAGCGACGGGTTTGTTCGCCAGGTAGTTCTCGAGATCGAGCGCGAAAGCGTTGGCGGTCGCGTAGCGTCGCTCACGATCGCGCTCGAGGGCTTCCAGGATGACAGCGTCCAGATCGCCTGCAAGTGTGCGCCTGAGCGTAGCTGCGTCAGTACGACGTTCCGCGGCCAGCATTGCGCGCTGCTCGGCTGGCAGTCCGCCGAATCGGACACTCGGTTGGGGCGGGTCATTGGTTATGTGCTGGGCCAGCAACGCCGCCATTCCGGAAGACTTTGTGGAATCGAACGGCAGCACACCGGCGAGTAATTCGTACAGCATCGCGCCGAGTGCGTAGATGTCCGCGCGAGTATCGATGTCGGTCCCGTCGGAGAGGAACTGCTCCGGGCTCATGTATGCTGGAGTTCCGAGCGCCATGCCAGTCATCGTCAGGCGCGCGCTTGCGAGGGCGGGCGCGATGGCTTTCGCGATTCCGAAGTCGATCACCTTGCACAGCGGCTCGCCGTCCGTATCCGTGACGATGACATTGGACGGCTTGATGTCGCGATGCACGATTCCCTTCTGATGCGCGTGCTGTACCGCTCGGCAAACCTGAATGAACAGATCGATGCGTTCGCGTACGCTGAGGCGGTGCGTGGCAGCGTACTCGGTGATGGTGTGTCCCACCACGTATTCCATGACGAAATACGGCAGCCCCGACTCCGTGACACCCGCGTCGTAAACGCGCGTGATGTTCGGGTGCTCCATCATTGCCAGAGTCTGCTGCTCGGCGTGGAAGCGCGCGACGACCTCGTTGGTATTGAGCCCGTGGCGGAGAATCTTGAGGGCCACCTGGCGGCGAACAGGTTCGTCCTGTTCTGCGAGATACACGACGCCCATACCGCCTTCGCCGAGGAGGCGAACGATGCGGTAGGGCCCAACGTTCGTGAGAGCGCCCTGTGGTTGAGTCGATTGGGTGCCGGTCGATACCGGCTCCCCGTAGGAGCTTACGCCAATGGACTCGGACGGCACCACGCTGCACCTCGCTCATCATGAGTGAAGAGGTCGCAACTCGGCCTGTGTGCACGGGAAGCTGGTCCATCCCGTGACCGATCAATTATGGACTGCCCGGATTCCGCCCGCAATAGAGACGCGTCCGCGGATGGCGAATGCCTCGCAGGTCGTGGCAAGAGCGCACGCGTTGGACGACTCAAATGCTGTGGATCATTTCGGCCCAACTGTTGGGCGTCGTAGCGCCAACTTCTCCGACACGACCAACGGCCTCAACA
The DNA here is from genome assembly GCA_040388625.1 of Gemmatimonadota bacterium. NCBI lineage: Bacteria > Pseudomonadati > Gemmatimonadota > Gemmatimonadota bacterium. The sequence continues at coordinate 214,317 of JAZKBK010000001.1, read as the reverse complement.
TAAGCGACGCGTCGGTCGGGTCGCTCGTGCCGGTTACCGCCAATCGACGCGAGGGTGCGACGGAGTCCGCGCCTTACGTCAAACGCCCGTGGTGCACAACGGAATCACGGGCGTTTGAGCCCACAGCGTGCGGTTTACACGACAGCGGCTGGCCGGTTTCGAACCCCCGACGTACAGCCTGGGTAGCACCGCCATGCCCTCCACTCTCCTTCCCGTCTTGACATATTCCGATATCGGCATATGATTGGGCCATGGCAAGAGCAGCAACGACGTCGGACGTCTTCAACGCGATCGCCGAGCCGCGGCGGCGACAGATTCTGGTGCTGCTGCGGTCGGGCGAGCGGCCGGTGACGGAGTTGGCCCACGAGCTGGGGATGAGCCAGCCGGGGGCATCCAAGCACCTGCGGGTGCTTCGGGAGGTCGGACTGCTGAGCGAGCGCAAGGCGGGCAAGCAACGGCTGTACCGACTCGACGCCCGCGGGCTGCGACCGCTTCACGAGTGGACGGGCGGATTCGAGCAGTTCTGGAACGAGAGCTTCGACCGGCTGGACGCGTATGTCCAGGATCTCAAACATGCAAGACGGGAGGAGTGACCAATGGCAGCAACAGGATGGGACGCGTCGCCGCAGTCCGCGACGGCCGACCGCGAGATCGTGATCTCCCGGGTCATCGATGCCCCGCGAGAGCTGGTGTTCGAGGCGTTCACGGAGGTGCGGCACCTGTCGCGATGGTGGGGGCCGGATGGGTTCACCACCACGACGCGGGCGTTCGAGTTCCGCGTCGGCGGGGATTGGGACTTCGTGATGCACGGACCGGACGGTACGGACTACGAGGAGTGGATCGCCTGGACCGAGATCACCCCGCCGGAGCGGATCGCGCTGCTGCACGGCGAGTCACGCGGCGACCCGAACGCCTTCGAGTCGCTCCTGACGTTCGCGCCAGACGGCGCAGCGACCCGAATCGAGATGCGCACGGTGTTCCCCACCAGGGAGATGCGCGACGAGGTGGTCGAGAAGTACCACGCAATCGAAGGCGGTCAGCAGACGCTGAGCAACCTGGCTGCGTACGTCACCGATATTCTTCTGAACGGAGTCGAGAACTGATGGCCGCCAAGCGGTTTTTCAGCGCGATGACGTTGCTGGACGGGTTCGCCACGCAGCGGAGTGCGGCATGAAGTGGCTGAGATGGGCAGGCTACGGCCTTCTAGTGATCGTCGCCGTGAGCATCCCCGCATACTGGTGGCTCCTTGTTGAAAGCCATACGGCTTCGCCAGCTGCGTATGCCATCGACATCGCCCGGGTAAGACAGCTTGCCGACTCGCAAGCCGGGGAGAAACCGCAGCTCATTCGCGTCGAAACCGTGGCGCATCTGTCGGCGCCCAGGACGATTGTTGTTGCGGGAGACGGCTGGCAACGCACCGATCTGCCGGTGTCGTCCTACGAGCTGGTATATCGCGATCACGTGGCGCTCGTCGATGCGGCGCTCGACGCTGGCATCGCCAAATCCATGAGCGCGCGGGTCTTCGACACCGCTGCGTATTCACGGATGAGCGGCGCGCTGGCCCGCGCCACCCTGATCCTCGTGACGCATGAGCATCCGGACCACGTCGGCGGCCTGCTGGCTCAACCGAACCTGAAAGCCCTGTTGGCCGTCACGCGCCTAACGCGAGAACAGGTCGCCGAGCTCGAGGCGAACCTCAAGTCGGATCCTTTCGCCGCGCTGCATCTGCCGTCCAACATTTTCGATGGCTATCGACCGCTCGACTATGTCCGATACCACGCGGTCGCTCCCGGGGTGGTGCTGATCAAGGCTCCAGGCCACACGCCGGGCAGTCAGATGGTGTATGTCCGCCGAGCCGACGGGGTGGAGTTCCTGTTCGTGGGCGATGTCGCGTGGCAGATGGAAAACATCGAGACCGGTCGAGAAAAGGCCCGAGTGGTGACATTTCTGGCTGGCGAGGATCGCGACAAGGTTCGGGAGGAATTGGCGGGACTCCATCAACTTCATGCCGCCGAGCCCGAGCTCCGCATGATGCCGGGACATGACGCCGCAGCTATCGACTCTCTGGTGAAGAACGGATTGCTGGTGAAAGGGTTCTGAAGCCTGCGCGGGGTATCGCACCGGTTCGGGGATCGTGTCCGTCCGGAGACTCGTCCAAACGCAAAAATCGCCGCGCGGATAACTGCGCGGCGATTCGTCTCGACGACTGTGATTCGACAATTTGCACCAGGAGCGGGTGATGGGGTTCGAACCCACGACATCCAGCTTGGGAAGCTGGCGCTCTACCAACTGAGCTACACCCGCAACGCTCACTCAAAAGAGCCACAGATCGGGATTGAACCGATGACCGCTCGATTACGAATCGAGTGCTCTACCACTGAGCTACTGTGGCATGATCGCGCACACGATCCCAAGTGCGCCGTCCGATCCACCAAAACCGCCCGCAATGCCCTGCTCCACCACTTCATGCCCTCGCGCGGACTCGAACCGCGATGCCTTTCAGCACAAGCACCTCAAGCTTGCGTGTCTACCAATTTCACCACGAGGGCGGCCGTCCGAACTGCTCCTTCAGGACCAATATATCCGGCTGTCACACCGGCCCAAACTGCAACATGGATTCCCAAGGCGCGGATGAATCCGCGCCCTACCGCGGGAATGACGATCTAAAAAATACGGGGCCGACGGGGGTCGAACCCGCGACCTCTCGAGTGACAGTCGAGTGCTCTAACCAAACTGAGCTACGGCCCCAAACACAAAACACCCACACGCGGACCCTTCCCGCGCCCCATCCCGCCAACCGCGCGGGCCCAACAACCTAACCAAACTGCGTCCAACCCTATAGCCCCAAGGGGAATCGAACCCCTCTCTGCACCGTGAAAGGGTGCCGTCCTAACCGATAGACGATGGGGCCGCGACGGTCCGTCCATGGCAAAATAGCGCTAACGGGATTCGAACCCGTGTTTGGGCCTTGAGAGGGCCCCGTCCTGGTCCCCTAGACGATAGCGCCGCGACACCTTGTTCGACCTGTTTCCCCGGTTCGCCCGGAGCCTTGCAATATCGCCAGTTACCAGCCAGGAAATCAACCCGTACGAAGTTGATGTTTTAGGCTTATAATATCTCCGCACCAACCTGCACCTGCTCCGCCCCTCGGCATTCCATGAGCCTATAAGTGCGCGTCGTCACCATCGGCGGTGGTCCCGCCGGCCTCTATTTCGCCCTCCTCCTCAAGAAGGCGCATGCGGAGCACGACGTAACTGTACTCGAACGCAATGCACCCGGCGTCACCTTCGGCTGGGGCGTGGTCTTCTCGGATCAGACGCTGCAGAACTTCCAGGCCGCCGACGAGGACACGTACCACACGATCGTCGAGCACTTCGCCCACTGGGACGACATCGACGTTATCGTCGGCGACAGGACCATCACTTCCGGCGGACACGGCTTCAGCGGAATTGCACGCCGCACTCTCCTCGACATTCTGCACCGACGCGCTGTGTCGCTCGGCGTCGACGTTCGCTTCAATTGCAATGTCGCCAGCATCGAAGCTCTCGACTCAATCCGCGCATGCAACAACGCCGATCTCATCGTCGCTGCCGACGGTGTCAACAGCTCGATCAGACACGAGCGCGCGGCCGTGTTCAAGCCGCACCTCGATGTGCGCCCGGCACATTTCGTCTGGTTCGGTACGACACGCCCGTTCGACGCATTCACGTTCTTCTTCGTCCAGAACGAGCTCGGCGTATTCCAGGCGCACTGCTACCGCTTTGAAGACGGGCTTTCCACCTTCATCGTCGAATGCGACGACGAATCATGGCACCGGGCGGGTTTTGACGGAGCCGACGCGTCGACAACGATCGCGATCTGCGAGCGCATGTTCAGCCAGTGGCTCGATGGCCATCATCTGATGAGCAATGCGACGCATCGGGAGCGTTCGCCGTGGGTCAACTTCGTTCGCGTCACCAATGAGCGCTGGTTCGACGGCAACGTGGTGCTGGTCGGCGATGCCGCTCATACCGCGCACTTCTCGATCGGTTCCGGCACCAAGCTGGCGATGGAAGACGCGATATCGCTCGCACGCGCGGTCTCGAGTCACTCCTCACTTCCGTCCGCGCTCCAGACGTATCAGGACGAGCGCATGATCGAAGCGCTGCGTCTCCAGAACGCATCCCGCAACTCGATGGAGTGGTTCGAGAACGTTCGACGTTACATCCACCTTCCCCCTGAACAGTTCGCGTACAGCCTGCTCACGCGCAGTCAGCGTGTCAGCCATGAAAACCTGCGCCTCCGCGACTCGGCGTACCTCTCCGGCGTCGAGCGCTGGTTCGCGGCAAGAGCGACCGCCGCCGCCTCGCGGCCGACGACGATGGATACCGAGGTCGCCCCGCCGATGTTCACGCCGTACACCTTGCGTGGCATGACGCTGGCAAATCGCATCGCGGTCGCGCCGATGGACATGTATCGTTCCGTTGACGGAGTGCCGGGCGAGTTTCACATGGTACACCTCGGTGCACGGGCACTGGGCGGCGCAGGGTTGATCTTCACCGAGATGGTATGCGTGTCGCCAGACGCGCGCATAACGCTCGGGTGCGCCGGCATGTACACAAGCGAGCACGCGAAAGCCTGGAGGCGCATCGTGGACTTCGTGCACCGCGAGAGCGACGCCAAGATCTGTCTGCAGTTGGGTCACTCGGGTCGTCGAGGCTCGACGAAGCTCCCGTGGGAAGCGAGCAATGCCTCACTGGATGCCGGCGGATGGGAGACCATCGCGCCATCCGCGATTCCGTACACACCGGCGATGCACACGCCGCGCGAGATGACGCGAGCCGACATGGATGCAGTACGCCACGACTTCGTTCGCGCCGTACGCTATGGCATCGACGCAGGCTTCGACATGATCGAGCTGCACTGCGCACACGGATATCTCATGTCGAGCTTCATCACACCACTCAGCAACCGTCGCAACGACTGTTACGGCGGGTCACTGGAAAACAGGATGCGTTTTCCTCTCGAAGTATGCACCGCAATGCGCGACGCGTGGCCGGCCGACCGGCCGATGTCGGTCCGCATCTCGGCGACGGACTGGGTCGAAGGAGGAGTGGACGGCGCTGAGTCGGTCGAGATCGCGCGCGCATTCGTCGACGCCGGCGCGGACATCATCCACGTGTCCACCGGAGAAACGTCGATCGACGCGCAGCCTGTCTATGGGCGTATGTACCAGACTCCGTACAGCGACCGAATCCGCAACGAAGCCGGAGTGCGCACCATCGCGGTGGGCAATATTCTCGACGCGGACCAGGTCAATGCGATCATTACATCGGGCCGGGCGGACATATGCGCACTCGGCCGCCCGCATCTCACCGACCCGAACTGGACTCTGCGCGCGGCGGCAGAGCTGGGATATGCGCCTCAGCGGTGGACGCCGTCGTACTATCCCGGACGCCGCCAGCTGGAGCGCGAACTGGAAAAACAACGGAGCACAGGATGACCGAACGCAACAACGATTCCACCGCCCACTTTCTTCGCGGCAGGCACGCGATAGTCACTGGTGGCGGCCGCGGATTGGGTAGAACGATCGCGACGCACCTCGCAGGAGCTGGAGCCAATCTGACGGTCATGGGGCGCGATCACGTGGATCTCGAGGAGTGCGCATCTGAGCTGCGCGACCGATTCGGCGTCGAAGCGCGCGGAGTCGTGTGCGACGTGAGCGATCCGGATTCGGTTTCGGTGGCCTTCTCATCTGCCACGGACGCACTCGGCGCGGCGCACGTACTCGTCAACAACGCCGGCCAGGCGCGAAGCGCGTCGTTCACGGAGACATCGCTCGACCTCTGGGAACACACGATCGCCGTGAATCTCACCGGCCCGTTCATGTGCACACAGCAAGTGCTCCCGTCAATGCTCGGCAATCACGCCGGCAGAATCGTCAATCTCGCTTCCACGGCGGCGCTCCGCGGCTACGCGACGCTGGCTGCGTATTGCGCATCGAAGCACGGGTTGCTCGGCATGACGCGCTCTCTTGCCGCCGAGGTGGCGCAGTCCGGCATCACGGTCAATGCAGTGTGTCCCGGATACACGGAGGGCGGAATGTCGGACCAGGCGGTAGCCGCGATAATGACGCTGCGCGGGGTGAGCGCCGACGAAGCGCTGGCGATGCTCACGCGCCGCAATCCGCAGAAGCGTCTCACGACTCAGGATGAAGTTGCGGCAACTGTCGTGTGGCTCTGCTCGCCGGATGCTTCGGCTATCACGGCTCAGGCGATCGCCGTCGCCGGCGGGGAGGTAATGTGACCGCGTCACTTCGCGCCGAGCCATTGCACGAGGAAATGCAACGCGTCCCTGAGACTCGTGCGGTTCTTCGCACGTGGCTTCGCCTGCTCGCGTGCAGTAACATCATCGAGGGCCGCATTCGCGGCGGGCTGCGCGAGAATTTCGACACCACGCTTCCGCGATTCGACCTGCTGGCACAACTCGACGCCAGCTCTGCCGAAGCGCCGCGCGGTCTGACAATGAGCGAGCTGTCGCGCCGCTTGATGGTCACGAACGGCAATCTCACCGGTCTCGTCGATCGTCTGGTGCGTGAAGGATTGGTCGCGCGCGCGGTCTCGCCGCCGGATCGCCGCACACAAATGATCTCACTCACCGCAGCAGGCAAGGAAGCACTCGGCGCGATGACGCCAGATCACGCCAGGTGGGTCGGTGAAATGTTCGCCGGCCTGACCGACGCGGAGCGGACGCAGCTATACACGCTGCTTGGGAAGCTCAAGCGGTCAGCACAGATCGCGGCGGGTAAGGCGCAATGACCGACGATATACAGGGCGCCGACTTCAAGCCGCGCCATTTTGGATGGAGCGTCGAGGATCGTGTGGCGACCATCACACTCGACCGGCCGGAGCGGAAGAACCCACTCACGTTCGAGGCATATCGAGAATTGATCGGGACGTTTCGTGCGCTGCAGAAGATGGAGGATGTGAAGGCGGTAGTCCTGACGGGCGCGGGCGGGAACTTCTCGTCGGGCGGCGACGTTCACGAGATTATCGGACCACTCGTAGAACTGCGCGATGACGGCGACCTCGACGGCCTGCTCAGCTTCACCAGAATGACGGGTTCACTGGTCAGCGCGATGCGTGACTGCCCGCAACCGATTATTGCAGCTGTCGATGGCGTGTGCGCCGGTGCGGGCGCAATTCTCGCAATGGCGAGCGATCTTCGGTACGGGACGCCGGCAAGCAGAGTCGGCTTTCTCTTTGTGCGTGTCGGGTTGAGCGGTGCGGACATGGGTGCATGTGCGATACTCCCGCGCATCATCGGCCACGGGCGGGCCACCGAACTGCTTTACACCGGACGCTTCATGAGTGCGGACGAAGCGGAGCGATGGGGTTTCTACAATCGCGTGATCGCAGCTGACACTGTACTGCTGGAAGCGCAGGCGATGGCGCGAACGCTCGCCTACGGGCCGACATTTGCGCACGCGCTGACCAAGCGCTGCCTGCACCACGAGTGGGCGATGGCGATCGATGACGCACTGACGCTGGAGGCGGAAGCACAGGCACTGTGCATGCAGAGCGAGGACTTTGCGCGTGCATATCGCGCATTCGCCGCGAAGCAGACCCCCGTATTCGAGGGCGATTGATGACAGATACGTCATACATGGACTGGCCCTTCTTCGAGGAGCGCCATCGCACGCTCGGCGCCGAGGTGAGAGTCTGGGCGGAACGAGAGATCGCACCGCTGGAGAAGGATGAGCCCCGCGGCGCCGAACTCGATCGCGTGTGCACGACGCTCGTACGCGAGCTCGGCAGCGCCGGATGGTTGCGCCGCGCAGTCACGTCCCCGTACGGCGGCATTTCGGAAACCCTCGATGTCAGGAGTCTCTGCATAATCCGCGAGACGCTCGCTTCGTACTCTGGGATCGCCGATTTCGTCTTTGCGCTGCAGGGACTGGGCGCCGGACCGATCACGCTGTTTGGCTCCGACGAGCTCAAACGACGCTACCTTCCCCGCATTGCAGCCGGCGAGGCGATTGCTGCCTTCGCAATATCCGAAGCCGATGCCGGCTCGGATGTGGGCTCGATGCGCACGACGGCAACGCGCGACGGTGACTCGTACGTCATCGACGGAGAGAAGAGCTGGATATCGAACGCCGGCATCGCCGACTTCTACATCGTATTCTGTCGCCTTCGGGAGCCCGAGAACGGCAAGCACGTCGCGCTCGTCGTGGACGCATCGACGGCGGGCCTCGCCATCACTGCGCGCGGTGACATCACGGCCCCGCATTCGATCGGCACGGTATCGTTCGCGGGTTGCAGGGTGCCTGCGACGTGTGTTGTCGGCATTCCCGGCAAGGGGATGAGTGTCGCACTCGGAACGCTCGACGTATTTCGCGCTACCGTGGGCGCCGCCGCACTCGGCTTCGCGCGCCGAGCCCTTGACGAGACTCTGAGTCATGTGACGGATCGCAAGGTATTTGGCGCCCGTCTCGCAGACATGCAGCTGACGCAGGCGCGGATCGCCACGATGGCGACAGACATCGATGCGAGCGCACTTCTGATCTACAGGGCGGCCTGGGCACACGACTGCCGCGCGCAACGAGTGACACGTGAAGCGGCGATGGCCAAGTGGTTCGCTACGGAAGCCGCGCAGAGGACGGTGGATAGCGCGGTCCAGTTGCTCGGCGGACGCGGAGTTGTTGCCGGCGCCACCGTCGAGCGGCTGTATCGAGAAGTTCGCGCGCTCCGGATATATGAAGGCACGAGCGAGATCCAGCAACTCGTTATCGCAAACCAGATACTCGCGCCATACTCGGCGACTTCCACGGTTCCATCGGGAGAGGAGAAGAAATGAGTGAGCGCAGCGGACATGTCGACACGTTCTGCGCCGACAATCTTCCACCACGCGAGTTGTGGCCGCAGATGGACTACGGCTCGCTTCCCGATCTCGCGTATCCCCAGCGATTGAATTGCGCAGCCGATCTGCTCGACAGTGTCGTCAGTTCCGGCCGCGGAGACGCAACAGTATTCCTGTACGAGGGCTCGCGCTGGAAGTATCGCGATCTTCTGGAAGCCGCCAATCAGATCGCGCACGTCCTGGTGGAGGACCTCGGCGTCATCCCCGGGAGTCGCGTGCTGCTCCGCGCTCCGAATACACCGATGCTGGCGGCCTGCTGGTTCGCGGTGCTCAAGGCGGGAGGCGTGGTCGTCTCGACCATGCCGCTGCTCCGCCCCCGGGAGATTGCGTACACGGTCGACAGAGCACGCATATCGCTCGCGCTCACCGACTCCAGGGTTGCGGAGGACTGCGAGCGTGCGATGCTTCCCGACGTTTCCCCAGACGCTCGGAAAGGCGCGCGCGTCGTGCACTTCAACAGCGAGAGCGGCAACGGCCTCGAATCGTTGATGCGGTCGAAACCGACGACGTTCGATAATTGCGATACGAGCGCTGAAGACGTCGCCCTCATCGCATTCACGTCAGGAACGACGGGCCGCGCCAAGGGAACGATGCACACGCACCGCGACGTGCTCGCGATCACCGATTGCTTCGCCCGCTACATTCTGAAGCCGGACGCCTCCGATCTGTTCTGTGGCTCTCCGCCACTTGCATTCACATACGCGCTGGGTGGACTGCTGCTCTTCCCCATGCGGTTCGGCGCGTCCACGTTGATGCTGGAGCAGGCATCGCCGCCCAATCTCATCAGGGCGATTCAGAAGTACCGCCCCACAGTCTGCTTCACCGCACCCACGGCGTACCGCGCGATGCTCGGAATGCTGCAGGACTTCGACGTGTCGAGCCTTCGCAAATGCGTATCCGCGGGCGAAACGCTGCCGGCGGCAACTTTCGAGGCGTGGGAAGCTGCGACCGGAATCAGGATCATCGACGGGATCGGCGCGACGGAGATGCTGCACATCTTCATCAGCGCTTGCGGAGATGACATCCGCGCTGGAGCGACGGGGCGCGCGATACCAGGCTATGAGGCGCGCATCGTCGACGAGTCCGGCACACCGATTCCCCCAGGCGAGATCGGCCTGCTCGAGGTTCGTGGCCCGACGGGCTGCCGATATCTCGACGACGTGGAGCGACAGCGGGCTTACGTGCACGACGGCTGGAACCGTACCGGCGATTCCTACCGCATGGATGAGGATGGCTATTTCTGGTATCAGGCGCGCAGCGATGACATGATCGTCTCGTCCGGTTACAACATTGCCGCGCCGGAGGTGGAGAACGCACTGCTGACGCACCCCGACGTGCACGAGTGCGCCGTCGTTGGCCTTCCGGATTCCGAGCGCGGCAGCATCGTCAAGGCGTTCGTCGTACTGCACCCGCACGCGCGCGACAATCCACCCGCAATAAAGGCGCTTCAGGACTATGTGAAGGCCGAGATAGCGCCGTACAAGTATCCGCGCGCGATCGAGTTCGTCGATACCCTCCCCCGCACCGATACGGGAAAGCTTCAGCGTTTCCGGTTGAGGGAAACAACACCATGAGCGATATCGATGTGATCCAGCCAGACGGCTGGCTCGCGCCGCGGGGATATGCAAATGGGATCAGCGCCCGTGGACGGGTGATCTCAGTTGCGGGCCAGATCGGCTGGAATCCGACGACCGGTGTTATCGAGAGTTCCGATTTCGCACGGCAAACCGCACAGGCACTTCGAAACGTCGTCACGATACTTGCGCGCGCCGATGCGCGACCCGAGCATCTCGTTCGCCTGACATGGTTCGTCACCGATCGCCAAGCATATGTAGATGCACGCGTCCAGATCGGCGACGCGTATCGCGAGATAATCGGGCGACACTTTCCGGCAATGTCCGTGATAATCGTCTGTGGTCTTGTCGAAGCCGACGCGCTGGTCGAAATCGAAGCTACCGCGGTCGTGCCCGAATGAGCACGATACGAGATGGGCGCGACGCGGTGATCGTGGACGCCGTCCGCACTCCCATCGGAAGACATCGCGGCGCACTTGCGACAGTTCGTCCGGACGATCTGGCTGCCAGGGTGATCCGCGCCCTGGTGGAGCGCACCAGAGTGGATTTATCGTCGATCGACGATGTGATCTTCGGGTGCACCAATCAGGCTGGTGAAGACAGTCGCAACGTCGGGCGTCTCGCCGCGCTGATCGCGGGACTTCCGGTCGAGGTCCCTGGCCAGACGGTGAACCGACTGTGCGGCTCCGGCCTCCAGGCGATCGTCAGCGCCACGCACGCCATCCGTTCGGATGAGGGTGATTGTTTCATCGCCGGCGGTGTGGAGAGCATGACGCGAGCGCCGTGGGTGACGCTTCGGCCGGATGAGCCGTTTGCCCGCTCCGTTCCGGAAACGGCTGACAGCACTATCGGTTGGCGCTTCACCAACGCGGCACTTCCGCGCGAATGGACGATATCGATGGGCCAGACGGCCGAAGTCGTCGCGGAGCGATACCACATCTCGCGCGAAGACCAGGATGCGTTCGCGCTGGAGAGTCAGAGGCGTACAGCTGATGCAATCGCGCACGGCCGGTTCGACGCCGAGTTGGTTCCCGTCACGGCACCGCGCCGCGGAGGGGAGCCGGTCGTCGTCGATCGCGACGAACATCCGCGGCCCGACGTCAGCGCGGAGGCGTTGCGCAAACTCCGGCCCGCGTTCCGCGAACACGGCGGCACGGTCACCGCCGGATCGTCGAGCGGCATCAACGATGGTGCGGCAGCACTGCTGGTAATGAGTGAACGCGCTGCCGCGGACAGACATCACACACCGATCGCACGGGTGGTATCGAGCGCCGTCGCCGGCGTTTCACCGGACGTCATGGGCGTGGGCCCTGTCCCCGCCGTGCGGCTCGCGCTCAAGCGCGCCGGGCTGACGATCGACGACATGGATTTAATCGAGCTGAACGAAGCATTTGCGTCGCAGGCGCTCGCCTGCATGCGGGAGCTGCGCATGCCTGCCGATCGCGTCAACGTGAACGGCGGTGCAATCGCACTCGGCCATCCACTCGGCGCAAGCGGCGCGCGAATCGTAACCACGCTCGTCCACGAAATGCGACGGCGCGACGTGCAGCATGGACTCGCAACGATGTGCATCGGGGTCGGTCAGGGAATCGCAATCATTCTGGAGCGCGCATGACCAACGTCGCGATAGTCGGTGCCGGCACGATGGGTCACGGAATCGGATATGTTACCGCCATAGCCGGTTATACGGTAACATTGACGGATGTGGACGAGGACGTTCTCGAGCGTGCTCGCGCCCATATCGGCCTGGCACTCGATTCCGGCGTGATGCGCGGCAAGGTGAGCGAGGAGACACGGCGCGAAGCAATGGGTCGCATCTTCCTTTCGACGAATCTCGAAGGTGCGATCGACGGCGCGCAGGTCGTCATCGAATCCGCCCCGGAGAAGCTTGCGCTCAAACAGGATCTCTTCAGACGGATCTGCGTCGCGGCACCCCGGGACGCGCTGCTCACGACGAACACATCGTCGTTGTCCGTCTCGGAGATCGCTCGCGCGACGGACTGCCCGGAACGCGTGGTCGGGATGCATTTCTTCAACCCTGTCGCGGCGATGAAACTCGTGGAAGTCATCCGCGGTGCGGAAACGAGCGACGAATCGACTGCCAAGGCGCACGCGTTCGCCGAATCGTTGGGCAAGAAGGCGATAGTAGTCCGCGACACGCCTGGTTTCGCCACCAGCCGCCTCGGCATCGTCCTCGGGCTCGAGGCAATGCGAATGCTGGAACAGGGCGTCGCCAGCGCAGCGGACATCGACACCGCCATGGAGCTTGGCTACAACCACCCGGTGGGTCCACTCAGGCTTACCGACATCGTCGGTCTCGATGTCCGGCTCGCTGTTGCCGATCATCTTCACGCATCGCTCGGCGGGGATGCCTTCGCCGCGCCAGCAATTCTGCGCGAGATGGTGGCCGCGGGACACCTGGGAAAGAAGAGTGGCCGTGGCTTTTACAACTGGTTGACACCCCAGTAATCGGGCACCGCGTGGCCCGACGATGCGGTAACTTAATCGTAGCAGGATCGTCCCTCAAACAGCGCGGGATCGTCTTTTACCTCCCGATCTACCGTCGCCACATACACAGATGAACTCGCAGGACCAATCGACGGAACCTCAACATACGACGACGTTGACCGACGCTGATCACGCGCGTGAGCTCGCCGAACGCGAAGAACGGCTGAAGTTGATCTACAACAGTACGCACGACTGCATGTTCCTCATGCGAGTCGAAGGAGTCGGGCAGTTCCGCTGTGAGTCGGTCAATCGGGCCTACACTGCGGTGACCGGCTTGAGAGAGGACCAGGTCGTCGGGCATCGTCCGGAGGACATCCTGCCTCCCGCCGCCGCTGCGTTCGCGCTCGGGCGTTACATGGCCGCGATAGACTCGCGCTCCCCGCTCGTCTACGCTGAAGACATCATGCTTCCGGCTGGCCGCGTGGTGTTCGAGACTATACTGACGCCGATCATCGATGCAAAGGGAGATTGTACGCATCTCCTGGGCGCACTTCGCGACATAACTGCGCGGAAGATTGCGGAGGAGGCACTCCAGGAGAGCGAGGCACGATATCGCCAGCTGTTCGAGAGCAATGGCTCGGTTCAGTTTCTGGTCGATGCGGAGACCTCGCACATCCTCGATGCCAATCCGGCGGCTGAGCGTTTCTACGGATGGACGCGCGAACAGATGCGCGCGATGAACGCATCCGACATCGCCGACATGACGATTGACGAGTGGAAGACATACACTCTTGGCATTACGCATGGAGAGAAGACATCGGCGGTGCGCATCCACAAACTGGCGTCGGGTGAGAAGCGTACGGTGGAGATCTTCGCGGGCGAATTCATGCTGGGTGACAGGCGCGTCTTTCACTCCATCGTCCATGACGTGAGCGACCGGGTGCGCGCAGAGGAAGCGTTGCGTGACTCCGAGGCACGCTTTCGCAACGCCCTCGACAGCAGCCTCGATATCTTCACGGTGCTCGACACGGTTCGCGACGCCGACGGCGTGATCATCGACTTTCGCGTGGTCGAGGTGAATGCGCGCGCCGGCACGGTGCTCGGTGTCGATGCGTCACGGATGATCGGGCGCAGCTTCGGCGAGTTGCTGCCGTACGCGGCGAATGGAGCACTGCTGAAGAGCCTTGTCGCCGTCGCGGAGACTGGCGAAGCAACTGAGACGGAGGTCCAGCCACGCGTTGGGCCACTCGCGGACAAGTGGCTCTCGTGCCAGATCGTTCCGCTCGGACGCGGTGTCGCAATCACCGCACGCGACGTCACCGACCGACGTCGCGCTGAGGATGAGCTGCGTGCGCTTTCGCTCGTGGATTCCCTCACCGGCCTCTTCAACCGTCGCGGCTTCGAAGCGGTTGCAGCGCAGCAACTCAAGAACGCCGAGCACACTACCAAGGCTTCGTTCCTGTTCTACTTCGACATGAATGACTTCAAGGTGATCAACGACACGTGGGGCCACGCCGCCGGCGATGACGCGCTGGTCAAGATGGCCGAAGTCCTGAGGCAGACGTTTCGTGAGACCGACATCATCGCGCGAATGGGCGGCGATGAGTTCGTGGCCCTCGCGCTCAATTGCGGCGAAGTCTCCAACACGGTGCTGGAGCGGCTCAGGTCCGAGCTGGCGCAACAGAACGCGCGCAATGGACTGGCTGGGGTTGGCTACACGCTCTCGTCGGGCGTCGGCATAGCTCGCTTCATGCCCGAAGCACCGCGGACGCTGGAAGGCCTCCTGGCCATTGCAGACCGGGACCTGTACGAGGACAAGCGACTCGGCGGACGCGAAACGGCGTAGACCGCGGTTCCCTCGTTCCGGCACGAACTTTCCCCACAGTGCCGGGCTCTCAGCATCCAATGTTTACATTGAAGCAGTATGGAACCGACCCGAATCTCCGTCCTGGTCGTGGACGACGAGCCGGCGCTCCGGGAAGTCCTGACGCTTCGAATCCAGGACTGGGGCTACGACGTGACGACAGCGGTGGACGCCGCTGAAGCGGAGCGCGCGCTGCGCCAGAGCCGCCCCGACGTGATTCTCTCGGATGTGGTCCTGCCCGGCATATCGGGCGTAGAGCTGCTGCGCTGGCTCAAGCGTAACGACGAGACCATCCCGGTGATCATGATGACCGCGCACGGGAACATCGATGCGGCGGTCGATGCCATGAAAGCTGGCGCGCGGGATTTTCTCACGAAGCCACTCGACCATGCCGTGTTGCGCGGACTGCTCGACGCCGTCGCCGCAGAACGCACTCAACGTCAGCTGGATCAGGAGCTGGACGCGAATCTCGAAGGCTCGGCCAGTATCGGCGGCCTCGTTGGAAAGAGCCGATCCATTCGTGAGCTGCAGAAGCTGATTCAGGTGATCGCCTCGAGCGATGCGTCGGCGATCATCACGGGCGAGAGCGGTACGGGAAAGGAAGTGGTCGCGCACGCCATCCACACGCTCAGCAATCGCCACGACAAGCCGTTCGTCGCACTGAACGCAGCGGCGATTCCCGAAGGTCTCATCGAGAGCGAGCTGTTCGGACACGAGCAGGGGGCTTTCACCGGCGCAAATCGCGCGCGGCCGGGCGCTTTCGAGCTTGCGAATCGTGGGACGCTATTTCTGGACGAGATTGCGGAAATGCCGATGGCGCTCCAGCCAAAGCTCCTGCGCATTCTTGAAGACAGCTACGCGCGCCGGCTCGGCGGGAGCAAGGAAATTCATTTCGACGTCCGCGTGCTGGCGGCAACGAATCGGTCGGTTGCAGCCGCGGTCCGCGACGGGCTTCTTCGCGAAGACCTGTTCTATCGGCTCAACGTATTCGAGATCGCGCTGTCCCCACTCCGCGAGCGGCCCGACGACATCCCGCTGCTAGCACGACACTTCGTTCGCGAATTCAGCCGGAAGCACAGCATGCCTGTTGAAGGTGTGAATGACGCGTCGCGCGCGCTGCTGGAGGCGTATTCGTGGCCGGGCAACGTCCGCGAGCTCCGTAATGTCATCGAGCGCGCGGTGATCGTTGCGCGGACGGGTTGGATCGAACCTCGTCATCTCTCCCCGCACATTCAGGCGATCAAGGCCGGCGGCCCGACGACGATCCAGGTACCGGCGGGCATGACGCTGGCCGACGCCGAGCGACTGTTGATACTCACCACGCTCGACCGCACGGGCCAGAACAAGGCCGAGGCCGCGCGCCAGCTGGGCCTCGACGTCAAGACGATTCGAAATCGCCTGCGGAGCTACGGACTCGACAAATGAAGGTCGCGACAAAGCTTCGCGCTGCCTTCGCTCTGTACATCACGCTACTCGGCGTGCTGCTCATATATCATGTGAGCACGATCCGGCACGTTGTCGCTACGGGGCATGAGCTGTCAGAGCTGTCGGAGCGCGTGCGCGCGACATCGACCGAGCAGTACATGCGCATCGCCCAGTTGGGCGAGAACGCGGCGAAGTATTCGATCACGCGTGACCCTGGCTATCTGAACAAGTTCGATCAGCTCGCGACCGCATATGCGTCGGAGTTTCAGACGCTCGAAGAAATGCCGCTCAGCGATCGCGAGCGCAAGGAGATCGATGTAGTCGCGAATCAGTGGCACGCGCTCGGATCGCCGACGCGGCGACTTGCATCGTTCGCGCGGCTCGGCTCGCTGACCGCCGTGCAGGATTCGCTCGGCGCGCTGCAGGGTCAGCTTGACGCCCTGCAAGCTGTCACTCAACGCGTTGGCGAGGCGTCGCAGTCGGAGATGGAGGCGCGCCTCGCGCAGTCGTCCAGCGCGGCCACTCTCGCCGAGCGGATATCATGGATCGCGGCGCTGGGCATTCTGTTCCTCAGTCTCGTCCTCTCGGCGTTGATCGCGCGATCGATTTCGGAGCCGCTGCATCGGCTTACAGAAGGGACACGCAAGGTCGCGCAGGGACAGTTCGACTACAGACTCGACACCACACGCGATGATGAATTCGCGCAGGTCGCGCGAGCGTTCAACTCGATGACCGAGCGACTCGCCGTACTCGACCGAATGAAGCGCGATTTCGTCACCGGCGTGTCACACGATCTCAAGACACCGCTTACTTCGATGCAGGAAACCATCAGCATACTGCTGGACGAAGTGCCGGGCCCTCTGACCGACAAGCAGCGCACGCTGCTCGTGCTCAATCAGCAGAGCGGCGCGCGCTTGTCCGGAATGCTGGCGAAGCTGTTGAATCTGTCGCGGCTGGAAGGCGGACTCCCGCCGGAGATGCAAGTGACGGATGGCGCTCATCTGTTGCGGCGCGCAGTCGCACAGGCCGAGAGCGCGGCGGAGGAGCACGGGATCCGCATCGAAGTCCTGGAGCCGGACCACAAGGTGCTCGTGGAGTGCGACCAGGATCGAATTCTTCAGGTGCTCGACAACCTGCTGGAGAACGCAATCAAGTTCTCGCCCGATGCCGGCGAAGTGCGCGCCGAGATGCGGTTGCTCACGGCGCGACCGGATCAGATTCCACCTGCACGTTGGGCCGCCGTTCGCTCACAGCGACCGGAATCAAGCGTCATGTGGATAACGGTCACCGATCACGGGCCCGGCATTCCCGATTCGGAGAAGGAACGCATCTTCGAGCGATTCTACCAGACGCCCTCCGGACGAGCAGTCCGGCATAGAGGTGTGGGACTCGGACTCACCATCTGCCGGGAAATCGTGAAGGCGCACTCGGGTGTCATCTGGGTCGCCGACAACCCCAGCGGCAACGGCACGGTGTTCAATGTCCTTCTACCGGGCGCATTTCGTGCGTCACCAGAAGCCACAATGGCAGCTTCTTCTTCCGTGCCCTCCGGCAGTCCATCGGTAGTATCGTGATCTACCGTCGTCGAGTCGTTCGTTCCGTCGTCGTCGCCTCCGCCTGCGCCGCGACGCTCGTTGCGATCGCGTGCGCGACTGCGCGGACGTCGCAGTTCGACAGCGCAATCGACGCGCGCAACTGGTCCGACGCAGCGACTGCACTCGCGGCTGATACCTCGCTCCTGCGCAACGAGTCGACTCTGTTCCAGGCAGCGATGCTGTACAGCTTTCCGGACCGCCCGACGTACGATCCGGCGCGCGCGCGCGAGCTGTTCGAGCGGCTGCTGCGGGACTACCCGAACACATCTCGGCGACAAGCAGCGACGGATCAGTTATCGCTGCTGCACGAGCTGCAGAAGGCGAGCAACGACGCCGTTGCGAAACAGCAAGGGCTGCGTGCGCAGATCGCGCAGTTGACCTCGGACACGCTGAAGCTACGCCGGAGCATCGACTCGATCTCGGTTCGACTGCAGGCTGAGCAGGACCAGAGTGCGTTGCTCAGAAAGGTCGCGACGCGGATGGAGAGTGATCTTCAGGACCGGGAAAACCAGCTCAAGGTTCTGCATGACGAGCTGAATCATCTCAAGGCGATCGACTTGCGGTCGACCATTCGGACGCCGGCCGGCGACACGGCGCTAAAAAAGCCGCGCAAGCCATAGATGGGCGTTGCGCGGCTGGAGTTGGCGAACGTACTGCGGGCGCGATATCACCGTCGTGACACCGCGCCCGCACTCACCGCTCTGAACTGCTGAAAATTAGAGCGGCTTGACTGCTGGAGCCGGCTTGGTCGTATCCGGCTTTGGCTTGGTCGTATCCGGCTTGGTCGGCATTGGCGGCATCGTCGTGTCGGGCTTCGGACGGGCCGTATCCGGCTTGGTCGGGATCGTGTCAGCTACCGTCGCGGCGATCGGGGTCTGCTGCGCGATCACTGGAGTCGCGTACAACGCAACAGCGGTTCCCGCCGTGGCGACGCTCAGGCCGAGCGCAATCGCACGCAAGGTGTTGGAATTCTTCTTCATCTAGATACTCCTGTTGGTGAGTTCCCGACAACCACCATCAGTGGTGCTTGCCTGACTGAGCCGCACAAGGCGGCCGGCTTCAGGCAGGAGTAAAGGCAATGGGTGTGCCTCGTTTGACGAGCCCGTAACCCATTGTGAAATAATGACTTAGGCGGATTCGACCAGTATCGGCATTTGCTGATAAGCCGGGATCGGGGAAATCTTCCCGGGCATCGGGACGACCAGATCCGGCCTGTTTGACCTGAACTAGGCGTTGGAATCCGGGAATTTTGTATATTCGCGGACCAGTCTCCCAGAGGAGTTTGCATGTACCAGCCACCGAATTTTCGTGAAGATCGGCTCCACGTTCAGCACAGTCTGATTCGTGCCCACCCGCTCGGCCTGATCATCACCGCCGGTGCCGGAGGCCTGATGGCCAACTGGATTCCATGTCTGGTCGACGCGGACGGAACGGAGTTCGGCACCATCCGGTGCCATCTGGCACGGGCGAACGGTCAGTGGCGAGAGCTGGCGTCCGTGGAAGAATGCATGGTCGTCTTCCAGGGTCCTCAGGACTACGTAACGCCATCCTGGTACGCGACCAAACGAGAAACCGGGAAGGTGGTTCCGACGTGGAATTATGCGACGGTGCACGTCTGGGGTCGGCCACGTGTGGTCGAAGACGACGTCTGGCTGCGCCGCCAGCTGAACGATCTCACACAGCAGTGCGAGAGCGATCGTCCGATGCCATGGAAGGTGGATGATGCGCCGGTTGACTTCATAGTCGCGCAGATGAAGGGGATCGTCGGAGTCGAGATTCCGATCACGAGGATCGAGGGCAAGTGGAAGATGAGCCAGAATCGGCCCGAGGCAGACCGGGTTGGCGTGCTGGATGGATATCGAGAGAAAGGAGCGACAGCGGAAGGAATGGCGAAGCTGGTCGCGGAGCGCGGCGGATTGCCGGCGCCGGAATGAACGCGGGCTACTGACTCGCGCACACCGGAGCACAGCTCCCCAGAAGTCAGGTAGTCACAGGTCAGATGGTCGGCTGCAGCGACTGTCGAACTCGCGCTGCGGCCTGCACTATTGCGCTCATGCTGGGGCGGACTTCCTCCCACCGGCGCGTCTTGAGACCACAGTCGGGGTTTACCCAGAGCTGATCCGGGGTGAGCACGGTGAGCGCTTTGTTGAGGTGCTTCTCGATCTCGGCAGCCGCTGGAACCGCGGGTGAGTGTACGTCATATACTCCGGGCCCAATCCCATTCGGATAGCTCACGCGAGCGAAGGTGTCGAGCAGAGTCATATCCGAACGCGATGTCTCTATCGAGAGTACATCCGCGTCCATTCGCGCTACCGCATCGATGATGTCGTCAAATGCCGAGTAGCACATGTGCGTGTGCACCTGTGTTTCGTCGCGCACGCCCGATGACGCAAGGCGAAAGGCATTCACCGCCCACTCCAGGTACTCGTGCCGGTCCTCTGTCTTGAGCGGCAAGCCCTCGCGGATCGCGGGTTCGTCGATCTGGATGATGCGTATCCCCGCCGCTTCCAGATCGGCAGTTTCGTCGCGAATGGCCAGCGCGAGTTGCCGGCATGTTTCGTCGCGTGGCTGGTCGTCACGAACGAATGACCATTGCAACATCGTCACCGGTCCGGTGAGCATCCCCTTGACGGGTCGCGATGTGAGTGACTGGGCGAATGCTGTCCACGTCGTCGTCATCGGGCCGCCACGGGAGATATCCCCATAGATGATGGGCGGCTTCACACAGCGCGATCCGTAACTCTGCACCCACCCGCGTTGCGTGACTGCAAATCCTGCGAGGCGCTCGGCGAAGTACTCCACCATGTCATTCCGTTCGAACTCGCCGTGGACGAGCACGTCCAGACCGACTTCCTCCTGGAAGCGAATCGCGTCTTCGATCTGCGAGCGCAGGAACGCATCGTAGTCTGACCGCGCCATGTGCCCGACCCGCACCGCGGCGCGCGCCCGACGCAGTTCGGCGGTCTGTGGAAAGGAGCCGATTGTCGTCGTCGGCAGCTGCGGCAGGTTGAGCGCACGTTCCTGTTGCGTGCTGCGCGCACGATAGGGCGTACGCCGGAACATGTCCTCACTCACCGTGCGCTGCCTCTCCTGCACCGCCGGATCGTGCGCGCGAGGCGACGCTCGACGTTGGTCCAGTGCGGCGCGCGCGTCTGCGAGCGCATCGGTGATTGCGTCAGGCATCGTGTCCGGCCCGTGCTGCAGCGCGGCCGAGAGGGTTGCTACCTCGTGCAGTTTCTGCGTTCCGAAGGCCAGCCAACGACGCACATCATCATCCAGCGCCGTCTCATTATCCAGGTCCACTGGAACATGGAGCAGCGAACACGAAGGCGCGACCATGACGCGATCCGGACCGAGCGCGTGCGTCGCCCGCGTCAGGAGTGTGAGCGTTGCATCGAGGTCCGCCCGCCATACGTTGCGTCCGTCGACGACGCCGAGCGAGAGCGCGAGTGTGCGTGGTGCTCGTTCGAGCGCCGCGACGAGCTGCCCGGGGCCGCGCACGAGGTCGAGATGTAGCGCCGCGACGGGGAGTCCAAGCGCGGTTGGCAGATTTGCGCCGAGATCCCCGAAGTACGTCGCGACGAGTACGCGCGTACGGGCGTCGCCGAGGCGTTCGTACGCCGCCCGGTATGCGCGCAGCGTTTCGCGCGGGAGGTCCAGCACCAGACAGGGTTCATCCAGTTGCACCCATTCGGCGCCCGCGCCAGCGAGTAGCGCAAGCATTTGCTCGTATACCGGCAATACCGAGTCGAGCAACGTGAGCGGGACCGCCGAAGTACCGCACATCCGGCCAAGCAGGAGAAATGACACCGGTCCGAGAATTACCGGGCGCGTGGTGATGCCGAGTGCCTTCGCCTCCAGAAACTCATCGATCGGTTTCGTGGACGCGAGATGAAAATCCTGCGCTGGCTCGAACTCGGGGACGATGTAGTGGTAGTTGGTGTCGAACCACTTCGTCATCTCCATCGCGGGGATCGAAGATGCGCCGTCGGCCAGGCCGCGCGCCATCGCGAAGTAGCGATCCAGATTGCTCAAGCCGGCGCGGCGAGCGAATCGGCGGGGAATGGCGCCTAGCATGACTGCGGTGTCGAGCACATGGTCATACAGCGAGAAGTCATTCGACGGAACGTGCTCGATACCGGCGTCCGCCTGAAGCTGCCAGTTGGTGCGACGAATATCGTGAGCAGCCGCTGCGAGATCGTCCGCAGTCGAGCGTCCGGCCCAGTAAGCTTCGAGCGCGCGTTTGAGCTCGCGATCGGGTCCGATACGTGGGAAACCTAGGTTCGACGCGATGGGCATTGATGATTCGGGACGGGTAACCGGTCAACACGACGCTCGTGCACGTCGACACGGGACGCTTTCATTAACTTCGGCAGATCTGTTGTGCTCCGGCGTGACGGATGTCACCGTCACCGCCCGGTCGAACACCACTGTACTCAGACGCCCGACTTATGCCAGATTGCATGCAATGACTATCGGTGAGTTGGCCGAACGCGCGGGGGTGAACGTCCAGACCGTGCGCTACTACGAGCGCCGCGGGCTGTTGGCCAAACCGCGGCGGACGGAGTCCGGGTACCGCACGTACACAGACGTCACGCTCGACCGCCTGCGGTTCATCCGGCGCGCACAGGAGCTTGGTTTCACGCTCTCGGAAATCGGTGAGCTGCTGGTGCTGCGGCTCGATCCACACACGACGGCGTCGAAAGTGAAGGAGCGTGCGGAGGCGAAGATCGCGGATGTGGACCGTCGCATCCACGATCTCGAGCATATCAAGCACGCGCTGGTACACCTCGCCGGAAGATGCCATGGTGGGCGCGGACCGCTGGGCGATTGTCCGCTGCTCGATGCATTGGGACCATTGAGCAGCGCCAGCAGCACCGTAGACTGACGTACCCTCACGCAGCGCGACCGAATGCACCGTTTGCGACGCCACACCAGCGGTTAGTGACTCTGCTGGAACCGCATGGCCGCTCAGTCAACCGGTGGATGCGAGCTACTGTGAGCGCGTGACGGCATGCAGCTCGCTGCAGACAGCATCTCTCTTCGAACCAGCTACCTCCTCCACCGTCATCATCGCACCGCAGCATGTGTCGATGCCGAAACGGTTGAACACCGCCATGGCAGCTGGATGCCGCCGAATCACTTCGTCCACAGTCCATCCGCAGTCGATTTCGAGTTCTGTCGCAGGCATGATCGGTTACTCCATATAAAGGTCCAACGCGGGCGTACACGCTCGCGCACGTTGTACGATACAGCCTGTACCTAGCTATAAGGTCAAGGGGTGGCAGCGCCGAATATAGATCGGTTCGCACCACGGCTTACATCGGGGACATTTTGGAGAAGAGCCCTGTTCCGGGCGGGGCTATCCGGGCCAAGGCCCGGGACAAGCTCGCATCTGACCCGAAATTTCGCGCGACGTTCTGCGAAGCCCCAGCAGAAGGTGGTTCAAACGTTGCCGCGCGCGGTCGGCAGGTGGTAACCTCACACTAACAGGCCCGGCAGGAATCGAACCTGCAACCCCCGGTTTTGGAGACCGGTGCTCTACCAATTGAGCTACGGACCTACACTGATCTTCCAGACCCCTCAAGCCCTGTCAGGGGTGGCTGACGGGAATTGAACCCGCAACCCCCGGAACCACAATCCGGTGCTCTAACCAATTGAGCTACAGCCACCATGTCCGGGGCCACGTCGCCCCGGCCATTTCATTCTAATCCCGCAATCGAGAGCCAGCAACTAACGCCGCCGGCCTCCCGCCTCAATCAGTCCTTGGCGCGATCCATGTACTCGCCGGTCGTCGGATTCACCCGAACCCGTTCGCCCTGCGCGATGAACTCCGGGACGTTGATCGTCACGCCATTGCTCAGCTTTGCCGGCTTGGTCGAGGCGGTCTTCGTCGCTGTTTTCATGACCGGAGCTGTATCCACGATCTCGAGATTGAGCGAGTTGGGAAGCTGGATGCCGATCGGATTGCCGTTGTAGTACTCGGCCTGGATCTTCATGCCCGGCTGCATCCACTGAGCTGAATCGCCCAGTGCTTCCTCGTCCATCTCGATCTGATCGTAGTTCTCGGTGTTCATGAAATGATAGGTGTCGCCACCCTGATACATGAACTCCAGGTCGTGCGTTTCCATCGCGGCCTTCTCGATGGAATCCGCTGCGCGGAACCGGTGCTCGAAGCTGTTGCCGGTGCGAATATTCTTGAGCTTGGCCTGCACCATCGCCCGGAGATTTCCCGGCGTGTGGTGGCGGAACTCAACGACGCGGCATGGCTCACCCTCGAACACGAGAACCATCCCCCGCCGAATCTGCGTGGCTGGCATCGCCATTCGTCAAATCCTCGGAAAAACGTACATAGCCTTTAAAGGTAGCAAGTAAGGGCTGCTACAGGCAACCGGCCACTGGTGGGGCGACCGAATTCGGGCAATCTTGAGCCAGGATGTAGAGAATCCACCGCCGCCTCCGACTTCTCTACGAAAGCGCCAGCCCCGGCGCCCACACCCGAAGAGGAGATCGAACCATGAAGTACATGATGATGATGAATGCCCCGCGCGGGAACGGTGAATACCAGATCAATGACTGGTCGCCCGAGGATTTCCAGGCGCACATAGCGTTCATGCACGCCTTCAACAGGCAGCTCGGCGAGGCGGGCGAGATGGTGGCGTGCGAGGGCCTGACGCCGCCCGCACAGGCGAAACTGGTGCGCGCCGGAAAGGACGGCCGGCCGGTAACCGATGGTCCCTTCCCCGAAACAAAGGAATTTCTCGCGGGCTTCTGGATCATCGACGTGGACAGCGCCGAACGCGCGTACGAGCTGGCGGCTGCCGTCTCTGCAGCACCCGGGCCTGGCGGCGCTCCGCTCAACATGGCGGTCGAGCTACGGCCCGTCATGAGCGCGCCGCCCGATCCATCCGCACCCTCGCTCACGCGTTGAACGCGAAGCTCGTGACGGATCCAGGCACGAGCACGAACTCTCCTGAATTCGCCGAGCACCTGCTGCGCGAGCTTGCGCCGCAGGTGCTCGGCGTCGTCGCACGGAAGTGCGGTGATTTCGCTGACGCCGAGGATGCGGTTCAGGAAGCGCTCATCGCGGCAGCCACGCAGTGGCGTGCCGCCGGCGTTCCCACCAATCCGCGCGGCTGGCTGTACAGCGTTGCGATGAGACGCCTCAAGGATCGCGTGCGGAGCGAGAGTGCAAGGCGCCGCCGCGAGAATGAAGTCGCGAGCGAGCATGCGCACGACCAGCCCTTCGTGTCGCCGCCTGACGAGGAACTCGGGCTGATGACGGACGACACACTCGTGCTTCTCTTCATGTGCTGCCATTCGGCGCTCTCGCCGTCGTCGGCGATCGCGCTCACGCTGCGCGCGGTCGGCGGACTCACGACGGCTGAGATAGCCAGTGCGTTTCTCGTCCCGGAAGCGACTATGGCACAGCGTATCAGCAGGGCCAAGCAGAGCATCAAGTCGTCAGGAGTCGCGTTCCGCATGCCAACGGACGACGACATGGCGGAGCGACTGGGCGCAGTGATGCACGTGCTGTATCTCATATTCAACGAGGGATACGCGAGCAGCAGCGGGCCGGAACTGCATCGTGTGGATCTCTCCGCCGAGGCGATCAGGCTCACACGCATGTTGCACGCGTTGACGCCTAACAATGGCGAAGTCGCCGGCTTGCTGGCGCTCATGCTGCTCACCGACGCACGTCGCTCTGCGCGAACGGGATGCCACGGCGAGTTGATTCCACTGGACGCGCAGGATCGGTCGTTATGGGATCGACAGATGATCAGCGAAGGAACGGCACTCGTCTCGAGCGCGTTCGCATCGGGCTCGGCTGGACCGTATCTGCTCCAGGCTGCGATCGCCGCGATTCACGACGAGTCGGCCCGTGTGCAGGACACCGACTGGCCGCAGATAATGGCGTTGTACGGAGTGTTGAAGCGAATGTCGGACAATCCGATGGTCGCATTGAACCACGCGATTGCGGTTGCGATGGTGGATGGCGCGGAAGCTGGTCTTGCGTTGGTGAGCGAGCTCGACACCGATCAGAAGCTACGCGGGCATTACAGGCTCGATGCGGTCCGCGCACATCTGTATGAGATGATCGGTGACGATGCGCGCGCGATTCTGCATTATCGCGCGGCCGCCGAGGGCACGGCGAGTATTCCGGAGCGAGATTATCTGAACCTGAAGGCGGCGCGAGCGAGCGGGAGATCCTGACGATTCGTCATTGCCGGGAATCGGTGAATTCACGGGTGACGACAGCGATTCTCCTACAGCACCTTCTTCAATGAATTCCACACGTTCGTCGCCACGATCTCCTCGCCCGTCACGTTCGGATGCAATCCGTCCGCCTGATTCAGGTCGGCGTGTCCGGCAACTCCATTCAGCAGGAACGGAATGAGTGTCGCGCCTTTCTCGCGCGCGAGGTCTGCATACATCTTGTGAAAGGCGGTGGTGTACTGCTGGCCAAGATTGGGCGGGGCTTCCATCTGAATGAGGAATATCTTCGCGTGTGGCTTTGCCGCCTTTATCCGATCCAGAATTTCAGCGATGTTTGACCGAGCCTCGGACACCGGGAGCGCCCGAAGGGCGTCGTTCGCCCCTGTTTCCAGGACGACGACGTCGGCGGGGCTGCGGAGCACCCAGTCGATCCTGTTCAGTGCACCGGCTGACGTTTCGCCGCTCACACCGGCATTCACGGCGGTGAGCGGTGTGCCGGCGGAGTCGGCCTTTGCCTGGATCAGTGCCGGATAGGCCTGCTCCGGCCGCAGGCCGAGGCCGGCCGTGAGGCTGGTACCGATGAACAGCACCGTCGGGCCAGCCGCGGCTGGGTCGGGCGAGGAGACGCTGGCGGGCGGAGCGGCCTCAACCGTCTGTACCGTCTGCGGTGTCTTATCTTTCGCCGCCGGGTTGCATCCGCCAATTAACAGCGCCGCCGCCAGGCTCGCAGTAGTGCCTGGACTCATATAACGGACGTCTTTCTTCATGCTCATCGCTGAATCGTTGACCAAGGAATACCGGAGTGGCGAGCGCACGCTCGCGGTGCTCCGGAACGTATCGTTCTCCGTGCAGCCGGGCGAGTTCGTCGCCATTACCGGGCCGTCCGGAAGCGGCAAAACTACGCTTCTCGGCCTGCTCGCGGGTCTCGATACACCGAGCGGAGGCCGTGTGATCCTGGACGGCGCCGAGATGTCGAGCATGAGCGAGGACGATCGGGCGCGAATACGATCGGCGAAGGTCGGATTTGTCTTTCAGAGCTTTCAGCTGATCTCGACGCTTACCGCCGCGGAAAATGTGCAGGTTCCGCTCGAGCTGCGTGGTGAGAGCGGTGCAGAGCGACGCGCGTCGGACCTGCTAGAGCGTGTTGGACTCGCCGAGCGAGCGACGCACTTCCCTACCCAGCTGTCCGGCGGCGAGCAGCAGCGCGTGGCGATCGCGCGCGCATTTTCCAATCGGCCATCGATTCTGTTTGCGGACGAGCCAACTGGAAATCTCGACGCGGCGAGCGGCGAGCGGGTCGTTGCATTGCTCGAAGAGCTGAACCACGAGTCGGGTTCGACCGTCGTGATAGTCACACATGACGCCACGCTGGCGGCACGTGCGCGGCGACAGATCAGACTGGCAGATGGAGCAGTGATCGAGGATACCGGATCGACGGAGCGCGTAGATTGAGTGCTTCGCCGATGCAACTGGCGCGGCTTGCGTGGCGCGAGAGCCGCACCACGCGACGAAAGCTGTTTCTGTACATGTCCACGATCGCGGTGGGCGTGGCGGCGCTGGTGTCGATCGATTCGTTCGCGCGCAACGTCACACGTTCGGTGCGCGAACAATCCCGCTCGCTGCTCGGCGGCGATGTCCAGTTTTCCAGCAGGCGTCCCTTCGCAAAGGAAACGGAGCAGCTGCTCGACTCTCTGGCGCGCGCCGGAATTCCGAATGTGCGCTCCACGACCTTTCCGTCGATGGCCGTCATTCCGCGCAACGGCAACACGCGACTTGCGCAGATCCATGGCGTGAGCGCCGGATACCCGCTGTACGGCGCGATCACCACTCAGCCTGCGGGCAGGTACGAGACGCTGCAATCGGGACCGAACGCGCTGGTCGACCCGTCGCTGCTCATCGTGCTCGACGCACGGATCGGCGACACGCTCAAGGTTGGTTATGGCGAGTTCGTGATCACGGGTACTCTCAAGGACGTACCGGGAACGTCGGGTCTCTCGTCCGCATTCGCACCACGCATCTACATTCCTGCGCGATATCTCCCGGAGACGCGGCTGCTGGTGTTCGGCAGCACCGCGGAATACGCGGCGCTTCTCAAGCTTCCTTCCGATCAGGATCCCAAGGGATTCGCAGCACCGTTCCGGGCGCCGCTGACCAAGCAGGACGTCAATGTGCGAACCGTCACGCAGACGGAGGAATCGGCCGCAAGGGCGACCGAGAGTCTCGCGAACTTCATCGGCATCGTCGGAATGGTCGCGCTGCTGCTGGGCGGTATCGGCGTCGCGAGCGGGGTGCGGGCCTTTGTCGCGCGAAAGATCGACACCGTCGCGATCTTCCGCTGTCTCGGCGCTTCCGGCAATCAGGTGCTGGCGATGTACGTGGTGCAGGCGGCAGCCATGGGCCTGCTCGGTGCGCTGCTCGGTGCAGTGGCCGGCGTCGCGATTCAATTTCTGCTGCCGCTCGCCTTTGTCGGGTTGCTTCCCGTGGACGTACACGTCACGGCCGAACCCGTGGCAATACTCACAGGAGTGTTGATCGGCGGCTGGATCGCGCTCGTATTTGCTCTACGCCCGCTGCTCGCATTGCGAAACGTTTCGCCATTGCAGACGCTCCGACGCGATGCCGATTCCGACGTGCTGCGAATGCGCTGGAACGATCTTCCGCGACTGCTTGTCAATGCGGCGCTGGTGCTGAGTGTCGTCGCCGTCGCGGTTGCGCGTGCGCAATCCGTACGACAGGGTCTCTGGATCGCAGCTGCGACGGGCGGCGTTCTTCTCGTTCTGGCTCTGGTCGCGAGCGCACTCGCATGGGGCGCAAGGCGATCCGTGCGCGCGGGATGGCCTTACGTCGTACGGCAGGGACTTGCCAACGTGTACAGGCCGGCGAATCAGACGCGCGCGGTGATGCTGTCGCTCGGTTTCGGTGCCTTCCTCGTAACAACGCTCTATCTCGTTCAGAACAGCATAGTGCAGGATCTCGCACTCAACGCATCGTCGTCCGGCGCCAACCTGCTGCTGTTCGACGTACAACAGGACCAGGCCGCGCCGATCGATTCGATCATCCACGCGCGCGGATTCAAGGTAACGCAGCAGTCACCCGTAGTGCCGATGCGCATCGCATCGATCAACGGAAGAAGCACCGAGTCGATCGTGGGCGATTCGGCGAAGAACCGGCGTGCCGGCTGGGCAGTGCGACGGGAATATCGTTCTACCTATCGCGACTCGATCACCGCCGGTGAAACGCTGACCGCGGGCAAGTGGTTCGCGCCAGAGCGTGCAGGCGCCGCGCCGTTCGCACCTGGCGACACGGGCGAGGTATCGCTCGACGCAGGGGTCGCCGGCGAGCTCAAGGTCAAACTTGGCGACGAGATCACCTGGAACGTTCAGGGAATCGACATACCCACCAGGGTCACGAGCCTGCGCGACGTGAAGTGGACGCGGTTCGAGCCGAATTTCTTCGCCGTATTTCCGAGCCGTGTTCTGCGCGACGCTCCGCATCAGTTCACGGTGCTGGCGAACGTGCCCGGCGTGCTGGATGTGGCGACGGTCCAGCGTGACCTCGTGCGCCGGTTTCCGAATGTCAGCAGCATCGATCTGTCGCTCATCACCGAGACGATCGGGAAGATCGTCGCGCGCGTGTCGACCGCGGTTCGGTTCATGGCGCTCTTCAGCGTCATCATGGGAATCCCGGTACTGTTCAGCGCGGTATCATCGACCAGGCGCGAGCGCATTCGAGAGAGTGTGCTGCTCAAGACACTCGGCGCGACGCGCGCGCAGATCATGCGGATACTGCTTACGGAGTATGCACTTCTCGGGATACTGGGCAGCCTCACCGGGCTGGTGCTCGCGCTGGCCGGCAGCTGGGCGCTGGTGCACTTCGTGTTCGATGTTAAGTACACGCCGCAGTTCGGGCCGGCGATCGCAATAACAGCGGTGATGATGGTGATCGCGATTTCAATCGGGTTGATCGCAGGACGCGACGTCTTCAAGGAGACGGCGATGACGGCGTTGCGGGAGGGATGACGGTTACACCACCATTTTGCGACTACCGTCCTCCGTATGCTGCGGCGACCGCTGAAAAAGGACATGCGAGGACTGCCAACAAGGTTTACTTGGAGTGTGGTGATGCTGGAATCATATGACTATCGAATGTACTTCAGCCGCGACGAAATTCTCGCAGCAGTCGCGACGGTGTTACCTGTGGCTGATGCCGAGCGGTTCGTTGAGGAGCTGTACGCCATTTCCGATCACGACGAAGTATTGCTGTCGCCAGTAATCGCCGCGGCGTTAGCAAACCTCTCGCCTGCATGTGCAGCGAGAGTGAACGCTCTCCAGCGCATACCGAAACGCGCCGGAGAGCGGACACCAACATTCTAGCAGACAGATATTTGTGACACGTGTATGCTACAATCACTGCAACCGCAAGTGCGCCAAGATCATGGAACGCTAGTTATGAGGTGAGCGTCGGCATCGAGGATCGGAGCGTCCCTACAAGAAGACCATGCCACGCGACTGTTCCTATTCCCGGGAGTGGGCGAGCTGTTTCGCCCCGCAGCCGATTAATCAACTTTCCCCCCTTTACGGCGAGCGTCGCAGTCTGTGTATCAAGGTGGTTCAGCGCACGTCCGACTACGAGTCGATGGTCGCGCGTTGGAATTGTGCCATTGGTCGCACGATCGGCCAGCAACGCTGATGTAGCAGAAGCCAAGTCGATGCCGTTGCCGTCTGTCCTAGACAGCAAAATTACATCGTGCGGGTATACGGTAGTGCGCCGTAACACTACCGCGCGAGCATTTTTCGCCGGGAGGTAATCAACGAGCGCGACAGCCGCCGGATAGCTAGTAGGGCCCGTAGCGTGAAACGCCCGCCGCTGCAATTCTGCCTCGGCGTACCCCAATGCAGCGTAATTCCCGGCGAGTTGCGCAAGCCGGCGATTGGTCGTCGCCGTAATTGCTGCATCATTATCGAGGAGGTGCTGAACCTGCGCACGCTCTTCGGGTGAATCGGCAGCGTTCAGCATTTGCTCGCGCACATTGGCGCGTTGGCTTTCAATTGTCGCGAGCGAGTTTCCGGTCGCAATTCCGCGTGATGCCACCACGGATATCAACGAAGGTGCCTGATTCGACGGCGAAGTTACCGGACTAGCGCTGCGATCACAGCCGAATACTGCGAACATACCGCAGCTGACCGCCGCTCCTAGCAGAGTCCAAGCGCGACGATCAACGCGGAGCGTTCGTGGCAAGAGGGACTGTCTCATGATTTCTCCGTAGTATTGTTAAGAAATTACGATTGGTTTTGCGCCGGCTTACACAGCCAGTCATCTATGCTTGTCATTTTGCACGCAAACTCGACGCCCCCACCTCCACCAGTCGGATCGGGCCAATAGAATGAGAATTCGCCCGTGGTGGGGTCTGCATTGCCGATGGCTGTCCCAATCTGCCCGGAGATATATTCGCCAAACGTGCCACCCGATCCCTGCCAATTCGACCAGTCTTGAAGTGGATCGTAGCCGGTCTCAGCAACCTCCTGATAGCCGTTCGTATAAGTGCAATTGTCGCCGTCATCGTTTGGCCCTACGGGATCTTTTCCGGGACTCGAATCGTCCCACTGGTAAGTGTTGCAGACGATGTATGGATTTGGGCGCCATACTGATCCGTGAAACGTGTAGTGCACCGCCATCGCTGCCCAAACTTCGACACCCGGCAGCGATAACCCTATGCACCTCAGGGCGACGGTTCCCTCGGCTAGCCAGGTGTTCCCGCTGGGATCAGTCGCCTGCGCATATGTGAACGCGTATCGCGCCACACCGCCGGTGGAATCCGAGACCTTCAGGAGCGGGCCGTACCTACCCACTTTAGGTCGCCAACATTCGGTACAACAGCCCTAAATCCAACGTTACCCTCCATTGCCGCAGGACAAGGATCCATTTCATCATCGACCCTCGCCGCAGCCACCGCGCTCGGCGTCGCGCGCAGCCCTACCGCCGTGATCCATACGAGTACCAACACCAACACACCGTGACCCCCAGCCCTTCTGCGTTTAGGTGAGAGCATCCGTCCTCGCGTTGTGAGTGTGACTCCTGTTCAGAAAACGGCCATGGGTCCGGACACACATGCTGAAAGGCCTAAGAGCGCCCGAACGGTATGAAGCCGCCTCCGAGCAACCGTACGAATAGTCGGCCTTTACTCGATCCGCGCCAGTGCTTCTTCAAGCCAATTGCCTGCGTTTTTGTGCGCGATGCCGCCTTTTGGATGTTCTGCCACAGGGCGCTAGACGATAGAACGTTTGTGTGCTTTTGCTTTCGCTAGTAAGTGCAGCTTGAGGGGGAAGATCCTTGCAAGGAAGGTAGGCGCGGCATCCTATGTGAACCGGACACGATTGCATCGCAACGCCCCTTCATGTCGATCGGAGCAAACCGAACTCGTGAGGAGCGAAAATGAGCCGGGACGCCTGACATTCGGAATCGACGATACGCGTCGCTGACTTCGGCGACGCCTACACGAACCCACAATATGTGGGCGCCATACGCACGATTACTAATTTGACGCGTGGCGATCGCGAGTCTGTGCCAGTTCAGCGGCCTAGCGGCGTCGTCGCCCTATTGCACCCGCATCACGTACACGCGCCCGTTCGGATCCGACGAGGTCGTCCCGCCCGCATTCGTGATTCGGATCGTTCGCGCGCCCGATCCCGACGTAACGAAATAGGCCGCGGACGATGCTGGCACGTTCGCGGTGAGTGACGCGCCGGTGCCGACCGGCGCTACCGGCAGATACGACGCGGATGTCTCGGAACCGATCAGCACTCCCGAAACCAGCTGCCTGAAGTTGTAACTCTTGAAGTTGTACGGCGACGCTGGCGGCGTGGCGGCGCGGTGGTCCGCGTAGAGCGTGACGAGAAAATGCGCGAGGATCGTATCCATCGGCGCGCCTGTCGCCTTGACGAGATTCGCGGTACCGGTGTCCGGACCCGCAACGAGCTTGCGCGTGAGCGTGCGCGGATCGCCACCGGTATTGAACCAGTCGGCGACGTACCTCACGAGCGCCCACTCCGCGCCGCGTGATGCAAGGTTGGCCGCTGCCTTGGGGTGGCTCACGATCGCAGCCGTCGTGTCCGGACGCTCGACGTAATACTTCGCACGGGCCAGATTCTGCAGGAAGAACGCCTGCGTTATCGTGGTGTCGAGGTTGTTGATGTCGGACAGTCCGACCGTGGTGTTGTCAGCGAAACCTGCCTCGACCCGACCCACGGCTTCTTCCGCGAAGTGCGCGAGCCCCTCGTCCAGCCACGTCGCCTCGAAGTTCACCACCGACGGCGAGATGTATCTGTTGCCGGAGTTGATCATGTGCTGGAATTCGTGCGCGACCGTGCCGCGTGTTATCTGCCGCACGAACGCAGTACTGAACGAATTGCCGTTCACGCCGTTCGGATCCGGCGCAAGAAGGTAGAAGATCTCGCCCTGATTGCTGGACAGACAGCCGGCAGAGGTCGGCGGATACAGATCGCCGGCGAAGAAGAATCCGCCAACGTATCCCGATTTGCTCGCCGAACCCGCGGGCGTGAGCTTGTTCACCGCGGGCGTGTAGTAGATGATGATGTGACCGTTGTTGTCGATGTCGGTCGGCGTGCCGAAGTATCCGACATCGGTCGGGTAGATCATCTGGTCGAACTCGTCGCCGATGGACTTGAAATCGGCGTCGGTGAAGCCGCCAGCAGGCGAGTTGACGTCGCTCACGACTATCGCATGCGTCGATACGTATCGCACCATGCCAAGCGTCGTCGTCGAACTGCCCGCGTCGCACGCCTTGGCAGACACGCCGCCGAATCCGGCGGCCGTCAGGACCTTGAGTGACATCGTCGACCCAACGGCTGGCGCGGCGTTCACGGCGCGCGACGGCGTCAGCACATTGGCGCTCGCAGCGGCGCCCGTTGCGGCGTTCCGCCGCCCACCAGGACGCGGAAGGCCCGTGCGCTCGAAGTTTCGCAGCTGGGCCTCGAACTGCTCGCCGCGCGATATCGTCCCCGGCACCTCCAGCGGACGCTGAGCCGGCGGGAATACATCCGCCACCGGAATCTGGACCGACGGCGTCAGCCAGTCGCCGCGAACGCCGTAGCTGCCGACCGTGCCGGCATTCACGTTCGAATTTCCCAGAACCACAGCGAACTGCGCCGAGCCAGACGATGCCGGAATGGACAGCCCGCCGGATGCGGCGGAGAAAGTCATCGCTCGAACGTCGCCGACATTCATCGTCCCGAGATCCGAAAGCGTCGGATCGGGGACTCCAGGAATCGGCGCGACCGCAGAGTCACTACATCCGATAACCAGAAGAGCAGCGCCAAAGACACCGTACAGTGATTTCACACGCGATTCCAGGTTAGGTGCAGCTCGCCGCACGGGGCGGCATCATCGAGGTGTTGGACGGTGCGAATCGCAGGCCGTTACGGGCCTGAGAGTCACACCAGGCTGCTACGAATGCGCGGCGACCTGCGCTGCGCAGGCAAGAAACATAGCCACCGTGAAGGCAAGAAATGCGCGCTGCGCGAGGGGTCGGCGCGTAAAAAATTGAACTATCTCATCCATTTTGTGCGGTCCAAACGGGCGTTGAGGAGAAAAACCATATGACGCGTCAGAATGCTCAGCGAAACAAACGATTTTCGCCGAAGCGTGTTCCCGCACTATCTGGTATCGGCTGCGGCAGCGCCAACAGGTTGCAGCCCAGATGCGACAAGGATCGAACGGCCTTCAGGTGACATCAGAAATGTGATAAATCGGTGTGCCGCCTCAGCGTGCGGAGCATCCCTCGGGACACCCGCGCCGAATACAATCGGCGCACCGTGCATCACCAGCGGCACGTGCGAGGCGCCGCCCGACCTGCTCTCCGAGCTCGGCGATGAAATGTCGACGCTCGCCACGGAATACGTCGTGGCGAGCGTTGGATCGCCGAGGTCGACCTCACGCGGGAGGTTGACGAATCGAAGGCCCAACTTGCGGGCGACGGACTCGTACTCCCAGGCGTAGTCCAGGTTCCCCGTCTGGAGCAATGCGACAAGATCTGCGGATTTTGGACGCACATTCGCCGTCGATGCCGCCGCCCGGAGCTTCGCCGCGAGTCCGGGCCGCTTGTAGTACCGTTCGGCCAGCTGCATCGCCATGAGCGCCCGGTAACCCGCAGGATCGAGCGTGGGATCGCTCCTCCCAACCTGAACTCCCTGTCTGGTCGTGACGTCGGCCCAGTTCCGGGCGGTCACCTCGTCAGCGAAGCGGGAACGGTCGGTGTATGCCAGAACCAGGCGGCTGCTGCCGAGCAGCGCGATCGGGCCCGTGAGCCGACCGGGTATGAGGCGAGCGAACAGCGCCGTATCGGCGACTGCGACGATGTCTGGCACGCGGCCCAGATCGCTGATCTTCCGAATCGTCTCCACAGACCCGGCGTTTTCCTGGCTCGCTCCGTACCCCTGACTCGGCGCGAACGAATCGAGCGCCGCCCGTAACGGCAGGGCTAGCGCGCCGGCGTTGAAGACGACGAGCGGCGGATGATCCGGCCGCGGCGACCCACTGCAGGCGCCGATCAGCGCGGCCACCGCCGCAGTGAGGATCGGGTAGGCTGTTGACCGCGCGGATAGTAGCCGATTCATCGCTGGACGGGTAACATACACTGGTTGCATCCGGCAAATGGAGCTCTAAATGGCGACGACGTTGGGACACGACACGGCGGAAGATATTCCCGGGCTCACGACTACGCGCGCCCCGTTCATAGAAGCCGCGCGCGCGCACGGCGAACTGTACATCGAACAGCCGTACGACCTGTATAACGCCGAGAATCACGAGGCGTGGAGGCAGCTGTTCGCACGTATGGGCGACCGGTGGCAGCGCTACGCCAATCCGCGTTTCCTGCAGGGCGTCGAAACGCTCTGCCTCGATCCGAGTGCGGTGCCGCGTCTGGAAGACGTGAACAAGTTCATGGCGCCGCGCACGGGCTTCAAGGCGAAAGCCGTGAGCGGGTATGTCCCGGCCTATCTGTTCTTCGATTCGTTGCGGAAGCGCGAGTTTCCGACGACCATCACCATCCGCGATGCTGGCCGGCTGGATTACCTCCCCGAGCCGGACATCTTCCACGACATCGCCGGCCACGTGCCGATGCACACCGATCCCGCCTTCGCCGATGCGCTGGTACGCTTCGGAGAGGCGGCGCAGACCGCCGTTCATATCGTGAAGCGTATCAAGGATCCGGACGAGCAGGTTCGCCGCACCACGAGCATCATGAAGGCCATGGCGCGGTTCTTCTGGTTCACTGTCGAGTTCGGACTCATGCGTGCGCCGGATGGGAAAGGGGTCAAGGCGTACGGCAGCGGCCTGCTCTCGTCGTACGGCGAGCTGCAGCACAGCATCGAGTCGCCGATGGTGCAGCGGTATCCGATCCAGCTGGAGTGGGTGATCAACCAGTACTTCGAGATCGATCACTACCAGCCGCTACTCTTCATCGTAGAGTCATTCGAACACCTGTTCGAACAGGTCGGCGTGCTGGAAGACTGGATGAAGCAGGGCAAGCTGGACAATGTCTCGCCGGGAGAGCCGGCTCTGTCGGACGTCGACGTCCGCAGCTTCATCGAAGCTTCGGCGTAAGGACGGATCGCACCGTTGTCTGCGCCACGGGAACGGATAAGGGTAGTCGTTGCGGAAGATGATGAAATTGCGCGGCTGATCGCGGGCAGGATGCGCGACGTGATTCGCGCGCGGCAGAAATCGGGCGACCATGCGGTGCTCGGACTTGCGACTGGAAGCACGCCGATCGGTATCTATCGAGAGCTGATCCGGATGCACCGCGACGAAGGTCTGGATTTCTCCGACGTCGTGACTTTCAATCTCGACGAATATTTTGGAGTCGCGCCGGACGACATCCACAGTTACCACCGCTACATGTGGGAGAATCTCTTTTCCCACGTCAACATTGCACGCGAGAACGTGCACATTCCCCGCGGTGACGTTCCGCGCGACGCGATCGACGCCGAATGCGCGCGATACGAGCAGGCGATTCGCGACGCCGGCGGAATAGATCTTCAATTGCTCGGCATCGGGAAGACGGGACACATCGGCTTCAACGAGCCGGGCTCCGGCGCCGACTCCCGGACGCGCATCGTCACGCTCGACACGATCACCCGGCGCGACGCCGCGGCGGATTTCTTCGGTGAGGAAAACGTTCCGACCGAAGCCGTGACGATGGGAGTTGCGACGATTCTCGAGGCGCGGGAGATCGCGCTCGTTGCCACTGGCGAGCACAAGGCCGCGATCGTGCGACGGGCCGCGGAGGGAGAGCAGAGTCCGGACGTTGCCGCGACATATCTGCAGGAACATCCCGACGCGACGTTCTACGTCGATCCTGCGGCGGCC
The DNA here is from genome assembly GCA_040388625.1 of Gemmatimonadota bacterium. Classification (NCBI taxonomy): domain Bacteria; kingdom Pseudomonadati; phylum Gemmatimonadota; species Gemmatimonadota bacterium. The sequence goes on along the minus strand of JAZKBK010000001.1, from coordinate 176,908 downwards.
GCGGATCTCACGCGCATTGCGACGCCGTGGCTGGTAGGCGAGGTAAAGTGGACGCGCGATCGCGCGATCGACGCGGTGATCTGGTTGAGCAGGCTCACAGGAAAATCTGTGCTCAAGCTCGACACACACGATTACCGCGAGAACCATCTAAGCTCGCTCGTTGCGCGCTACGGCTCTGCCGGCCCGCTCAACGGCGAGGTATTCAACGCGTTGGTTGCGAAGGTCCGTGGCCGCAGCAAGCTGCCGCACGGACGTCGCATCATCGTGTTCTCGCCACATCCCGACGACGACGTGATCTCGATGGGCGGGATGTTGCACAAGCTGCACCAGAACGGCAACGAGATTCTCGTCGCGTATCAGACATCGGGCAACATCGCCGTCTTCGATCACGAAGTGCGCCGGTACCTTGACTTCGTCGGCCGCATGGATCGCGAGTTCAAGCTGGACGACGCACCGATGCGGAGACTGGTCAATGCCGCGGAGCACTCGCTTGCAATCAAGAAGCAAGGACAAGTCGATTCGGACGAAGTGCAGGCGATCAAGCGCGCGATAAGGGAAGCCGAGGCAGTTTCGGCGATCGAAAGCTTCGGCATGAAGCGGGACCAGGCGCGCTTCCTCAATCTTCCGTTCTATCAGACCGGGAAAGTGCACAAGGCACCTGTTGGCCCCGAGGACGTGCGCATCACTCTCGCGCTGCTCGAGTCGCACAGGCCGGAGCTGATCTTTGTCGCTGGCGATCTGTCCGATCCGCACGGCACTCACCGGATGTGCCTGGAAGTGGTGGAGCGCGCGCTCGCGGAATATTCCGGCGAGGTGCCGGAGCTGTGGTATTATCGCGGCGCGTGGCAGGAATGGACTGTCGCTGCAGCCGATGTGCTCGTCCCGCTGTCCGAAGAAGAGCTGCGCGAAAAGATTCTCGCGATCTTCAAACATCAAAGTCAGAAGGATCGCGCTCCCTTCCCTGGCCAGGACGAGCGCGAGTTCTGGCAACGTGTCGAAGATCGCAATCGCAGCACGGCGGCGTTGATCGACGGACTTGGATTACCCGAGTACTACGCGATGGAAGCTTATGTGGTGCGAAAGCACGGCAAGCCGATCGACGCGCCCGCAGTTCCGACCAGCGCTCTGGGCGACGCGCCGGAGCATTGAGTGAAAGCGCGTACACTGACAAACCATTCTCCATTCAGCAAGACCATGCATCGAGCAAGCAGGTTCGGCATCGCCACAGTTGCGGTAGGTGCGATAGTTGTTACCGCGTGCAGCACCACGGTTCATCCCGTAACGCCAAGCATTCCAGTTGCAAATACTCCAACCAACGCGAGAGTCGTCGCAGGCTTGAATTCGACGCTGCCGGCGCGCATCGACTCGATCATAAACGCGGCGATCGCAGACCACGCGGCGCCTGCAATGGCGGTCGCAATCGGACGCTACGACAATCTCATCTATCTTCACTCGTATGGTCGTCTGACGTACGCGGACACTGCACCGGCAGTGGATGAGCACACGCGCTTCGACGTGGCCTCGCTCACCAAGGTGGTGGCAACGACGACGGCGGCGATGATGCTGGAGGAACAGGGAAAGCTGGACATAAGCCGGACAGTGGCGTCGTACCTGCCGGAATTCAACGCGCCGGACAAGAAGGACATAACAGTGCGGCAGCTGATCACGCATCGCGGTGGATTGGAAGCCTTCGCACCGCTGTGGGCCACGCTCAAGGGGAAGCAGCAGTTCCTCGCTGCGATCAATTCGCGTCCGCTGGCATATCCACCTGGCACCAAGTCGGTCTACAGCGACTGGGACTACGTGCTGATGGGATTCATCGTGGAGCGAATCACCGGTCAGACACTCGACACCTATACCGCACAGCACATCTTCGGACCGCTCGGCATGACCGAGACCGGGTATCGCCCGGATACGGTGGACAGGCGCCATATCGCACCAACGGAAATTGATACGTTGCGAGGCCTCGTGTGGGGCAAGGTGCACGATGAGAACGCGAACGCTATGGGAGGTGTGTCGGGCCACGCGGGACTCTTCTCGACCGCGCACGACATGGCGATCTTCGCGCGGATGATGTTGAATGGTGGAAGCGTTGGATCCGTGCGCCTTCTTGCGCCTACGACGATTGCACGTTGGACCGCGGCGCAGGATCCGGGTTCGAGCCGTGCACTCGGTTGGGACACACCCGCACCGCATTCGAGTGCTGGCCGGTACTTCTCGCCGCGGAGCTACGGCCACACTGGCTTTACCGGCACTTCCATCTGGACCGACCCGGAGCGCGGGGTGTGGGTGGTGCTACTCACCAACCGCGTCTATCCCACACGCAATAATCAGAAAGCTGGGCCGTTGCGTCGCGCGGTTGCGGACGCTGTGCAGGAAGCAGTGATGGACGCGCCGCTGATCGATTGGGAGGCGCTGCATCCGGCAACTCGGCCGGAATGACGCGCGTCATCGCCCGGACTTCACCCCGTCGCGATTTCTCCGCCAATCATTGACCGGTGTCCCGTCATCTACTCTCCGTCACTTCCTGACGGAGAGTAGATCGATACCGACGTAGAACGTTCTCCCCGCGGCCGGATCGAAGTAACGACCGCCGAAGGCGTTGATCGACACCGACGTGTCGTACACCTCATCGAAAAGGTTGCCAATCCCGCCAAACAGCGACGTCGGCCCGACGCGCATCGAGCCACGCAGATTGGTAACGATCGACGCAGGTGCAGATGCGGTGTTCGCGTCGTTGACCATGATATTGGACCGATAGCGCTCCTCGACGGAGAAGAAGCGCGACTCCGGAGCGCCGACATCCAGCGACAGCGATGCAAGGTTCGGGGCCACGCCGGGAACACGGTTGGTCGCGTAGGACGTCGTCGTTGCGCCTGACGCGACCGTGTAGCTCACGTAACGCGCGTCGGTGAACGAGTATGTACCATGCAGCCTCACATCGGGCATGAGCACGGCGGTCGCGCTCGCATCGATGCCGCGGTGCCGAGCGGTGCCGGCGTTGCGGTAGAACTGCCGTCCTGCAGTGGATGCCACCTCGAATGGGATCAACTCGTCATCGATGCGCATGTCGTACGCGGCGAAGTCGTATGACATGAAGCTCGCGCGGCCCTTGATTCCAGCCTCGTGCGAATGGGTGCGCTCCGGCTGCAGCGTCGGATTGAAACCACCGGCCCCGCTTGGACGATTGGCGAGCTCGGTCGTCGTCGGCGTCTGAAATCCGTTGGACACGTTGGTGTACAGAGACAGCAGCGGCGTCACGGCATACGCGACACCCAGAGTGGGGCTCGTGGACGTCATCTTGCGCACGCCCGAATCATCCGGATTGGTGGCGTTGATGAGATGGTCCTGCGCTTCAAAACGAAACTGGTCGTATCGCGCACCGCCCAGAAATGTCAGTTTGCCGGCGGTTGCACTCAGCTGCAGAAATGGCGACGTGCTCGTCACGCGTTCGCGCTGGTCCAGCGTCAATGCGCGGGCGACACCGGCGCTGTTCACCCAGTTGCGCCTGTCGTCCCGCTGCAGGTCGGACTCGCCGCCTATCATTGCTGTCACGTTGCGATCGGCGTTGCCCTGGGTCACGGCGTATGCTGCGCGCACTCCGCCCGCCGCTCTGTGAATGCCGATTATGCTCGTCGGAATGGGGTTGTTGATCGAGCGCGTCAACCCATATGCAGACAGCCGCAGCTCGCCGACTCCGAGTTGCGCGCGTGCAGTGGCACCCACCTGATTCTGACGGCCGCGCTCACCGGTGCGTTGCCTGAAATTGTTCGAGTATGCCTGACGTCGATCGATCTTCAGGAGCGAATCCGAAAGGCTTCCGGGATTCTCGGCGTTGTACTGCACGCCGTTGGCGACAAGCTTGAGCGATATCCTGTCCCAGTCCCATGTCCCGACGGCGTTGACGTGCGCGTTGCGTGCGTGGCTGTACGCACGGTAGCCGGAATAGTCGAGTCTGTCGGCGTTTACGACGTAGCTGCCTCTCCCCTTCATTCCGCCGGCGCCAAGCTGGAATCGCGCGAGTCCGTTGCTGCCTGACATGACGCGCGCGGTTGGTGCAAACGGGACTGGCGGCGGCGGCAGCGTTCGAAACGAGATGACGCCAGCCGATGCGTTTCCGTACAACGCAGATGCCGGACCACGAATAGCCTCCGCCAGGCCGAGCGAGCCCATGTCGATGTTGTTGAGCGCGGATTGACCGTCTGCGAGCGTCGCAGGAATGTCGTCGACCAGCACCCGAACGCCGCGCGTGCCGAACTGCGAGCGTACACCGATGCCACGCACGGAGAGACGTTCACCGATCGCGAAGTTCAGTCTGTCGTCGACCTGAATCCCCGCGACCTGCCCGAGAGCTTCATCGAGTGAAAAGCCGGGTCGCGCAACGGCGATGTCGCGCGCGCCGACCGATGCAACGTTCAGCGGTGCTCTCGTGACATCGAATGGCGTACGAAGCACGGTGACGTGAACCGCCGGCAAGGTGTCGGGTGGCGTGCCCTGCGCGGAGAGTTGCTGCGCGAGAGCTGGAACAAGCGCGGCGATCAGACGGGGGATGAAATGCGTCATGACGCGATGTGTCCGACGCGGATGAGGCGCTGCAGGGTCTTTCATGTCATGAAAGTTGGCGCAGTCGCGAGAATCGACAACTCCGCCGGGACGAGCGGGATAACCGGGTTGACGCCGGCGGCTAGACGTCCTCGTCCGATTCCGCGAGATCTCCGATGTAGAGCGAGACGAGCCACGGAGTGAGCTGGGAGCGGAGCCATAACGCACGTTCCGCTGTGCTGGGCTGGCTCACGTGGTCGGTGGCGAGCCGCACGGCGCCCTTCAGGACCACGAGAATTTCTTCCATCGTCAGCCCGTCGCCCTTCATCGACCGGCCGGCTTGCAGAACCGTCTCCTGCACCTCTTCGGCGGGCGCGCGCAGGTGCAAGTAACGAACTGAAACGTCGCGAACGGATACGAGCTCTGGACGATTGGCCACCTTTTGGCTGTTCCTACGCGCCGAAACGATCGGCGTTCGCGCCAATGTTCGCCGGTGTACGATCCGGCGCCGCTGTCAACAATTTGGTGGTGAAGCGCTGGCCTTCGGCGATCCGCTCTGTTTCGAGTGCGATTGCCTGCACCGCAACCTCGATGCGCTCGAGGCGAGCCTCCAGTGCCGCGTCAGCCGGCCGCTGGCCAAACTCCTTTTTTGCCGATGGGCGATGCAGCCACATGTACATCAGCGCGACCGGAGCTCCGAAAGCCCCGAGGGTTCCGATGATTGCGACCAGCGCTGTTCCTGGATCCATTTCGTAATTACCGGGTGGCGGGCGGTGGGAACCACTGTCCGAATATACGACACGCGCACACAAGACGGGGGTTGCTCCAGCTGTTGCCGCAGGCGCTACGCCGACACGCCGGACTGCCCGATATTCGTGGCCGCCAGATCTTTCGCGAAGACTCCCTTGTACTTGCTGACCTCGCTCCGTTCCAGATCGAGCTCCGGGATATTGCGGCGCGTGAATCCGAATCGCGCAAAGAACTCGGTATCGTTGCTTACGGCGAAGAGGGTCGTGTAGTCGCGCGCTCGCGCGAACCGTTCGGTGGCCGCGACGAGTGCCTTTCCTATTCCGATACCCTGCGCCCCCGGTGCAACTGCAAGCGAGCGCAGCTCCGCCAGGCTGGGCGAGTATTCGTCCAGGTGCACGCAGCCTACGATTTCGCCGTCCCGCTCCACGACGACGAACTCGTGGGCGTACATGGCGATGAATTCTTCGGATCGCGGCAGGAGAGTGCCACTGGGCACGTAGAGGTCGATCAACGCGCTGATCGACGCCGCGTCTTCGGGAGTTGCCTTGCGAGTAATCACGCCCTGAAAATGCGTACGCCCGCAGGGACGCGCCAGTCCCGCCTGCCGCTCATGCCACAGGCCACACGGGTCCCTTCGCCACGATCGGGTCGAAGCACTCGCCCATCAGCCACGGGACGATATTCTCCCGCAGCGCGCGCGCATGGTCCGCCGTATTGGCGCTGACGGTCTCATCCGCAGCGACCTTCACCGCCCCATCGAGGATGGAGAGGATCATGTCCGGCGTCAGACCGGAATCCAGCATCGCACGCGTCGCCACGACGGTGGGCTCGCGAAGGTCGGCAAGGGTTGCGTCGCGCAACATGTACAGCTCGAATATCTCTATTAGAGGTGCGACCTGCGAATCGTGAGAGAGCATCGGCGGGGAGATGAGTCGAGAGCGATGGCCAGCGAATCTCTGCTGCTGGTACCGCTATTCGCAAATCGCTTGCCCGGACGTATGTTCCCCGAACGTAGCCGCTGCCGAGCCGCGCGCTCGCGATCCTACGTATGTTTTTCGTAAGTCCTGTTCTCCCTGTACCCCTCAACCAGAACCACGATGAACACCAAGGTGCGCCATTTCCGCTGGGACAACATGCCAAAGGAGGTCGTGACCGACAGCATCTCCCGCCGGCTGATCACGGGTGACGACATGATGCTCGCCCACGTATATCTCGACAAGGGCGCGATTGTGCCGCAGCACTCGCATCACAACGAGCAGCTGACATATATCCTCGAAGGCGCTCTGCACTTCTGGATCGGCGCGGATGGAAAGGAGGAAGTGGTCGTCAACGCCGGCGAAGTTCTGCACATCCCATCCAACGTGCCGCACCGTGCGGAAGCGCTCGAAGACACGCTCGACGTCGACATCTTCAGCCCACCTCGCGAAGACTGGCTGAACGGGACCGACAGCTACTTCCACAAGAAATAGCGATGGATCTCGGCATCAAGGACAAGGTCGCCCTCGTCACGGCGTCCAGCCGTGGACTCGGCCGCGCGGTCGCGGAAGAGCTGGCGGCGGAGGGAGCGAACCTGGTGCTGTGTGCACGCAGCCAGTCCTCGCTGGACGAAACCGTGCGCGCGATAACCAGGTCGAGCGGCGTAAGAGTCATTTCCGTCGTGGCAGACATTTCCGACCCCGCGGCGGTGGAGCGCATCTGGAACTCCGCGCAAGATGAATTCGGTCGCGTGGACATTCTCGTCAACAACGCGGGCGGTCCGCCCGCCGGTCCGTTCGAGGCGCATCCGCCGTCAGCATGGACCGACGCGTGGCGACTTACATTCGAGAGCGCTGTCAACATGACCCGCTCCGTGCTGCCGGGAATGAAGCAGCGTCTGTGGGGGCGCATTATCAACATCACATCGATTGCCGTCAAGCAGCCGGTGGATAGCCTGATTCTCTCGAACAGTGTGCGAGCAGCGGTTACAGGGTTCGCTCGCACACTGGCGAACGAAGTCGCGACCTACGGCGTGACAGTGAACAACGTAATGCCGGGGTACACGCTCACCGATCGCATCGCGCACCTGGCGGAGAGCAACGCAACGCGGCGCGGCACGACAGCCGAGGCGGAGATCGCGGCGATGGAATCGCAGATTCCCATGCGCAGACTCGGTACACCGAGGGAATTCGCGGCGATGGTCGCGTTCCTGGCGTCGGAGCGCGCGAGTTACACCACCGGAGCGTCGATACCCGTCGACGGAGGCTGGATTCGCTCGCTACTCTGAGATCAGCGTTGCCGCTTCTGCTGCAAGTCCATCGAGCAGGGCTCTTGTGTGATGCGTGCGCGTGCGGTGATTCATCAACGTCACGCGCAGCACCGGTCGCCCTTCGAGGACTGTAAGAGTGATCCATCCCTTGCCCGAACGGTTGTATGCCGCGCGCAAATTGCGATTCAGTGCATCGATGAAATCGGAATCTCGATTGCCTCCGCCGAGGTAACGAAAGCAGAGGATGTTCGACTCCGGCGCATGCAGTGCTTCGAAGTCGCTGCGCGACGTGATCGCATCGTAGAGATCGCGCGTCACGTCGCACAGATGGTCGTACACTCGGCCGATTCCGTCCGCGCCGTAGCGCTGCAACACAACCCATAGCTTCAAGACGTCTGCGCGGCGGGAGCACTGAAAGCTCTCCTTGCCGAGGTCCCACGCACGCGCGCCGGCGCGCTCGTGAAACAGATACGGCGCGCGCTGAGCGAATGCTCGCTGCAGATCCCGATCGTCCCGCATCAACAACATTCCGGTAGCGATCGGCAACAGCATTCCCTTGTGCGGGTCCCATGCAAGCGATCGCGCACGCTCCAGTCCGCGAAGCGCCGCCGCGCGCGACTCCGAGAGGAGCGCCGAGGCGCCGTGTGCACCATCCACGTGCAGCCACACGCCGTGCGCGTCGCAGATTTGACCAATACCAGTGAGATCGTCGAACGATCCCGTGGCGGTCGATCCCACAGTCGCAACGACGGCCATCACTGCCTTTCCCGATGCACGGGCGTCGGCGAGCGCGCGTTCGAGCGCATCGGGATCCATCCGGAAATCGCGCGACGGAATGGTGATGAGACTGCGCACACCCAGTCCAAGCTCGCCGAGCGCGCGGGAGACTGCGTAGTGCGCATGCTCGCCGCAGAGTACGACAGGAGGATTCGCGCCGACTCCGTCGGCCCACGCGTCGGGAATTATCGCATTGCGCGCCGCCAGCAGCGCCGTGAAGGTCGCCTCCGTGCCACCGGATGTGAGGGTGCCGCCGCTGGCCTCGTCCCAACCGACGAGATCCGTCATCCAGCGAATCACGCGATGTTCTATCACGGTCGCGGTCGGAGACATCTCCCAGACCGCGACTGACTGGTTCATCACGCTTATGAGCGGCTCGGTCCACACAGCCGCGGGCAGAGGGGGCGCGACCTGATGGCCCATGTACATCGGATGGTACAGCCGATTGGCGTCCGCCATCACGTCTGTTCGCAGACGCTGCGCGACGTGCCGGAGCGACTGTCCGCCACGCGGCAGCGGCTCATCGAACCGTACGGCTAGCTGTTCCGGCGTGAGCTCGGTCGAGACGGCGCCTGTGCCATCTCGCGTGGAGTCGAAGTATTCTGCAACGAGAGCGACAACCTCGGCGCCAGATTCCGCCTGAGTGTCGCTCTCCAGTGTTTCAAGGATCGGATCCGTCATCCGATCAATCTATCAAAACATCTCTCAGCTCATCTGTCGACTCGCTGCGGTCACCAGTCGCGCCCGCGCGTCGGCACGCTGACGCGGCCCTTGACGTTGGTGTACGACACCGAGCCACTTCCCTTCCTGTCAACTGTGAGATCACCGCCAATCCTGTCGGCATCGACGCTGCCGGAGCCGATCGAGCCCATGTGGAGAGAGCCGGTCACGTCGCTCACGTTGACCCCGCCGGAGCCTGCCTCGCGTACGTCCACCGAGCCGGTCACGCCCGCGATGGTGATGCCGCCTGAACCAGTGGAGACCGTCACGTCCCCATGAACGTTGCGCAACCTCGCGCCGCCCGAGCCGCTCCGCACTTCTGCCGCGCCTCTGACGTCGCTGACCTGTACACCGCCGGATCCCGCGTGGAGGGTGACCGGGCCCACGTTATCGATCTCGGCGACGCCGCTACCGTTGGTGACGTCGAGGCTGAGACTGGGCGGTACTTCGACCGTGAGGTTGATACTGACGTCGTCGTTCCCGAACCAGTCGTTGTCCGGACGATCCGTCCGCACTACAATCGCGTCGCCTTCGCGACGTGCGATCAGCTTGACCGCGTCCATGGCCCGCTGGGAGGAGGCGCGCACCGTAGCTGTTGCGGATACCTGCGAAGCGCCTTCCTTGCCGTTGATCACAAGATGTCCCGATCCGTTCTCGACGCGGATATGCGTCGCGCCTGACGTGGACACGACGGCGTGCAGAGGCACCGAATAGGCACGTTCCTGAGCCCCTGCCCCCGATGCCGCGAGCGTCGTCAGAATAACTGCGAGCCCGATCGGGAATCGGGTAACGACGCAGGCGGGCTTACCGGTAGGTGCGGAGGACATGGTCTTGATGGCTATGGGTGAAAGTTCGGCAGCGATGCGCAAGGACGAGCCAGGACACCTTGCGACCGGCTCTCCAGGGGTAGGATGGTTCACGCGACGAAATGGTTTCCTCAACTAACTTTGGGAAACCTCGACCCAACAAATGAATTCGACCATAGACCTGCTGCTCACACGCAGATCCGTTCCACTGCGCCTGCTCGCCGCACCGGCTCCAACGCCCGCGGAAATCCGTACGTTGCTCACGATCGCCAGCCGGGTGCCCGATCATGGCCGAGTCGTACCCTGGCGGTTCGTGGTGATCGGGCCGGCTGGCGGAGCTCGACTGGGCGACCTGATCGCGACCACGTTCCACACGGACCATCCCGACGCGACGCCGGAACTCCTGGAGATCGAGCGTGGTCTCCTGGTCCGCGCCCCACTGGTGATCGCAGTAATCTCGAGCACGCGCGAGCATCCCAAGGCGCCCGAGTGGGAGCAGATTCTTTCCGCCGGCGCAGCGACGATGAGCCTCGTCGTCGCGGCCAACGCAATGGGATACGGGGCGAACTGGCACACCGAGTGGTACGCGTACGATCGGCGGATCATGCGCGAGCTTGGGCTGAGGGATGACGAGCGGATTGCTGGATTCGTGCACATCGGTACTGCGACCGAGCGTCCTGGAGATCGGCCGCGGCCGCTATTGGACGACGTGGCTGTGGAGTATGGTGCAGACGGCGTCAGTGCGCTGACGCAATGAGCGCGACGCTTACGGCGATTGCTCCTGTTCCACGGTTGCGAGAAATTCATGAATAATTCTCTCCGTCAAACCCCACAGCACGTGGCCGTGCCAGAGAAGACCGCGTACGTGAATCGCGGAGCCGTCGCGTATCGTAACCGGGGTGGTCACCCACGCATCATCACGCTGAAGCTGTTCGACTGGAATCCACCAGGATTCCACTATCTCGCATGACATGGTGACGCGCCTGTCGCCCCCGTATCGAAACACGAAAGGCGCGATGGTTATGGCAGGCGCCGTCATGAAGCTCGGCGTTACGGGGGTGAGCGTAGCAACGCGGGCACTTTGCGACAGGTCGATGCCAGTCTCCTCCAGTGTCTCGCGCCTTGCGGTGTCCTCGAGGGTCGAATCGGCCGGCTCGTGGCCACCGCCGGGCAGCGCCAAATGACCGCTCCAGGGATCCCCGTCAACGGTTGCGCGCCTGATGAGCAGCAAGTCGTCGCCCGCCGCTCCCGGCGAAAGCACAATCGCAACTGCCGCATGACGAACGCTCATACCAACCGAACGACGCACCAAGGGGTCATTCCGAACTGTACTGCGCTCGCGACGGTCGTGGAAGGAGGTCCGGCCTGATGTCGCGCGCTCAACATTACAACGTCCTGCAGGGCTGACCGTACATCTATGGGTTGCAGGGTACGAATTTCGCTGGCGAATGTCAGCGGCGTACACAACACCAAACATTCAAGAGGAATCGACATGCGGCGAATCAACATTGCGGCGTGCTCCCTGGTGCTCCTTGCCGCGGCGAGTGCTCCGGTGATGGCGCAGGGGAACATGGGCGGACGGATGGATCCTTCGCAGATGGTAGAGCGGTCGACCACGCGCCTGCTAACCGGCATCACGCTTACCGCGGCAGAGACCGACTCGGTCAAGGCAATCAACGAGCGTCTTGCGACGGCTGCAAAGGCCGAGACGGGCGGCGACATGCGCGCCAAGATGACCGAGATGCGCACCAATCAGCGCACTCAACTCCGCGCAATCCTCACGCCCGAGCAGCAGGCCGTCTTCGACAAGAACGTGGCGGACATGGACAAGGCGCGCATGAACCGGCCACAGCCGTAGCACACCGTCAACACACAGTAACACCCAGTAACACCCAGTAACAAAAAAGGACCGCACCATGCGGTCCTTTTTTGTTATCACGTACACGACATCACGATGAAGCGATGATCGATCGCACAGTTACCGTGAGCCGCGTTTGAAGATCATCACGGGAAGTGTCCGCATCATGATCTTGAGATCCTCCGCCAGCGATTGCCGCGCGAGATACTCGAGGTCGAGCTGAATCTTGACGCGCACATCTTCGATGGAGGTGTCGTATGAGTGATTGATCTGCGCCCAGCCGGTGATGCCCGGCCGCGCCTGCTGACGTAACTGATACCCGTCGATGTTCTCGCGCAGCTCTGCGAATATGCTGGGCCGCTCCGGTCGCGGTCCGACGATGTTCATGTCTCCCAGCACGACGTTGATGAGCTGAGGCAGCTCGTCCAGACGCGTCTTGCGCAGAAAGTTTCCGACCGGCGTCACACGCGGATCCTGGTGCGCCGCCCACACTGCACCAGTCCCGGCCTCGGCGTCCTGGCGCATCGACCGGAATTTGAGGATGCGAAACGGCCGTCCCCCGACATTCGACCTGCGTCTGTCTTCACCCGGTGAAACGGCTCGGCGACGACGATCCACGCCAACACGGTCCTGCACGTAGAAGACAGGGCCGCGCGAAGTGAGCTTCACCGCGAGCGCGATGAGCAGCATCACCGGAGCGAGCACGATCAGCGCAAGTACGGCAATGAAGACGTTGAGCAGACGATTGAGCGCTTCCGATCGCTGCGCGGCGATGACTCTCTGAGCGTATGCATCGCCAGCCTCCGTTCGATTGGGTGCACTGGCGGGCTCGGACGCAGCGATGGGAGCCGCGTCTCGACGCGGCTCGTCGTCGATCATCTCCGTCTGCTCATCCTGTACAGGATAGGAGTCGGTGTTCATCGCTTACGTATCCGAGCTTTCAGCACTTACAATTTTGCGAGGGTGTATAGTCCAACCAGCAACAACTCGATTCCGACGAATCCAGCCCAGAAGCTGCCGCGCGTCACCGCGTACGCGAGCAGAGCACCCGCGCCAGGCAACCACAACGCAACGTACAATTTGACGCTGGAGTCCGCACGCTTGCGCGGCGGCGGCTGCTCCGGCTGATGCTCCGGATCAACTTCTGGCAACCCGTACGTCTCCTCGTCAGTCTCTGGCGACTGAATTGACTCGTTCACAATTGTCCCGATCGGGTGGGAGGAAGCGCCTTCCAGTGGAGAGCCACCGAGCACATATAGTACCACCGCAGTCGGCGAGCCGCACTACCCCCGAGTTTCGGCTGGCTGGACGTTACGGCAAGTGCTCGGGCGAAAATAGCCGCCCGGGCCCGCTATAAAGCTTCGATCAGTGTCCGCGGACCAGCCAGACGACGATCGCGACCAGCAGGATGGCGATCACCGTCGGAACGAGAAAACGGCCGGTAAGGAACGACGCACCAAGGTCGTTTCGCAGGCGCCCGCTCATCGCGGTGAAGCGGTAAGGGTGAATCCGGTGGGTCCGCGCACACATCCGATGCGCTCGAAAAAGCCGATGCAGTCCGGCTGTGCCTCGATGAGCAGGCGCGCATCCGGTGCGGCGGCGAGCGCCCGCGACATGAGATTGCGCCCGATGCCGAGGCGCTGATAGTCCGGATCGACCAGGATGTCGGCTATCACGCTGAACGTGTAGCCGTCGCTGAGAAGGCGCACCGCTCCAACGAGACGCCCACCGTCCCACGCACCGATATTGGTCGTCCGGGCGAGCGCCTCGCGCACTTTCGCCATTTCGTAGCGAACCGGGCGCACGCGTTCGGCCAGCGGTATGAACGAAGCGGCGTACACTCCAGCTTCGTCGTAGTAAACATTGCTCACATCGCGCCGCGCGGATGCGCCGGACGTCGACGCCCTTCGCACCGGCGCGATTGGCCTCGCGCCAGTCCACGCGATCGTCGACGATCCTCCGGCGATCGCGAATTCACGATTATGGCGATGATGTTTGTGATATCGCTCCCACACTCCGCCGAGCAGATTGCCAGCCTCGAGACCGATGAGTCCCATGACGATGCCGGTACCGAGCACGAGTGAGAGGAAGTACGCGAGTCCGCGGATCATGTCGCCCTGATCCACCTGGTCGGCCAGAAAGGGCCACGCGAACGCACCCGACCAGACGAAGCCGAGGAAGAACGTGAGCAGCGCAGTGGCGTCCTTGATTACTACGCGTCGGCGTCGATAGAAGTCGGACATGGGCTTCCCCTCCCGCGTTGGCCAGCGACCTGGAGCGCCTGACAGAACTGGCAGTCGCACCACGAAAGATACCCCGCAGAACCTCCACGTGCCGGGTGCCCGGAAGGCAATCGGGGGCGATCGACAAGTGCCGATCGCCCCCGATCATCATGAATCGATTGCTGCCGTCACATCCAGCTGGCCACTCCGCCGTGGCCGCTGCAGGCGCCCTGGCGATGAGTCGCGTGCGAGTAGAGACCATCCTTGCACTTGGCGATCGCACCGACCGGATTGTTGTCTTCCTTGCCGCCCGATCCGACCGTTGCCTTGGACGCGGCCGAAGCCTTCGCCGCCTTGGCGGGCTTGGCTGTGGATGCCGCTGCTGGCGCCGGGGTAACCGCAGCCGCTGCTGCTGCCGACGTCTTCACGCCGCCATGACCAGAGCATGCGCCGCGGCCACCCTTCGACATCGTTCCATCAGTGCATGTAACCATGGCGGCGCTCGTCGCAGCCTTGGCCGGCGCTGCCGCCGTTGCCGCTGCAGCCTTGCTCGCCTTGGTAGCCTTCGGCGCCTTTGCCGCACTGGCGGCCTTCGCCACGCCGCCATGTCCGGAACATGCACCGCGACCAGACGTCGCGCTCGTAGTTCCGTCCTTGCACGTTGTAGCCGTCCCCTGTGCACCTGCCGCACCGACACTTAGTGCCGATGCCATCGCGATTGCCGCCGCAATCGCGAACGAGCGTGAGATGAGCCGCATAGCCATTCTCCATGAAGGGAATTGGTACTCCTAGCAAGAAATTGCTAAGAGCCCCGTCGGCGCGCAACGGAGTAATCGGCCTTAGCGTAATCTTAGTTGCGCGACCCGGGCCGCCGCCGCGACAGCCGTGCATTCCGCCAATCCTCAAGTACACGCCAATGCGTCAAATAGAGTTTCGGACAGCTCCCTCGTTCAATCCCGGGCGAATTGCACTCGCCGCGGCCATCGCGCTCTCACTTGCCGCATGCGGAAGAGGCAACAGCAGTGGAAACGCCAATCGCGTTGTCGGAGTGTCAAAGCAGATCAACGAGTTCATGTACGAGATCGGCGCGCAGGACAATCTCGTAGCCAGAGATCTCACATCGATCTATCCTGCCGCGATCAGGTCGCTTCCGTCGGTCGGCTACCACCGCGCATTGAGCGCGGAGGGCATCATATCGATGAAGCCAACGCTGTTTCTCACGGACGGAAATGTTGGACCCGACGCCGTGCTCGATCAGCTCAGGAAGGTTGGCATTCCCATGCTCGTCATCAAGCCGGGCGAATCGCTCGACAGCGCGCAGATGCTGATGACGCAGCTCGGCAAGCAGTTCCATCGTGAGAAAGCTGCGGACAGCGTCATCGCGAAGTGGCGTAGCGGAATGGATTCGGTCTGGCAGGACACCGCGCAGTGGACGGGCAAACCGCATCCGCGCGTGCTCATCATGCACTTCGGTCAGATAGGGAACAGCTATCTCGCAGTTGGCGGAGAAGGTCCCGCGACTCAGATGCTGCGCTGGGCTGGTGCTGCGAATGCGATCGACTCGACCAAAACCATGACGCGACTCACGCCGGAGCTCATCGCACAGTTGGCGCCGGACATAATCATCGCGACCGATGTCGGCTTCGATCGCATGGGAAGTGCGGACAAGTTCGCAACACTGCCAGGGGTGAATCTCACACCCGCCGGCAGGAACAAGCGCATCTATCGAATCAACGAGCAGGAGCTTCTGTACTTCGGACCACGCACGCCCGCGACCGTGCGCGAGCTGGTGACGATGGTGCACCCGCCGGCTGCCCAATAGCGGGCGGCGGTGCGATCCACGCCATAACATCGTTACAACATGGATCTCATGCGGTTGACTTGCCGGTGGCATGTTCGCGTGCCCAGTCCAGCGCGAAATCAGCCACCTCTTCCCAGCCTGGAACTCCGATCGTCAGGTGAGGGCGATCGGGGTACTCGTGATAGTCGGTGACGGCGCGCGACTTCTTGAACAGGTTGAAGTTCGCCCTGGTTACCGACGCCGGCACGGTGTGATCCATGCCCCCTCCGATCAGCAACAGCGGTGCACGATCGTCGTTGCGAAAATTCACCGTCGTTTCGGCGTGCGGATTGAAGTTGGCGAGACTCGCCTGGAACAACACATGGTTCGGGCCCGGAACTGCATACCGCGTGTAGATCGGAACGGTTTCCTCTTCCGATAGCGTGTTGGTGAATCCGTAGTGGAACTGCTCCAGCGTCAACGCAACCGCGCGGTCTCGCTCGAACGGATTCTTGAGTGCCGGGAACGCCGACTTGAGACTTGCGAACGGTAGAACAAAGATCCCCTTCACGGGTGCAGGATCTATCGCGACACCAGCGGCGCCTAGTCCGCGATCGAGCAGGATTTCCGTAATCAGTCCGCCGAAGGAATGTCCGATGATGATGGGCGGACGATCGAGCTCGCGCACGATTCGCTCATAATGCTCGACGATCGCTTCCACTCCGAGTCCGCCGATCGCCGAAGGATTGCGACGGAGCTCTTCGATGTCGCCTTCCATTCCGGGCCAGCTGCGCGCAATCACGCGGTAGCCCTTCGCGGTATAGTGACTCACCCAGTGCTCCCAGCTGAGCGCAGTGAGCCAGAGTCCGTTGATGAGAACGATCGTGTCCGGGGAATTTGCGTCACTGCTTCCTGTCGCCATAACCGTCTCCGTGAACGTTCGTGCATTGGCCGGAGCAGCGGCGGTAGTCGTCCGCGGTCCGCGTTGACGCGATAGCAGCATCGATCTCCGCATCGGTCGTCACCACCCGATACGCAGGATGTACATGATCTTCCGGATCGGACTTGAACCGGACGCCACCCACAACAACAGTGGACGTCGTCCGTAAAAACTAAGCGCCGTAGGTTTCCAGGCAAATGCGCGTGCGGCGGCTTACACGCTTGTGTCGCGGGTGAGGATGTCATCCATCGGACGCTGTCCTCGGAAACGCAAACGGCTCCCGTCAGGGAGCCGCTCGTTCAATCAACATTTTTCAATCTTCGCTCGTCCAGGGTAGTGGCCACGCCTCACGGACCGCCCATTCCCCCACCGGGCCGCCCTCCGCCGCGGCGTCCGCCGCCACTGCCGGCACCGCGGCCGGCTCCGTTGCCTGGCACGACCGGCGAATCTGCCTGCTCTTCCAACTGTTCGGCCTTTTTCTGCTGATCGGGGTTGAGTACGAGCAGTGTCTCATTACGTGCATTTACGTCCACGTCGTGAAGATCGCCGAGTACCGATGCAAGCTCGCGGCGCTGAGCAGCCATCGCTTTGCGTGACGAGTCTGTGGATGGCGCCGCTACACTGGTCGGATTCATCGCCATGATCGCCTTTACGGAGTCGAGCGTGTTGTTGAGCGTTACACGCCTGCTCATCGCCCGCATGCGGATCTCGCTCACCCTGGTTGTCTGCGAATCAGCGAGCAGAAGGTCCGAGCGGTGCGCAAAGACGATCTCAGCGAAACTCATTTGAGGTCGCGGTGCCCCCGTGGCGGTCGTATCGCCCTGACCGCGTTGACCGCGTCCTCGGCCGCCGCCGCTACCGAATCCGCCGCGACCACCCTGCGCCACCGCGAGAGCAGGCATGGCGGCCACGGATACGAAAAGAACTGCATTGAGAAGTCTTGTCATGAATTCAGTTGACTGGCCGGAATTGGCTTCGTTAAGACATTCTGATCCGCACATTGTTCCGAATCACAGCATGCCAGATCATCGACAGAGCTGGTTCGCGCATTGCGCGATGCGACATGATTTCGGACTGCTTTTTCATGCAGGGCTCACTGCAGTACGATCGATCGTGGATGATCGCGTTCGCATTTCAGACACCCACCAGGTACGACAAAGCCCCGCAACGGCAGGAACCGTCGCGGGGCCGACATCGCGTTTACAATGGAACAATGGGCCTGGGAGGAGTTGAACCTCCGACCTCACGCTTATCAGGCGTGCGCTCTAACCACCTGAGCTACAGGCCCTCGATCCGTCTTCCATGTCGAACAACGACGTGGAAAACGACCGGGAGCCCTTGAAGATAAAAGAGCCCACACCCCCGAGCAAGCGACTGCGCCGCATCCGCACTCCTCAAACCTTTACGGACGCTTCCCCTCACGCCTCAGGATTCGCACCACCACATCCCACGCAGCATCGACGTCGGCGCATACATCGACATCATCGCGCTCATCGAACGGAGTCGAAGAAACGGCATTGCGCGCACCGGCCAGCAACAGGGACTCCGCGCCTCGCCGTTGCTCCTGGGTGCAGCCACACTCACGCAACCGGTCCAGATAGCCCAGAGCAACCGACCTTGCCCGCTCGGGAAGCTCCGCGGTGGCTGGATCCAAATACCGACGTCCCGAGCCCTCGTGCAGCTCCGCCTTGCCCGCTGGGACCGCCGCCGGATCGCCGCTGATCAGCCACTCGACCGATACCTCCAGCGCAGCTGCCAGCGCCGCCAGCACCGCTGGATCGCTGGGCACCATCGCCCCGTTCTCCCACCGGCTCACCGTGTTCCGTTTTACCCCCACGGCCCTGGCCAGGTCGCCCTGCGTCACCTTATGCCCGCCGATGCGCAGCCCCTCCCGCGCCGACTTCACCCGATCCCCGAGTGACACCCTGCGCCCGATCCGGCTGCGTATCATAGATTGCTTGACTTGCTACGCCCGCGTATCATATTCCACACCGCATGAGGCGTGATACTTCTAACCGTTAGAAATGCAACGTATTGGTAGCCAAGAATGGCTATGACGCCACTCGAACGCAAGGCGGCGTTGAGGGCCGCGGTGACGCTGCGCGAGCTGACGATGGCGGAGGCCGCCGCCGAGCTCGGCGTCTCCTACAACCACCTCACCCTCGTCATCAGCGGTGAGCGCGTCGGCAGTGAGCGGCTGGAAGAGGCCATTTCTGCCCTGATCGGCCGGCCGGTCGCAGAAGTCTTTGGACGCACCGCGCGACCCGCACGGAAAAAGCGCTAGCGCGAATCGCTCACGGACAAGAAAAGGGCGGCCCTCTCAGGGCCGCCCTTTTCTTTTGAATTGTTGCGCTGTGCGAAGCGCCGGCTCACGCCGGCACGACGCTAGAGATCGGCATCCTCGCCGTCGTCCACATCGTCGATGTCAGCGTCCTCGTCCAGATCGTCATCGAGGTCTTCATCGTCGTCTTCGTCATCATCGTCGAAGTCGTCGTCCACCTCGTCGTCTTCGTCATCCTCGTCGATGTCGAGTTCGTCGTCGTCCTCTTCATCGTCGTCGTCATCCAGGTCGTCGTCGAAGTCATCATCGTCTTCGTCGTCGTCGAACGCGTTCGGCGGACCCTCGTCCTCCGGGTCTTCCTCGAACGGTTTCGCCAGGTCATAGCCGGCGAAATCGGTGCGCATGCCAATCGTGCCGGGCACGTCGAGATCATCCAACAGCATTTCCTTCTCCATCTGAGTTACACGGGGTTCACGGGAAGTTAATCGAGCAGCCACTCGCGAAGTCAATACCTGTCACACAGAAGCGCAGCGGTCGTGCAACAAACGTGCAGCCCGGCAACCGGGTGAGTTTCGCCGGTCGGTCAACCGGCGGCACGCTCACGTTTTGCCTCACGCGACATCTTCTTCCGATCGTTCGCGCTGAGGTGACGCTTACGCAAACGGATGGCCGCCGGCGTCACCTCGATCAGTTCGTCCTCCTCGATATATTCGAGCGCACTTTCCAGAGTCATTACCCGCGGTGGCTCCAGTTGGATGTTCTCATCGGTCGATTTGGATCGCATGTTGGACATCTTTTTTTCGCGCGTCGGGTTGACGTCCATGTCACCCGGGCGTGAATTCTCGCCGATTATCATACCCTCGTACACCGGATCGGTCGGCGATACGAATAGTGTCGACCGCTCGGCGAGGTTGGCCAGAGCGAATGCAACGATCACGCCGGAGTCCATCGATACCAGCGTTCCGCGCGAGCGCCCCGACAGCGGACCGGCCCAGGGTCCGTACTCCAGAAACCGATGGTGCATGATTCCCGTGCCACGAGTATCGGTCAGAAATTCCGAGCGATAGCCGAACAGTCCGCGCGCCGGAATCCGGTACGTCAGACGGGTCATTCCCTGGCCCGGATTCTTCATCTCGATCATCTCGCCGCGCCGCGGACCGAGCTTCTCGATCACCGCACCCAGAAACTCCTCGGGCACGTCGATTGAAAGCTCTTCGTAAGGCTCCAGACGCTCACCGTCCGGTCCCTCACGCGTGATGACGCGCGGCCTCGAAACCTGGAACTCGTAGCCCTCACGCCGCATCGTCTCCATCAGAATCGTAAGATGCAGCTCCCCGCGTCCGGCCACGGTCCACGTATCGGTCGCCGACGTATCGTCCACCCGCAGGGCGACGTTGCGCTCCAGCTCCTTGTACAGCCGCTCACGCAGCTGGCGCGACGTCACGAACTTCCCTTCCTTGCCGGCGAAGGGCGAATTGTTGACGAGGAAGTCGACCGAGATGGTCGGCTCCTCGACCGAGATCCCTTCCAGTCGCTCGGGTGTGTTGACGTCGGTGATCGTTAGTCCGATCTCGACACCTTCGAGTCCTGCCAGCGCAACGATGTTACCAGCGGTCGAACTGTTCACTTCGATGCGATCGAGTCCGTCGTATGTGAAAAGACGCGTGACGCGTGACGTGACCGGCGCTGCGGTCGTATCCATCGCGAGCAGCGCGACATTGTCGCCGACATTCACCGTGCCGCGCTCTATGCGGCCGATCGCGAGGCGGCCCAGATACGGCGAGTGATCGATCGTCGAGACGAGCATCTGGAACGGACCGTTCTCATCCGTGGCAGGCGCAGGAACGTTGTCGACAATGGTCTGGAACAGTGGCGCGAGATCGACCGGCGTCACATCCATGTCCATCGTCGCCACGCCTTCGCGGGCCGATGCGTAAACCACCGGTGCGTCCAGCTGCGCCGAATCGGCTTCGAGTTCGATGAAGAGATCCAGGATCTCGTCGTGCACGCGCATGGGATCGGCGCCCGGACGATCGATCTTGTTGATGACGACGATCGGCGTGCGCTTGAGTGCGAGCGCCTTGCCAAGCACGAAGCGTGTTTGTGGCATGGGCCCGTCGAATGCATCGACGACAAGCAGAACGCCGTCGACCATGCGCAGAATGCGCTCCACTTCACCGCCGAAATCGGCGTGCCCTGGCGTATCGACGATGTTGATCTTGGTCCCGTGCCAGCTCACCGCAGTGTTCTTGGCAAGGATCGTAATTCCACGCTCTCTCTCGAGCGGGTTTGAATCCATCACGCGCTCGGCGACGATCTGATTATCGCGGAATGCGCCGGCCTGCCGGAGCATCTTGTCCACGAGGGTGGTCTTGCCGTGATCGACGTGCGCGATGATGGCGATATTTCGAATTTGCTGCTTCTCTGACATAGCCCTGAAATTTAACGGGTCGAGTGGTCCAAACGTGGTCCGGCGACCTCCGGATCGCGACCAGCCGCCAGCCGCCGATCCGTGCCGTCTGTCCCCGAATGCGGCATGATCCGGGCCTCGTCACGGGCATCGGAAGGCGCGGATGAACCCGGTTCCTGCTATCTTTCGAGGGTGTTGCTACGCATAGCGGCCGTTCTCGGGCTGGTCCTGATCAACGCTTTTTTCGTGGCCGCGGAGTTTGCTCTGGTCCGATCCCGAAAGACGCGCCTGGAGGCGATGGCGCGCGGCGGTGACGGGCTGGCCCGCGTTGCGCTCAAAGCCACCAACAATCTCTCCGCGGCACTCTCGGCGAGCCAGCTCGGCGTCACCCTTACGAGTCTCCTGCTCGGATGGATCGCCGAGTCGCTCCTGGTGCAGTCGTTCGCGGAGTCTTTCGCGCGCCTGCCACTCGGGATCGACGTCGCCACCCGTGTGACCATCGCGACCGTCATCGCGCTCGCATTCGTGACGTACCTGACGGTCGTGTTCGGCGAGCTCACGCCAAAGACCTTCGCGCTCAATCAACCGGAGCGATGGGCCCGCTATCTCACGCCGCCGCTGCTCGCGTTCGCGTGGATCATGCGCCCCTTCACCTGGCTGCTCAACAAGTCCGCAGTTCGTGTGATGCGGATACTGGGCCAGCGTCCCGTTCCGACGGCTGAATCGGTGCACTCGCCCGAAGAGCTCCGCATGCTGGTCGAGCAAAGCGAGGAGGGCGGCGCGATCGAGGAGCACGACGCGGCGCTGCTCGACGCCGTCTTTGAATTCTCGGAGAAGAATGCACGCGAGGTGATGACGCCGCGCACGGAGATCGTCGCGATCGACGCAACGGCGACACTGGAAGACATCATCGAGCTCGTGAGCGAGAGCGGCCTGTCGCGCTACCCGGTTTACGAGGAGACGATCGACGACATCATCGGGATCATCCTTGCCAAGGATCTGATTCCGATCCTCGCACATCGTCCGGCGGAATTCACTCTGCGTCCACTGATGCGGCCGGTGTATTTCATACCGGGCTCGCGCGAGGTCGAAGATGTTCTCGCCGACTTCAAGCGTCGCAAGGAACACATGGCGATCGTGCTGGACGAGTACGGCGGCACGGCCGGCATCGTGACGATGGAAGACCTTCTCGAAGAGATAGTCGGCGAGATTCTGGACGAGTACGACGTCGGCGAGGAAGTCGACGTGCGCACGACGAGCAACGGCGAGACTATCATCTCCGGCGCGACCAGCATCTCCGAGTTCAACGAGGAGTTCGGAACGTCGATCCCGGAAGAGGATTACACGACGGTCGGCGGCTACGTGTTCGGCGCGCTCGGTCGTCTGCCCGTAGTGGGCGACAGACTGGCCAGCGGCGACGTGACCTTCGTCGTTCGCGAAATGGACGGACGAAAGATCGATTCGCTCGCCGTCGAGTTTACTGCCGCGAAGCTCGCCGCCGACGCTGAACTATCTCGGCACACAGCCGAGTCGCCGCGATAAAACTGGAAGGATCGGCGATGCCGCGTCCGGCGATGTCGAGCGCGGTGCCGTGATCCGGCGAGGTGCGCGGAAACGGAAGGCCGAGCGTGACGTTGACTGCGCTTCCGAACGACGCGACCTTGATGGCGGTCATGCCCACGTCGTGATAGGGAGCTATCACCGCGTCGAACTCACCGCGAATTGCGCGAACGAAGACGGTGTCTGCAGGAAATGGCCCGAGAAGTCCGGATTCCCTTGCAGCGGGCGCCAGGAGAACATCGTCCTCGTCTCCGAAGCGGCCGTGATCGCCCGCGTGCGGATTCAGCGCGCAGAGCGCGATGCGGGGTGACGCAATTCCGAACCAGTCGCGCAGGCCGCTTCGAGTTACACTCGCGGCAGTTTCGATGGCCTCGCGAGTGAGTGCACGTGGAACGTCGCGCAGCGCGATGTGAGTAGTAGCGAGCACCACGCGCAACCGGTCGGACGCGAGCATCATCGCCACGCGCGAATCAGTCAACTCGGCGAGCATCTCCGTGTGACCGGGATAATCGTAGCCGCCCGACAGTAGCGCGAACTTGTCGATCGGTGCGGTGACGATTCCATCGACCTCTCCGGCGAGCGCGAGCTTAACAGCGAGCGCGATTGCGTCGCCGCTTGCCTTGCCCGCCGCTGCGGGATTGTCGCCGGCGGTCCACGATCCGGCGGCGATGTCGACAGGGACATCGGCCCCTTCGGCACCGACCACCACCATGTCACATACGTCACGCAGCGCCGGATCTTCCAGCGCTGCGCGGATTATTTCAGGGCCGATGCCGCGCGGGTCGCCGACCGTTACCGCGAGGCGCGGTCGGCTGGCGCCACCGCTCGCGGTCACAGCCTCAGCGACACGTAGGTCTGCTTTCGCAGCTCGTCGAGCAATGCGCGGGCCTGTTTCTCCTCGGCAAGCTGCCGCCGGATGTTCTCGCGCACTTCGGAAAGCGAGTACTCGCCTTCCGCCGTCTTGGCGACGACCTGTATGATCGCATATTTGGTGCTCCCGCTCTGCGATACGAGTGCGAATGGCGCGCTTACGTCGTTCACCTTGAGATCGGCTACCGCAGCCTTGTACGACGCCGGCAGGGAATCCACGGGAAACGGCTGCAGGATCCCCTTCTCTTCCGCGGGGTCGTGATATTTCGCTACGAGCGTATCGAAGTTCGCACCCTTGCGCCACATGTTCGCAACGCTGTCGGCGCGGAGATATGCGACATGCACGTCGTTCGAGTCGATCACTGGAGCGATGAGAATGTGGCGTGCCTTCACTTCGGCCGGCTGCACCCGATCGACGCGGATGATGTGATATCCGAATGACGTCTTCACGATCGGGCTGAGCTCGCCCGGCCGCAGCGAGAACATCACCGCCTCGAACTGTGGAACCAGATCAGAGCCGCGACGATTCCAGCCAAGATCGCCGCCGACGTTCTTGGTGCCCGGATCCATCGACTCGCGCTTCGCCATCTCCTCGAAGTTCGCGCCCTTCTTGAGCTGTACCAGCAGCGATTCTGCTTTCGCGAGCGCTACTGAATCAGCGAACTTGGATGCGTGCGGCGCAATGACGATCTGGCGGAACGAAACCATCGCCGGGCGCTTCTTGAGCTGGTCCTTCACCTTGTCGAACGCCGCCGTAACCTCTTCTTCGGTCACGCTGGCAGGCTTGGCGCGCTTCTGCAGCTCGGCGAACGTCTTCTGCTGAATCAGGCGACGGCGAAACTGGTCGAACAGTGTGCGCCGATATTCTTCGGGCGAGCCGAAACCGGCGTTCTTCAGCTCGTTGCGATACTCGATGTCACTCTGGAAGTGTGACCGCACTTCCTTGATTTGTCGATCGACCTGCGGCGTGATCTCGGCATCGGTGACATCGACCTTCACGTCCTTCGCCTTCTGAATCAGAATTTCCTGGTCGACGAGGTCGTTCAGGACGCCGCGCGCTACAGCAAGCTGTCCGGCGGCATCATCCGGCAGCTTGAGACCGGCAGCGCGCTGCTCATTGACCGCCGCCGCGAGATCGCTCCACGTGATGACAGAGCTACCGACGACCGCGACGACGCGATCGACCGTATCCACCATGTGGGTGTTCGGCACCGAGCCCGCATTGGCTGCGGGCACCGGCACCACGCTCTGCGCCGCGCCAACTGCTGGCGCGACGGCGAAGAGAAACACAACGACTGACTTCAACGACATGATGACTACGGCTTCTTCGGAGTTGGATTGGCGGGCTGTGCGGGCGGCGCGGCGTTTCCGGGCGCTGCGGCGCCAGGCATTGGCACGGCGGTCGCAGGCGTGCTGGCGCGAGAAACGGAATCCGCAGCCGCATGTGCCTTGACGGCGCGCTCCACTGCGCGATCGATGCCGGCTGAATTGACGCTGGACGTGGTCTGGTCACGCAGCACACGCGCGACCGGCTCCGGGATCTGAACGAACTGAGCCTGACCACCGACGAGCGCGTCCATGTACTTGTCGACTCGTGACGATGCGAGCTTGATACGATCGGCTTCGGTCTTCGCGCTGTCGGCGAGCGACTTGGGGTCGATTCCGAGCTGCGTCCATGCCGCGTCGCGCGACTGGAAGAACGCGTTGTGAAGCTGAGTCATCTCTTCTGGTGTCGGCCCGATCTTGGCGTTGTCCGCGGCGCGCAGCACGAGGTCGTTGGTGATGAAATTCTTGACGAACATCACGACGATCGAATCCGGCGCGTTCTGCAACTGTCCACGCTGCTGCGACTGCTGCATCGGCGGGAACGTCGCAATCCAGCGTGCGAGCTCGCCAGCGGTGAACTTGCCCGCCGTCGACGTCGCGAGCGATGTCTTGTCGTTGCGATGTGCATCTGGATCTGCGACGACGACGCGTGCGGTCGTGGCGGCGTCCTTGTCCATGTCGATCTTGCCGTCAGACTGAAGCTTCGCTACGAACGTGCTCTCGGCGACCTGCATCGAGCGACCCTTGGATGCCTGAAGCAGCTCGTCCTTCACCTCGTCGTACGTCGGGCGGCGAATGATGTGGTAACCGTAGTCCGTCTCGACCACCGGCGAGATCTCGCCAGGCTTGAGTGCGAGCAGTGCCTGCTCGAACTGCGGCACCATTGCACCCTTCTTGAACAAGCCCAGTGAGCCGCCGCGCGCGGCTGACGGCGTGTCCTGGCTGTTGGCCTTGGCAAGCGCTGCGAAGTTGGCCGACGTAGCCTGAGCACGAAGCGCGTCGATCTTCTTTTTCGCGGCTGCCTTCTGATCGGCCGACGCACCCTTGGTGAGGATGAGGATGTGCGATGCAGCGAGGATGTCGCCGTTCTCGAACATCTTGCGAGCGGCCGTGGTGTCAGCCGTACCCCAATCCTTCGAGACGATCTCGTAGTACTTCTTCGCCTTGAGCGATGATATCGGTGCCCAAAGCGCCGAGTCGAGCGCCTTGTCGGTGACGACGGTGTCGCCCTTCGCGGCGGTCTGGCCGAGGAGCTCGTAGTCGACCCACGCGTTGGCGATCGCCTGCGCGACATCCTTGCGCGGCGGTACCGTCGCTTCACCGAGCAGCTTGGCGAGACGATCGACGGAGAGTTCCTGCGATCCGGCCTTTGCTGCCGTATCGACGTGCGCGCTCATCGCTTCCTTGAGGCCCGCACACGCTGTCGCGGTTACAACGAAAGCCGCGGCAGCGGCAAGGGCGAGCGAAGCTGGTTTCATCTTGTTGTTGGAGTGGGTTTGATCAACGTGAGTGCGTGGACGAGCCCATCCAGCACGGACGCGCCGCCGAGCCGGGTGAGCTTGAGCGATAATGGATGCGCGCGGCGCACCTCGGCCTGAAATTGTACCTCGTGGAACGCCGAAGAGATCCCCTTCATGGATGGGACCGCCGAGCCTCTAAAGGTAATACGGGCCTCGTTGCCCCGCACTGAAAGAGTCTCGATCCCGATCCGGCCCCCCAGTAAGCGCAGGGTCGCGGCCATGAAGAAATGAGCCGCCTCGGGGGGGAGCGTACCAAACCGGTCCCGGACTTCCGCGCGAAGGCCGGCTATTTCTTCGGGCTCGGTCATCGACGTGAGACGACGATACACGTCGAGCTTTGCGTCCTGTGACGGCATGTAGTCGTCGGGGATGTACGCGGCGACGTCGAGAGAGATGTCGGCGGGCTGCAGCCTGGGGCCGTCTCCGCCACGCATCACCCGCTGGACAGTCTCTTCCAGCATCTTGAGGTACAGATCGAATCCCACAGCATGCACGAACCCCGACTGCTCGGGACCGAGCAAATTGCCGGCGCCGCGCAGCTCCATGTCCTTGAGCGCGATTCGGTAGCCGGATCCGAGCTCCGTGTGATGCTCCAGGATCTTGAGACGACGCTCCGAATCGTCGTCCATTCCATCGGCGGCAAGCAGATAACAATAAGCGCGCCTGTGCGAACGCCCGACCCGTCCGCGTAGCTGATACAGCTGCGCCAGGCCGAACATGTCGGCGCGATTCACGAACATGGTATTCGCGTTGGGAACGTCGAGACCCGACTCGACGATCATGGTCGAGACGAGCACGTCGACTTCACCCTGAACAAAGCGACGCATCACTTCTTCCAGCTCGCGCTCGCGCATCTGACCGTGACCTACTGCGATGCGCGCCCGCGGCACGAGCCTGCCAATGTGCTGCGCAATGGCGTCGATCGTTTCGATGCGATTGTGCACGAAGAACACCTGTCCGCCGCGGTCCAGCTCGCGTGAGATTCCCTCCTCTATCAACGCCTCGTCCCACGGCTCGACGTAGGTTAGAACCGGCGAGCGGTCGCGTGGCGGTGTCTGCATCAGCGTCATGTCGCGCAGTCCGGCCAGCGACTGGTGCAGCGTGCGCGGGATCGGCGTCGCGGTGAGCGTGAGCACGTCGGTTTCCAACCGAAGCTGCTTGAGCCGTTCCTTGTGCTTCACGCCGAAGCGATGCTCCTCGTCGATGATGATGAGACCGAGATCGCCGAACTTCACATCGGGACTCAACAGACGATGTGTGCCGATCACGACGTCCACCTTTTTTGCCGCGACCTCCTTGAGGGTGTCGAGCTGTTCCTTGTGCGTCTGGAAGCGGCTCATGACCTTCACGTTGATCGGAAAATCGGCGAAGCGATCGCCGAAGGTGCGCGCGTGTTGATCCGCGAGAATCGTCGTCGGAACGAGCACGGCGACCTGTCTGCCCGACTGCACCGCCTTGAATGCCGCGCGTACTGCTATCTCGGTCTTGCCGTAACCGACGTCGCCGACAAGCAGGCGATCCATCGGACGCGGACGCTCCATGTCGCCCTTCACATCGACAGTCGCCTTGCGCTGATCGTTGGTGTCCTCGAACAGGAACGATGATTCGAGCTGGCGTTGCCACGTCGTGTCGGGAAGCGCCGGAGTGCGGGTTGCCACGCTACGACGCGCGTACAGGTCCAGCAGTTCGACCGTCATCTCCTGGATCGCCGCGCGCGTCCGATCGCGCTGTTGTCCCCATCGGCGTCCGCCGAGCTTGTGCAGGCGCGGTGGCGGAACGTCGTCGCCGACGTCCGACGCGGCGCGGTAGCGTTCGATCTGATCTATACGATACAGCGGAACGTTGAGGCGATCGCCGCCTTCGTACTCGATCACCGCAACCTCGACCGTCGCTTCCTTGACGAAAAGCTGCTCGATGCCGCGATAGATGCCGATTCCGTGTTCCAGATGCACGACGTAATCACCGGGCGTGATCGCGCCGAGTGTGTCGATGCCGCCGCCGGTGATGTACTTGCGCGCGCGACGAATGCGTCGCTCGCGTCGGAATATCTCGTGGTCAGTGAGTACGCGAAGACCGGGGTCCGTTCCGCGCGGGGGGAGAAAGAAGCCGCCGGCGAGAACGCCGAGGACCAATCCCGCCGGCATCGGATCGCGTGCGCTCGTCGTGAGCAATTCTTCCAGCCGCTCGATCTGACCCGCGTTGTCGCACAGGATCAGCGTCGGCACGCCGTCGCGCACGATGCGATTCAATAATTTGAGATCGCGGTTGATCGTCTCCGGTGCGCGGAATGGAAATCCGATATCCGGCTCGCCTTCGCCGTCAAGTGCGATTGTGCCGAACGAGCCGAGCGTGCGCACGGCGGTGGCGGGAGCCACGTACAGCTCGTCGCGCGTGAGGACATCCTCACCGCGACGCATCGCGAGCAGCAGATGATGCTGCGCTTCGTCCCACGTGCGTCGCATCTCGGGCGCAACGTGCGACTCCGACGGAACGATGACGAGAGTGTCGGCAGCCCAGAGGTCGGTTATCGCCACACGATCACCGGCGCGTTGCGCCGCCTTTACATCGCGCTTGCGGCCGCTCGCGCGCTTGGCTGCAACTCCATCCGCCGGAAGTATCAGCGCGACTTCCGCATCGCGCGTCGAGCGCTGCGTAGTGAGATCGAAATGTCGCAGCTCCGATATCTCGTCGCCCCAGAATTCCATGCGTACGGGATTCGCCATTCCGAACCCGTACACGTCGAAGATTCCGCCGCGCACGCTGAACTGTCCGACGTCCTCGACCATGTCGACGCGCTCGAACCCTATGGAATCGAGATGCTCGATCAGCTCGCCCAGCTTGCGTACGTCACCCTTCCTCAACTCGAGCCGGCCGTGCTGCAGGATCGCCGGGAGCCGGGTGCGCTCCATTATCGCGCGTGCAGTCGTGATGAGAATCCGCACGTCGCCGCGCGCCGCGCGCTCCAGTGTCTCCACGCGCTCGCCGGCGACCTCCGCGTGCGGCTCTGCTTCGCCAAAACTCTCGCGCGGCGGATAGAACGCGACCGAGTCGCCTCCCTCCAACGACTCGAGGTCGGCGAGCCAGCGTTCGGCATCCCCGACATTCTCCGCGACGATCACGAAGAACCGTCGCTCCATCCTTCGGGCCAGCGCCGCGACCATCGCCGCAGCGCTCGAGCCGTGCAACCCAGCCACGGTAAGACGTTTTCCGGTACCCGGCACCGTGTTCGCCAACCGCGTGAACGCGGGAAGAGCTTCTACCGCGTCGATAATCGTTGGTAAGGCCATCAACCCACTTATTTACAGGACCCCGCCCGGAAACTTGATCCGCACCGGGAAACTGCAACATAATTTGGGGTAGTCTCTGGAGGAGGCATCAAATGAACCTTCCGCAAGCCGTCGCGTCGCGACTGCTGGTTCCGCTACTGATCGGCGCCGCCGCGGCGACGCCCGTGCCACTCGCCGCACAGCGCGCACCCAACGTGGACGTCTGGTTCGAACAGGGGAACGAATTCGATCGCGGCCAGCCGGGACGGGTGATGTATTCGGGCGATGCCGGCAGTTATGTGACCGTCCTTCGAGTCGACACCGATGGGCGCCTCACAGTGCTGTCTCCACGCCAACCGAACGAGCGTTCGAGATTCGGCGCGAGCCGCTCGGGTATCGCGCTTCCATTCCAGGCAGACCCGACCCAGGGCGTCGGGTACGTGTTCGCGGTGGCATCCCGCACGCCATTCGACTTCAGAGACTACCGCGGACGCGGCAACAGCTGGAACGTGGGGACCCTGGGCGCGCGCCCCGGTATCGACCCATTCGAGATCGTCGATCGCTTCGCGCGCGCGAGCGTGGGACGGCGAGGAGCGTATTCCATCGCCTACGCTCCGTACGAGATCGGCCGCGACGGCGGCGGGCGCGCCTCCTATCAGCACGGAGTGCGATACGACGACAACTATGGGTATTACGGTGGCTACGAGGACCCCTGGGGTGCGTCACCGTATCGTCGCGGCTACGACGACTTTCGATATCAGGGCGGCTACGGTTACAACGGTTCCGGCTACAATCGCGGATACGACAACCGTTACGGATACGGGTATGGCGCCGACAGCCGGTACAGCCGAGATCCACGCACACATTCGCTGAGACACTGCCCGGATGGGACTCTGGCGCCGTACACGACGCCGTGCGCGGCGTTTGCAAGGCCGGGGTTGCAGCAGCGGTTAGATCAGCAGCCGATCCACGCGCCGTTGCTGCCTCGCCCGCATTCCTCCCCGAGGCCGCCGATGCAACGGCAGGAGCGTCCATAGGGGAGATCACCCTCCTTCCCGGTATATTAGAGGGCTAGGCCTGAAAATCTCCCCAAAGCCCCGAATGAAGCTCCAGCACATCCGCAATTTCTGTATCGTCGCCCATATCGATCATGGAAAATCCACGCTCGCAGACCGTCTGATCGAGGCGACGGGAACGCTTCAGCGGCGGGAGATGAAGGCGCAGGTGCTCGACACGCTCGATCTGGAGCGCGAGCGCGGGATCACGATCAAGCTCAATGCCGTGCGGATGGGCTACACCGGTGCGGACGGCAAAAAGTACGAGCTCAATCTCATCGACACGCCGGGCCACGTCGACTTCACCTACGAAGTTTCGCGCTCGCTCGCGGCGTGCGAGGGGGCGATTCTGGTAGTCGATGCGTCACAGGGCATCCAGGCGCAGACGCTCTCCAATCTGTTTCTCGCGATGGACGCCGGGCTCGAGATAATCCCGGTGCTCAACAAGATCGATCTGCCCGGCGCCGAGCCTGAGCGCCGCCGTCAGGAGCTCGTCGACCTGCTGGGGGTCACGCCGGATCGCGTGTTGAGCGTGAGCGCGAAGGAAGGAATCGGCGTACCTGCACTTCTCGAGGAAATTCTGCTTCGCGTGCCACCGCCGGAAGGCGACGCAGATGCCCCCCTTCGTGCGCTCATCTTCGATTCGATGTACGACCGCTACCGCGGCGCGATTCCGAGCGTCCGCGTGGTCGATGGCGAGCTCAAGGCCGGAATGAAGATCAAGTTCAGCGCCGTCGGTGAGATGTACGACGTCGAGGAAGTTGGATATCACCAGCTGCGGCAGGTGAAGACGGACGTATTGCGTCCGGGCGAGGTCGGTTACGTAGTTGCGAACGTGCGCCACGTGAAGGAGACGCGCGTCGGCGACACCGTTCTCGATGCGACGCGTGACGAAGTCGAGCCGCTGCCGGGATATCAGGACGTGCACTCGATGGTGTTCGCCGGTATCTATCCAACCGACACCACGCAATACGAGAACCTGCGCGACGCACTGGACAAGCTGCAGCTCAACGACGCGTCGCTCAACTATCAGCCGGAAACTTCCACCGCGCTCGGCTTCGGCTTCCGCTGCGGATTTCTCGGACTGCTGCACATGGAGATCGTGCAGGAGCGGCTCGAGCGCGAGTTCAATCTCGATCTCGTCACCACCGTTCCGAGCGTCGAGTATCGCGTGTTCAAGACCGACGGCACGATGGAGCTGATCGAGAATCCCTCGCTCATGCCGGTCGCGGGTGTCGTGCAGCACGTGGAAGAACCGTACGTCAAGGCGCGCATAGTCTCGCCAAGCGATTACATCGGACCGATCATGACGCTCTCCACCGAGCGTCGCGGTGTCTACAAGAACATGTCGTACATCGACGCCGCGCGCGTAGAGTTCGACTTCGAGTTCCCGCTCGGCGAGATAATTCTGGATTTCTTCGACCGGCTCAAGACGATCAGCCGCGGATACGCGTCGCTCGACTATGAGATGCTCGAGTACAGACAGAGCGATCTCGTCAAGCTCGACATGCTGATCAACGGCGAGCCGGTGGATGCGTTCTCGGTGATCATCCATCGCGACAAGGCCTACGAATGGGGCCGCAAGATCGCCGACAAGCTCAAGGATCTCATACCACGCCAACTCTTCGAGGTGGCGATCCAGGCTGCACTCGGCGGCAAGATCATCGCGCGCACGAGTGTCAAGGCGTTGCGCAAGGACGTGCTCGCCAAGTGCTACGGCGGCGACATCTCGCGCAAGCGCAAACTCCTCGAGAAGCAGAAGGAAGGCAAGAAGCGCATGAAGCAGGTCGGGTCGGTCGAGATCCCGCAGGAGGCGTTCCTCGCAGTTCTGCAGGTAGACTGACCGTTGCGGTCGCTCGTTGTGCAGACGAGCTTCATCGGCGACGTCGTGCTGACGACGCCGCTCATCGCGCGGCTGGCGCAGGACGGCGAAGTGGACGTCGTCACGACGCCGCCTGGCGCTACACTGCTTGCATCACATCCCGCGGTCGCGCGACTGTTCGTCTACGACAAGCGCAGAGTGGACAGCGGGATCACGGGCTTCCTGAGATTGGCGCGTCAGGCGCGCGGTTCGCGTCGCGCATTTCTCTGTCAGGGGTCCACACGCAGCGGCGCACTTGCGTTCGCCGCAGGATGCAGGGAGCGGATCGGCTTCACGACGTCGGATGGGCGCTGGACGTATACTGAGCGCGTGGAGTATCGCGACGACTGGCATCACGCGCGTCGTCTGCTCTCGCTCGGCGATCTCCCGCTCGCCGCAGCATCGAGTGAACCAACCGACGCTGCGATCAGACCGCGGCTCTATCCCACGGACGACGACATTCGCGCTGTCGACCAGCTGCTGG
This sequence comes from Gemmatimonadota bacterium, assembly GCA_040388625.1. Taxonomy (NCBI): domain Bacteria; kingdom Pseudomonadati; phylum Gemmatimonadota; species Gemmatimonadota bacterium. The sequence continues at coordinate 143,635 of JAZKBK010000001.1, read as the reverse complement.
AACATCGCAACCGACCGATGATCGCGCTGGCACCTGGGAGCGCGTGGCACACCAAGCAGTGGCCAGGATACGGTGAGCTCGCGGCGTTGCTCGCCGGTCGATACGACATCGCGATAGCAGGTGGTCCCGGCGATCTCGCTGCGGCTGGTGAGATCGGGACGCGTGTGGATCGCGAGCACGTCATCGACGCGACTGGTAAATTGTCGCTGTTGGGATCGGCCGAGCTGATCAGGCGCAGCCTGGTGCTGGTGAGCAACGATTCGTCGCCGCAACATCTCGCGTCTGCGATGGGCACTCCGACCGTAACCATCTTCGGACCGACGGTTCCCGAATTCGGTTTCGGGCCGCTGGCACCGGGCTCGCGCACTGTCGGCAACAAGACGCTCGACTGCCGCCCGTGCGATCGCCACGGACCGCGCGTATGCCCCCTGGGCCACTGGCGCTGCATGAACGAAATTACCCATGACGAGGTGGCCGCCGTCGTGCAATCCGTCATTTCCGAGGAGACCGTTAGATGAATCGTGAGCAATACATCATTGGCGTCGATCTTGGCGGAACCAATCTCTCCGTTGGTGCGATGCCGCTCGATGGAAGCCGCGAGATCGGGTTGCGTACGCTTCCGACGCGCGCGGACCTGGGCGCCGATGCAGTATCGGACCGGATCGCAGCGATGATCGAGAGCGTCGTCATCGCTCTCAACACGGAGGCCGGCGCCGGCCGCGACGACATACTCGGCGTCGGAATCGGATCGCCGGGTCCGCTCGATCGCGAGCGCGGCGTGGTGATATTCACACCCAATCTCGGATGGCGCGACTATCCGCTGCGCGATGAAATCGCGAGCCGCGTCAACATGCGCGCCACACTCGACAACGACGCCAACTGCGCGACGTTCGGTGAATTCTGGCGTGGCGCGGCGCGCGGCGGACGCGACGTGATAGGCATGACGCTCGGCACGGGAATCGGCGGCGGACTGGTGCTGGACGGGAGATTGTACCACGGTGTGTCCGACGCAGCCGGTGAGATCGGTCACACTTCCATCGAATCGAACGGACGGCGGTGCAAGTGCGGGAATTACGGCTGCCTGGAAGCGTACTGCTCGGGTCCCGCAATTGCGGAGCGCGCGCGCGAGGCGCTGGAGAGCGATCCGAGCCCGACGATCGACACGCTGGTGGATGGAGATCTATCGCGACTGACGGCGCACATCGTGTACGAAGCGGCGCGGCGCGGCGACACGGTTGCACGAGAAGTTGTCCGCGACACTGCGCGCTTTCTGGGCACCGGATTGTCTAACCTCATCAACATCTTCAATCCGGATACGGTCGTGCTCGCCGGCGGCGTAACGCAGGCGGGCGAGGCGTTGATGCTGCCGTTGCAGGCCGAGGTGAAGCGTCGCGCATTCAAGACGGCGGTGGATTCCTGCAGGATCGTGCTAGGCTCGCTTCCGATGTCCGCCGGCGTTGTCGGCGCGGTAGCGACGTTCAAGGAACGAGTGCTGGGATCGCTCTGATGGGCGCGCGGCGCCGGCTTGGCGTCATCGGCACGTTCGTCTGGGACGAGATACACGGCCGAGATCCGTCGCAGGCGCCCGTGGAGGAGTGGGGCGGTATTACGTACGCGCTCGCCGGGCTCGATGCGGCGCTCGCTCAAGACTGGGAAATCGTACCGCTCATCAAGGTCGGCAGCGACCTGGCGCAGCGCGCGCGCGACTATCTCGCGACACTGCGGCATCTTGCGCCTGACGCGGCGGTGATCGAAGTGCCTTATCCCAACAACCGCGTAACGTTGCGCTACGAGAGCAGCGAGCGACGAACCGAACAGCTCACTGGTGGGATTCCCGGCTGGCACTGGCTCGGGCTCAAGCCTCTGCTCGCCGGACTGGATGCGTTGTACGTCAATCTGATCAGCGGCTGGGAGCTGTCGCTCGAGACCGCTCAGCTGATCCGGCAATATTTCCACGGCGTCATCTACTGCGACATGCATTCTTTGCTTCTGGCAGTGGATCCGGAGGGATATCGGGTGCCGCACATGGTACCGAACATTGCTGGCTGGATGCAGTGCTTCGATCTGCTTCAGGTGAACGAGGACGAGCTCGCGCTGCTGGCGCCCGATGCGATGGCACTGGCGGCGACCGCGATGGCCGGCGGCGTGTCCGTCATAAATGTGACCCTGGGTCCCAAAGGGGCCGTTTACTTCGCCGCGCCGAAATTCGAACGATTGTCCGACATCAAACGAACGAAGCTTCCGGCATCGGCGGCGCTCGGAGGCCCGATACGAACGGCGCTGGTGCCGGCGGTTCCGGCAATCGTGACTGGAACAGGTGATCCAACCGGATGTGGCGACGTCTGGGGCGCGACCCATTTCGCACGACTGCTCGCAGGTGATAAGTTAGGCGACGCGATCGACGCCGCGATGCTTGCGGCGTCTCGCAATCTTACCCACCGTGGGGCGACCAGCCTCGCGAGCTACCTGCGCGGAGAACTCTCGCTAACGTGACGAACGTCATCACCGTTCCACCATCCCTGGATGACGCCACGTTCGAGCAGATACTGGAGCCGTTGTCGCGACTCCAGCGCGATGACAAGGTTCTCATCGATGCGCGTCACGCACGGTGGGCATCGCCTTACGGGCTCACTGCACTGCTCGCGCTCGCGCAAACGCGACTCGAGCGTCCGAGTCTGGCGGTGCCGGAGGCCGACGACGTCGCGTTGTACTGGGCGCGTGCCGGATTCTTTCGCTATGCGGCCGATCTGTACGACATAGTGGGATCAGTGCCGCGCGGCCGGCAGAGCGAGCCGGCCGTGCTGCTCGAGGTTACGCCGGTGAACGCGAGCGAAGACGTCCACACCGTGGTGGACAAGGTGCAGCAAAGGGCACAGTCGATCCTCGTGAACGAGCTCAAACTGGATGCGACGGCGACCATGCGATTCACGATGGCGCTTTCGGAGACCTGCCAGAACATCGTGGAGCACGCCGAGCACGGCGGCTGGGTCGCGGTGAACAGTTATCGCTGGCAGAAGCGGCTGGGCGGACGTCGCGTGCTGGTGATCGCGGTGTGCGACGCGGGGCGCGGGTTCAGGGCGTCGCTCGAATCAGCACCGGGGCGTCCGAGATCCGACCGGTGGGACGACGGAATGGCGCTCGAAGAGGCCGTGATGCGTGGCGTGAGCCGGTTCCGTGATACGGGGCGCGGCCAGGGCCTGGCCGGCGTCCGGAGATTCATAGGAAGATGGGACGGCAAGTTCTCGGTGCGGAGTGGCACCGCGCGCCTGGCGATCGTCCCTACGTGGGACGATGACGTACCGCTGAAGGAAAACCTCCCACCATTCCCGGGTGCCCAGATTCAGATCACCATTCCAGAGCGCGTTGACCGATGATGAAGAACCACATCGACGTGAGCAGCGTGCTGCGGCTTGCAGTTTCCGAGAGCTACTCGAATCTCGTCACGCGCCCGACCGGAGTGGCGGTTCGTGTGTATATAGAGGCGCAAATCCAGGCGGCGAGCGATTGCGAGGTCACTGTGATCGACTTCTCGCAGGTAGGGATGATGGATTTCTCGTGCGCGGACGAGATAGTTGCAAAGCTCGTCATGCAGCACGAAACGGGAACGCCGACGTTCGTCTTCACCGGGCTCAGCGAGTCGCACATCGAAGCGATCGATGTCGTACTCGAGCGCCACGGGATGTCGCTCGTCTCGCATGAAGCTGACTCCAACTCTTATATAGCTGTCACACACTGATGAAGTTTTTCGGCTCGCGTCCGAAAGTGGACATAAAGGGTTTCCAACCGGAGCTGCGCGTGATCGACTACGTGGCTACGAGGAAGGACGACCCCGAGCGCGGTCCACAGGTTAGACTGTCAGGCGTGGATGCGCGGTTCCGCATTCTGTCCAATGGCGAGCTGGCCTGGGTTCGTGGCGAGCGCGGACAACAGTTGGCAGAAGTGCTGATCGACGATTCGTTTCCACAACACACCTGTGGGTTGCGAGACATCCCCGGTGTGCTTCCCTCCGAGTCCGTGACGGTAGTGAAGCCGGACCTGGATACTCCAGACAGAACGTAAGAATGCGACGGTCAACCATTCCGCTTCATGGCGGTTCGACACATCTGCCTCCCGGCTCGCCGGTGGTCACGCCCATCACGCAGTCGGTAAGCTTCATTCAGGAGCTCGGTACCGCTGAAGGGCTCAAGTACGGGCGATACGGCAACACGCCGAACGTGGAGCTCGTCGAACGCAGGCTCGCGATGCTGGATGGCGGTGAGGCAGCGGTCGCTCTGTCGAGCGGAATGGGTGCGACGGGCTGCGCGATGCTGGCACTGCTGCGACCGGGCGATCACCTGCTCTCCAGCTCGTGGATCTATGGTGGCACGCACAAGCTGTTCACCCAGGAACTGACCGGGATGGGGATCGAAGTCACGCTGATCGATCCGCTGGCACCACGCATGTGGCGCAAGGCGTTGCGACAGACGACGCGCGCGATATTCGTCGAATCTCCGGTCAACCCGACCTGTCGCGTGCTCGACCTTAGCTCGCTCGCCAATCTCGCCAAGGCCGAAGGCGTCGCGCTCGCAGTCGACTCCACCTTTGCGAGTCCGATCAACTTCCGCCCGCTGGAACAGGGCGCGGACATAGTCATTCACTCCACCACCAAGTACCTTAACGGTCACCACGACGTGCTGGGCGGCGCCGTGATCGGCACTGCGTCGTACGTCGAGGAGGTCCGCAGGAAGATGATCGTATGGGGACAGTCACCGGATCCGTTTTCCGTGTGGCTGCTCGAGCGCGGAATGAAGACGCTGGACGTGCGCGTTCGGCGACAGAACGAGAACGCAATGAAGCTGGCGCAGTGGTGCGAGACGCGTCCCGAGTTCGCAAAGGTCCTGTACCCCGGCCTCGAATCACATCCGGATCACGAGATCGCACAGCAGTGTCTCGACGGCTTCGGCGGAATGATGGCTCTCGTGCTCGCCGGTGGTGGCGACGCGGCCACGCGTTTCCTTGAAAAGCTCGAGATCGTGATGCACGCGCCGAGTCTGGGAGGCGTGGATACGCTGGTGAGCGAGCCGCGATACACGTCGCACGCCGCGATGACGCCGGAAGGACGCGCAGAGATCGGGATTCCTGACGGGTTCCTGCGCTTCAGCGTCGGACTCGAGGATGCGGGCGACCTGATCGCGGATTTTGAGCAGGCATTGAGGTAGCTGAAGGTTGAGTCTGGTAAGGTTTCTCAACGTCGCGAAGGAGTACGCCCGCGGCGGCGTCGCGTTGAGCCACGCATCGTTTCAGTTGCACAAGGGCGAGTTCGCGTTCCTCACGGGTCCGAGCGGGTCGGGCAAGTCCACGATCCTCAAGCTGATCTACATGGAGGAGCGCCCAACCGCCGGCGACGTGTGGGTGAACGGTGTCAGCGCTCGCGACGCGTCCAGGAAGGAAGTGTCGATGGTGCGCCGCCATCTCGGAATCGTCTTCCAGGATTTCCGTCTGCTGGAAGACAGATCGGCCGAAGCAAATATCGCATTCGCTCTCGAAGTGACCGGAACACCCGCCGACATGATACGGCAGCGAGTGGGCCGCGTACTTACGCAGGTCGGACTGGCGTCCAAGGGAACCGCTCTGCCGCGCGAGCTTTCGGGCGGTGAGCAACAGCGTATCGCAATCGCGCGCGCACTCGTGAACGATCCGTTCGTGCTCATCGCGGACGAGCCGACCGGCAATCTGGATGAGCGCGCGACCCGCGGCGTTTTTCAGCTTCTGCGCGACATCAACACCGCTGGCACCGCCGTCATCATGGCGACGCACGACCTCGACCTGATCCGGCGCACCGAATATCGCACGATCGAGCTGAACCACGGGCGTCTCGTCTATGACAGCGCCGAAGCGCCACCGGTCGAGAAGGCACCGAGCGCCGTGCCACCGAGCCATCACGACGAGAATCCGATATGATCCGGGGTACGGCATGATGGTCATCCGCGAAGCATTCTCGGCGTTCAGGCGCGCACCGCTCCTCAGCGTACTCGGTGTAGTCACAATCGCGTTCTCACTGTTCGCGTTTGGATTGTTCGGACTCGTGGCCGTGAATATCCGCGACGCGTTGCAGGCGATCGAGAATCGCGTCGAGATAAGAGCGTTCATCGCCGACGGCACGCCGGTCGAGGCGTCCAGCGCCGCGATGGGTGACATCCACGCATTTCCCGAAGTGTTGTCGGTGACGTACGTGTCACAGGACGACGCATACGCACGCGCACGCAAGGAGCTGGGTGAGTTCAGCGACGTCTTCGAGCCGGGCGTGCTGCCCGCGTCGCTGGACATCAAGCTGAAGCCAGGCTATCGCGATCCAACCACGGTCCAGGCGGTTGCGAACCGTCTCAAGTCGTACGACTTCGTGGATGACGTTCGCTACGGCGAGGACTGGGTGGCGAAGCTGTACCGGCTGCGCACCATCGCTACGCTGGTCGGCACCGGGCTGGGCATCGCGTTCGCGGCGGTTGCCGTGATCATCATCGGAGCGACGATTCGGATCATGGTCATGGCGCGCGCCAGGGAGATCGAGATCATGCGGCTCGTGGGCGCGACCAATGGATTCATCCGAATGCCGTTCGTGCTGGAAGGATTCATCCAGGGCGTGATGGGCGGCTTGCTCGCGCTCGGTCTCACGTGGGCAACGAGTACAGCCATCAGTCACTCGTTCATGCGAACTGAATTCTTCGATCCGGCACTTGCTACGGCTGGAGTGATTGGCGGCGCGGTAATCGGTCTGCTGGGAAGCACGTTCGCCGTGGGACGGCAACTGCGCCGGCTGTGAAGTACAGGGTGATCGCGCTTGGCGCGATGCTGTTGCTCGCTGTGTTGCCGATGGCGCTCGCCGCACAGGACACCGATGCGCGTCTCAAGAGCAATCGCGAGGAGCTTGACCGCATCAGGCGTGAGCGCGCGGAGCTTCAGCAGCGCATGAACAAGCTGCAGTCCAGCGCCCACTCCCTGAACGACGAGCTGAAGAACATCAACAAGCAGCACGACGCGACAAAGCGCGTGGTATCGTCGCTCGACCAGCAGCTCGGGCTGATCACGGACGAGGTCAAGGGAACGACGTCGAGCCTGGTCCGCGCCGAGGACGAGGCGGAGGCGAAGCGCGCGATACTGAATCACCGACTCGTCGAGATCTACAAGCGCGGACCGTTGTTCGATTTTCAGGCGTTGTTGTCGGCAGACTCCTTCGGCGAGCTCATCGCGCGATACAAGTATCTGCACGAGATTGCCGTGCACGATCGCGCACTCGTGAAGCGAATGGACGATCTTCGGACCACGATCCGCGGCCGAAGAAGGCAGCTCGTGAGTCTGCAGAGCGACGTACAACAGAACCGGTTGGAGAAAGCGCAGGAAGAGTCGCGACTCCAGGCGCTCGAAAGCCAGCGCCAGAAGAGTCTCGTGCGAGTACAGGCCGACTCGCGCAAGACGCAGGAGCGGCTGGCCCAGGTCAAGCGCAGCGAGTCGAGACTGAACGACATCATCTCGTCCATCGAGGCTGCACGCCGGCGCGGAAGCAGCAAGGCGAGCGCCATCGCTCGCGGCGCAAGCTCGATCAAGACGTCGGATTACGGCAAGCTGGACTGGCCAGTGGACGGCAACATCCTTTACAACTTTGGCCGTGTCGTCCGCCCCGACAACACGACGCTGCGCTGGAATGGAATCGGCATCGCGGCGGCGCCTGGCACTCCGGTGCGCGCGGTCGCCGCGGGTGACGTGGTGCTCGCAGGACAACTCGGCACTTACGGGCAGACCGTCATCGTCGAGCACGGTGGCGGCGACTATTCGGTGTACGGCTCGCTCAGCAGGATCAACGTGGCAAAGGGCGCACACATTTCCAAGGGACAGGTAATTGGCGAGGTCGGCACGTCCGACCCCGACCTTCCTCCGCACCTGCATTTCGAGATCAGGCACGGCGGGCCGGCAGTCGATCCGGCTACGTGGCTGCGCGGTCACTGACAACACCTCATGCTCCCGTCTTCACCGGAGGCCGGTGTGAATAACGATGCACTCCTGCTGGGCGCACACATATCCACCGCCGGCGGCGTCCCTGCGTCGCCAGGACGCGCCAAAGCAGTCGGCGCGACTGCGATGCAGATCTTTACCAAGATGGCCAACCAGTGGCGCGAGCGTGAATGCGAGCCCGAAGAATGCGCTGCGTTCCGCGAGGGAATCGCTGAAACCGAAGTGCGCGCGATAAGTGCGCACGACAGCTACCTCATCAATCTTGCATCACCCAAGGACGACCTGCGGGCGCGCTCGCTCCAGTCGTTCATCTCCGAGCTGCGGCGCTGCAACGCGCTCGGACTGCACTACCTGGTGTCTCATCCGGGCAACTACATGGACGATCGTGAATCAGGAATCGCGCGCAATGCTGATTCGATAAGCGCGGGCCTTGCCGCGGCGCTGGGCGACACTCTCCTCCTGCTCGAGACGACGGCGGGAAGCGGCACTGCGCTCGGTGCGACGTTCGAGGAGCTGAGTACCATAATCGAGCGAATCGACCCCGCGGTGCGGAGCCGCGTCGGAGTGTGCATGGATACGTGCCACGTGTACGCGGCCGGGTACGACATCGTCCGCGACTATGAAGGCGTCATGCAGAGGTTTGCTGACACACTCGATATCAGTCGCCTGCACATGATGCATCTCAACGACTCCAAATTCGGACTCGGCACGCACAAGGATCGTCATGCGTTGATCGCGGAGGGCGAGCTTGGCGAGATTCCGTTCCGCCACGTGATGAACGATCCACGCCTGGCGCGCGTAGCCAAGGTGATAGAGACTCCAAAGGGCAACGACGCGGAGACTACCGACAGAATGATGCTGGAGCGTCTGCGCAGTTACATCGAGTAGTCGTTGGTATTCACGAAACCAAGGGGGCGCGACGTGCCCCTGAATGAGATAGAGATGTAATGGCAAATTGTTTCTTTTCGCTCCTTCGCAAGGTGGCGGCTCCAGCCGCATTCTTCGCCGCCGCTGCAACCTCAGCCGCGCAATCTCCCACTGCGCGTCGGGACAGCTTGCCGCCGGCAATATCGCGCGAGTTTCGTGGTGTGTGGATCGCGACGGTCAACAACATGGACTGGCCTTCGCGCGCCGGTCTCAGCACGTGGCAGCAGCAGGCCGAGCTGATCGAGCTGCTCAATCGCGCGGTCGAGATGCACCTGAATGCGGTGATCTTCCAGGTGCGCCCGGAAGCCGATGCGCTGTACCAGTCCGACCACGAGCCATGGTCACCGTTCCTGAGCGGAAGCATGGGGCGCGCGCCGGAACCATACTACGATCCGCTCGCTTTCGTTGTGCGGGAGGCGCACGCGCGTGGCCTCGAGGTACACGCGTGGTTCAATCCCTACCGCGCGTTGCAACCCGCGAGTCCCGGTGACGTCGCGCCGTCGCACGTGTCGCGTACCGATCCGCAAGCGATTCGCCGCTACGGGTCGCAACTCTGGATGGATCCGAGCGATCCCGCCGTCGTGGCTCGCACCGTTCGCGCAATCGTCGACGTAACCAGACGATACGATGTCGACGCGATTCACGTTGACGACTACTTCTATCCGTATCGCGAGACCGACCGGGCGGGGCGCACGATTCCCTTCCCCGACGCCGCCGCTTACAAGCGCTACACAAGCGGCGGCGGCACGATGTCGCTGAGCGACTGGCGGCGCAGCAACGTCGACGCTCTCGTGCAACGCCTCGGCGCCGAGATCCATGCAGTGAAGCCCTGGGTGCGTTTCGGTATCAGTCCGTTCGGGATCTGGCGACCGGGATATCCGTCATCCGTACGTGGGCTCGACTCGTACGAGGAAATTTTTGCGGACTCGCGCAAGTGGCTGAATAAAGGCTGGGTCGATTATCTCGTACCGCAGTTGTACTGGCCCATTGGCAGGCCGCAACAGGATTTCTCACAGCTGCTCGCGTGGTGGGTCTCACAGAACAGCTACCGGCGCCACATCTGGGCCGGTCTCAATGCCGGGCTTGCGAAGGATACAGCGCCCAAGGGACGCGGCGCGCGAGAGATTCTGGATCAGATCCGCCTCACACGCGCCCAGAGCGGTGCGAGCGGTGACGTTCTGTTCAGCATGAAGGTGTTGATGCAGGATCCGGACAGTCTCGACGAGCGCCTGGCGCGTGACACCTACGCACAACCCGCGCTCGTGCCGGCATCACCATGGCTCGACTCGATTGCCCCCGGCCGCCCCGTCGTTCAGCCGCGTCTCGACGCTGCATCGGGCGAGATGGTGATCGACATGGATCCAGCCAACGGAGAAAAGGCCCCGTGGCTGTGGGTCGTGCAGGCGCACACATCCGCCGGCTGGACTACACAGATAATTCCTGGCTCGGAGCAGACGCACTTCCTTGCCGGACGAGGCGAAAAGTCGCCTCGCGAAGTATGGGTTTACGCGGTGGGCCGGACGGGCAACCTCTCGCCGCCAGCGCGCGCCTATCCGGACGGAGATCCGATTCCAGAGCTCAGAAGCGGCGGCCGGTGATGAGCTCGATGACGCGCGGGCTGCACGCCGTCTTCGGTAGCGGTCCTCCCGCTGTCGGTGAAGTTGCTGTGCAGCTCGAGCATCGTGCGGCCTGGGGCGACGCCGGCGCGGCCGAATGGGGAATGGTCGTGTCGGTCGCCCCTCCCCCATTCGGTCGCGGCTGACACCCTACTGCGCGACGTTGACGCGCAGCTGGATGCTGCGCGGGCGCCCGACGGAAGCGCCGCTGAAGAATGCACCCTTCAACAGATATTTCTTGTCGAAGAGGTTATCGACATACAGTTCCGGCCGAACCAACGAGCCGCCCACGGCGAACGAATAGCCGACGCTCGCATTAGAGATGTAGCTCGGGCTCACATGGGTTCCCTTGTTGAAGTCGAACAATCCCGTGCCGTACGAGCAGCTGCAATCCGCCGGCTGGAGCCCGTTCGTGAGACCCGATCCATACGTACCGGTGTAGCTGGTGTAGAAGTGACCCGGTGCATACGTCACGCTGATCGTGCCGGAAAGCCGCTGATCGTGGTCCAGATCGAAGTATCCCTGCGGCGTACCGGTCGGGAAAAAGCCGCCGGTGATGGGTCCCTGGCCGTAAGCATGATTGAGCGCGAGGTTGAGGTACGCCGAGAATGGACCGGGTGGACGGAAGTCCTGCACGGTCTCGAGCCCGGTGATGCGAACATGGGCGATGTTGACCGACGTGACGATCGCCGAACCCGGCACGGTGTTGTCATCGATGCCGGGCGTGCTCTGCTTGTGGTAGGCCGCAAGCTTGGATACGAGCCCGAACGGGAAACGATGGATGTAGCCGGCCTCATAGAAGTTGTCACGCTCCGGCAGCGTCGGTGCGGCAGTTACCCCTTGCTGCGCGACACTCGTGATAGCGCGGAGATCCTCGACGTTGGTCGGAACGAAGAGCCGTCCATAGTACAAGTAGAATGTATTGCCAGGGTCCGAAAAGAAGTTGAGCCGGATGCGTGGGCTCAGCTGCGTCTGCGTTCCGGCGAAAGGCGCATTGTGCGCGTCGTAGCGCACGCCTGCCCTGATCTCGAATCGCTCGACTGGCGAGTACGAGGTCTGGGCGTATCCACCGACATCGTATCCCTTGAGATTCGAATTGGATGCAGGACCGAACACACCAGAGGTCGTCGTAGTGACAAAATCCTCGTGCCCCGTCGTGTACTGGCTCAGGGTCCCGAACTTGAATTCCAGTTCACGCGCAGGATGCACGGTGTAGTCGGCCTTGATGCCGTACGTCGTGAAATTACGATTTTCGCGCAGGTTGTACGCATTGAGCGTATCCGGGAAGAACACGAATTGCGCGGAATCGCCAACGCCCGGTATGTACTTCAACCCGCCGGATCGCACGAAGCCTCCAACGAACAACTCCGCCACGCGAGACTGCGTAGTAGCACCGCCTTCGACTCCGGCGGTCGTGTCAGCGCCGAAGATGTGACGATAGCCGAGGTTGACGAACGCATTGCGATCACGCTGATGGTCATCAAGTACGACGTTACCGGTCGAATCATACGGAACCTGGAAACGCGTCGTCGATAGGCTCGCGTCGAGGTCGAACACGTTGGATGCGTTCGGGGTGTACTGCACTTTCGCAAACCCGGAGTAATCCTCTCCATGGTTGTGGAAGTTGACTACCTTGTCGCCCGCCGTATCGAAAACGACGGGCTCCAGTCGCATGTCGGTGGACTTGCGACTGCCTGAAACGAAGAATCCCCACGGGCCGCTGTTCGTGCTCGCCGTGATCCCCTCGCCGTTCGTGTTGAACGAGCCGCCATACCCGGAGATGGTGCTATGAAATCCGCCGACAGGAATGCGCGTCTGCACGTTCACAACGGCGGCATTCTTGTTCCCATACTCGGCATCCCAGCCGCCTGTCTGAAAATCGATCTGGTTCACGATGCTGGGATCGAACAGCTCGTTGAGGCTGCCGGATATACCAGCAGGCACGGGCACGCCATCGACATAATAGGTGTACTCGGCGTGCTGTCCACGGATATGCACCTCACCCGTCGGTGCACGAGCGGCGCCGGCAATCGACTGCTGAAGGATCTGCGATGTGGTGTTGGTCGGCGCGCCGTGATATGAGTCCTGCTTGAAGCGCTGATCGCCGGATCTTGTATCGATCGCCAGTGGAATCGCGGCTGTCACCGCCACGGACGAGAGGCTGAGCGCCGCCACCGGCAATCGGAAGTCAGCCCGGATGTCGCCCGATGTTCCAACCGCTATTTCCCGCGATTGAATCCGAAAGCCGATCAGGCGGACGTTGATGGTGTACGTGCCGGACGGAAGGTCGTGCGCGATGTACCGGCCGAAAGCATCCGTGTTTGCTGTGAGCACGATGCGGCCGCCCTGCATCACGCTCACCTCCGCGCTGGGAAGCGGTTGACCGGATGCGCTGTCGGTTACTGTTCCGGTGAGATCGCCACGTGCCGTGGGGCCGATGCCGGCATCGGTGACTGGCGCGACGGATGACAGTGAGAAAGCGTGCGCTGGAACGGCTGTGACGCACGCGGCCAGGGCGAGCGCACACGCCACCACGCGCGCTGAAATGCGTTGATTCGACATGAATTTTGAATGCGATAGTGTGATCGCGCCGCCAGAAAGTGGCGGCGACGTAAATCCATGGCGGAGGCTCACCTCCGCCTTCAGATCACACTTTCACCGGCGGCGCACGGGCGAGCCTGGAGCCGGCAACGATGGCATAGGGACGCGCACCCATCTCGGTCGGCGGCGTAGCCGAAACACGTTCCGCCCCGATCCATGCGGGAACCGCACGCGGTGGCACGGTCGAACCGCTCGCAAGGACGTGACAGACAACGCAGTCGCTGTCGTGCAGTCGATGGTGGTGGTTTCCCGGTATCTCGGCGTGAACGGGCGCGATGTGCGAGCTGGCCTGCTGCTCGTAGCCGTCGCTGACCGCAAACGTTCCCTGAAGGCCGATCTGCAGCAACGCGAAGGCGAGCGCGAAGACTCTCAGTCCCCGCGACCGCCCGCGCGCGCCTGCGCCAGTTGCCGTCATCCGAAACCGCACGCTAGACGTGCAGTTCGTCGTTTTGGCGCGATACCATCAGGTACAATACCGGCATCAGGAACACACTCAGCAGAAGACGCGAAAAGAGGCCGCCCACGATCACCATCGCGAATGGGCGTTGGGAATCGGATCCCACTCCGGTAGAAAAGGCTGCAGGAAGCAGGCCCAGCGCGGCAACTAGCGCGGTCATCATGATCGGTCGCAGCCGTAGCAACGCAGCATCCAGCGTCGCTTCGGAGATCCCAAGCCCGCCAAGCCTCAGCTCATTGGCGTACGAAATGTAGACCACCGCCGTCTGCACTGATACACCGAACAACGCGAGGAAGCCGATTCCGGATGATACCGAGAACGGTGTTCCCGATATCCACAATGCCACCAACCCGCCCAGCGGTGCCGACAACAGCACGCCGACGACTGTGATGAATGGAAACTTGAAATTCCGATACAACGCGAAGAGCAGGATGAAAATCACCGCGAGCGTCAGCGGCAGGACTATCTGCAGCTGACGACGCGAAGCCGTGTACTCTTCGAACTCCCCACCCCAGACTATGGAATATCCGGGCGGCAGCTTCACCTTGCGCTCAACCTGCGCTCGCGCGTCATCCACTGCGCCGGCCAGATCTCGACCGGTCACCGAATACTGCAAACCGATGTAGCGCGAGTTGTCCTGTCGGTAAATGAACGACGCACCATTGTCGATCTTGAGCGTCGTCACCTCACGAAGCGGGATCTGCGCGCCACTCGGCGTCGCGATGAGAATGTTGCCGATCTCGTCGGCTGTCTCGCGGAACTGTGGCTGCAGCCGCACTACGAGATCGTACAACTGCTCTCCCTGCACGACCTGCGTTGCCGCTGCGCCGCCGACGGCGGCCTCGATAAGCCCGTTCACATCCGAGACGTTGAGGCCGTAGCGCGCCATCTTTGCGCGATCCGCGGTTACCGTCAGCGCAGGCTGGCCCAGCTCCTGGACAAGCGTAACCTGAGTGATACCGCGCACCTGATCGAGCACCTTCTTGATCTCTGTTCCCCGCTCCTGCAGAACTTTCAGATCAGTCCCGAATATCTTTGCGTCGAGCGAGCTCTTGAGGCCCGTTTCGGCTTCGTCCACGGCATCTTCTGCCGGCTGAGTGTAGTTGAACGTGATTCCGGGATAGACCCGCAGCTTCTTGTCGATCGCCGCGATCAGCTCGGGTTTCGTGTGATACTTGCCGTGCCACTCTCCATACGGCTTGAGTCCCACGTAGAATTCAGCGTTGAAGAATCCCGTTGCGTCGGTTCCGTCATCCGGGCGGCCGTGTTCGGAGGCTACCAGTGTAACTTCGGGGAACGACTTGATGATCGCCCTTATCTGCGGGACGATCTTCGATGACTCCTCGAACGAGATCGTGTACGGCATCGTCGCGCGAACCCAGAGCGCGCCCTCGTCCAGCTTGGGCATGAACTCGCCGCCGATGCGCGTAATCAGCAGCAAACACGCCACACCGATCACAATCGATCCCCAGAGCACGATCTTCGCGTGCTGGAGACTCCATTCCAGGCCACGCCTGTACTGCAGGAGAATCCATTCGAAGGTCGCATTCCGGCGTTCCTTCACTCCGCCGCGCAACACCACCGCGCACACCACTGGAAGCAGCGTGATCGTCACAAGCAACGATCCGATCAGTGCAAATATCGTGGTATCGGCCATCGGCTTGAACAACCTGCCCGACGGTCCGGTAAGGACGTAGATGGGCGAGAAGCCTGCGATAATTACAGCTATCGCGTACACGATTGGACGATCCACTTCCGCGGCAGCTTCAGTAATCACCGTCTTTATGTCATACGCGGTGCCGTGTCGTCGTGCGAGTTGCCGGTGGATGTTCTCGACCATCACCACGGCGCCATCGACGAGAATTCCAAAGTCGATCGCTCCGATCGACAGCAGGTTCGCCGGGATCCCCTTGAGATCCAGGCAGATGAACGCAAACATCAACGCCAGCGGTATCGACACCGCGACGATGAGCCCCGAGCGGATGTCGTACAGGAAGAAGATCAGGATCACCACTACCAGAACGATGCCGCGGAGGAGATTGTCCTCCACCGTCTTGGTCGTGAGCTGTATGAGATCGCTGCGATCGTAGAACGGGACGACCTTGACGTCCTTGGGAAGAATTCTTGTATTGAGCTCGTTCGTCTTCTGTTCGACGCGCTTGAGTACCGTCTGCGCCTGCTCGCCGGTGCGCATCAGGATCACGCCTTCCACAGCGTCGTTCTGGTCGTTGAAGCCGAACTGACCGAGCCGCGGCGCATAACCGATCTCGACAGATCCGACGTCCTTCACCAGCACCGGCGTTCCGTTCTGCACGGCGACCACGGTGTTTGCGATGTCCTCCAGCGTGTTGATTCGACCGAGTCCGCGAACGTAATAAAACTGTCCGCCCTCGGAGTAGAAGCCGCCGCCTGCGTTCCCGTTGTTGTTCCCAAGCGCGTTCGCCAGAGTGGACACGTTCAGTCCGGCCCCTGCAAGCTTGGTGGGATCGACCAGCACCTGGTACTGCATCGTCTGGCCGCCAAGCGACGACATGTCGGCGACACCAGGCACGGCCTTGTACTGTTTTTCGAGAATCCAGTCCTGAATGTTCTTGAGCTGCATCGGTGTGCGGTCCGGACTCTGGACCACGTATCGATACACCAACCCCGATGGCGACGACATCGGGGCCACGGACGACGACACACCGTCAGGCAGGCTCAGATCCGGTATGCGCTCGAACACCTGCTGCCGTGCGAAATACGTGTCGGTCCGATCGTCGAACGTCATCGTCACATCGGACAGGCCGTACAGCGAGACCGATCGCATGACTTTCAGATTCGGCGTGCCGTTCATGCCAGCTTCGACCGGTACTGTGATCAGTCGCTCCACCTCTTCAGCAGCGTGGCCCGGCCACTGAGATATGATCTCGACCATCGGAGGCGAGACGTCGGGATACGCGTCGACCGGAAGTCGGGAAAAGGACCACGCACCGACTCCTATCAACACCACCGCGAGAATTCCGGTCAACAGTGGCTGTGCCAGCGACGCGCCTACGACGCGATTAACGAACGATTGTGCCGCGCCCTCCATCGAACCCGGCTCCTCTATCTGTGGCATCGCGCTGCGCGGATGGTCTGCGCCGGACCCGTCGGATGGTCCAGTGGGATCGGAAGGGGTCACAGGCTCTCCGCGAACTGCAGGAACAACGCGCCCTCTGCAACCACGCGATCGCCGGCATTCAGGCCAGACAGTACCTCGTAGTCATCGCCGATACGCGCGCCAAGTGTGACGCTGCGCCGCGCATACTGCACGTTGGGCGAATTGCCGGTCGCGACAAAGACGAAAGGAAGGTTCTGATCGTCGCGAAGCACGGCGCTTACAGGTGCCAGGATTCCCGACTTCTGGCGATTCGCCCTGATCGCGACGTTCACGTACATGTCCCGCTTGAGCAGATCGTCGCGGTTGCGCACCACGAGACGCACGGATGTCGCGCGGGTGGAGGAATCGACCAGCGCCCCCACGTAGTCGACAGTGCCGTCGAATGGCGTCGGACTCACGGCGCTCGTCACCGTCACGTGCTCGCCCTTGTGCACGCTGGCGAGGTCGGACTCGAACACGTTCGCCATTACCCACACAGTCGACAGGTCCGCAATTGTGAACGCTGGCGTTGCCCCTGCCTGGAGCAGCTGTCCTGGTGTGATGAGCCGCTCGACTACCGTTCCGGCAATCGGCGCACGAATTACACCCGGTATCGCTCCGGTACTGCCCCCGTTCGTCGCGTTCGCGATCACAGCGGGATCGATGCCGAGCGATCTTATCTGCTCGAGCGCCGCCTCCCGGTCAGCGATTGCAGACGCGGCGTCGGTCTGGGCCTGCTCGAGATCGCGGCGCGACAGCGCATCGGTCTTGAAGAGTTGCGCGTCCTGGTCGGCAATTCGCTGAAGGTTCGTCGCCGACGCAACCGCCTTGCGATAGCTACCGACTGCCGCTGCGAAGTCCGGAGACGAAACCGTGGCCAGTGCGGCGCCGCGCGCGACGACGGTGCCAGGCTGCACGAGCAGCCTGGTTACGGGGCCCGAAACCGGTGACAGCACCTGCGTCGATCTGTCACCATTGAACGCGACTGTACCGGTTGTCGATACGCTGGAATAGAACTTCGACGGCGCAATGGTGTCCAGGTGAATCCGCCCCTGTTGCTCCGCCGTGAGCGTGAGGTTGGACGGCTTCGCCGATGCCGGCGTCGCGGTATTGGCCGACTCGTCCGACCCGCCACAAGCCGAGAGGAGTACGAGGCCAGCAATCAAACAGAATGACTTCATGCTCATTGGTTCGGTCCGGAAGCGATGGTTTCGAGTGGCACACTTACAGCTCGTTCCAGATCGGATCTGGACGTGTTGGCCGCGGCCAGTGCGTCGGAATACTGACTCTGCGCAGCGAGCAGAGTGCGGCGTGCGTCGATGACTTCGAACGCGGACGATCCGCCAATTGCATAGCTCGCGGCGGTCGACCGGTACGCCTCACGTGCTGCCGGAAGCAACTCATCACGTATGTAGATCGCCTGCCGTAGCGACGTGCTCGCCGCGGTATATGCGTTTCGCACGTCCTGGCCAACCTGCGCTTCGAGATCGCGGTAAGATGCGGCCAACTCGCGCTCGAAATGCAGCGACTGGCTCACCTCGCCTTTCGTATGCTGCCAGAACAGCAAGGGAAGCGGGAATGCGAGCCCGGTGGAGAAAACGCCAGGCCCGCTGTTGCCTGAAACGTCGCGCGAAACGCCGAGTGTGAGATCGGGAAGCCAGAATTCACGCGCGAGAGTGGTGGCGGAGTGTGCTCCCTTGCGCTGCGCCATGAGACCCGCGAGCTCTGGCCGCGCATTCAACGCCTCGCGCTCGAGCACATCGACCGAGGGGAGCGACGGAGGCACCGTCAGCGAATCCGTCGCTACAATTGGAGCGCCAAGCTGCCGCCCGATGAAGCGATTCAATCCCGACGATGCGTTCGCAATCGCGCGCTCGTTCGATATCAGATCGTTGGTCGCCGCGGCAACGTCCACCTGCGCCTTGATGACGTCCAGCCGCGGTGCCGTCCCGGCATCGAACCGCGCCTGAGTGCGCTTGAGAAAGTCGTTTGCGAGCGTCTGTGCTTCGGTAAAATCCGTTCGATGTCGCAGCGCGACCAACAGCGAATCGTATTGCTCGGCGGTGAGGGCAGCAATCTGACGCTGGAGCGCAGTGTAGTTCGCCTGCGCGTTGCGTATGTCGGCACCCGCGACGTTGCCGCGCAAGCGGAACTTGTCGGGAAACGGAACCTGCAGCGTTGCACCGACATTTTTCTGGCCGGTAGCCGAGGAGCGGAACAGGCCGGGCTGCCCATCCAGCGACGCCGTGAGTGCCGGATCGGGAATGGCCACAGCCTGCACCTTGGCTGCGCGAAGCTCCGCGATCTGCTCGCGCGCAACGTCGAGCTGCGGGTTGCGCTCGAGCGCGAGCTGGATCGCGGCCGCACGAGTCAGTAGAAGTGTATCAGGACGTTGTTGGGCAGACGCGCTGCTTGCACAAAGTGCGAGCAGCGCAGTCCAGCGTGCTGGGGACATGCGATCTCTCTCGTTGTGTTGACACGCCGGCATGCGCACGGGCGCGGAAATGCACCCGGACTACCGGACGTGGACTACACAGACGCGGGAGGCGCCCTGGGCTGGGTCGATTTGAGCTGAAGTGCTTCGATCCACCCTTCAGCGGTAGTGACCGGCCTGAAGACGGGCTGGCCTGGCGGCACGGGGACCGCGGCCGGATGCGAGCTCAACGCGTGGAGCGACAGCACCGAGCACGCGGCACACGACGCAGCGTCGTGCGTGAAGTGACCCCGATGGTTTCCCGCCGCCTCGACGTGCGCGGACAGCCCAAAGCCGCGGCTCTCGGAGAGAGGAGCCACCGCTATCCAGCATTGGGCAAGAATGGCCAGCACAGCTGCCAGCCGCCATCCCCACCGGCCGCTACCACGTCGTACGCTTTGGGTCGGTCTGAGCATCCGGTCTAATCGTATACCAGCACACGTATTACGCACCAGTGGGCAAAACGCTACGGCACGCCGCCCACTCCGGATGCGCCACGGCGGGATCTCGCCCCCCCGGGCGCCGGCCGCCGTCGCGGAGCGCAAAATGGCCGCAGGGTGGCGCCACGACCCCCCGGAGTGCGATCTTTGGAAGCCTTAGATGAAAAGACAAGACGCTCTCGAATATCACAGCTCGGGCCGGCCCGGCAAGATTGCCGTTGTACCTACCAAGCCGCTAAACAACCAGCGAGACCTCTCCCTGGCCTACACGCCAGGGGTCGCTGAGCCGTGCCTGCAAATCGCCAAGAATCCCGAGGATGCCTGGCGCTACACTGCGCGCGGCAACCTCGTCGCCGTAGTAACCAACGGCACCGCGGTCCTTGGCCTCGGCAACATTGGCGCCCTCGCCGGCAAGCCGGTGATGGAGGGCAAGGGTAATCTCTTCAAGCAGTTCGCGGACATCGACGTCTTCGACCTCGAAGTCGGCTCGGAAGATCCGGATGACATCATCCGCTTCTGTCAGCTGCTCGAGCCCACGGTCGGCGGCATCAATCTGGAAGACATCCGGTCGCCCGACTGCTTCTACATAGAAGAGACGCTCCGGAAGACCATGAAGATCCCGGTCTTCCACGACGACCAGCACGGCACCGCCATCATCTCCGGTGCCGCATTGCTCAATGCACTGGAGATAGCCGAAAAACCGATCTCCACCGTGCGCGTGGTCTTCTCCGGCGCCGGCGCCGCCGCAATTTCCACCGCCGAGCATTACGTCCGACTCGGCGTGCTGCGCGAAAATATCCTGATGTGCGACCGCGAAGGAGTCATCTACGCCGGCCGGCCCGGCGGGATGGATCCGTACAAGGCGCGCTTCGCGAATGAGACCGACGCGCGAACGTTGACTGACGCGCTGGTCGATGCCGACGTCTTCGTTGGCCTTTCCGTTGCGGGCGCCGTGAGTGGCGAGATGGTTTCCCGCATGGCTCCGCGCCCGATCATATTCGCGCTGGCCAATCCGATGCCGGAGATTCTTCCGGACGAGGTCCGCTCAGTGCGCTCCGATGCAATCATCGCGACGGGACGCAGCGACTATCCAAATCAGGTCAACAACGTTCTCGGCTTCCCGTTCATCTTCCGCGGTGCGCTGGACGTGCGCGCAACGGAAGTGAACGAAGTGATGAAGATGGCCGCGACTCGCGCGCTCGCGCACCTCGCAAAGGAAGACGTACCCGAGAGCGTGGCACGTCTCTACGGCTTGCACTCGGTTCATTTCGGCGCGGATTACCTGATTCCATTCCCGTTCGATCCGCGCGTTCTGCTGTGGGTAGCTCCCGCCGTGGCGTGGGCAGCGGTTGCGAGTGGCGCAACCAACGAGTTCATCGACCTCGACGAATACCGCGATCAGCTGGAAGGAAGGCTCGGCCGCGCTCGCGGACTCGTGCGAGGCCTGATCAATCGCGCACAGCGCGACCCCAAGCGCGTCGTCTTCACCGAAGGTTATGAGCCGAAGATTATACGTGCCGCACAGCAGGTGCTCGACGAGGGGATCGGTGAACCGATCCTGATCGGAAACCCGCGCGACATCGAGGACATCGCGCGTCGTAACGGCATCAACATTGCCGACATACGACTCGAAGATCCAGCCACTTCGCCACTACGCGACAAGTACGCCGCGTATCTCTGGAAGCGGCGCCAGCGCAAGGGCCTGAGCCTCGGCGAAGCGCATCACCAGCTGTACAACTCGAACTACTTCGGCATGTGCATGGTGGCGTGCGGCGACGCCGACGCCCTGCTGGCCGGAGTCAACATGCACTACCCCGAGACGATCCGCCCCGCGCTGGAAGTGATTGGAGCGCATCCCAAGGCCGGCCTCGTCAGTGGCATGTACATGCTCGTATTCGAAAAGCAGGTTGTGTTCTGCGCCGATACGACCGTGAACATCAACCCGACATCGGATCAGCTGGCACAGATCGCGTACGCTGCGGCGCGCGTAGTGCGCACGCTCGGAATCGAGCCGCGCGTCGCCATGTTGTCATTTTCCAACTTCGGCTCCGTCCGCCATCCGGACGCGCGCAAGGTCAGCGATGCCGTCGCCATTCTGCGCGAGCGTCATCCCGACCTTATCGTAGATGGTGAGATGCAGGCCAATACGGCGGTGGATGAAGATCTCCTTCGCTCGACGTACCCGTTCAGCACGCTGACAGAGCCGGCGAACGTGCTGATATTTCCGGATCTCAGCGCCGGCAACATTGCCTACAAGCTCCTTAATCATCTCGGAGGCGCCACCGCGATCGGCCCCATTCTGGTGGGAATGGATCGCGCGGTTCACGTACTCGAACAGGGCGCCGACCTCCAGGAGATCGTCAACATGGCTGCGGTGGCCGTGATCGACGCGCAGCAGCGTGAACAACGCGACCGGCTCGAGCCGGAGCTGTGACCACATTCACATTCAATTGAAGAGAACATAGATGTCCGCAAATTCACTCAAGGATCAGGGCCTCGCACCCACCGGCACTGTTCATTTCAACATGGTGCCACCGGAGCTCTTCGACGCAGCTGCTCGGCGTCAGGAAGGCCAGTTCGCCGACATGGGACCGTACGCCGCCGTCACCGCACCGCACACCGGCCGCTCACCCAAGGACAAGTTCCTGGTCAGCAACCCTTCCACTGACGGCGATGTCGATTGGGGCGATGTGAATCGCAAGATGGATCCCGCGCACTTCACCGCTCTCCTTGCGGACGTCCAGGCGTACCTCGACAAGCAGCCGGAGCTCTTCGTTCAGGATCTGTATTGCGGAGCAGATCCCAACTACCAGCTCTCGGTTCGCTACGTCTCGCCAAATGCATGGCAGATGGCATTCGTGCGGAACATGTTCATTCGTCCCGATCGCAAGACGCTCGAAACCTTCGCGCCCAACTTCACGGTGCTTCACGCGCCCGAGATGCAGGCCGATCCTGCGAAGCACGGTACACGTACCGGCACCTTCGTAGTACTGAACCTCGCCAAGCGCATGATCCTCATCGGCGGAACACGCTACGCCGGCGAGCTCAAGAAGGCGATGTTCACGGTGATGAACTACATGCTCCCCAAGCAGGGCGTCCTCTCCATGCACTGCTCGGCGAACATCGGCAAGGCCGGCGATACCGCACTTTTCTTCGGACTCTCGGGAACGGGTAAGACGACGCTTTCCGCCGATCCATCGCGCGACCTCATCGGTGACGACGAGCACGGCTGGTCCAAAGAGGGCGTGTTCAATTTCGAGGGCGGATGCTACGCCAAAGTGATCAATCTGTCGCCGGACACCGAGCCTGACATCTACCGCACCACGCAGATGTTCGGCACCATCCTCGAGAACGTCGTACTCGACGATCAGAAGCGCATCAAGTTCGCCGATCAGTCGATCACGGAGAACACACGCGCTTCCTATCCGCTCACGTACATCCCGAACCACGTGCCGAGCGGGCGCGGTGGACATCCAAAGAACGTAGTCCTGCTTACCGCCGACGCATTCGGCGTGCTGCCGCCAATCTCCAAGCTCACCCCAGAACAGGCGATGTACTACTTCCTGTCCGGCTACACCGCCAAGGTCGCAGGCACCGAGCGCGGTGTGACCGAGCCGCAGGCGACCTTCAGCGCTGCATTCGGCGCGGTGTTCCTGGTCTGGCCAGCAGCGAAATACGCGGACATGCTCGGCGAGCTGCTGCGCGAGCACGGCTCGAACGTCTGGCTCCTCAACACCGGCTGGAGCGGCGGCCCGTACGGCGTCGGCAAGCGCATGAAGCTGAGCTACACGCGAGCCATGGTCAACGCCTTGCTGAGCGGTGCGCTCGACAAGGTTCCGACCACGACCGATCCGATCTTCGGCCTCAATGTACCGCAGTCGGTGCCGGAAGTCCCCAAGGAGATCCTGAACGCGCGCGGTACGTGGGAGGATAAGGACGCGTACGACAAGCAGGCACGCAAGCTCGCCGGCATGTTCCGCGATAACTTCGCGCAGTTCAAGGGCACCTCGGAGGCGATCAAGGCCGCCGGACCAAAGGGATAACGAACGCTCGGCCTGGCTAACACCGTGCACCGCCGGCGGCGTTAGCTTTCGGGTCATGGAAATCATCCGCGACCCCATCTGGAACAACATTCGCGTCGACTCGTTGGCGCTGGAACTGGTGGACACACCGGTATTCCAGCGCCTTCGTTACGTCCGGCAGTTGGGGCTCGCGTATTTCGTATATCCCGGCGCGACTCACACGCGCTTCGAGCATGCGCTCGGCGCATATCACCTGTGCCGGATTGCGATCGGCCTGCTGCGCGAGCGCGGAATCGCCGACGTACCCGAAGAAGAGTGCACCGTGACTACGATTGCGGCGCTGCTGCATGACGTCGGCCACTACCCCTTCTCCCACGCTCTGGAAGAGATTGGCGCGACCAATCACGAGGAGGTGGCGACTGCGCTCGTGACGACCGGCCCCGTGGCGTCGATTCTTCGCTCCCGGATCGGAGAGAACGCCCCCGAGCGAATCATCGCGCTGATCCGGGGCGAGGCGGATTCCCCGCTTCAGGGACTGGTGTCCGGATCGCTCGATCTCGACAAGATCGAATACTTGAAGCGCGATGCACACATGTGCGGAGTCGCATACGGCGAGATCGATGTGGACCGGCTGATCAACTCGATGGTGCTCGTCGGCGATCCAGTCACGGGACTCCAGACTGTCGGCGTCGCCGAGAAGGGACTGTCCGCGCTGGAATCGCTGCTGTTCGCGAAGTACCAGATGTACCGCAACGTGTACTGGCACCATGCAGTGCGCAGCGCTACGGCGATGTACAAGCGTGTGGTGGAAGACGCGTGCGATAGCGGAACACTGACACAGGAGAAGCTCGTCAGCTTTACAGATGAGGGACTGCTCTACTTTTTGCAGGATCGTGCACCGTCGCCACTGCTGGCCGCGCTTCGCTCGCGCCATCTCTTCAAGCGCGTGGCTGAATGGCCCGCATCCGAACTCGACGACGGATTCGGCGACTGGATCGGCAACGACCGCAAGCGCACTCGTGCCGCGGAGAACGCGCTGGGCTCGATGCTCGGTTTGAAGAGCGGCGAGCTGTTGCTGGACTACCCCGAGAAGACGCAGATGCTGGGGCTGGACATAGCAGTATTGCGACGCGATGCGACCGTCGAGACACTCACCAATCGCGGAATCTCTGGCGCGATAAATCTCCCGCGACTGTCGGAAGAACTGTATCGCTCCGCGCGCTGGCTGCGCGTGTTCACCGCGCGTCGGCTGGAAGCCTCAGCGGATGAGATAATGCGGACCATCGCGGCTTCCTGAGTCCTATACGGCAGCTGGAAAATTAGTTGACTTAGTCAACTATTTGGCGCCGCCGCAGTATCGCAAGCCCCACCGCCATAAACGTTAGCGCTTCCTTAATGCGCTATCATCGCAGAGCTCTTAACGCACCGACGAGACTTGGCGTCATAGATGGCGAAGTCGGTAAACGCCGACGGCGCGCAAGACACCG
This sequence comes from Gemmatimonadota bacterium, assembly GCA_040388625.1. Lineage (NCBI taxonomy): Bacteria > Pseudomonadati > Gemmatimonadota > Gemmatimonadota bacterium. The sequence continues at coordinate 118,508 of JAZKBK010000001.1, read as the reverse complement.
TTCAGTGCGCGGATTGTGAACTTGGCCCTCGTGGCACGGAGCTTATACGATGAAAACACGTTCCCTGTTATCAACGCTGACAGCGGCGCTAGTGATAGCCGCGGGCGTCGCGTGCAGCGACTCGACTGCACCGGGCGCATCGTCGCCATCATCCTCGGCATCATTCGAGGCGGCGGTAACGCCGGACCTGGCGCCTAGCGCGGGTGAAGATATCGCGACTGATTATTCATTCATGTCCGGCGCCGATCTCACCGGATCTGGCGCGTCGTTCTCCGTGAACGCACCCGGCGCAACGATCGCGGGCGCGGGCGTTTCCCCCATAGTCAACGCGCCCCCGTCGGGCGGATCGGCGGCATGGATCAGTCCGTCGTGCGTATTCAATGCTGCGACCGGACGATTCAACTGCCCGCCGATGAAGCGCGGGACTCAGACGTATACCGTCAGCTACGCATTGTTCGACGCGAATGGCACAACACAGTCTGCGTATAACAAGTCCACGACTGCATCGATCAACTTCATCGTCGCCGATACCGGTCAGACGAGCTTCAGCGCGAACCAGAATACATTCTCCGACACCACATACCGGTTGCACAACCGGACCGTCTCCACTCTCCTCGGCGATACGGTGCACACCTGGAATGGCAGCGGCACCGGTTCAGTCCACTCCACTCGCACGGGCCAGATAACGAAGGACTACACCTTCACATCGACCGATACGGCGTCCGCGATCAAGTTCCGGCAGCCGCGCGACATCAACCCGTATCCGCTGAGCGGGACGTTCGTGAAGAACTACACCGTGGTACGGACTCGCGAGGCGAGTGACACCACGACGCACACGACGACGCGACAGGTGGTGGTGACCTTCAACGGAACGGCGAACGTGCCGATGACCATCAACGGCACCGCCTACACGCTCAACCTCGACACGCACAAGGTTACCAAGCAGTAGCGGCGCGGATGGATAGAAGCAAGAAGGGCGCAGATCAAGTGAGATCTGCGCCCTTCTTGCTGCAGTTGTAACGGTTGTGTCAGTGTCCTATCGCATCCAGTGCCTTGTTCACGTCGGACGTCAGCTGCATGACCTTGTCCTTTGTCAGCGCCAGCGCGATCTGCTGATCGCTGACCGCGTCGCCGACATAGAATCCGAATGCCGTCTCGCCGGTTGTCGTCGTGGTGACATTGAGGGTGAGAGCGAGGCCAAGGCCGCGCATCTCGCCCATCTTGGGTGTTGCGCTGGAAGCAAGCTCAGCCGCGGAAGCGGTCCAGGTGCGGACCGAGTCAGGGGTGAAGTCCGAGGTCGTGACGGCGGTGGCACCAGTGCGGCCACCAGCTACGAAGCGGACGCGGCCGTTCAGCGTCTCGGTGGTGAAGAGCAGATCGCCGATCGTATCGGCGCGTACCGCGTGCCAGGCTGGCTCCGTGTCGGCGGCGGCAACTGGGGCACTCTGCATCGCCGGCTGCTTGACCGGAGACGGGCTCGCGACGGCCATCGTGGCGGAGGCGAACAAGGCGATGAAAATTGGCATCCGGGTAACCTCGCGACGGAGCGGCGGAATCGCAACTGGGAGACGCCTACGATTCCCTCAGGATCAGCTCCGAGAGGTCGCGGAAAAGCTCCAACGCCCCCGGATTCGCGAGCGCCTCGACGTTCTTCACCGGCCGTCCGTGAATCACCTCGCGGACCGCAATCTCGCTGATCTTCCCGCTTACTGTTCGCGGTATGTCGTCGATCTGAATCACTACCTTCGGCACGTGCAGCGGCGTAGCGTTGCTCCGTATCTGCGTCTTGATCCGCGTCACGAGATCGTCCGACAGACTCAATCCCTCCCGCAACCGCACGAACAGCACGATGCGAACGTCTCCGTGCGCACCGTTGCCGATCTCCTGGCCCACCGCAACGCTCTCGATTACTTCGGGAAGCTGTTCGACCTGGCGATATATCTCAGCCGTTCCTATCCGTACTCCGCCCGGATTCAAAGTAGCGTCGCTGCGCCCGTAGATGATCATCCCATCATGTTCGGTGAGCTCGGCCCAGTCGCCATGACGCCATGCGTGCTCGTAGAAGTCGAAGTACGCCGCGCGATACTTGGCGCCGTCCGCATCATTCCAGAATCCCACGGGCATGCTCGGGAACGGTCGCGTGCACACCAGCTCGCCTGGCGATCCCGCGATGCCGTTGCCGGCAGCGTCGAACACGTCGACCGCCATTCCGAGTCCGCGGCACTGGAGCTCGCCGCGATACACTGGCGCAGTCGGATTGCCGAGGGCGAAGCATGAGATGATGTCGGTGCCGCCGCTGATGCTGGCGAGATGCACCTCGCTGCCGACTTGCCGATACACGTAATCGTAGCTGTGATCCGCGAGCGGACTTCCGGTGGAAAGAATCGTACGCAGCGACGCGATGTTGTGGCTCGTCTTCGGGACCAGATCCGCCTTCTCCGCCAGCGCGAGATACTTCGCGCTCGTTCCGAACACCGTCACGCGCTCACGCTCTATGAGATCCCAAAGGATATCCACTCGCGGCTGCAGCGGAGCACCGTCATACAGCACGACCGTCGCGCCGACGGCGAGCGAACTCAGCATCCAGTTCCACATCATCCACCCACAAGTGGTGAAGTAGAACATCCTGTCATCACGCGTAAGATTGGTGTGCAGCACCAGCTCCTTGAGATGCTGCAACAACGTCCCACCGGCTCCGTGCACCATGCACTTTGGAAGTCCCGTCGTTCCGGACGAGTACATCACGTACACGGGATGATCGAACGGCAATCTCTCGAATGCGGGCGACCGTCCGATGCGTCGCAACGAATCCCACCGCACTGCACGCGGAACCGTCGCGGCGTCCACACGATCGTTGAGGTATGGAACGATGATGACGTTGGTAATCGAAGGAATCCGAGATGCGATCTCACGCACGCGCTCGAGACAGTCGATCTCCTTCCCGGCGTAACGGTAGCCGTCGGCGCAGATCAGAACCTTGGGCTCGATCTGACCAAATCTGTCCAGCACTCCCTGCACTCCGAAGTCCGGCGAGCACGAGCTCCATACGGCGCCGAGTGTGGTCGTCGCGAGCATCGCGATGATCGTTTCCGGGAGATTCGGCAGGAAGCCGGCGACGCGATCACCCACTCCGACACCCATGTCGCGCAACGCAGTCGCGATTCGGCTCACCTCACCGCCCAGCTCCGCGAAAGTCAGCTGATGCTGCCGTCCCTTCTCATTCCACGATATGATCGCGGGCCGGTCGTCTCTGAAACGCAGGAGATTCTCGGCGAAGTTGAGCTTCGTTCCGTCAAACCATTTCGGTCCGAGCTCCGCATCCGGCGGCGCCATGCGATCCAGTCCGATGCACCTGCTCGAATCGAAACCGTCTGCGATCAGCCCGCAGAAATCAGCGACCGCACGCCAGAATTCTTCACGATCGAGGATTGACCACTCGTGCAGCACGCCATACGGCAGCGGGATACCGCTCTCGCCAGCCGCGAGCTCGCCGCGCGAGCGCAGCGACGCTATGAACCGCGTAAGGTTCGCGTCGCGCACCTGCTCCGGCGACGGACGCCAGATTGGCTGCACTTGTGGTGTCGTCATTCCCGTGCCGGCGATTCGGAGATTCGTCATTCCCGCGAAAGCGGGAATCCATCTGCTGCCGATCGACTCCCTGCTGTCATCGCATCCAGAGATCGACAACATGGATTCCCGCTTTCGCGGGAATGACGAGGACTACATGGATTCCCGCTTCCGCGGGAATGACGCCTCTGGGATTGACGAGGTTCAGCGACGCCCACCGGCAACGAAACTTACGAGGTCGGCGGTGAGAACGCTGTCTGCTCGTGCTGCGCCGAGATCCACGACTTGTGGTAGTTCGGATCTTCGATGTCGAGTGCCTGCTTCGCGACTTTGAGCGGGCGGAACGTGTCCATCATCACCGCAAGCTCGTCGGTGTACTTGGCACCGATCGACGCCTCCGCCCGACCTGGATGCGGTCCATGCGGCAGACCGTCCGGGTGATGCGTGATCGAGCCGAACTCGATTCCCTTGCGCGACATGAATTCGCTCGACGCATAGTACAACACCTCGTCCGAGTCCACGTTGGAGTGGTTGTACGGAGCAGGTATTGCTTCCGGATGGAAGTCATACGGACGCGGGCAGAACGAGCAGACCACGAAGCCGTCGCCCTGGAACGTCTGGTGCACCGGAGGTGGCTGGTGCACACGTCCAACGATCGGCTCGAAGTCCATGATATTGAACGCCCACGGATAGAAATATCCGTCCCATCCAACAACATCGAACGGATGGTGATCCAGAACCAGCTCGTTGATCCCGTCGTACTGCTTCACGTAGATCGGAAAGTCACCCATCTCGTCGTGCGGCGGAACGAACACGGGACGCCGAATGTCGCGCTCCGAATACGGCGCGCCTTCCACAAGCTGGCCAAACTCGTTGCGATACCTCTTTGGCGAGCGTATGTGTCCCCTGCTCTCCATGATGAGAAGCTTGGGCTGTTCCGCCTTCTTGTCAAAGCGATACTTGTGCATGATGCCGCGATGGATGACGAGATAGTCACCCTCGCCAAAGGGCAGCTCGCCAAAAATCGACTCGAGCACGCCCTTGCCCTTGCTCACGTACACCAGCTCGTCGGCCTGCGCGTTCCTGTAGAAGTGCTTGTCTTCCACATTCGGCTCGACGTACAGCATCGCCACGTCCTGATTGAACAGCAGCGGAATGCGATCCATCGTCGGACTGCCGCCCTTCTTTATGCGCGACGTGAGGAAGTGGCGGTGACGAAGCGTCACGTCCTTGTCTTCCTCGAACTTCATTTCCTTGACGCGGCGCACCGACTTCACAGTCGTCGGCGGGTATACGTGATACAGCAGCGAAGACGTTCCCGTGAACCCTTCGTGTCCCATCAGCTCTTCCGCGTATATCCCGCCGTCCGGCTTGCGGAAGGCGATGTGTCGCTTCCGCGGGATCGCGCCCAACGTGTGATAGGTAGGCATGGCTTACGTATTCCCGCGCAATTCCTGCTCTCGCTCGATCGCTTCGAACAGCGCCTTGAAGTTGCCAGCGCCGAAGCTCTTGGCTCCCTTGCGCTGAATGATTTCGTAGAACACCGTGGGCCGATCCTCGACCGGCTTGGTGAATATCTGCAGCAGATATCCGTCCGGATCCCGATCGACCAGAATGCCGAGCCTTGCGAGCTCGTCGATCGGCTCGTCGATCTTGCCGATGCGGTCCTTGAGGTCGGCGTAGTAAGTGCCAGGCACACCGCTGAGGAACTGAACTCCGCGAGCGACCAGCTGCTTCACGGTTCCGATGATGTCGTCGGTCGCAAGTGCCATGTGCTGTACGCCGGGTCCCTTGTAGAAGTCCAGGTACTCGTCGATCTGCGACTTCTTCTTGCCTGCCGCCGGCTCGTTGATCGGGAACTTGATGCGATCGTTGCCGTTTGCCATCACCTTCGACATCAGCGACGAGTATTCCGTGCTGATCATCTTGTCGTCGAACGTGAGGAGATTGCGAAAACCCATCACCGTCGCATAGAAATCGACCCACACGTTCATCTTGCCGAGCTCGACGTTGCCGACGCAGTGGTCCACGTACTTGAGACCAACCGACGGCGGCTGATACGCCTGCGTCACCGGACGGAAGCCCGGCATGAACAGTCCCTTGTAGTTCTTTCGCTCCACCAGCGAGTGAATCGTCTCACCGTACGTCTTGATCGCCGCGATGACAATCTCGCCGTTGTCATCACGCATCACACGCGGCTCGTGCACCGACTCGGCGCCCCGCTCGACAGCCTTCGCGTAAGCGTCGCGTGCGTCCTCCACCCAGAGTGCCAGGTCGCGTACGCCGTCACCATGGCGATAGACGTGATCGGCGATGACCTTGGCGTCGTCGCTCAGATCGGGACGAATCGCCGTGGTGAGAACGAAACGGATCTTGTCCTGCTGCAGCAGATAGCTCGCCCGGTCGCGGACACCGGTCTCCGGACCGCGGTACGCAACCATGTGGAAGCCGAATGCACTCACGTAATAATGGGCCGCCTGCTTCGCATTCCCCACGTAGAACTCGATGTAATCGGTTCCGTTGATCGGGAACGTGTCTCCTGTCGCAGCCTGCTCTGGTAATGTCGCCGTTGCCATTTGGTACCTCCGTTGTGTTACATGCCGATCCCGGGCGTCAACCCTTTCTTGAAGCGCCGTGCGCCTCTGCCAGCTTCCGGGCTATGCCGCGATAGAACTGCGCGTCGGGACCCTTTCCCTGATCTTCCAGCGAGAGAGAGGCCAACTCGAGCGCGTATAGAATATTTCCAAGATAGAGTCGCGCCAACTCGCCAACATCCTGCTTCGATTCGGACGGTTGTTCGAAAGGCTCTTCAACCAATTGAGCCCGCTCCGGGATTTGTCGGATGCGCCCCGGTCGCCATGGCAGACGACGAGTGCACGCGCACGACGACGACCGTAATGTTGTCTACACCTCCGCGCGCATTTGCTTCCGAGATCATGGCGTCCACAAGGCGGTCCGGGGTCGCGCGGGAGCCAAGCAGCTGCTGCAAACGCCAGTCGTCCACCATGCCGGTGAGACCGTCGCTGGCCAGCAGGAACACGTCGCCCTGACGAACTTCGCCGTCGGTTATGTCGGGCTCAACGTCCCAGCCCATTCCGACGCAGCGCGTTATCACGTTGCTCTGCTTGTGGTTCTTGGCTGCATCGCGCGTGATGAGGCCGGCGTCGATCTGTTCCTGCACCACCGAATGGTCGTGCGTGATCTGGCGCAGCTCGCCATCGCGGAACAGATAGATCCGGGAGTCGCCCAAGTGACCGATGATGAACCGCTCGTCGCCCAGCACCAGCACCGATGCGGTGCTTCCCATCCCCATCTTGTCCCGCTCGGCGGCGCTCCGCTCGAAGACGGCTCGATTGGCGTGGCGCAGCGCAAGCGATACCAACTCGAGCGCGTCGGCACTCTCGAGGTCCTTCAGCTTCTCCAGGTCCACGGAGACGACTTCGACGGCCATCTGGCTTGCGACCTCACCGGCCGCATGCCCGCCCATCCCGTCCGCGACCATGAAAAGGCCGCGATACTCGTTGGCGTCCGCAAAGAAGCTGTCCTCGTTCCCTTTCCGAACTCGTCCGACGTCCGAGCCGGCGGCTACTGCAAAATGCACTAGAGGCTCACTAGAGGCTCACAAGCGTGATCGTTTCAAAGGTGATTCTTAAATCTGCAAGCGCCAGAGGCGTGCGTACAGGCCATCCAGCGCAAGAAGTGCGTCATGTGTTCCGTGCTCCACCACCTCGCCGTGGTGCATCACGATAATATCGTCCGCGTCTACAATGGTACTGAGCCGGTGTGCGATGGCGATTGTCGTCCGTCCCGCCAGAAGGACGCTCAGCGCCTGCTGGATCTCAGCCTCGACCTCGCTGTCGACAGCGCTCGTCGCCTCGTCCAGGATCAACAGGGCCGGATCGGCTGCAACCGCCCGTGCGAACGATAACAACTGGCGCTCGCCCACGCTTATCGACGCGCCGCGCTCGCCCAGCACCTGATGATAGCCATTTGCAAGGCGCCGGATGATTCTGTCCGCCCCTACCTGCTCCGCGGCCGCCTGCACCTGGGCATCCGTGAGCGGCGCCGACAGACGGATGTTTGACGCAACGTCCCCGGCGAACAGGAAGATGTCCTGCTGCACGTAGCCGATCAGCTCGCGAAGCTGCTCCACCGGCATGTCGCGCACGTCCCTTCCATTGACGAGGATCCGCCCCTTCTGCGGATCGTAGAATCGCATCAGCAGACTGACGATCGTCGTCTTTCCAGCGCCGGTGTGCCCCACTATCGCCAGCGTCTGCCCGGGCCGCGCGGTGAAGCTGACGTTGCGAAGCACCCATTCGGGCTCGGTGGCCGTCCTGGACGCCGCCGAGTGCGGGCGGTCATATGCAAACCAGACGTTCTGGAATTCAACGAGGACGGTCTTTGGCCGCTCTCGCGCCAGGTGCGCGTCACCCGAGACATCCACCCATGGCTCCGTGTCCAGCAGATGAAAAATCCGCTCCGAGCTGGCCATCGCGGTCTGGAGAGTGTTGTATTTGTCCGACAGGTCCTGTAGAGGCTGGAAGAAGCGCCGCACCAGTTGCAGAAAGGCCGCTACGGTTCCGACCGTCAGTGTCGCAGCCTCGACGCGCGCGGCGCCCGCGACCAGGAGACTTGCCAGCGCTACCGACGTAAGAATCTCGATCGCCGGGAAGTACAGCGCATAGACCGTGATCGAGCGCAGATGTGCATCCAGGTGGCTCTTGTTCAGCTCATCGAAGCGCCGAGCCTCGTCTCGCTCTCTTCCGAACAGTTGAACGACTCGCATTCCGACCAGCCTTTCCTGCAGGAAGGCGTTGATTCGGGCCAGGCGAGTGCGAATGTCGCGATATGCCTCGCGAACCTTGACGCGAAACACGTGCGAGACGAGAACGACGAGGGGAATCACGCCGAACGCCGCCAGCGCCAGCCGCCAGTCGGTCACGAGCATCGCGATGCTGATTGCGAGCAGTGTGAACAGGTCGCCCATGCCGCTCACCACACCCGCGGTGAACAGCTCGTTCAGCGTCTCGACGTCAGACGTCACGCGCGTGATTAGGCGGCCAGCGGGATTTCGGTCGAAGAAGGCGATCGGCAGCCGCTGCAGGTGACTGAAAAGCTGCAGCCGGAGGTCGCGCATGACGTTCTGGCCCAGTAGTGCGGTGAACCAGGTCTGGCCGTACGAGGTTCCAAGCTCCAGAACGAGCGACAGTCCGTACACTATGACTGCGAGCTTTATCGCTGCATAATCGTGCCTGGGAATCGCGACGTCGATCACGCGTTGCGTCAAAAACGGCCCTACGAGCTGTAGGGCGCCTTCGATCATGAGGAAGAACAGCGCGATGGCGATCAGGGCTCGGTACGGCGCTGCGAAGGCCAGGAGCCTCCGCATCAACCGGCTGTCGTAAGCTTTGCCGAGCGCCTCTTCTTCGTGGAATGACAGGGCGGGCGCGGTCATGCGGCCTTCAATCTAACCGCGCGCAATTGTGGTACGGTGGTTGCCATGATGATATGTGTCGTCTTTCCACAACATCGGAGGTTGTATGAGCATCATTGCCTGGATCGTGCTCGGCTTGCTGGCGGGTGCCATCGCAAAGGCCATTTCGCCGGGGACCGACCCTGGTGGGATAGTCGTAACGATGATCATCGGAATCATTGGCGCCTTCATCGGCGGCTGGATTGGCGGTATGATCACCGGCGTAGGCCTCACAGGTTTCTCGCTGTGGAGCCTCGTCCTGGCCATCGTCGGCGCGCTGATCCTGCTCTGGATCTATCGCATGAGCGTCCGCGGGCGTACCACCACGGTCTAGCGTGCGAATGGTTCCGTAGGGCGCTGGTTGGAGGCAGGCGCGCATGCGTCGGCCGACCATCCTGCGCCTTACGCCCGCCACCGTCAGCTACGGGCTTTCTTCGCCCCTATTCGCTATCTTTCAAGGGTGAAGGATTATCTGGTCGTCCGTGGGGCTCGGCAACATAATCTGAAAGGATTCGACCTCGAGATACCGAGGCGAAGCTATACGGTCATCACGGGGCCTTCAGGCTCCGGGAAGTCATCGCTCGCGTTCGATACGATCTACGCCGAAGGGCAGCGGCGCTACGTCGAGTCCCTGTCGGCCTATGCGCGCCAGTTCCTCGAGCGCATGGAAAAGCCGGACGTCGATTCGATCGACGGTCTGTCGCCAGCAGTAGCGATCGAGCAGAAGAATCCCACCAAGACATCGCGCTCCACCGTTGGCACCGCAACGGAGATCTACGATTACCTGCGATTGATGTGGGCCCGGATCGGCCGCACGTTCTGCCCCCGGTGCGGCCGCGAGATGCGCCCCGATTCGGTTTCGTCGGTCACGGACACGGTGCTGTCGCTTGCGCCGGACACGCGCTTTGCGGTGACGTTTCCGCTCAAACTGTCGGCACGCGTCACCACACCTGTCGTGATCGAGAATCTGCGCGCCCAGGGATTCCTGCGTGTATCGGTCGATGGTGCCATCAAGTCGCTGGATGAGATCGGCGCAGACGACGACCTCACGCGTGCGAAGGAACTTCTCGTCGTCGTGGACCGACTGTCGGTGAAACCCGACGCGAGCAGTCGCCTCGCGGAATCGATCGGCACATCGTTCCGCGAAGGTGACGGTGACGTGGTAATCGTGTTCACCACGCCGGTGCGCTCTCCGTTGAATGGTGAGATGGTCACGCGGCTCAGATTCACGGATCGGTTCGAGTGTGCCAACGACGGCACGCGCCTCCCCGCTCCCACCCCGCAGCTGTTCTCGTTCAACAATCCGCGCGGCGCATGTCCGCGTTGCAATGGATTCGGCGCGATACTCGAATACGACGAGTCGCTCGTGATTCCGTATCCCGATAGATCGCTTCGTGATGGTGCGATCGAGCCGTGGACCAAGCCACGTTACGACAACAAGCGCAGAACGCTGGCGGAATTCGCGAAGAAGAACGGCATTCCGATGGATGTGCCGTGGCTCGATCTGTCGTCCGCGCATCGCGAAATGCTCCTGAACACCGAAGCGCGTCGCGGCTACGTGGGGATATTCCCGTTCCTTCGCGCGCTGGAAGAGAAGCGGTACAAACAGTACATACGCGTCTTTCTCAGGCAGTACCAGACAGCGCAGGAATGTCCTGCGTGTCATGGCGCCAAGCTGCAGCCAGAGGCGCTGAACGTGCTGGTCGGCGGCCGCAACATCGCGCAGGTCGCCGAGCTTCCGATCGACCGGCTGAGCGACTGGCTCGAGACGCTGGAGTTGAGCGACTACGAGATCGCGATCGCCGAGATGATTCTGCGGGAGTCGCGAGATCGGGTGCGTTTTCTGCGCGACGTGGGGCTGGACTATCTCACGCTCAACCGGTCGACGCGTACACTTTCGGGCGGCGAGGCGCAGCGCATCGGGCTGGCAAATTCACTGGGCTCGCGCCTCGTCGATACTCTGTACGTGCTGGATGAGCCGTCGGTCGGATTGCACCCACGCGACATGAACAGGCTGCTGTCGTTGCTGCGCAGATTGCGCGACGCAGGCAACACGGTGATCGTCGTCGAGCACGATCCAGCGGCGATGGAAGTCGCGGATTACATGGTGGAGCTGGGACCAGGCAGCGGTGCGCACGGCGGGTCAGTGATGTTCGCCGGGCCGATGTCGCGTATCGCGGAGAGTCCACTCACCGGAAAGTATCTGAGCGGTGAGCTATCCGTCCCACTGCCGGAAGAGCGCCGTCGTGTGGGGCCGCGCTGGATCGCGCTCAACGGTGCGCGCGAGCACAACCTTCACGGAGTCGATGTGAAGATTCCGGTTGGCGCGATGACGGTGGTCACCGGTGTATCTGGATCTGGAAAGAGCACGCTCGTGCACGACGTGTTGTACCACGCGTTGGAAACCCACACGCAGGGTGAGCATTCGGCGAAGCGACACCTCGGTGAGGCCGTCGGTGCATACGAGAGCATCAGCGGCGTCGAGGCTATCGACGATGTAGTGATGATCGATCAGAGTCCGATCGGACGCTCGCCGCGGTCAAATCCCGTGACGTACATCAAGGCGATGGACGAGATTCGCGCGATATTCGCGGATGCGCCGCTGTCGCGTCAACGCAAGTACACGCCCGGCACGTTCAGCTTCAACGTCGAGGGTGGCCGTTGCAGCAAGTGCGAGGGCGCGGGTTACACGGAAGTCGAGATGGTGTTCATGGCCGACGTCTTCGTTCCATGCGACGAATGCGGCGGCCGACGGTTCAAGGCGCCGGTTCTCGAAGTGCGCGTCAACGGAAAGAACATCGACGACGTGCTGCAGCTTACGGTGGATCAGGCCATAAGGTTCTTCGCGCGCGAGGAAAAGCTCGGTCAGGCGCTCTGGCACCTGCAACAAGTCGGACTTGGCTATCTACGACTGGGGCAACCTGCAACGACACTATCGGGCGGCGAGGCTCAACGCATCAAGATTGCCCGCGAGCTTGCGCTGGCGAGCAAGAAAGGCGGCCGCAAGCTGTACATCATGGACGAGCCGACCACGGGTCTGCATCTGGACGACATCCGGAAGCTCGTGCTCGTGCTGGATCGTCTCGTCTCCGCGGGTCACACGATGGTGCTTATCGAGCACAACCTCGACGTGATCAAGCTGGCGGACTGGGTCATCGACATGGGTCCGGAAGGCGGTGATGGCGGTGGCCAGCTGGTGGCAATGGGCCGGCCCGAGGAGATCGTCAGGGTGGCGGGCTCCCATACCGGCCGATGGCTCGCTCCCTTGCTTGCGGCAGGCGCTCCAATTCATGAAGCACCGTCCGAGTCCGAGAGGGGTACTACACGTGGCGGGTCGAAGACGCTGCGGGTGGGGTAAGTCGAGCGCGTCTGCAGTTGAGCTTGGCAGGTTTGCGCGCTAAATTGGTAGGTCTCCCCCGGAACAGATCCCGCGGGACATTCCCCAGTAGCTCAGTTGGTTAGAGCATTCGACTGTTAATCGAAGGGTCGTAGGTTCAAGTCCTACCTGGGGAGCTGAGCAGGTAATTGCCTCGCCTTGAGTAGCTACTCAAGGCGAGGTTTTGCTTTAGCGAAAGCTCCACATCGTGTGGCCGCGTGGCCTGGCCACCGTCGCCGCGGATGTTCGTTATTGTGTACTGGCGTCCTACGCCGAGCGCGAACTCCCAATCCATTCACGAGAGAGCGAACATGTCGACAAATCGCGCTATCCTCGAACACCGACGACCGGCGATTGCCTGGATGATTGCAGCAGTCATTACGGTCACGCCATTCCTTGCCACCGCCACAGCGCAACACCAGGCCTCGGCAAATGCACCCAAATCGGGCGTCGAGCTTCTTCAGCGCATGCACGACCGCTACGCCAAAACGTGGTACCACTCGCTCAGTTTCACGCAATCGACCGAAGTCCATCTCCCGAACGATTCGGTGGTGCACCAGACGTGGTGGGAGACGGCGTCGGTGCCCGGCTATCTGCGCATCCGCCGTCTCGCAAACGACGACCGGAACGTCAGCATCTATCGCAAGGATTCGCTCTACACGCGCCGCAACGGTGGACCGTGGCAGGGACGCAAGCTGCGCAACGATCTCATGGTCCTGGGCTTCGACGTGTATCGGCAGCCCGTGGATACGTCCGCGCAGATCCTGCGTGAAGAGGGATACAACCTTGACGTGGTGTCGGATGGAACGTGGGATGGACGGCCCGTGTGGGTCGTCGGCGCACAAAATGGCGACAGCACGACTCCGCAGTTCTGGATCGACAAGGAGCGGCTCGTTTACGTCCATTCGATCATGCGCGGGCTTCGTGACACAACCAAAACAGCCACGGTGACGTTCGGCGATTATGCACCGCTCGCAGGAGGCTGGATCTCGCGCGACGTGTCGATCGAGGAAGGCGGCAAGCTCCTCCAGCGCGAAGTTTACCGGGACATCAAGGCGAACGTCGACGCACCACCAGCGATATTCGATCCGGCGCAGATACCATAGCACTATGGCTGGGAAGCAAGACGTCGCACTTTCGTAGATCGATCACGATTGCCCATCTGATGTACTCATGAACCCTGAGACGGACGAGTGGCTCTGGGGCTGGGACGCAACACCGGGGATCGTATCCGTTCATGCGGACCATGACGGACGCGCAACGGTGTGGCGCCGCATCGCCGAAACGGGGGCACTCGTACGTGAGCAGGAGCGCTTTCGCCCATGGGTGCTGCTCGCGCACATCGACGACCTGAATCATCTGGGCAGCAGACTCGATCATGGCAACAGCCCATCGGCTGCATTTCGCCATCGTGAGCTGGAAGGACCGGGCGCGCTCCGTCATCTCGTTACCGCGACTGACGGTCGCTCCCTCACTGCAGCCATTCTCCGCGGTGCGTCCGAAAGGATGGGACAGCGTATCAATCACATCAGCGAGCTTGGCCAGCAGAACGTGCTGTCGCTGCCACCCGAAGAGCAGTATCTCGTCGCAACTGGACGCAATTATTTTCGCGATCTCCCGTTCGACGCACTGCACCGCATGCAGTTCGATCTCGAGACCACCGGCCTCGACCCGCAGCAGGATCGCATCTTCATGATCTCGATCCGCTATCACACGGGCGACACGGAAGTGCTCGAAGCGACGAGCGATGACGACGCTGCCGAAGCCGATCTGATCCGTCGTCTCGTCCAATCCGTGCACGCGGCCGATCCCGACGTGATAGAGAATCACAACCTGCATGGCTTCGATCTTCCGTTTCTGGACCAGCGCTCCCGTATGCTCGGCGCCCCGCTCTCACTCGGCAGAATCCAGACCGCGGGATTGCGACAGCGCGCAGCGCGGCGCGGTATTCGATCCAGTGACCCCAACGACCGGAGACGCGTAAGATTCGTCGCGCCAGGTAGAGAGCTCATAGACACTCTCGATGCGGTACGGCGCTACGACTTCTCGACGCGCGAACTGCCGGGATACGGGCTCAAGGCCGTCGCGAAGCATCTCGGCATCGCGGCCCCGGATCGCGAGTACATACGCGGCGATCAGATCTACACGACATTCCGTACCGATCCGGATCGCGTGCGTCGATACGCAACGGACGACGTCGAGGAGGTGGCGCAGCTGTCGCGTCTCCTCGGCGGCGCGGCGTATGCACTCGCGCAGATGGTTCCGAGACGGTACGAACGACTGGCGGATGCCGGCGCCGCGACCGGCGTCATCGATCCTCTGATCGTGCGCGCGTACATACGCTCCGGCGCGGCGCTGCCTGCACATCAACCTGGCGACGGAACTTCACATAGTGGCGCAGCGCTACATCTCTTCGCGGCCGGTGTCGCACATCGCGTCGTCAAGGCGGACGTAGCAAGTCTGTATCCATCGCTGATGCGCACGTATCGCATCGGACCCGCGCGCGATCGGCTCGGCGTTCTTCTGGCACTCGTCGATGGTCTGGTCGAGCGCCGACTTGAGGCCAAGGCTCGCGCGAGGATCTCTGTGCCGGGTTCGGCTCAACGACACAGCAACGAAGCGATGTCCGCAGCACTCAAGATAGTCGTGAACTCCGCGTACGGTTATCTCGGCGCGGGCGGCCTCACGCGATTCGCCGACATTCACGCGGCGAACGAAGTCACACGACGCGGACGCGAAGTGCTTGGACTTCTATGCAGGGAGCTCGCCGCTCGCGGCGTGACGCTACTCGAAGCCGATACGGACGGCGTGTATTTCGCGGTGCCTGCAAGCTGGAATGAAGCGGATGAGCGCCGCGTCGTCGCGGATGTCGCAACGCTGCTACCGCCACTGGTCCAGCTCGAATTCGAGGGACGCTACGCAGCCATGCTGTCACACGAGCCCAAGAATTATGCACTGCTCGGCTACGATGGAACGCTATTGCTGAGAGGCGTCGCCTTCAGATCGAGCCGCTCTGAGCCGTTTGGCGAGGCATTCCTGCGGCAGGCGATCGCACGACTGCTCGCCGGCGATGTGCCGGGCGTTCGGCGTGCATATCTCGCGACTGTCGCCGCGCTTCAGACGCGGCTTCTCTCGACGCATGATGTATCGGCGCGACTCCGCCTCTCCAAACCGCCGCAGGATTATCTCGCGACCAGAGCGAAGCGTCGCGAGATTCCATACGAGGCACTGTTGAGTGCGGGCCGGACGACGTGGAGCGTCGGGGACCGCATTCGCGTGTACCGCAAGCAGAACGGCGAGTACGGGCTCCTCACTTCGCACGAGGACGAGAGCGCGGATCAGGATCCGCGCGATTATTCCGTGGACCATTATGTCCGGCTGCTCCACACTACCTACGCACAGCGAATGGCGCGCGCGTTCACCCCGCTGGACTTTACCACCGTATTCGCGGACGCGGACCAGTTCTCCATCTTCCAGCCATCCATCGAATCAGTACGCACAGTTCTTACGACCAGCACCGCGACCATGATGCTGTCGACCGAATCACTGCCCCATTCGTAGCACGGGCAACGTGAGTGTGAACTCCGACCCGCGGCCCAATTCGCTGGTGACACTCAACTCGCCACCAAGCCGTCGCGCGAGATCCCGGCTGATTGCCAGCCCCAGGCCGACACCCTCGCTCGGATGATTGAGTTTCCGCCCGACCTGAACGAACGGCTGCCATATGCCATCGATCTGATCGGGTGGTATGCCGCGCCCTGTATCCTGCACGGAGACGCGCACACGTTTCTGTCCTGTTGATCCACCGCTCACGGGTCCGCACGTCATGCGTATCGCTCCGCCGGGCTCGGTGAACTTGATTGCGTTGGTGAGAAGGTTGAGTACAATCTGTTGCAGCCTGTGCGGATCGGCACGCACGATGACACGACAGTCGAGCGGCTCGTATGCGTACTCGATTCCCCGCGCTCTCGCCTGCGGCATGGTCATTATTTCAGCTTCTCGCAGGATCTCGTGCAGATCGACGTCGTCGAAATGCAGTTCGGTATGTCCGGAGCCGAGTCGTGCGAAATCGAGCACCTCCGTTATGAGGCGCAACAAGTGAGCCTGGCTCGCCTTGATGCGCCTGAGGTCGTCTGCCTGCTCGACGGTGATCGGACCTCGTAATCCCATCTCCAGCAGCTCGACGTAGCCGCCGATTGCGTTCAGCGGCGTGCGCAGCTCATGACTCATCGCCGCGAGAAACGACGTCTTGCTCGTGTCGGCTTGCAACGCGGCGTCGCGAGCGGATTCGGCTTCGCGAAGCGCAACCTCGGCAACGACGCGCGCTTCGTGCTCCGCTTCATAAAGGCGCACGTTTTCGGCGAGCAGCGCGGAACTCTCGAGCTGTTTCGCGAGGCGCGCGTTTTCGAGCGGCGCGGCAATCTGGTCCGCCAGCGCAGCGAGCAACCACTCGTCATCTTCCGATACCGGGAGTCCATCCGGCCGCACCGTGGCCAGAAGCCCGACGACGTTTCCATGCGACACCAGCGGAACACCGACGAAGCCACCCGCCAGGTTGGCACCCAGCAAGCCACGCAACCGACTCACCAGGGCCTCGTTCGCCGGCTGTCTGAAACGCTCGACGATTTCCGCATCGACTCCTATCGACGCACGCACGCGGAGCAGTCCGTCGTCATCCGTGAGCAGCAGCACCGCCTTCTCGGACCGCATCAGATGCGCCGACTGTGAGACCGCCAGATCGAGAATCTCATCGAGCGATCGCGCGTACGTGAATTCCCGACTGAGTCGAGTCAGCTGGTGGAGGTCCTCGATACGGCCGGGCCGTTCCATGTCGTCCATCATTTCATCAGAAGCCGGTAGTCTTCCGCAGGGTCACATCCACGCTGGCTCATCGAGTCAGACGACGTGAACGCCATCACGACGGATTTCCACGCGGTGTGGCAACGGGTCGTGATCGCTGTTGCGTGTCTTCACTACTCGTATTGTACGCTCCCCGGCCAGGCCTTCACCCCGCTCCAGGACCAACACGTTATCGGACATGTAACTCCACCGTTGCTCTTCCTCTCGTCTGCCTGTAACACCAGGCGCCGACTCGAGATTGAGGAGCGTCGTCACGTTACGGACCACGAAGTGCTGCACGAGCGAATATAGAAAGTCATTCAGACGATGCGGATCGCTCGCAGCTGTCGACAGATCACCAACGGCATCGATTACGACACGCCGCACATTCGCCGTCTCGATGAAGTTGAATATCTCCACGATGACGCTGTCGATCTGCAACTCCACGGGGGATCTGTAGAGGTGATGAAAGCCCGTTGTGTAGGCGATTTCCGGATCTGTCCCGAGCGCTCGGATCATCCGCTGCACCTGAGCAGGGTTTTCCTGGAAGTTCACGAAAAGCACTGCCTCGCCGTCGCGATGCGCCTGCAAAGCGAACTGAAGCCCGATGGTCGACTTGCCAGCACCGGTTGGGCCGGCGACGAGCGTGGTGCTGCCACGCCACACGCCGCCGCCCATGATCTCGTCCAGCCCCTCGATTCCGGTGGCCGTTCGCTCGAGGAGCGGGACATAGCTCTCGAACTTTGGTGTCACCAGGCGCGGAAAGATCGCGAGACCCGTAGACGTGATGCGAAACGCGTGCCTGCCCTCGCTGTAGCCGCTTCCGCGCAGCTTCAGCACCCGGACGTATCGCTCATCCCGGGCACCAAGCGTATTGCGTTCCAGCTGCACGATGGAATCCGCAACCGCAAACTCCGGATATTGCTCGATGTTGTCCTGCGTGTATTCACCCAGGAGAAACACAGTCATATCGTAAGCCGACACGACTCCCGCGAGCTGCGATACGAGTCGCCGCATCTCCGAGGTGGATTGAGCGATGTCGTGTACGGCCTTGAACGAGTCGATCACCACGATCGATGGCGACAGCCGCTTTATGGATTCCAGAAGGTGTGGTACCAGCGCGGCCGGCCCGTCAGCAATCAGCTTGGCGCCGAGATCGTCATACAGGATACCTGTGCCGACCTGGTCGATGTCGAAAAAGTCGAGCCGCTGTGCGTAGCTCACGACCTTTGACATGGGCTCTGACAGAGTGGTCAGATAGAGTAGAGGCCTGGTCGGATTCGCATTGTGAAAGAGCAGCTGCTCGGCGAAGATCGTCTTTCCAGTGCCGGGCTGGCCCATGATGATGTTGATCGAATTCGCGGGAAAGCCGCCGCCCAGAATCGCGTCGGCCTGCGGGTTCCCCGTACTGATGCGGGGGAACACGACGGAGCCGTCCGCGACGCCCGATTCGTCCATCAGTGCATCAGTCATCGAAGCTGTCCCGGTTGCGTCCCTGGTGCGGTATGAGGAGATGTTGCGGCTCTCCTCTCCAGCAACTCACGAACAGTTTGAACCAGCCGTTGCTCGGCCAGTGGCTTGATCAGAAACGCATCCGCGCCGGCGTCGCGCGCACGCCCATGTGCGGCGAGAATGCTGAACACGAGCACGACGGTGTCGGCAAGTTCGGGGTCCTCCTTGACAGCCCGGCACAACGCCAGACCATCCAGCTTGGGAACCATGATCTCGGTGACAATGATCGCGGGCCGCCTCTCACGTGCGAGCTGCAATGCGGCGACGCCGTCTTCGGCAAAGTCCACCGCGAAACCAGCTTCGTTGAGAAAAAAGGACTCGAGCTCACGCACGTTGGGGTCGCGTTCAACAACCAGGACCAACGCGCTTGCTTCGTCTGTATTCACGGATTCGCAATTACGGCAAGGCCAGACAACGGCGTTGAGGCGCAGGCGCACATGCCACGGACGCAGGATCAGAAAAAAAGGCCTCCGGTGCACGACCGGCACGAACCAGTGATCCGGCGTTCGCCAGGCGACGCGAGCAGTCGTAAGATAATCATCTGAAGTCAGGCCGCTCGGATCACCCCGAATGCACCGGCGTACGCTGCCACCTCCAGCAAGTTCCGGGACGAAGGCCTGAAATTCCAGTATGGCTACCTATAGTCCCCGTACGGGAGGTCGAGCCTTAAGGGCAATGTCCTCGACGACGATGTTTGCCGTGGCCACCGGCCCGATACACTCCCCTCCCCGCTCCGATAGCGACGAGCTGACCTTCCTGCTCGCCGCGGAGCGGGCTCGGGCCGAGGGGCTGCTGAACGTACTGCGGCTGGTGATCGTGGTCGTGCTGACTGTGGCGGCACTGGCCTACTCAACGGCCTTGCCACGCCCTCTGCGGGCCGCCAATGCAGCGGTTCTCGCTCCGATGCTGCTCTGGTCAGTGGTGCTGGCATCCTTCGTCCCCAACCGCGACGGTGCGTATCCTCACTGGCTGTCCGCCGTCGCCCCGATCGTCGACGCAACGGCCGTTACAGCGATCATCCTGTGCTATGGGCTGCTCGGCTCGCCGTCGGTCGCGCTCAAGGCGCCCATCACACTCGTCTACTTCGCAATATTGGCGGCACGCCCGATCATGGGATCGGCGCGGTCCACAGGAATTACCGCCGCCTGCATTACTGCTGAATATCTCGCGGTACTGTTGATACTGGTTCAAGTTGCGCACGTGACGCTATGGTCGGATCCGATCACGGCTGCCGCGTCAGCCAATGTGGCGATTCTGGACGAAGGGATGAAGCTGGTGCTCCTCGCCGCAGCCGGTGTAGTTGCCACTTATGTAAGTGCGTGGCACGAACGAGTGCTGCGGCGTGCGCTGGCCGCACAGATCGTGCGAAACACTGAACAACGCGACCTCTCGATTCGCCTTCAGGAGGCAGACAAGCTCGCAGCGCTTGGCACACTCGCCGCCTGCGTAGCGCACGAGGTGAACAGCCCCCTCACCGCGATCGCGCTGTCCGCGGAGATGCTCGGCCGCGGTCTCACGGATCCAGCCGATCGCGAGGAAGCCACCGCGATCGCCAGTGACGCGCGGCGCACCGCGACCGCGCTGCACGATCTTCTCGCCTTCGCACGCCAGGGCCAGACGGAGCCCGCTACAGTGCTGCTCGGCGACGTTGTTACGAGAAGCGTCGGGACTCTCCGGTCGCTCCTGCGCGAGCGCAGAGTGACCGTCGAGCGTGATGCCGAGAGTAGCGCGGTTCCGGTGAACGGCGACGCCAGCGCGCTCGAGCGCGTGGTGATCAATCTGATCATCAACGCAGCTCAGGCGATGGAATCGCAGACCACCGAGCGCATCATTCGGATTCGTGTCAGCGGCGACGGCGACACTGCGACGCTCTCAGTGGAAGACAGCGGACCCGGTTTCCTTCCCGGCGCGGTCGAGCATGTATTCGAGCGATTCTTCACGACCAAACCGGCCGGCAAGGGAACCGGACTTGGCCTGTGGATGGTGTCCGACATCGTGACCAGACATGGCGGTACGATCTCTGCTACGGATACTGGTCACGGTGCCCGCTTCACCGTGAAACTTCCTGTGGTCGGTTACAGCGAAGGCGCCGAGGCCGCTGCGTAGCGACCTGATCACGAATGATCACGTCGCGCACAGCGGGCCTGGGTCGAGATGTCCGCGCGCCTATAGCGTAGAAGGTCGCGCGTGTGGAATCTTCTATCTGCCTCCGCCACACCCCGGCATGCGGAACGCGCCGATCTTCGTGGAGTAGCGCGTCTCACCCTTCCTGAGATAGTCGCCGACGTACCAGATCGTGCAGTCGTCGCTCGGATCGATCGCCGTCTGGGTGTAGTCCTCCCAGCGTAACGTCGATTCCTGCGCGGCCTCGCCGTCCACGAGCGTCGTCTCGCGCAACGTCATTTGTCCCTTCGGATCGCCCGCCAATCGCCCAGCGAAACGCTGACCGACGAAGTCCGTCTTGCCACCGAACGAATATCCGATCCCGATGTTGCCGAACTTGTCCATCGCCGGACTCGGCATCCATCTGTATAGCGAGTCGGGAGCGAACGTGCCCTGCTGGTACAGGCTCACGTTGCGGGCCTTGTCCAGACGGAATTCATACCAGCGTACGCCGCCGCCGCCAAGCGCTGTGTTGATTGAATGAACGCCGACGATCGACTCCTGGTTGCCGATGCGCCGATACACGAGGCGCGTCATGAGCTTGTCACCCTGGGAATCGATGCGATGCTCGGTTCCGGGCTGTGGAACACAATTCGTGAGCTGTCCGTTGCACAGAAAGTGATACGGAGCGACAGCGATCTTCTCCGGTCCGGTGAGCGTAGTCCGTGATGGATCATTCCAGTCGACGTGATACTTCCAGACGTAAATCCCGTCGTCCTCGAAGATCTTTCTGAGTTGAGTTCCACCGGTGGCCATCACGATATTCGGCGCGCCAGCCGGCGGAAGTTGCGTTCCATCCACGTCTGCGTTGTTGAGGAAGCTCACGTCATCCACGATCATGCACTGTTCGGTTGCATCCTCGCCCTTCAACATCCGGACCCGGTCGGCGACACAGGCGTGCTTCTGGATTACGGCGTCCCCGGTGCTCGTGGGCACGTAATATCCGTCCGGCCAGATCGCAGGACGCGGATAATCTGGAAAGAGCGGACGCGCGAATTCGTATCGATAGTAGGGACCGAACGGACTCGACGTGGTGCTCACGGCGTAACACATTGCATAGCCGCCGCTGTCCGCCGGCGGCCGCGTGCCTGGACGACGTCCCTGCGGACCTTCCGCAGGAAGTTGAGTCGGGTGTGCCTTCGGAGGCTGATAGAGCTCGACAGCCTTGCCAGGCTGTCCTGGCTGACCCTTCTGGCTCAGATTCGCCGGTTCTCCCGCCTTGGGAGCCGCCGGTTCCACCGGGCGGCGCGGCAACCGGGTGAAGATCGGCATAACTACCAGCCAGCGATCTGCGAGCTGATCGTAGCGTACGACAGCATCGCCGTTATTGTGCGACTCGCACGCACCACCAAATCCCTTGAAGATGTTGTTCGTCTCCACCGGGCCGTACAGCACCTTGCCTGTCGTGTCGAACAGTGCGCCCTTCTTGGTATAGATCGCCATCCGCGAGTTGACGAGCTGAACGATGTAATCGCGTCCAACTGCGAGACTGTTGTCGGCGGGACTCCGCATCACGGCATTTCCCTGCGGCCCAACGAAGTCGGCGCCGAGGCCCCCGAAACTTGCGAAGAGCACGGGCGCCGATCGCGATCCCTGGCGATGCTGCTCCACCTTCTCACCACCTTTCGGAATCACTATCGGCGCCACCACTATCGTTGTGTCTGCCATCTCACGCACACCGTCCGGGTCAGGCGCCAACGCGTTGCGCGGAATGTCATCCGGACCACCGCTGGCTTCCAGTTCCGACGGCCGGTAGTTCTCGGCGCTCAATACACCGGAGACGTCGTGCGCCACAGCGCGATGTACCGTTGCATGCGTGTCAGGGGTGGCCGGCGCGTCCGGCTTCTGACGCCGCACGACTGTGGTTGCAACGACCGCACCCAGCAGTCCAGCCGTCACGACCGAAATGGCGATTCGATTCGAAATGTTTTTGATGAGCGTCAAGGCTTGCTCGATATTTGAAGTGAGTTCATGAATGTACCGGACTCTCCGATCCTGCCGTTCTACTTTGCCGCTGGAAGCTTGAGCGCGGCGTCGCTCAGGCCGCGCTGCGCCATCAGCTTCTCGATGTCGGCAACTTCGACGGGCACGAATCCGGACATGTTCACATATCCCGTCTTCGTGATCAGCAGCATGTCTTCAAGCCGGAATCCGAGATGTTCGTCGGGAATCCGCATCTCCGGCTCGATGGTGAAGATCTCGCCCGGTTGAAGAGTCGCGCCAGCATAGGGCGTGTCGTGAACCGACATTCCGACAGTATGACCGAGGGCGCGTACCGTCTTCCCGCGGTAGAGATCGATGAACGAATTTGCCGCATCCTTGATCTTGCTGTCGCTGAACTTGTAGTTGGCAACGATCTTTTCCATCTTCCCGACTGCTTCCTGCGCAATGTCGTTGGCGGACACGTAGGGCTTGATGGACGTCATCAGCGCCTGATACAGCCGGAGGTAGATGGTGTACATCTCCTTTTGCCGGGCAGTGAATTTGCCGTTTGCGGGGAAGATCCGCGTGACGTCCGACGTGTAGTAGTTGTAGTCGGGCGCGTAGTCGAACTGCACCAGATCGCCATCCTGCAATATCGCGGTATCCTTGTGGTAGTGCGTGTAGTACGTGTTCTTTCCCGTCGCTATCAGTGCGAAGTAGGCCGGACCATACGAACCGTGCTTCTTGAACACGAACTCCGCATCCGCCTGTAGCTCGTACTCGTGCATTCCGGGTTTCGCGTCACGCATGGCTTCCATGATGCCGAGGCCGGCGATATTGGTGGCCTCGCGAATGATCTCGATCTCGCGTGGACTCTTGATCGCGCGGAGAGTGTCGATGATCGGATCCAGGTTCCTGATCTCGATCGCGGGTGCTGCAGCCTTCATCTTCTGCTGGAATGCTTCCTCGCGCGAATCGCGGCCGTCCCACGGATCGGCCTTGGTTGCGCGAGCCAGCGCGACCGGATCGGCGGCCGATGCACTTCCAAGCACTTCCGCACGGAACGGCGTGAAGATCTGTCGTCCTGCAGTGCCGGCCGCGATGAGCGCGGGCCCGAACTTGTCCCGCTCCACGACGGACTCGATGCCGGTATCCTTCTCTGCGGAATCGCCTGGTATGAGCGAAGGCCCGAACATGGAGAGCTCGCGCTTTTCGCTGGTCGGACTCAGGAACAGCGTCGACTTTCTAGTGCGTCCGTCGATCATGAGGATCGCACGAGGCTCGATGACGCCGGTCAGATAATAGAATTCGTTGTTCTGACGCAAGGGCTGCTCGCCGGGCCGCTCCGTGGTGCCCTGAATGATCGCGACGCCGTCGCCGATCGACTTCATGACAGCGGCGCGGCGCGCGGCAAACTCACTCGCGGGAAAGATGCGGCCGATCACCGGCTGTGCCTGCAAGCTCGACGACAGGCAGAGCAACCCGAGTGTTGCGACTGCCAGGTTGCTGCACACCTTCCGCATACGCTCGAATGCATGCGTCCCAGATTTCATGCGAATCTCCATTCTGTGGGGATATTGCGTTGCTGCCAGACGGCCCGGTGCGCTAATGCGACCGCGCCGAGTCGGGCCGTGTCATTGCCCTGATCTGATCGGCGTTGCCGGTAAGCTCCCAGCGGATCAGCGACATCGGTATCAATCCGGCATCGATGAACTCGTCCATGAAGCGTTTGGTCGAGTAGGCATCGCCAAGCTGTTTCGCGCGTTCATCGAGCAGCTCGTCGAACTGGATCTTCCCCATGATGTAACTCGTACCATACGCCGGTTGCTGCAGATACAGGTGCTGTTCACCGGTGACCGTCTCACCATCCACTCGCAGCCAACCCCGCGGCGTCCACTCGGATGCGAACTTCTTGGCCTGATCCATTGTGAACTCGTTGCTCTGCAGGTGCAGATCGCCCAGTGCGCGTGCCGCGCGTTCGGCCACCAGCACGTAGATGAGCTCGTTCGACCGCGGATGCGTGTCCACGAAACCTTCCCGCATCATCATCTCTTCGAACGCGGTGGCAAACCCTTCGGTGCGTGTGACAAAGGTGTTGTAGAGCAACGCGTCGCGTCTTATTGGATCCGGATGCGGCTGGGCCGCCATTCTCGCGAGATCGAACCAGTGGAAGTCGTGCGTGAGCATGATCATCGGATCGCGGTACGAAACCTCGTCGAAGAACTCGCGCGGCCTGTCCGCCGGACGATAACGACCGATTCTCGCGCGCAGCGCCGGGTCCATGTACGGCTGGACCGTAAGGACGTCATGATCACGCAGGAAGTTCATGTACTCCGTCACGGCGGCGTTGAAGCGATGGACGTAGGTCGCCGAGTCCGAGATGGGAACAAGGGGCGGGAGCTTGCGGTTCCTGTCTTCCTCGAGCTTGAGCGAGGCACGCGAACGCGACAGCTCTCGACGCATCAGTACTTCTTCCTCGGCCCACGTGTACGGCACGAGCTGGACGTTCTTCAGGTACCAGTTGTAATTGTCGACTCCCACTCCGGACGGACCCGTCTTGGATGGCGCCTGCTGCTCCAGCCACGCGGCAAATTCGTCGGTTGCTGTGCGAGCCTGTTGCGCCGCGGAGGCGACGCCGGGGTTGGTCGTCGCGACCCTTGCAGACAATGCCGCGAGCGCGCTACTCTGCGCCTTGATGTCGGCGATGCCGTAATTCCACAGATCCTTGGCGTTGCCGTCGAGATTGACCCGGGCTGCCTTGAGCAGCTTCGGAATCGTCCGCAGCCGCACTGCAAGGCTGTCCGCGCTCGCTGGCGACAAGGGGAACGTGTACATCCACATCTCGATCGCGCCTGACACTACGGTGCCTTCGCGCGCCGGCTGATCGCTTCGTGAAGGGAAGTAATAAACGTAGAACGATGGGTTTCTCGCCCAGGGCCTCAGCACGCGGTGACTGAAGTCCAGCCCGTTCATCTCCGCGCGCACGATGTTGTAATCCACCTGCTGTGGAGTGGTCCAGCCAGTGGTATCCATGGCAGCGAGACGACGCTGGTACCGTGCGAGCTCGGTGTGCTGCGCGGTCATCGCCGCCACGGAATAATCTGGCGCGCCGTCGACGATCTTTGGCTGCTCGAACGTGCGCCAGTCATGGAACAGCGCTACGAGATCCGCATAGTTGGTGCGTTGCGTAGCTCGCGTCTCGCTCGCGGGCGAACATGCTGTCGCGAGCGCGAGCATTCCCACAAATGCCAGTTTCACAGTCATCGGGCCTGGGGTTGGATCAGCGTTCAACGGCTCTGGAGACGAATTCGCGAATGTCGCCTCTTACCAATTCTCGGATACAGTATACAATACGGTTAAATACGGCGGCCCGGAAGGGTACGTTGCGGCAGGCCCCCTGCCGGACACCCCCCGGGCGATCCACAAACGAACTCGCCGTACCTCGTGATGTCGCGTTTTCAATACGTTCGGCGCCACCGCGCCGGGAGGATGGGCATGGAGTTCAAACCGATCGTTGCCGCGCTGGCGGCGCTCTCGCTTGCGGCAGTCCCGGTGCCGTCCCTGGCACAGAAGGTTGCTCCCGATTACCTCGCCGGTCTCAAATGGAGATCCATTGGTCCGTACCGCGCTGGCAACATTTCGTCGGTGACGGGAATACCTGGCGACCCCACGACCTACTATGTCGGGACACCCGAGGGCGGCGTTTGGAAAACGACCAGTGCCGGCACCGTTTGGTATCCCGTGTTCGACGACGCTCACGTCGCTTCGATCGGAGCGGTAGCAGCCGCACCGTCGAGTCCCAACACGGTCTATGTCGGCACCGGTGATCCCTCCGGCTGGTCATTCTCACCCGGCAACGGCGTTTACAAGACGACCGACGGCGGAAAGACCTGGCGCAATATCGGCCTGGAAAAAACGCGCTACATAAACGCGATAATCGTCGATCCCAAAAACCCCAACATAGTTCTGGTGGGCGCAATCGGAGCACCCGCTTCGGGTGGCCCCGCCAACGACGCGCGTGGCGTTTACCGCACTTCGGATGGCGGCGCGACATGGAAACGCGTGCTGTACAAGGACCCCTACACCGGCGTCAAGAACATGACCTTCGACGCTTCCGATCCACGGATCATCTATGCGTCGCTTCAGCGCGGGATGACCGGCGTTTCACCCGCCGAGCTCTCGGCGCTCGCCCCGCTCGGAAATGGGATGTACAAGTCGGTGGACCAGGGAGTCACGTGGACTCCGGTAGGCGGCAAGGGGCTTCCAGAGCGGATCCCGAGCTATGAGATGGCAGTTGCGTCCGGAACGCATGGCAGGCGCGTCTACGCCGAAGCGCAGGGCGCCGGCCGCGATGCCGGTGGAGTCTACCGCTCCGACGACGGCGGCAACTCTTGGACGCTCGGCACCAAGGAACTGGGAAGTGCCGGCGGCAGGATCTACGTCGATCCCAAGAATCCTGACGTCGTTTATCTCATGGGGACCTCGATGTATCGCTCTCTGGACGGCGCACACACTTTCAATTCATACAAGGGCGCGCCCGGCGGAGACGACAATCGGGATCTCTGGATCGATCCGTCCAATCCGCGCCGGATGTTGATGGGAGCCGATCAGGGGCCAACCATAAGTGTCGACAACGGCGTGACATGGACACCCTGGTACATCATGCCCAACGGGCAGTTTTACAACGTCGCAATCGATGGAGGCTTTCCATACAGGGTGTGTGGATCACAACAGGACAGCGGAACTGCATGTGTCCTGAGCCGGAGCGATTACGGCCGGATCCGTGAGAACGACTGGTACGCTGTCGGTGGTTTCGAGCGCGGCGCGATCGCGCCGGATCCTCTCAATCCCCGCTGGATATTCACGCAGGGATGGTATCACACCCTCCGCAGGTACGATCGGACGACGGGCCAGGTGGCGGTGCTTTACACGCCGACGCCGGAGGATCGTTTCGGTGGTCTGCCACCAACAGTATTCCTGCCGCAGGACCCCCGCGTCATGTATCTCGCCGCGCAGTATGTGATGGAATCCGACGACAGCGCTCGGCATTTTCACAAGATCAGCCCCGATCTCACCGCTCCGGGCGCGCCACTGGACACGAGCTCAACCGCGCCGCGCTTCCGACGGTATGATGCCTTCATTCAGACGCTGTCCGTATCGACTCTGACGAAAGGCGAGATATGGGCCGGCACAAACAACGGCGTCATCCAGCTCACTCGCGATGGTGGAAAGAGCTGGACCAACGTCACGCCGGCCGGCCTTCCCGCGCGCGCGGGCATCAACATCATCGACGCTTCGCACAGCAATG
The DNA here is from genome assembly GCA_040388625.1 of Gemmatimonadota bacterium. NCBI lineage: Bacteria > Pseudomonadati > Gemmatimonadota > Gemmatimonadota bacterium. The sequence continues at coordinate 90,344 of JAZKBK010000001.1, read as the reverse complement.
ATGGGACTGCGTACGCTGCGGTTGGCGCGCCGGGCGACGTGCATCCGTACATCTATCGCACCACCGATTACGGCAGGAGCTGGACGAAGATCGTGAACGGCCTGCCAGACGAAGGTCTCGTTCGCGTGGTGCGCGAAGATCCGGTCAAGCCGAACTTGCTATATGCTGGTACGGTCACCGGTGCGTGGGTTTCATTCGACAGCGGAAATCACTGGCAATCGCTTCAGATCAACCTTCCCCACACCGTTGTAAGCGACATCGCGATTCACGACAACGACATAGCGATATCGACGTATGGCCGCGGCCTCTGGGTGATGGACGACGTCACGCCTCTCCGCGATGCAGAACAGGCAATCGCTGCTGGCAATGCGCCGTATCTGTACGCTCCGGAGACGACCTACCGCGTCCGCTGGGACAACGACCAGGATACGCCAAGGCCGCCCGAAGTTCCGGCGGGCGAGAACGCGCCGGAAGGTGCGATGATCTACTACCACCTCGCCTCAGCCGCGTCCGGACCGATAAGCATCTCCATTCGCGACGAGGCCGGAAACCTGGTTCGGCAGTACACGAACACGGCACCGCCGCCCAGTCTCATGCCGAACGTTCCCACGTACTGGTTCTCGCCGCCAGAGGGACTGCCCACTACGGCGGGCCTGCATCGCGTGCTCTGGGACCTGCGCTATCCGGACCCCAGGACGCTGCCGTACGGCTATTCCGGCAACATGCTCACGTACACCGAGTACACGCTCACGTGGCACGCCGTACGGGGAAATACGCCGCGCGTTCAACCGCCGGGAATCATGGCCATCCCGGGCAAGTACACTGTCGAGCTGACAGTCGACGGTCACACGTACAAGCAGAGCTTCACGCTCAGGAACGATCCGCGCGTACCCGTCACTCAGGAACAGCTCGCGGCGCAATTCGAGTCGGAGAAAGTGATTACTGCCGGGATGGCGACCAGCTACGACGGTTACTACGTCGTCGACCGGATGCGCAATGCGCTCGCCGCCAACGAAGCAAGGATTGCCGGCAAGCCGAATGCATCCGAGGTCACTGCAGCGATCGGATCATTGTCCAGACAACTGTCACAGCTTGCGGACGGCGAGTTCGGTTTCGCCAATCGCGACCTGACGAGGCACCTCGAAGATGCCGACTTCGGCGATCTCCTGCCAACCGAGAGCAACCTGGGCGCAGTCCAGGCGAACTGTCGACAGATCGACGCCGCTCTGACAGAGCTCCACAGGCTACGCACAACGACGATACCGCAACTGAATACCGTACTGGAGCACGCTCAGCTCACGCCACTTCCACTCGGCGAAGTGCCGAGCGCTCCGTCGTGCGGAGTCGCGCACGATGCGGTGGCTCGAGCCGGCAGATAACACGGAGGGTTCCGTTCACGACGAAGCCGGTGTGGCGACCGCCACACCGGCTTCTTTACGCCCTCGATCCACTCTCCTCTGGCCATTCGTACGCCATGACCCGATCGCAGTCGCGCGCACATCCATCGCGTGGCGTGCGAATACACGCACGAAAAAGCGGGAGCCCATCACACAGGTACGGTGATGGGCTCCCGCTTTATCTTCCCGCCTTTGCTACGAGCCTACTGGCAGGTTGGAGCTGCCGTGGGCTTGGTATCCCAGTACACGCGTGTACCGAAGTTGTCCGGACCCTGTCGCGCGATCGCAGCGTTGAGGTTCGTCGCGTTGACCGACGCTTCAGTGGTCGAGTAGTAGTAACGACGCGGAATGTACGGAACTATCGTGCTCGGCCCTGGAACGATGACCGGTGTACAGGTGCGGCGCCACTCTGCCCATGCCTGGCCGTCATCGCCGAACAGCGCGATGTATTTCTGTGTTGCGATCTGCTTGAGCCCCGCCGTGCCGCCCTGATACACGATACTCGGCTGAGCCATGAACGCGGCGATCGCTGTAGCGTCCGTAACTCCCCACTGCGCCATCGACGCCTGAATTGCAGCATAGTAATCCGCGGCCGCCTCGCCATGCGGGACACCGCCGATGCCGCGCTCCGCCGCCTCGGCGCGGATGAACATCAACTCGGCGTACGTCATGAGCTTGGATGGAAACGAGAGTCCGGCAGAAGTACCGAAGGTGCCGTAGGATGTGACGCCCGGATAGAACACAAGACCGGGACGCGACGCCTTTCGGTACCAAACGTTGGCAGAGTCCTGCAGGAGCGCCGCCGGCATTCCGCCGTATCCGTTGGGATACGCCGAGCTGTCGACGACTGGCTGGCCATAGACCTTGATACGCGGATCGTTCGCCATGAGCGCCGTCATCGTGCGTGCAAGACGTGCGTCGTCGCGCGTCTTGAGCACATCCGCGAACGGATTGTCCGACACACCGTCGCCAGGCCACGCGAGCTTGGCGTTGTCAGCGTTGGACGTGAACACGCCGCCCGCGTCGGTGAAGGCTGCCTTGAGCTCCGCGTCGGCGGTCGTCGGATCGACGTTTACGAGACGCATCGCATAACGGGCACGGAGCGAATTGGCGAACTTCCGCCACTGCGCGAGATCGCCTCCGTATATGGGATCGGCAGTTCCAAGACCTGCCGAGCCAGCTGTTGCGCCGCCCATTGCATCAGAAGCTGCCTTGAGCGTGGCGAAGAAACCAGCGTAGATGTCCTTCTGCGCATCGTACTTCGGAGCGACCACGCCTGAATCTGCCTTGAGCGCGTCCGAGTACGGGACATCACCGAAGTAATCCGTCAGGTAGCTGAAATCCCACGTCTGCAAGACCATCGCCGGACCGAAAATGCCCGGTGCGGACGCGGCCTTCCCTTTCGAGATTACCTGCCGCAGATCCTGCAGGTCATTGTTGTAAGGCCCGTTGAATGTGCCTGTCGTACCGTCGGCCTGAAGACTGATGTACGAGTCTGCCGTCGGATAAGTCGTGTTGGCGATCTGTTGAATGATGATCGCGGGGCCTCCGAAACCCACCCAGCGCCCGACTGCGGCCGAAGTCGCGCTCGTGAAGAGCGCGCCTGCCGGTGCGGAAGTCGGACTGTTTGGATTCCGGTTGGCGGTCGTGATGTTTTCGGTGTTACACGCCACCGCTCCGGCAATCACCGTGAGCCCGGTAAGGCCGTGTGTGAGGCCGCGTAGCCAAGTCTTGTTCATTGATTCCTCCTCGGTATGCGGTGGCGAATTATGGGGTGACCTGGAACGTGATGCCGATGCTGCGCGTCGTCGGCATTGGAGCAAATTCAAGCCCCTGTGCATTTCCAGTGTTGTACGTGAACTCAGGGTCGATGTTCGGCACGTTCGTTTGCGTCCAGAGATTCCGTCCTACGAGTGCGACGTTGATCGTTTGAGCGCTGAATCGGTTCGCAAGAGTGGTTGGCAGGTCATAGCCAACTCGTACCTCGCGCAGCTTGACGTACGTATCGGTGTACGTGTACGCCTGATTGAACAGCCACAGCGATTGGAAGTACTGCTCCGACGTGACGTTGACCGTGTTCGGCTTGCCTGACGCCTTGTCGATCCCCTTGACCACGATGCCGGGATTGTTCCAGTCAACCTCGCGTCCCTTCAGCGTGTTCGCGCACATTCCGCTCTGATCGCACATCATGTTGGTATTGCTGAAGAACTGACCGCCCACGTGGAAGTCGAACAGAAAGCTTCCGGTGAAGCGCTTGAACTTGAATTCGTTGTTCCAGCCACCGACCCACCGTGGATTCACGTTGCCGAGTACAGCCGCCGGCCCGCGGATCGGAAGCCCCTTCTGTGTGAGCAGATTGCCGCTGGAGTCGCGAAGGAACGTGTAGCCGGTGAGCTGGCCATACGGCTGACCAGCGGTGGCCACCACCGATGCGCTACGCTGAGTGCCGAGCACGACGGTAGTGAGACCAGGCGTCAGTGCGACGACCTTGCTCTTGTTGCTGGCATAGTTGAACGTGGTCGTCCAGTTCAGTCCGTTGTCGGAACGCAGCGGCGTTATACCGAGCGTGGCCTCGAATCCCTTGTTGGAGATCTGACCCGCGTTGATTGCCTGTGTCAGGTAACCGGACGTGGGCGGAATCACGAGGTTGAGGATCTGATTCTTCGTTTCCTTGTCGTAGTAGCTCGCGTCGACCGTGACTCGGCTGTCCAGGAAAGCGAGCTCTGCGCCGACTTCGGAGCTCGTCGTCTGCTCCGGCTTGAGATTCGCGTTGGCGAGATTGTCGGAGAGCGAGAATTTCGGCAGCGATCCAAACTTGGTCGAAGAGCCGTTGAACACCGTCGCCAACTGGTATGGCGTAGCGTCGCTGCCGACACGCGCGAATGCGCCGCGCAGCTTGGCGTATGTGAGCACCTTGGACTTCAACTGCGGAAGAGCGTTGGTGAGAACCAGCGACGTATTCACGCCCGGGTAGAAGTACGAGTTCTGACCCTGAGGGAGTGTCGACGACCAGTCGGTTCTGCCGGTTGCCTCGACAGTCCACCAGTTGTCCCACGTGAGCGCGCCAGACTCGTAAACACTGTTCACGCGCCGATCGGAATCGAACTGCTGAAGCGTCGGCGTGATGGCGGCGTTTGAGACGTTGTAGATGCCGGGTACCGAGATGCCTGGCGTCGAGACGTTCGTGGATCCGAACGTGTTGCGACGCAGGGTTCCACCGAGCAGGCCGGTAAATGCGAGACGCGTCCTCAGCTGCTTGTTCACGTTGAGCAGCAGATCCACGTTGCTCTCGGTGTTGTCCTGAGTCGCGTTCGAGAACGCGCCGGCGTAGTTCGGATCGGAATACTGGATGTTGCCAGCCGCGAAATCGCGATTGATCTTCCAGTTGTAGTAATCCTGACCGCCGCGAAGTGTAGCGGAGAGCCAGTCGTTCACCGTGTACGTTCCGCTCACGCTTCCGATTACGCGGTTGCGGATGTCGTATTCCGGGTTGTCGTACTGCAGCCAGTACGGGTTGTTGTGGAAGTTGTAGTTCCAGTTGTACAGGTTGCCGTTGGCGTCGTACTGCTGCGCCTTGAGCTCGTTCATGTTCACCTGACGGCCGAACCAGATGAACTGCTCGAGAATGCTCGTATTGTAGCCTTGGCCAGGCCGATTGTGGGCAGTCCCCTGAACGTACTGAACATTTCCGGAAGTCGTGAACTTGCTGCCGAGCCGGAAGTTACCAGCGAGAGAACTGGACAGATTGCGGAACGTGTTGTTCGGGATGACCCCTTGCGTCTCGTTGTTTCCGATGGAGAAGCGGCCGTTCGCGTTGTCGGTTCCGCCAGACACGGCGAAAGTATTGGCGAAGCTGTGTCCGGTCTGGAAGAAACTATCCGCGTTGTCCGGGTGGGGAATGAACGGAGTCGGTATCCGATTGCCCTGTGCATCGACTGGGCTGTCGAACTGCGGGATCAGCTGCCCGTTCATGCGCGGGCCGTAGCTCTGATCGTAACCGTCGTTCACACCACCGCCCTTGCCGTCCTTGAATGCGAAGTTACCACCGGAACCCTGGCCGTAGAGATTCTGCCAGTCCATATAAGTAGAAGGCCTGTCCCAGGTGTAGGTACTGGTAAGAGCCGTCCGGAGCTTGGCGTTGGAGTTGGCGCCGTGCTTGGTTGTGATTACGATGACGCCGTTCGCTGCGCGTGAGCCGTATAGCGCGGCGGCGTTCGGCCCCTTGAGCACCGAAACGGACTCGATGTCTTCGGGGTTGATGTCGTTGATGACGCTGCCCAGGTCGAGTCCGGAGCTGGCCGAGTTCGAAAGCGAGCCGACATTGAATGATCCGCCGCGATCGTCGCTCGAAACGGGTATGCCATCCACCACGAATAGTGGATTGTTGTCGCCGTTGATCGAGTTGGAACCGCGGATGGTGATCTTCGTCGAAGCACCCGGTGTGCCGGAGCTTGTCACGACCATGCCTGAAACCTTGCCTGCCAGCTGGTCGACGAAGTTCTGCGAGTGGGTTGCGTTGAGCTCCTTGCTCGAAATCTCCTGCTGCGCGGTTCCGAGCTGACTCTTTTCACGCTGCTGGCCGAGGGCAGTTGTAACGACACCCTCGAGCTGATTGATGAGGGCCGCGAGGGTGAAATTGGCCGTCGTCGTCGAGCCGAGGTGAGGAGAGATGACGATGCTCTGCGAGCGGTAACCGATTCTCCGCACCATTACGGTGACGGAAGTACTGGTCAGCCGCGACGCCGGAATTGCGAAGGTATAGCGTCCCTGATCATCGGTGACAGCTCCGACACTCAATGCCGGAATTGCGACGGTCGCCGCGGGAATTGCTTCACCGGTTTCAGCGGTGACTCGGCCTGAGACCACGGCCGTTTGCGCCTGCGCCACAGCAGGGAGTGCCAGTACGGACCCGGCTATGGCAGCAAAGGCGGCACAACAACAAACAAATCGCTTCATTTGGGTCCTCCAGAGGGGGCAGAGGGGCGTGCACACTTTCCAGCCTTCAGGTACTCCACTGACGGTCAACTCGGCGCGACGGAGCGGAAGTCGGGTTGGGACTTTCGCCGTTCACCGTAGTGGAACGGCCTGCTGGACACGCATCGACTAGGACGCGTGCTCGAAATGGTACGGGGCGGAGCGACTGCGATGTAACATTATGGATACAATATCCGCTGACACGGATATAATATCCGGCGCGTGCACGGAAAGGGCAAGCACGCAAATCGCCAGGTCCGGGCCGCGCTCCCGAGGACCCCGACCGGCCCTTCTATCCTACTCCAGACCCCCGCCCCGCGGCTCCGCGGCGGGCATCAGCAACGTGAACACCGACCCTGCCCCTTGCTCGCTGTCCACCGTTATCTCGCCATCCATCCTGTGCGCCAGTTGCTGGCTGATCGCGAGCCCCAGCCCCGTGCCGGCCTGCTCGCGCGTGTACGGGCTGCGACGATCGCTCTCCCCCTGCACGAACGCCTCGAAAATGTGCTCCAGCTGTTCCCGCGGAACGCCGATCCCCGTATCGCGAATGCTGAAGCCGACGAATGACCGCCCGCGCGTGAGCGATTGGCCGCGCGGCGTATGGTCGACCAGCCTGCAATCGACGGTTACGGCGCCGCCCGGGTCGGTGAACTTGACTGCGTTGGCCAACAGGTTGACCAGTATCTGCCGCACCCGGTCCGGATCGCCTACGTACCGCGGTGTGTCGGTGTCGCAGGCACCGGTGCAGCGCTCGCTGATCCGCACTCCCTTCGCAATCGCCTGAGGAGCCACGAGCGACAGCGCCGCGTTCATCGTATCCGATGCCAGAACCTCTCCCATATCCACTCGCAGCGTGCCGGATTCGATCTTCGCGAGATCGAGCACGTCATTTACAAGCGTGAGAAGATGTGCGGTGCTTGCACGAATTCGCGCCAGCTGTGCGCGCTGTTCGTCGGTCAGCGGGCCCGCCAGCTCCAGGGCGAGCAGCTCGGCGTAGCCAAGGACTGCGTTGATCGGCGTCCGGATCTCATGCGACATCGTCGCCAGAAAGTTGCTCTTCGCCTTGTTCGCCGACGCCGCACGAACCGTCGCCGCCTCCGCAACCGCTCTCGCCGTCTGCGCTTCACGGAACAGACGCGCATTGTCGATCGCGGTCGCCGCGCGCGCCGCAAGATCCTTCGCGAGCGCCACGTCGTCCGTCGCATAGTGGCGCCCCGACTCTCCCATCACGAGCGTGAGGACGCCGAGTGTGAGACCACGGGCCTGCAACGGTACCATTATGACCGACGAGAAGTGAAGATGCTGCAGCGCGGTCAGATGCTCCGCGCTGCGAGCGGCGCGACCAAGCATGTCATCCGTGACAAATGGAATGAATTGCGTTGCACCATCGCGCACCACAGCGGGTGTACCGTCGGGCGAATCCCAATCGATCGGGAACCGCTCCTCCAGCGTGAGACCGAGTGCGCGCTTCGCCGGATCCTTGTGTGCGACGGCGAGCCGAGTGAGACGCGGCGGCCATTCCCGCAACCTTGGTTCCCTCACGATGTCCACCGCACACCAATCGGCGAGCATGGGAACCGCTGCTTCTGTCAGTGATGCGAGGGTTGCCTCGTAGTCGAGCGAAGATGACAGCAGCCGGGTCGCCTCCGCCAGAAATTCACCGCGTTCGGCCTGGACGGCGCGCTCATCATAAAGACGCGCCCGCTCGAGCGCCTGCGCACACTGTTGTCCCACGGTGCGGAGAAACGTCTCGGTCGGCTCGTCGAAGTCCTGCGGCTCACTGAAGCTGAACGCGATGGTCGCGACCGCAAGGCCACCGATGAACACCGGTACGCCAACAAACCCCTCGTAGCCGACATCAGCAACAGTCGGATAGCGTCGTCGTGCATCATCACGCGAGCGTACGAGAACGACATCGCCGCGAAGCACCGCGTCGGAAAGCGGCCGGCCTGGCTGCAGATCGAAACGACGGTAGGCTTCCGAGATCTCTGCGCTGAAGCCACGGGTACGAATTATTTCGAATTGCACGCTGCCACCGTCGTCGTGCGAGATCACCGCGAATGATCCCGCGTCGGCGCCGACCGCCGACATCCCCGCGTCGAGTATCAGGTCCGCCACATCCGATGCGGTGGCAGCCTTGTTCAACTCCGTGGAGAGCGCAAGCAGCCGCTTCGCGCGCTCGGCGGACGACGCGGCAAGCTGCGCGCGCAGCTCCGCCTCGGCGTTGCTCAGCTCGAGCTCCTCAGTCAGCATCTGAGCTTCTTCCACCTGCTGCTCGAGCTCGCTCGCCTGCTCCTGCAACTGAGCGTGGGCCGCACCAATGACACGCTCACTCTCCACCTGCTGCGATATGTCGCGCAGGAAGCCGGAGAAGAGCCTCTGACCCTGCCACTCGAATTCACCGAAGGAGATCTCGACCGGCAGCTCGGTGCCGGACTTGGTGCGGACCGGCACTCGTAACCCCTGCCATGCAATCCGTCGCACACCAGTGTTCACGTAATGCGCGACGCCGGCGGCGTGTCGCTCGCGGAGATCCGCCGGGATCAGCATGTGAAGCGACTGTCCGACCATTTCCCCTACGCTGTAGCCGAACGCGCGCTCCGCTGCCTCATTCGCGAAGACGATGGTGCTTGTCTCGTCGATCGTGAGAATCGGGTCCGGCGAGCTTTCTGCCAGCACCCCGTTATGCGGCGCCGGGCTTGATTTGGGCGGCAGCGTCATGCGCGCAATTTACGGCATTGCAGCGGATTTATCATGGTTGCCACCGGGTTCGTATTCGCACAGACAGGTCGTCGCGCGACCGCACCACCTCGACAACCATGCTCCGCGCCACGCATGGGGCTGAGGAACAGATTTCTCAGCCCCATGCAGCGCACCCGAGCACCACCACCCCATTACCGCGAAGCGACCGATGCCGGCTTCTCCGCGGGTTTGTCCATGTTCTGCGAATTGACGTAGAAGTTCTCGTCCACATGGAACGAATCGGGCGACTTGAGCGACAGCGTGGCCGTCTTCCACGTCTCCGTCGGATAGACGAAGGCGGTGCCGTGATCCGTGAGCGAAACCTTCACCGGCATCGCGAATCCGGGAACGACGTTGGACCAGCGATACGACAGCTGGGAGCCGTTGATGCGATATTCAAAGGTCGGAACCATCGTCGTGTTGAGGTACTCCTGGAATAACTTGCCGAGATCGATCCCTGCGTGCTTGCTGATGTAGTTCTCCACTTCAGTTCCGCTTACGATCTGGTGCCGGTACGTCTTCTGCAGGCCGCGCAAAATACCGCGCCACTTTGCGTCGTTGTTGACAATCTGACGAATCGTGTGCAGCATGTTGCCGCCCTTGTAGTACATGTCGCCCGAGCCTTCGTCATTCACGTTGAAGTGTCCGACGATCGGCTTGTCGTTCCTGATCAGCTTCCGTGTGCCGATCACGTACGCAGCGCCCGCAGCCTTCCCGTCCTGACATTCAGTGTAAAGGTTCTCGGAATAATTCGCGAAGCTCTCGTGGATCCACATGTCCGCGTGATCCTTCGCCGTGAGGCTGTTGCCCCACCACTCGTGCGCGCTCTCGTGCACTATGATGAAGTCCCACTTGAGTCCCCATCCAGTCTTCGAGAGATCGCGGCCCAGATACCCGTTCTCGTAGTGGTTGCCGTACGCGACGCCGCTCTGATGCTCCATGCCGAGGTGCGGAGCCTCGATGAGTTTGTAGCCGTCCTTGTACCACGGGTACGGACCGAACCAGTGCTCGAAGCATGCGAGCATGGATTTCGCCTGCGGGAACTGTTTCCTGGCCTTGTCGACGTTGTACGCGAGCGGCCAGAAGTCGAGCGTCAGAGTACCGTCCTCGCCCTTGTACGTATCGCTGAAGTGAGCGTACTTGCCGGCGTTGACTTCGACATCATAATTGTTGATCGGATTCTCGACGAACCAGTCGTACGTCGTCGTGTGATCGGCATTGTGCGTGGTCTTCCGCAGGCGGCCGTTGGAAACGTCGATGATCGAATCCGGTACCGTTATGGCAATGCGCTGACTGTCGGGCTCGTCGGCCTCGAGATCCTTGTTGGGCCACCACACGCTTGCGCCCAATCCCTCGCAGGCGGTCGCGATCCACGAGTGGCCTGCACTGTCGTGCGCCCATACGAAACCGCCATCCCACGGAGCGCGTTTCGCGACGCGCGGCCGTCCGTGGTAGAACACCGTCATCGACTTGCTATGGCCGACAGGCTGCGGCGCTACGAGCGAAACGAAGAATGCGTTCCCGTCACGCCGATAGCTGACCTTCTGCCCATCCTGCACCATACTGTCGACTTCCATGGGGACCTGAAGATCGACCTGCATTTCGCGCGCAGGCTTGACGATGCGGTACGTGATGCCGTTATAACCGCTGATCGTGCTGTCGGATGGATCGACCTTCACGTGCAGGTCGTAGAACGTCGCGTCCCACCATGCGCGCTCAGGCGTGTCGCTGCCGCGCAGCGTGTCGGCATGAGTGAACACACGCGGAGTGTCCTGTTGAGCAGCAATCGGCACAATCGGGACGACTGCAACCACGCCCATTATGAAGGTGGTTGCACAGAGAAGAGTGATCTTTCGCATGTCTCGAGTTGCGGGGGTAACAGGTCGGGCAAATGGGGCCGGCCGGAACGGGATATCGTATACAATCTTACGCCTTGACCGGCCGGCCGCCACGCCCGAATCCGTTGCAGATCGTCAGGCGGTCCCCGACATGATCTCCCCGCACGCTATGCGCGCACCTGCATTTCCAGCCGGATCGCTCATGTTGTCATCCGCCGCTGCGTGGATCACCAGCGCGCTTCCGTCGGCATCGAACAGGCTGTGCGCACCCGGCGTCAGCGACACGCGGCTCGTCCTCGCATCGTACTCCGCGTTGCCCGACGCATCCACGGTCATGTTCGGAAGATCGCCCGCATGCGGTCCTGAAGGGTTGTTCAACCCGTGATGTTTTGATTCCGGATTGAAATGACCGCCGGCAGAGGTGAACGCCGGCGCGACGCACGAACCAACTGCATGTATGTGTACTCCATGCAGTCCGGAGGGCAATCCTGCGACTTTCATGTGGACGTGCACCGTGCCGCCGGCATCCTGCGTGAGTGTCGCGGTTCCGATGCGCTCGCCCGCGGAACTCATGACGACCGCATGTGCACTTGCGGCGGGCGGAGCTGCGCTGAGCGGTGCACCCGCGGACGCGCACGCGGCAAGCGTCCCAACTGACAATCCCGCTGCAGCAATTTTCAGGATAGACATCGATTCGTCCCCGTTCGTGGTTTGTGGTTCGGGTTACTTCCGCGCCGGTCGCCGTGCGAGAGAGCGACGCATCTCGTTAGGACGGCGCAATCCTCGCGCCGGCGCGAGCGTTTCCCAAGATACGGCGTCCGGTAGTTCGCTGCTGGCGATCACGAGATCGCAAAAAAGGGCCAGACCGCTTTCGCGATCTGGCCCTCTCTTCGAAAAGTGGCTCGACTACTAGCCGATCTTCGTTACGTTCTCGGCCGCGGGACCCTTCTGGCCCTGCACGATCTCGAACTCGACGCGCTCGCCTTCGGCGAGAGTCTTGAAGCCGGATCCACCAATCGCGGAATGATGAACGAAGCAATCCTTCGTACCATTCTCAGGCGTGATGAAGCCGAAGCCCTTCGCGTCGTTGAACCACTTAACAGTACCGGTCGTACGCATGCGTTGTCCTTTTGCAGTTTTGGTCGAAATGGGTATGCCGTACGACCATGAGGTAGTGTTCGTGATCAGTGCCCTCACGATGGGGATCCTAGCCCGGATCGGGTTTTAACCCGACTGCAACGCCGGACAGCAAAAAGGAGCCTGCAATACCAGGCTCCTAGTTACATGGGAACTTGTCGTACACGAATGCACGCGTCGCACTAATGAATTTACCGTGTACGGGAGAATACGCAAGCCCCAATTTCATTCTTTTTTCCCAAGACCCCTCCTGCCGGGCCGCGACGAGCGTCGCAGCCCGGCAGGAGATCCGTTTCAGCGCCTGTTACGGGTTGCCGTCGTCGTCTTCCTCACCCGCAAAACCGGACGAGCTGTCGTCGTCCAGCCCCGGGCTGCGCTCGACGTGGACCGTCTGACGCTGCACCTCGCTTCCCACCGTCATCGTCACAAGGTAGTCGCCTGTGCCAGCCAACGGCGCCGAGCGACCGCCGAACCCGCGGCCGGACGGATAGCTGCTCCCGGGGATCCTGACGAGCTGGAAAACCTCTCTGAGAAGCGTCTGGTCGATCGGCGCTTCCCCGCCCGGCCCACCGGGGCCGCCACGACCACCGGCACGCGCACCGGCCGCTCCAGGACGACCAGCGGCACCTGGCGCCCGCGGAGCCGGCGACTCCGCCGGACGGGCGACGAACCGCTCGCTCGGTGCAGTACCACGCCCGAAGCCTCCAAAACCACCACCACCGCTCAAGAGCTGTGCCTTGATGCGGGTCAGCTCCGCAGCGTTGCCGCCGGCCTTCGTCATCGAGTCGATAACGAAGTCGACCCGCTGCATGTACGCCACGCTATCGCGATGCTGCGATGGCGAGAGCGGCTCCGGCTTCGTCTTCATACGGAAATCCCAATAGGCACGGCTTATCGACGCACCCGAGGCACGCGGTCCGTTCACGACTGCAACGGTGTCGCCGCCTGCATTGGTAACCGTGAACTTCACCGAATCGCGCACACCCGGCGCGAGACGATACGTGAACTGCGCACCGTAAGGAGCGCTCGTGCCCTGGAAGGTCTTCTGTCCAGTCTCCTGACCTTCGACAGGCGACTCACCGTACTCGAATGCAGTGGACGGCGTGAAGAAGTGCGTACCCGTTCCGCGTGCAGCTGCATCCTTCATCTGTTCGAGCGGCGCGATATCGACGATCCAGACGCTGCGTCCGAACGTTCCGGCGATCAGCTCGTGATCGCGCGGCTGAATCTTGAGATCGTAAATCGGCACCGTCGGAAGGCCGGTCATGAAACGCTGCCAGTGCGCGCCGCGATCCATCGACACGTACGCTGCGACGTCGGTACCCAGGAACAGCAGGTCGCGGTTGACAGGATCCTCCCGAATCACGCGCACCCAGTTCGGTGCGTCGGTCGGAATGTCGTTCGCGATGGAGTGGAATGTCTTGCCGAAATCAGTCGTCACGAACACGTACGGAGTGAAGTCGTTCCGCTCATGATTGTCGAACGTAACGTAGAATGTTGCGGAGTCGAACGCAGACGGCTCGATTCGGCTGACCTCGGTTCCCTTCGGGACCCCGGTGAAGCGCGTGCTGATATTTTCCCACTTCGCACCGTCGTCGCGAGTGAGCCATACGTTGCCGTCGTCAGTGCCGGCGTACAGCAATCCGGCACGGATAGGCGACTCCGCGAGCGTGGTCACCGTACCATACGTCTCTGCGCCAGTTGCATCAACTGTGATGCCGCCGGTGGTATGCATGCTGACGTTGATCTTGGCGGTGTCCTGAGTCGAGAGATCCGGCGAGATGGGAAACATGTGGTCACCGCGATCGAGCGACTTGATAACCCGATTGCCGCCCATGTACATCGTCTGCGGCGCGTGCGACGACAGAATGTACGGAGACTCCCAGTTGAAGCGCATGTCGGAGATAATCGAGTCCGCTTTCTGGCGAGCCCTTATCTCTGCGAGGGTCTTCTTCATGGCGGGCGTTTCGGGCTGCGTGGTATCGCCGCGCGCGATGACCAGCGAATCTTCTAACTGTTGATAGCGCTCGCGGTACGACGGCTTGCGAATCTGCGAACGCTCGCCGGTTGCATAGTTCAGGCGACCGACCGCACCACCCTGCGACTCCGCATATATGGTGTTCGGGTCTGTCTGATCCTGCGCAGTGTAGAAGCCGTCACCACCACCGACTACAAACCACATGGCGTTGGTGATGTTGCCGCGGGCGCGCCGGCTCGGCCCACACCACGAGCCATTGTCCTGCAATCCACCACACACCCGGTACGGGATTGCCATGTCGTAGCTGACAGCGTAGAACTGACCGATGGGCAGCGTGCTGATGAAGTCGTAGTTGCCGCCCCGATCCCACGTCTGGGAGATCCCACCGTCGTCACCAACGATGAAATGCGCCGGGTCATTCGGGTCGATCCACATCGCATGGTGATCGACGTGAATTCCGATCGTCGCATCGCGCACAGTCTTGCCGCCGTCGTCGGAGAAATTGACAGGCGTCGACGACCAGTAGACGCGATTCGGGTCCTTGGGATCGACGCGCACCTGCGAATAGTAAAAGGGCCGCACATCGCGATCGTTCATCTTCGTCCACGTGGAGCCGGCGTCCTCCGAGCGATACAGTCCGCTCTCCAACTTCTGACGCCCCTTGGTGCTGGTGCTCTTCTTTGGATTCGGCAACGAATCGGCTTCCACAAGCGCGTACACGATCTTCGGATTGCTTGGCGCAATCGCGAGACCGATGCGTCCCTTCATCGTTGCCGGAAAGCCACCGCCCTTGATCTCGGTCCAGGTAGCGCCGGCATCGGTTGTCTTCCAGAGTCCGCTGCCGGGGCCACCGCTCGTGAGAAAATACGGACCACGCACGCGCTCCCAACTCGCCGCATACAACGTGTTCGGATCGGACGGATCCATCGCCACGTCGACAAAGCCAGCCTTGTCGCTGATGAACTTGATCAGTTTCCAGGTGGTGCCGCCGTCAACGGTCTTGTAGAGGCCGCGTTCCTTGTTCGGTCCCCACGCGTGGCCAAGCGCCGCGACGTACACGGTATTGGCATCCTTCGGACTCACGACGATGCGTCCGATCTGCTGTGTTTCCTTGAGTCCGATGAACGCCCACTTATGGCCGCCGTCCGTACTCTTGTACATTCCGCCGCCAGGAGATATCGAATTCCGCGAGTCTTCATCGCCCGTGCCGGCGTAGATGACGTTCGTGTCCGATGGAGCTATCGCGATCTCACCCATGGAGCTCACAGGCTCGTGCTCGAACACCGGCTCGAATGTGGTCCCGGCGTTGGTGGTCTTCCAGATGCCGCTCGCCGCGGTCGCAACGTAGAACGTGCGCGAAGGAGACCCGATGCCGGCGATACTCGCAATGCGGCCGTCGACATTTGCCGGCCCGATGTTTCGCCACTTGAATCCCGCAAGCGTCGCCGAGTCGAGCGCGGAAGCCGATGACGCCCGTGCGACTGGAGCCTGGGCAGAGAGCGGTGCCGCAACACTGGCAGCACCAAGAGTGAGGAACCGAAGCCATCGCGATACAGGCATTAGTCCGCCGGGTGGGAGAATAGTCTTGAGACGGCGCGAACCAGCCAGCCGGCCAGCGCGTCGTTCCATCCTGGGGAAAGTACGACCTGCCGGCGTCATTCGCTGTGGCGGGGTGCAAAACTACGGGGCTGCCTCCCCGAGGAGGGCGAGCAGTCGCCGCTCAGGCTATCTCGATCGTCTCCGCTGCCCGATCCAGGGTATTTCTGACGGCCCGCGCAAGATCGTCGCGCGTAAACGGCTTCTCCACGACCGTGATCCCGAGCTCCGCCACCCTGTGCTGCAGCATCATGTCCTCCGTGTAGCCAGACATGAAGAGCACCCGAAGCCACGGATACACCGGCAGCAGGCACTCCACCAGTTCGCGCCCGCTCATTCCCGGCATCACAACGTCCGTCAGCAGGAGATCCACGTGTGATGACACCGACGCGAGCGTGCGAATCGCCTCCTCGCCGTCAGCGGCATCGAACACCGTGTAGCCCCGCGACTCGAGAATACGACGCGTGAGGCGCCGGAGTGGCTCCTCATCCTCGACCACCAGGACGGTTTCCGAACCGCGGCCCGCGTCCGGAGCGAGGGTTTCGACCGACGCCGTGGCAATTTCGTCACCGACACATGGAAAGCGAAGCTGAAACTCCGTTCCTTCCTCGAGGACGCTCTGCACCTCGATGTCGCCTCCCGATGCCTTGACGATTCCGTACACGGTCGAGAGACCGAGCCCGGTTCCCTTGCCCTGCTCCTTGGTGGTGAAGAACGGCTCGAAGATTCGAGCGCGCGTCTGCTCATCCATCCCGACTCCCGAATCGGCGACGGACAACGTGACGCACTCGCCCGGAATTCCATTCGTATCGGCGACAGCAGTCCCGGTGCAGACGCGAACCGTCCCGCCCCCTGGCATCGCATCACGCGCGTTCACCACGAGGTTCACGATTATCTGCTCGAGTTGTCCGCGATCGAGCTTCACCAATCCAATGTCCTCGCTGTACTCGGTCGAGAGCGTCATGTTCTCGCCGATCAATCGGCGCAGCATCGTCTCCATCTCGCGCACGACCGCATTGAGATCGAGCATCTGCGGCTGCACCAGCTGTCGCCGACTGAAGGCCAGCAGCTGTCGCGTGAGCGACGCGGCGCGGTTGGTAGCGGCCTTGATCTCACGTACGTCGGCCGACAGTGAACTGGACTGATCGCGCAGATCGTGCAACAGGAAGTCGCTCGACGCGCCAATCACCGTCAGCAGATTGTTGAAGTCGTGCGCGATTCCGCCGGCAAGCCGCCCAACAGCTTCCATCTTCTGCGCCTGCCGGAACTCTTCCTCGAATTGCCGCTGGCGCGAGACGTCGCGCAACACCGCCGTGAACAATCCCTGTTTTCCAGTGCGCGCATAGGCCATCGACACTTCGACTGGAATCTCATCCTCGTTCGGGCGAACGACCAGCGTGTCCCACACCTCGGGGCTTGCCTCGCCGAGGTGCGCTGAGCGGCGCGCCGCGAGCATGTGCTCTTCGAACGCGAGCGAGCTGCGCTCCGCAATTGCCGTACGGATGCGCGCGCCGGGAATCAGATTCTCGTCCAGGCCGAACAGACGTCGTGCGGCGGCGTTGAAGTACACGACCCTCTCATCATCGTCGAACGAAACGACGGCGTCCGTTGCAGAGCCGAGAATTCCAGCGAGCCGCATCTCGCTCCGCTCGGCTTCGACAGTCTGTCGCAGCATCTCGGTCGTCGCGGCCTCGAGCTCACGATTCGTAGCGGTCAGCTCGTTGGCCTGAAGCTGGAGCTGCAGCGATTGATTCTCGAGTTCCTCGGTCATGCGGCGCTGTGCACGAACATTGCGCGCGTGCATGATGTTCACGAAAAAGGCGAGCAGCACCGCCAGCACTGCGGTGGCGGCGATAAGAAGAAGTATGAGCTGCCCTTCCGCGCTCAGGCCCGCTGCAGTCCCGGATGCGCTGCGATCCACCGTCGTCGCGATGGAGCGCAGCAGCTCGTCGATCTTGCGATCGGATTCGTTGCTGCGCTGCGAGCGCACGACATCTGCCGCAGCCTTGGCACCTGCATCGCGCCGAAGTCGGACGGTTTCATCGAGCTCGGCCAGGCGGAGACGGACGAAATATCCGAGCGAATCGAGCCGCGCCGCCACGGCCGGATACGGCGCGGAAACATCGCGCAACGCGGACAGCGCGCGCACCGTTCCGTCCGATGCAGCAGTGTAAGTGCCGGCGTAACGTGGATCGTCGGTGACTACGAGATCGCGTTCCGCCAGATTGGCGTCGCGCATGCGACCATCGAGCGCGCGCACCGCGTCCATTACGGCCAGCGCGCTGCGTGCCTGCGCGGTCACCGATTGGGCTCCGTCCGCTCGCTGATAGGCCAGCCAACCCATCACGCAGACCATGAGGGCGGACAGGTAGGCTGCCACGACGTTCGGGCGGAGGGAAAGTCGGAGCATGAACGTGATCTTAGCGCTTCACACGCGATCGTGCCACCGCCCCGTCCATGAGGATTCTGTTAGGGAATCAACCTGCCGCCGCTACAGACTCCTGGACGCCACCGTACCTACGGTCGCGCGCGTGGAACTCGCGCACAGCCGCGAGCAGGTCCGCCGGCGAAAATTCCGGCCACATGAGATCGGTGAAATAGAGCTCGGCGTAGGCGCATTCCCAGAGCAGAAAGTCGCTGAGTCGCTGCTCCCCACCGGTCCGGATCAGAAGGTCGACGTCGCGGACAGGACCGGCGTGCGTAACCTCGTTCATCAACCGCACGAAGCTGTCGCGCGTGAGTGCGCGCCCGCCAGCACGCTCGGCGGCCATCACCATTGCATCGCGCGCGGAGTAATCCAGAGCGATGCGGAGGTCGAGCCGGGTCCCGCCCCGAGTCGTTTCTTCCGCCGTTTCGGCCGTCCGGCGCAGCTCGACCGGTATGCGGTCGCGTCTTCCGATGATCCGCATGCGAACGCCGTTCTGGACGCAGCGATCCATCTCGGAAAGCAGATAGCGCCTGAACAGCCGCATCAGCATGCTGACCTCACGCGTGGGACGCTTCCAGTTATCAGCCGAAAATGCGTACAGTGTGAGCGCGCCGATGCCTGCATTCTCGGCGCTTTCGACGATGGTGCGCACGACCCGCGCTCCGACTACGTGGCCAGACGTCCGCGGCCGGCCGCGGGCTGTTGCCCAACGTCCGTTTCCGTCCATGATGATTGCCACGTGCAGCTTGTCACTGGGATGACCGTCCGACCCAGTGAGTAACGTCGTTCCGGTTGATGCCGGCTTCGAGGGTGAGTGCACTGGCTAGCGTTCCCTCGTTGCGCGAATCAGCGCTTCCATGTGATCCAGGTATCGAGCAAGCGCCGATCTTCCGGTGGCGGTAAGAGAGTATTGCGTATGCGGCACGCGTCCTTCGAATGTCTTGGTGCAGGTGATGTAACGAGCATCCTCGAGCTTCCTGGCGTGTACGCTCAGGTTGCCGTCGGTGGTCTGCATCAGCGTCTTGAGCTCGTTGAAGCTGAGGACGTCATTGACGGCCAGGGCGCTGACGATCCCGAGGCGCAACCGTTCATGAATAAGACGATCGAGCGCGGCAGGCACGGCGTCTACGGCGCGTCCATTGATGGGCGCGAGCGGCGTCGGTGCGACGTGGTCGGCGGAAGCCGGAGCCACTGCCTGGGAGTGCGCCTTGGGTCTGGCGCGGCCTGCCTTAGCCACCGTACCTCCGCGCGATTGGAATTCCGAAAGCAATGTGAAACCCTCCGAACGCGATGGCGAGAATCCAGTCGTTCCACGCGAGCGGTGTGAATAGAGCGAGCGCGCCCGCGGCAAGGAAGCAGAGCCCCATGACCGGAACGATCTCGACGGAGAATGCGCCACCCGCAGCAACGGCAGCGCCATATAGAAGAAGCCAGAGGCCGGGCAGGATCGCGGTCATCCCGGCGCGGTGAAGGACTATCGTGAGAACCGCACCAGCGAGGAGCGGCGGAGAAACGGCGAGCACGAACTTGCGACCAGGACCCGATAGAAGTGGAACGCCGGAGGCGCGTGCCTTGGCCAGCATCGCCCAGAGCTGGACCACGATACCGGCTGCCGCGAGTGCGAGCCATACATCCAGCCAGCGAGCCGTCGATGGTTGGGCAGACGCTATGAAGGAAGCCGCGACAGCCATGAATCCGACGATGACCATCCCCCATCCTGAAACGGCGGTGAACGCACCAGCGTTCTCCATCGTGGACCTGATGAATGCGAGATTGTCCATCGCGCGCGCGTGCAACGCTGGCGGCTCCGGGGCCGGATCCTCGCGTATCGGCAGCACCTTGGTCATGGGGTCGAAGTTTGCGGGGTGGCTGTCACGGTGTCAAGTACTTTTTCCGATAAAGTACATTTAGAATTGTGGGTGGCGACTAGTGGTTTCGCTGTGGAATCCGTCATTCCCGCGAAAGCGGGAATCCATCTGTTGCCGAGAATCCGCCTGCCGTCGTCGTAGCCAGAGATCGATAACATGGATTCCCGCTTTCGCGGGAATGACGAGCCCTACAGCGCTGACGGTCCTGGAGCCGGATCGCTCGCCGGAAAGCTCTGCTCTATCACCCGATCGAGCGTTCGTTCGTCAATCGCGCTCGCGATCGTATCCACCAGCGCCGCGTCGAACGCCGGCAGGTCGCCGGGGTTGCGGCTCGTGACGAGCTTCTGATCCGCAATCACAGTTCGATCGACCCAGTCACCACCGGCGTTCGTGATATCGGTCCGAAGACTGGGATATGATGTGAGCGTCCGGCCGCGCACGCAGCCCGCCTCGACTAGCAGCCATGGCCCATGACAGATGGCACCGACCGGCTTGTCGGCATCCATGAAGGACCGCACGAACTCGACCGCAGCCGGATTCATCCGGAGCGTATCGGGGTTCTTGACACCACCGGGCAGAACGAGCGCGTCGTAGTCCCGCACCGATGCATCAGCGACGAGCCGGTCCACCTTGAACTTGCGCCCCTTCTCCCCCTTGGTGATCGACTGAATCTCACCGTTCTGCAGAGAAAGCAGCTCCGCCTTCGCTCCCGCCTGGGTTACGGCGGCCCATGGCTCAGCCAATTCCGACTCGTCAACGCCGTTCGTCGCCAGAAATGCGACGCGGCGGCCGTCCAGTTTGCCTGATGACATCTGTATAGCCTCACGATTTGCGTGTTCTTCAAGGAATCTATGCTGCTCTACACCGTCACACACCGTGCCATATTTCCGACATGCCGATCGTACCTCTAACCGGCCACGAAAACATTCGCCGGCGACTGCGGCGAATGATCGACGCCGCTACGCTTCCCGGCTCGATTCTGTTCGAAGGACAACGTGGCATTGGGAAGCAGCGCCTGGCGCTCTGGCTCGCACAGCTACTCGTCTGTGAGCATTCCGACAAGCCATGTGGAACCTGCCTGGCGTGCAGGAGTGTGCTGGAGTTGCGCCATCCCGACGTCTTCTGGGTGTACCCACGCCCGCGTCTCACCGACTCCTCGGCGACATCCGACGATGTCATCGAGGATCTGGGAGAGTCGAGCAGTGAACGCATCGCGAGTCATGGACTGTATCCGCGGCCTTCCGGGAGCGAGGCGATCTTTCTTGCGACCACGCTCACAATTGTCGGCAAGGCCGCGATGTCGCCGTCGATGGGTCGTCGCAAGGTCTTCATCGTGGGCGACGCGGAGCGCATGGTTGCGCAGGAGGGATCCGATCAGGCAGCGAACGCGTTTCTCAAGCTGCTGGAGGAACCGCCTGCGGACACGACGATTCTGTTGACATCGAGCGAGCCCGGCGCACTGCTCCCCACGGTTCGCTCGCGCGTCGTGAGCATTCGCTGCGCGCCGCTCACCGACGCAGAAGTGCTGGCGTTCATTCGGGATCCGAATGTGAAGGCGATGCTTGATTCGCTGGATCTTCCGCGCGGCGATACGGAGCGCGTCGCGCTTGCACGTGGCGCACCGGGCGATCTGCTGTCGGCTGTCGCGCTTTCGAGCGCACGCGCGGCTGCGCTCAAGCTGCTGCAGGCGTCGTCGTCGCGCGGCGCCGAGCGTTATGCTGCGGCGCTTGCGCAGGGCACGGCGGGGGCGCGCGGGGCGTTCAGCGACATGCTCGCCGAGCTCAACGTGCTTCTGCGCGAGCGCGCAGAGTCTTCGCTGTCGAGTGGTGACACCGCCGGCGCATACGCGGCGGCGAAAGCAACCATCGCCGTGACCGAAGCGCAGGCGCGCGCCGATGGAAACGTGAGTCCACAACTGACAGCCGCCGCGTTGCTCGATGCGCTGCAGGGGGTGCCCGCTTGATTCCCGCCCAACGTCCGGATAACCCGCGTCTGACTCATACGAACCAAGCCGGTGAAGCGCACATGGTGGATGTCAGCGCAAAGACCGACACGCTTCGCACTGCAACTGCTGCCGGCAACATCACGATGTCGGCCGTCGCCGTCGCCGCGATTCGCGACAACATGGTTGCCAAGGGCGACGTGCTGGGAGTTGCGCGGATCGCCGGAATCATGGCGGCGAAACGAACCGCCGAGCTGATTCCGTTGTGTCATCAGATCGCGTTGTCGCACGTCGACGTCGTGCTGTCGATCGACGATTCGATTTCCGGAATTCGCGCCGAGGCAACTGCAGTGAGCACCGGAACGACCGGCGTGGAGATGGAAGCGATCGTGGCGGTATCGATCGCGCTCGCGACGATCTACGACATGGCGAAGAGCGTGGACAGATCGATGGTCATTGGCGGCGTGCGGCTGCTACGAAAGAGCGGCGGTAAATCGGGGGAGTACGCAGCTGGAGCTTGAGGAAAGCGCTGTCTAGTTGGCCGCCCGTCTCAACACAGCACGAATGCGTGCGATGAACCGCGCCGGGTCCAGGGGCTTGCGCAGGTAATCGTCGGCGCCTTCGTTCATGAGGTTGATTTCCATCTCCTCACCATCGGTGCTCGTAAGCACAACGATCGGCACGCCCGCCGTCGCCGCCGACGCGCGCATCTTTCTCAGCACGTCGAGGCCTGTCACGCGTGGCATGCTCAGGTCGAGCGTGACGAGCGCGAATCGTGAATCGTGCGCGAGCAGATCCAGCGCGGCCTGTCCGTCCGTTGCCTGCTCGACCGTGAATCCGGTCGCCTTCAACACTCCAACGGCCAGCTCGCGCGTGACGGGATCGTCATCGACGACGAGAATGCGCGGACGTTCATCGCCTCTCTCGGGTGGGCCTTCGCCCTCTCCGAGCACGCGTTCCACTTCGTCGAGTGTCGTATCACCGACGACGACGTGGCCGAGTGCCACTTCGCGAATGGGACGCATCCCGCCCTTCTCCGCCGCGCGTTGCAGATCGAGCGCGGGCGCATTGCGCGTCAGCTTTTCCTGAAAGTCGGGACTGCTCACCAACACTTCGTCGAGTGGAATGCGTCCGCGATAGCCCGTCTCACCGCATTCCTTGCAGCCAACGGCGCGACGCGCCTGGCGCACTCCGAATGCACGCTCCAGGCGCACGGTGCCGGCATCGCGTTGCTCGGGCTGCTCGATTGAACAGACACTGCACAAACGGCGAATCAGTCTCTGTCCCACCACGCCGCGCAGCGCGGGAGCCAGGGCGGCGCGATCGAGACCGAGGTCGATCAGGCGCTGTATCGCTCCGACTGCATCGTTGGTGTGAAGCGTGGACAACACGAGGTGGCCGGTTGCGGCAGCCTGCAGCGCGACGCTGGCCGTCTCAGCATCGCGAATCTCGCCGACGAATACGACGTCGGGATCCTGGCGGAGAATTGCGCGCAACGCCGATGCGAACGTGACGTCCCGCTTCGGGTCGATCTGAATCTGCGTGACACCCGGCAGCTCGTACTCGACCGGATCTTCCACGGTCATGATGTTGATCGCCTGCGCGGCGAGCTCGCGCACTCCGCCGTAGAGCGTCGTCGTCTTTCCCGATCCCGTCGGCCCGGTGACGATGACCACGCCTTCACGGAACGACAGCAGATACTTGAGCCGCGCCAGCTCGTGATCCGCAATTCCGAGATCTTCGAGCGAGCGCGACGCGTCAGGATTCAGAATGCGAACGACAGCCTTCTCCGCCTCGCGCGTCGGCACCGTCGAGATGCGCAGGTCGAATGTGCGGCCTGCGATCGACACGCGCGTGCGGCCGTCCTGCGGACGCAGCCTGTCGGCGATGTCGAGCTTGGCGAGGACCTTTATGCGCGACACGACGCGCGTGAGCGCAATCAACGGCATCTGCATGTACTGTCGCATGAC
Source organism: Gemmatimonadota bacterium (assembly GCA_040388625.1). Classification (NCBI taxonomy): domain Bacteria; kingdom Pseudomonadati; phylum Gemmatimonadota; species Gemmatimonadota bacterium. The sequence continues at coordinate 66,474 of JAZKBK010000001.1, read as the reverse complement.
GCCGTCGACTCTGAACCGTACCACACCCTGATGCCGACCGGGCTCGAGATGGATGTCGCTCGCATTGCATGCGATTGCCGCATGCAGAACCATGTTCGTGAGCTGAATCACCGGCGCGGCGTCTGCCTCGCTCGCCGCGACCTGATCGGCTACTTCCGTCTCGACCACCTTGACGTCACTCAACGTGACGTCCATCGAGCGCAGCAACCCCTCCATCGCCCGCTCGGGCGAATAGTGTGCATTGATTGCGTCCAGCAGCGCCTGATAGGGAGCGACCTCCAGCACCACGCGACGGCCAGCCGTGAACTGCACAGCCTGCTCCGCGTTGTAGTCGGTGGGATCGCTGGTCGCGACGACTATCTCGTTCTGTGACTCACGAAGCGGCAGAACATGATGTTTCCGCGCGGTCTTCTCGGGAACGAGCTTGACGGCGCGCGGTTCGACGGCGTCGAGTGCGGCAGGCTGGATGCGAAACAGCGCTGCCACCTGGGAGGCGAGCTCTGCCTCCGATACTGCGTAAGCGTTGGCCACGGCGCGCCATGCGGATTCCAGAGTGGTGCTTGCCACAATCGCTGGCTTGGAGGCGGCCTGCCAACCAGCTTTGTCGGCGGCGTTAATCAGCCAATTCATCTGTAGCAAGGTAACCGGCGCGGGACTGCAAACGATAAGGCATCAATATGCAAGGATCGGCATTCGAGCCCAAACTACTTACCGTGCAGCAATCCCGCGACCGTGTTGCAGGTCGATATTGCCGATATTACCGGCCGATAGCCGCGGTCCAGTCGCTTATCTGCTCTGCCGTCATGTTGCCGATCGGGAGCTGGCGCGCGTCCGCATAACCCCACGCGGTGGTGTCCGGAAGGTACTGTTCCCGCGAGATCAGCGTGCCCTGACAGAGCCGGCCAGTGGGCGCGTCGCTGTCCAACTCGTCCCGCAATCTCTCCATGAGAATTCGCATGACCCGCGCTGGAATGCGCGCCCGCTCGGCTGGATAGACGAACCCGAAAAGGACGAGATTGAATAGCAGCACCCGCCACCTCTCGCCGAACCGGTCGAGCAACCGGTCCCAATCCAGCCGCTCCGCGCGAGACCGGAGAATGTGGACGACGTCGGCGCCATCGTATCGCTCGCGCTCCATGACGAACGCCTTGGACCAGAGCATCTCTTCCGCCGGAACCAGCTTTACCGGCACGCCGAGTACCGTGCCGGCGCGGGCGCGGGTGAACCATTGCTCATCGACCGGAGTCACCGCGTTCCCGGAATTGAAGATGATGTCGACGAAGTAGCGCCGGTGGAAGACCTTCGCGAGCCAGTGCGGAAAGGCCATATCGGTGCGGAGTCCCGACCGGGCAAGCACTGCCAGCACGGGTTCGATGTCGTCGCCCCGGACGAAGATGTCGAAGTCCTTGGACGACCGCTCGATACCGGTGTACGGCATGAAGGCATGGGTTCCGCCCACCAGGAATTCCAGACCGGCGCCGCCTAGGATGCGCATCACACGGGCGTAGAACGCCTGAGCAGCGGGCGATGCCACGTCCTGCCTCGATGGCTTGCGGATGCCAGCGCGGCGCTCGAAATCACCGGATGAGGCTTGACTGTCTGGAACCATCTGGTCGACGAAGGCGGCTGAAGTCGAGGTCATATGGGAACGAATGTTGAACGGTGAGGAGGCGCCTGCTGCAAGTGTGGGGCTCGCAGTTCATGAACAATCGTTCGAAACCATGTCTATTTCGCCACTGATGCCAATTTCTCCCGACCGCGTGCGAATCGCCGCGATGAGTGACATTCACTGCAGCCGGACTTCGCAGGGGGCCTTGCAGCCGATCTTTGCTGCGGCCGCCGAGCGTGCAGATGTCATCGCGATATGCGGTGACCTTACGGACTATGGGTTGCCGGAAGAGGCACGCGTGCTGGTAAAGGAGCTTGCTGGAATTGGCGCGCAGGTGGTCGCCGTGCTCGGGAATCACGATTACGAATCCGGGAAGCAGACTGAGCTGCACGACATTCTGAACGATGCCGGAGTCCATGTGCTCGACGGCGAAGCGGTGGAGATACTCGGCGTCGGATTCGCGGGCACAAAGGGATTCGCGGGCGGTTTCGGGAGCGGAACGCTCGGCGCGTGGGGCGAGGCGGAGGTCAAGAGCTTCGTCAACGAGGCGATACACGAAGCGCTGAAACTGGAGACCGCGCTCGCGCGCATTCGCACCGAGCCGCGTGTGGCGATCATGCACTATTCGCCCGTCCGTGCAACGGTGGTGGGCGAGTCACCCGAGATATTTCCGTTCCTGGGATGCGGCAGACTGGAAGAGCCGTTGGCGCGCTATCCCGTGGCTGCTGTACTGCATGGTCACGCGCACAACGGTACGCCTGAGGGAGCGACGAGCGGCGGCGTTCCGGTCTACAACGTCGCGATGCCACTGCTGCTCAAGCTGAATCCCGATTCAATGCCGGTGAAGTTCATCGAAGTGGCTGCACGACCCGGCGGGCATTCAACCGACATTTCCTCTCGCACATACATCGGCCCCGAGCGGCGCGGCGGCAGCACGGCGACGCGATCCACCGGAAGCGCGTAGGCGTATTGCCGCGACGCGTTAGGTGCACATCACGTGCACATCACGTGCACATCACGTACGCTGCTACTTGGTCCAGACGACGATACTGCCGCAATAACCCTTCTGCGGCGACGGAAGAAATCTGTCCGATGCGCGAAGGAGGCTACTGTAAACCTCGACCGCCTTGATGTCGCTTCCGGCGACGAAGTCATCTCCGTCCGGCACAGGATGGCCGTCCAGGTACACCTGCAGACGGCAATGATCGCTCGAGGAGACATAGCGTGCAGATGACGTATGCGGCCGGCCGATCAACGTCACACCTGGAACACCATACATGAGGTCGCTTACCGAGGTGGGCCGGCGCCGCTCGACCTCGTCGGGTGAAATGAAGTAGCCGGAGAGATGTGCCTTTCTATCGAAGAATCCAGTCGCCCGAAACCGGTCGTCACGATACGGGTCAGTTCCCATCGCGCGCGCCGCTTCGACGTCGACGGTCGTGAGCGATGGAGGGGTGGGCGAGAGATGTACGACGACGGGCTTGATCGTTCCAGGCTTGAGGATCAGATCGAAATCGACGGGAACGTATCCGAGACGCCGAATAGTGAATCGCGTCTTGCCGGCCGGTATGTCGGTAAGCGAGAATTCGCCCGAGTCAGTGGTGGTGATGACCTGGCGCGCTTCGCCCCAGACGACCGTCGCAAATGGAATGGGAGTATCGGCGGAGTCCCGAACGAGACCGCGAACCGACGAAGGTCGCTGAATAGCCTGGTCAGGAGGCCTTGTCGTCGGCGCGCCAGCGAGGGGTTGCTGGGCTCCGGTCGAGCTGGCGAAAGCGAGCGCCAGTACGCATCCCGTTATGAACGCGCGGCTGTATCCGTGCCGGCAACAGATCCACGACGAAAGCAGATCTTTCGTATCCATCGTAGCCTCGCCGCAGGAGATCCTGATGGTGGGTCTGACAGACACCACGATAGGTGTGGGATCGCAGCGGCGCCAGTACAAACTGCAAACCATCACCCAACGATTACGTTGCGGCACGAATGGCCGCTTCGGCGCGCTGTGCTATCGCAGAAGTGAATAGACAGCTATGACCGCGGAGTTGTAGACGCGGGCGTAGTCGGCTGGGAGCCGCTCGATGCTTTCCATGATCTCTCGCTTGAGATCGCGGACCATGATTCGGGCTGCGGACACTTCATCGCGCGTGTCATCCGGCGCCATGTGATTGAGCCCGTGAATGGCATTCCAGAGATGCCGGACGAGTTCGTTCACATGTTCGACCCGCTCTGTGACAGCGGAAACGCCTGGGTCGGGAAGCTGCGGTAGATCTGAGTCGAGGCCGCCAGTGTCGTTCATGGAAGAATGACGTTACGGGCGCCGCGGTCCCGTGGCAAGGACGAAGTCGCGAGCGCGGGCTGGGAGCGGCCCAACCACAATGAGCGGGGTGGGAATCGAACCCACGACCTGAAGCTTAAAAGGCTCCTGCTCTAACCAACTGAGCTACCCGCCCGAAATCCACTTACGGCAAGGGAATTTAAACGAATTGCCGGCGGAGGCGGATGCATTCCGCCGCGGGACCCGGCGACCCGTCGTCATTCCCGCTTTCGCGGGAATGACGAAATCTCTCTCACGTCATCCGACGCGCTACCTCTTGGCGGTGGCCGTTTCCTTCGTGAAGATCGACTTGGGAATCATCACGTGGACACCGACGTTCCCGTCGACGAGCTGAGTAATATCGACGTCGCAGGCGACACTCACGAGCATGTATGCGTCGTCCTTGCTGAGCCCGCGGCTCATAAGGAAGTCGATGGCCTGACGGATCGCCGTCTTGGTCGCAGTAACGAGATCCTTGTCGGTGCCCATGGTGATCCAGTGGGTCGGAGTCTCGGCGCGCGGCCACGTAAGGTGCATGTCCTTACGGACAATCACGTGAAATGTTCCGACGAGCGAGGTTTCCAGCGCAGTGATGTCCACCTCGCCATTTCCCTGGCCTGCATGTCCGTCGCCGATCTCGAGCAGCGCACCGGCGGTGTGGACCGGGATATACAGTGTAGTGCCGGCGACAAGCTCCTTGTTATCGAGGTTGCCGGCGTGCATTCCCGGCGGCGCGCTGTTGAGCCGGCCGAGTGCGGGATCCGGCGCGTCACCTATGCTGCCGAAGAACGGTCGCAGTGGAATGTCGATTCCGTCAGCGAAGTGCGCGAGCATTTTCTGCTTGTCGAGCGGAATTATGCGCATTCTGGAGTAGCCGAAATCCTCGGGCAGAAAGCCACTCTTCCCGCCGAACGCGTTGTACGCATACGGAATCGCCAGATCGATCTTCTTTATGCGCACCTCCAGCACGTCACCGGAGTCCGCCCCGTTCACGTATATGGGGCCGGTGAGAATGTGTCCGCCTGGCCCCTTGTCGGTGACCTTGGCGTAAATGTCGCGCAGAGACTGCTCCACGTCAGCCGGCTTAACACCCGCCCCTTCGAGACGCGTGGGGCTCGAGGTTATCAGTGTGCCAACGACGATCTGATCTCCGGAATTGATGTGCAGCACTGGCTTCGCCGCTGCGTCATAATAGCCCCAGGCAACTGTCGTAGGGCTCGGCATCAGCGTGTGTGACACGGGAGACGATTGCGCGGCGACGCTGGCCGATGCGCACACGATGGCCCCCAGAAGCGGCACGATTCGCGACATGTTAGGACAGTGTAAAGGTGACCGGCGCGATGCCCGTGCATCGCACCAGAGACGATTATATCACTATTCCGGCCGTGCCGTCCGCGGCGCGAGAGCGCCGCGTGTTCCGCGTATCCTGGATGTTACGCTGCGGGCCATGTCGCGAATCCTGCCGGGAAGCTCGTCGAAGTACGTGTAGAACACCGGTGTCACGTACAGCGTGACGAGCTGAGAGAACGCGAGACCCCCGACCACCGCGATACCAAGCGGACGTCTGGACTCGGCGCCCGCTCCGGTCCCGAGCGCGATCGGCAGCGTCGCCATGAGGGCGGCCATCGACGTCATCATGATCGGGCGAAATCTTACGCTCGCCGCCTCGACGATCGCGTCCGCCGGACTCTTGTGCTCGTTGCGCTCTGCTTCGATCGCAAAGTCGATCATCATGATCGCGTTCTTCTTCACAATGCCTACGAGCAGAATGAGTCCCACAAAGCCGTACACGTCGAGCGGCATGTGGAAGATGTACAGCGACAGCAGCGCGCCGAAGGCGGCGAACGGCAACCCCGTGAGAATCGTCAGCGGGTGAATGAAACTCTCGTAGAGAATTCCAAGCACCATGTAGATCACGAAGATCGCCAGGATGAGAAGTGCAACGAGCCCCTGCTGACTCTGCTGAAATGCCTGTGCGGTACCGGAGAAACTCGTGGTTATGCCGGGAGGAACGGTGGTGGCGGCCGCCGCCTGAATCGCGCTGGTGGCCTCGCCGAGCGCCGAACCGGGGCGCGTGTTGAACGAGATTGTAACGGACGGCAGCTGGCCAGAGTGGTTTATTGCGAGCGGACCGACTGTCTGCGTCAGCGTCGCGACCGTACTCAACGGAACGAGTGTGTGCGTCGCCGACGATTTGACGTACAGCATGCGCAGCGCGTTGATATCCTGCTGAAACTGCGGGAGCAGCTCCATGATGACGAAGTACTCGTTGTTCGGCGTGTAGATGTTCGAGACCTGGCGCGAACCGTACGCGTCGTTCAGCGCAGTTTCGATATCCTGAGCAGTGACTCCGAGTGCGGACGCATGATCGCGGTCGATGTTCACGTTCACCTGCGGATTGGCAATCTGCAGATCGCTCGTCACATCCTGCAACTCGGGAAGGCCACGCATGCGCACTTCCATTTTTTCCGCGGCCGCATCCAGTGCCGCGATATCAGGACCCTGCATCGTGTACTGATACAGACTCTTCGACGAGCGGGAACCGATCTGAATGGCGGGGGGCACCTGCATGAACACGTTCATGCCGGGAACGCCGGTAAGCTTGGGGCGCAGCTCGTTGACGATCTCATCAGCACTCAGCCGCTGGCCGAACGGCTTGAGACTGAGAAAAATGCGCCCCTGATTTCCGCTGCCACCACCGGAGCCGACGGAAGACATGTACGCGGCCACGTTCGTATCCTTCGCGACGATGTCGGCAATCTGCTTCTGGTGCGTGACCATATCCGCGAACGACGTTCCCTGTGCCGCCTCTGTTGTAGCGGAGATCTGACCTGTGTCCTGAGTTGGAATGAAGCCGGTCTGAACGACCTTGGCCAACACTCCGGTGGCGACGAGTATCAGGAGCGAGAACATCAACGCCGCAAACCGGTGGCGCATCACCCAGCCGAGGCTGTTGGTGTATCCGCCGGCGAGCTTCTCGTATGCACGCTCCGTGGCGTTGAACATGCGCCCGTGGTCGTGCGACGGTGGCTTGAGGAACCGGCTCGACAACATCGGCGTCAGCGTGAGCGACACGAAGCCGGAGACAAGAATCGCCGCGCCGATGGTCACCGCAAATTCGTGGAACAGGCGGCCCACAATACCGCCCATGAACAGGAGAGGGATGAACACCGCCGTGAGCGACAGGGTCATCGACAGAATCGTGAAGCCGATCTCGGCGGATCCGTCGAACGCCGCCTGCAGCGGAGTCTTTCCCATCTCCATGTGTCGCACGATGTTCTCGAGCATGACGATCGCGTCGTCGACGACGAATCCGACGGCGAGAGTGAGCGCCATCAGCGACAGATTATCCAGCGAGTAGCCGAGCAGGTACATCACGGCGAACGTTCCCACCAGCGACATCGGGAGCGCGAGACTCGGGATGACAGTCGCCGAGATGTTTCTCAGGAACAGGAAGATCACCATGATCACAAGGAACAGCGTGAGCACGAGTGTGGACTTCACGTCATTGACCGACGCCTCGATCGACGCAGAGCGGTCGTAGAGGACGCTTATCTTGACGCTCGCCGGGATCTGCGTGCGCAGCGATGCGAGCAGATCCTTCACGCCCTGCGCGACCGCGACGGTGTTGGTACCCGGCTGGCGCTGCACCGCAAGCACTACCGCGCGGTCGCCGTTGTACCAGCTTGCCGTCTTGTTGTTTTCGACGTCGTCCAACACCTGGCCCAGTTCGCTCAGGTGTACCGGGGCACCGTCGCGATATGCCACGACCATCTGACGAAACTGCGCGGCGTTCTGAAGCTGGCCGTTGGTTTCGACGGTCAGGGCGCGATTGGGGCCCCAGAGCGTGCCCGTTGGCATGCTCACGTTCTGCGAATTGATCGCGCTGGCGACCTCGTCTATCCCGATACCGCGATTGGCCAGCGACGTGGGGTCCAGCTGGACACGAACGGCGTACTTCTGTGCGCCGTACACGACTACCTGCGCAATGCCCGGCGTCATCGAGATCTGCTGCGCCATCACTGTCTCGCCGTACTCGTCGAGCTGCGATAGTGGCATCGTGTTGGACGTGAGCGCGAGATACAGGATGGGCGAATCGGCCGGATTCACCTTTCGATATGACGGGGGGAGAATGCCGAGCGGCAATCTGCGCAGCGTTTGCGAGATCGCCGCGTTCACATCCTGCGCGGCGGCGTCGATGTCGCGATCCAGTGTGAACTGAATCGTGATCGAAGTCGATCCGAGCTGGCTCGTCGACGTCATGTTGTCGATGCCGGCGATCGTGGAGAACTGCTTTTCGAGGGGCGTGGCGACGGATGATGCCATCGTCTCCGGACTTGCACCGGGGAGATTCGCATTCACGCTGATCGTCGGGAAGTCGACTGATGGAAGGTCGCTTACCGGAAGTCGCTGGTATGAAACGACGCCAAAGAACAGAATGGAGACCATGACGAGAGTCGTCATGATCGGCCGTCGAATGAATAATGCTGTCATGGTCGGTGCCCCGGTTTGCTGCTACCGCTCCCTGGTCCTGCAGTTCCAGAGGGTTGGCCAGCAGTCGACGGCGATCCCGACGGCGCATATGGGTTGGCTGCGCCGGCCGCGCCGGAATCAGCAATTCGTGGGGTTGCTCCGGCGGCGCTCGCCGGTCGTATGACGACCTTGGACCCCGCGACCAGACGTGACTGGCCGTCCGTTATTACACGATCGCCGTCGTTGAGCCCGGTTCCAATCACGGAGAGAGTGTCAGCGGTTCTGACGACCTGCACCGGCTGTTGGCGCGCGTCGCCGGCGTTATCCACGGTGAATACGTACGATCCGTTCTGGCCCGTGAGTACCGCCGCAGACGGAACGGTGAGCGCGTTCGGGTCGATGTACAGCCGGAGCGTCACGTCCACGAACTGGCCTGGCCACAGCGTCGACTTGCTGTTCTCGAACTTGGCCTTGAGCAAAACGGTACCGGTAGTCGAGTCGACCGCGTTATCCACGAACGCGAGCGTGCCGTCCAGTGTCGATCCCGGCCCTTCGGACGCGAGCGCCTGGACGGCCAGCGGCTTGCCAGCTCCGAAGTACCGCTGAATATCAGGCAGATCGCCCTGCGGCACCGAGAATCGTACCAGGATCGGTTCGATCTGATTTATCACGACCATCGGAGTCGATGCGTTGGCCTTTACCAGGTTTCCCTGACGAACCAGGAGCGCGCCGGTGCGGCCCGAAATCGGTGCGCGGATGGTACAGTTCGACACGTCGACCTGTGCACGCTCGACAGCGGCGCGATCCGCGTCCACGGTCGCGGCGGCCGAAGCAGCAGTTGCAACGATCTGATCGGCCTGGGAACGGGTTACATAATCCTTCTGTACCAGCGCCGAATACCGCACCGAGTCGCGTGCCGCGCTCGCAGCTTGTGCCTGATCGCGGGCGAGCTGGCCCCGGGCCTGATCCAGGGCCGCGACGTAGGGGCGCGCATCGATCTGGAAGAGAACGTCGCCAGCCTTGACTACCTGACCTTCCTTGAACGCGACACGCGTCAGGATTCCGCCTACCTGTGCCTCGACGGCGGCGGTCTGAAGTGGCTCGACCACTCCGTTGGTTGTCAGTGTGTAGGGCACGGCGGTCCGTCGCGCTGTGGCAACGATCACCGGGACCTTTGGCTGCTTCTCCGGCGGGGCTTTCGAGCAGCCCGCTGCGAGCACGATCGATACGAATATTGTTAACGACGACTGCTGTCTATAACTCATGGATGCTGGACGGTCTGCGACGTTGGAGTCGTGTCGGTGCTCGACACGAAAGGGAATGGCGTTTCGCCACGTGTGCCGAGCACTCCGGCATCGTGCGCGAGTTGTGCCAGTGCTGTGTACCACTGCCAGCGCGACTGAACCTGCTGCGCGCGCGCGTTGGCCAGGGCGGACTGTGCCGTGAGAAGGTCGATGATGCTCCCGACTCCCTCACGGTATCGTCCCGCCGCGACCTGCTCGGACTGCTCTGCGCTCGCCAGCAGCGCATCCGCGGTTATCACTCTCTGCCCAGCTGTCTGGAGTCCGTAATATGACGTGAAGACCTGCGTCGTAACTTCCTGCCGCAGGATGTCAGCCTGAGCCGTTGCCGCGTCGGCACGCGCACGTGCAGCGACGATGTTGTACTGCTGCGAGAACCCGCTGAAGATGGGCACCGACACACCGAGACTAATTCCGTACGACCCGCCCCCGTACTTGCTCGGATCGGCGTAGGTCCTGCCGGCTGTACTTCCAAATGTGAGCGCCGGCAACGCCGAGGATTTGGCAACTCTGATCTCCGCCGATGCCGCTGCCGCCTGAGCACGAGCAGCGGCGAGGTCCGGTCGGCGCGCAAGCGCGTCGGCTATCAGACTATCCACCGTCACCGATACCGCGCGTACGGGAACAGCGCCGGACAGTGGCCCGAGATCGTACGACACGTTCGCGGGAATCCCCATCGCAGCCGCGAGATTGCCGCGCGCCGTTTGCAGACTGCCCTGGATGGATTCGAGATTGAGTTGTTCCTGTGCCAGCGCGGTCCGCGCCTGCAGAACGTCGGCGATGGTCGCGAGACCGACGCTGTCTCGCTGTTGCGCCGACGAGAGATTCGCCTGCGCTTCGGCGATCGCCGAACGCTCAGCGCGCAGCAACGCGCTGTTCGCCATGTAGGTGAAATACGCCGTCTCGACCTGCAGCACTACATTCTGGATCGTCGCGTTGTGCGTGAGATCGGCGGCGAAGAGATTCTGTCGTGCTTCGTCGATCGTGCCGCTGCGGCCACCGAAGTCGAGCAACAGATAACTCAGCGTGAGCGCGGGATTGACCTGCGTGCGCTCGATCGACTCCCCACCGTTCACGGGAACGGATTTGGTCCTGGACACAGTCGCGGATCCGTTAATTGCCGGGAGAAACGAACCACGCGTCGATCCGTACTCCGCGGCGGCCGCTCGTGCCTGCGCCCACGACACGCGCGTCACGGGATTGTTACGCAACGCGACGTCGATCACATCGCCGAGGGTCAGCTGGCTGGCGCGCTCGAGAACGTCGGGAGGAAGTGCAGAAACCGTCTGCGGTGGTTCAGAAGGAATGCCGTGGCTGGGGCGCGTCCAGGTCGTACTTGGCGAGGCTGGCGCTCCAGGAACGCCGTTGACACTCGGCGGCCCATATGTGCACGCTGCGAGACAGAGAGTTGCGATGGAAAGAGCGGAGGTACGCAATCGGTTTGAAAGAGGCATCGAATCGGTACGTTTGAACAGCGTCACTCGCTGTGGCCGAAGCACGACAAATTCGGCAAGAAGGCGTACACCGATCGTTCGCAAACGTCGCCGTTGCAGCGCACACGCCAGTGAGCCGGCATTCGTCGATCGCCGATGCTAAGAATTCATCAACATTTGTTATGATCGACTTCCGGGGGGCGAAAGCGCGCGGAAGACAGGCGCGCTAGGCGGAAGGATGCTTGATGGATGCAACGATCGCAGCAGCGATGTCGTCCGTCACCTTGAACAGATCGCGGCCGTCGCGATCGTACACATCGGCCCAGCGCATCACGCCATCCGACGCGTTGCTGAGCCGTGCAGTGACCCGCAGCTTGGAACCTTCACGCTGCACGGTGCCCTCGAGCAGCAGCTTGGGAGGCGTCTTGCTGACCGAAGTCGTACCGGCTCGTATGCCGCGGACGAGCGCAGCGGACGCAGTCGGTGAGATCACCTTGAGATGCGCGGACTTCGTGAGGTTGTCGGCAACGGCATTGGTTATCCCAATTGCCACGCTCGAATCAGCCGCATCCGAGCCAAGGTCCACGAACGGGACGACGGCAATCTCACCCAGCGGCGTCACCATTGCCGCCGTGCGCACGCTCGCACTGCCGTAAGCATGGCTGCGGCTGCTCGCAACGCCTGCACCGACAATGGCGACGAGCGCGAGGCCCGCCGCAATTCCCGCCAGTCCGCGCCGGCGCATTCTGGGGTGCGCGGCCCTGAGAAACTCTCCGCTGACCACGCCCGGCTGCTCAAGCGCATCGACCAGGTCCTGCGCACTCGCTGGCCGATCGGCCGGATCGGTCGCGAGACACTGCATGATGAGATCGTTCAGCTCAGCCGGAACGTCGGAGCGAACCGTGGAGATCGCCGGCGGGAGCGTGCTCATCCGCGCTGCCAGCATCGCTCGCGCCGAGAGACCGGCGAATGGTGGCGAGCCAGTCAACATCTCGTAAGCAGTGACGCCGAGCGCGTAGATGTCAGCCCGTCCGTCTATGTCCGGATCGGCGGCGGCCTGCTCTGGCGCCATGTAGAGGAGCGTCCCGATCGACGCGCCGTCGGTCGTCAGGCCACGCCCTGCGGCGTCCGGGCCGGTGCGGCGCGCCGACGACAGCGCCTTGGCGACGCCAAAGTCCGTGACCATCGCCGAGCCACCCGCGAGAAGGATGTTTCCCGGCTTGATGTCGCGATGCACCACGCCGCGCTCGTGGGCGAATGCAAGCGCGCGAGCCACATCCTTGAGAATCGCAACGGCGTCGCGCACGGGCATGGGCCCCGATGCGATGCGTCTGGCCAGGGATTCGCCGTCGACGTACGGCATGATGAAATACGGCAAGCCGGCCGCAGTGCCCGTGCGAAGAACCCCGACTATGTGCGGGTGCTGGAGCCCCGCAACCGTGAGGATTTCGCGCCTGAACCGTTCGACCGAAACAGACGCGGCGAGATGCGGGTGCAGAACCTTGATGACGACGCGGCGAGCCAGCTCACGGTCCTCGGCGACAAAGACGCATGACATTCCTCCGTCGAGCTCTCGCTCGATGACATACGCGTCGCCAAGCTCGGCGCGCATGATTTCGGGTATGGAGGAGGTCACTGGTTGCTGTCTTTGATCGAGGTGGTTTCCGATTAGACGACGCCGAAACGAAAATGGTTGCGCAGGTTGTCGAACTCTGAGACGAATACCCCGGACCCGCGTTAACGGCTCAGTTGTGACCGATCTCCGCCGATACCTGAACAAATGGCTCGACGATGCCTTGCGCTTCTGTATCCTGTATCCAGCGTGCGCTCAGGGCACGCCACATCCCGGAGAGCCGGCATGCACTCGACGACATCGTGCCGCATCACGCCACTGGACCGGGTGGAACGGCCTGCGCCGGTGGCGGGGTGGGTGCATGACTCGACGCGTGCGCGCTGGTCGGCAGGAGATTCATTCCCTTGCGCTCCAGTTTGCCCCACCCCACGACGTGTCCACGCAGCGCCGCCGCAATCGACTTTACCACGACCCAATACATCGTCTGCCGGAAAACGAAGCGTTGAATCAGCACCAGCCAGGTGAGCGCCTTTTCCTCACCAGGCTCCATGAGGAACGCAACGACGGCCGCAAGCCAGTCAACCACGAGAAATATGACGTACAACTTCAGCACGTCTTCGAGATTGCTCAACGCGTACCGGTCACCGTGCTGGTAACGCGCAATCAGAACCGAGAAGAGACTCCACGCGAACAGGATGTCGGCGAGTGGTGATATCGCGGTGTAGAACAGCTGAAAGATCCAGACGTTCGGCATCGCGATCATCCCGAGGGCGCCGTACTTTGGCCGGAAGGTGATCTTCTTGTGTTTCCAGACCGACTGAAGCGTTCCGAATGACCATCTGAACCGCTGGCGAATCAGCGTGCTGAGAGTGTCCGGCGCTTCCGTGTACGCAATGGCGTCATCGGCGTACGTGACTCGCACCCCTTCCTCGCCCAGCGCCCAGGTCAGATCCTGGTCCTCCGCGAGCGTGTCATCGCTGAATCCGCCGACCGCCTGCACGTAGGACTTGCGCCACGCGCCGACAGCACCGGGAACTATGGTTATTGCATTCAGCACGGCAAATGCGCGCCGCTCAAGATTCTGGCTGGTCACGTACTCCAGCGCCTGCCAACGCGTGACGATGTTGTGGCGATTACCGACCTTCGCATTTCCGGCAACTGCTCCGACCTTCTGATCGCTCATCGGTGCGACGAGCCGCTCGACCGTGGTCGGCGTGAACTGCGTGTCGGCGTCGAGGCATACTATGATCTCGCCGCGAGCGCGCGCGATTCCGAAGTTCAGCGCACTGGCCTTGCCCCCATTTTCCTTGCGCAGCACGGTAACGCGTGGATCGTCGCCGAATTCGCGCTGCGCAACGTTGAACGTCTCGTCCGGCGATCCATCATCGACGATCAGAATGTTGAGCTCGCCGCGATACTCCTGGTTCAACAGGCTCCTCACGGTCGATACTATGACGCGCTCTTCATTGTACGAGGGTACGATGATCGTCACCGACGGTGTGTAATCCGGCGTAGGCTTGCGCGAGTGATATCGCTGGTATGTCGCAAGTATGATGATGACGACCAGTCGTATCGCGCCAACCACCACTGCAATGAAAAACAGCCAGTAGAGTGTCCATTCGAGCCCACTGACGAATGAGAACGTGGCGAGCTCGATCCCGCGTGTCACCGCGCTACGAGGCGGAAGTCCCGGGATCGCCTCCTGCTCGGAGATTCCCGCCAGCTGGGAGAGCGGAACGACCGTATCCCCGTGCGCGCGCAGCGAGTCGATGATCGGACCGAGCGCCTTCACCGTCTGAGCGCGATTGCCGCCGCCGTCGTGCAGCAGTATCACGTTGCCACCCGAGCGCAGTCCGCCAGCAGTCACGACGCCGCCGTAGTAGCGCTGATCCATGACGTTCTTGACGATCTGATTCGCCGATATCGGCTGCCAGTCTTCGGCGTCGATATGCAGACCAACCGTCACGTAGCCGCGCTTGCTCGCAATGTCGACTGGGACCAGTTCGTCTGTAGTCGTGGGCTCGGCATCGCCGAAATACGGCGGCCGGAAGAAGAACGAGCGACGATCCAGAATCGCTTCGAGCAATCGCTGGTTCGCGTCGATCTCGAGCTTGGTGACGAAATCGGACGTCAGCGCGAGATTGGGATGCGTGAATGTGTGATTGCCGAACAGATGCCCTTCGCGCACTATCCGTCGCATCAACGGTATGTGCGCCTCGACGTTGCGCCCGATCACGAAGAACGTTCCGATCACGTGTCTGGACTCGAGCGTGTCGAGAATCTGCGGTGTCCATGTCCCATCGGGACCGTCGTCGAAAGTCAGCGTGACCTCGTGCTCCGACTTGCCGTACTTCCGGACGATGTAGGGCGACGGGTAGTCGACGATCCGCTCGTTGGTGATCACCCCGCGTGAGGTGTCTGGTGTGACGACGCGTCGTCCAGTGCGCGGCGATGCAACGATCTGAAGTATCTCGCCGTCGCCGATGAACTCGGTCTCGTAGCCAGCCGGAATGTCCGACAGCACGCTCGCAGCGTCTGCAACGCGATCTTCAGCGACCGCCTTCCACAGCGCCGGGTCTTCCGCGCCGAGCCGCCAGACAGCATAGCCCGCTCCGCCCAGCGCGCGCTCTGCGCGCACCTGATTGTATGCGCTCGCCCCGTCGAGATACCATACGAGATGGTCGGTGGAATCCGGGTCGGTCCAGGTCATGTAAGGGTTGAGCGCTTCCCGGTCGAAGCCCATGTGAGAGCTGCCCGGATTATCGCGCCCCTTGGCAAGCACTTCCTGAAACGTGTACGACTCGCCCGAATTCGCCGGCCCCGCGTCGTTCCAATCGTAGCCGTAGGCACCAAGTGCGAAGATCGCCTTCTTCGCCGGCACGCTTCGCAACATCTCGCGCGCACGATCGACGTACCACTGCTGGCTCGCGACCGGCCCGGGGTCGCCCTTTCCATAGTGCTCGTCGTAGAGCATCAGAAAGAGATAGTCGTTGACCGCGGAGAACTCCTTCAGGTCGCGCGGGGCGGTGTTGACTCCTACCGTCTGCGTCAGCATCAACTTGTGCGCATGCAGCATCGCGCCAAGCTCGCGCTGGAACAGCACCAGATTGGCGGTGGAGCTCTCCGGCACGTTCTCGAAGTCGATCGTCACACCGGCGAACTTGTAGTGCAGAACTGCGCCGACGATCTGATTCTCCACCTTGCTCCGCGCGACGGGCGTCGCAAGCATCGCCGTAACCCCCGCCGAGCTGAACAACTGCGTCTTGCGATCTATGTTGTTGACGAGGAGCAGCACCTTCGGCGGCGACGGAATCGAGTCGTACATGCCGAAAAAGCTGGTGTCCTTCTGAATCATGCTTAGATCGACGCTGTCGCCAGCAGCCGACAGGTACCCCCACTCCGATACTATCCAGTCGAGATCGTCATAGTTGCGCTGGAACGACGCAAACGAGTTGTCGGCCCACCACACGTAGAAACCGGCGCGTATCTGACGCGCACTCGGCACTCCGGTCAACTCACGCTCGATCGCGGCGGCGGCCTTGCGAATGGAACGGGCAGTCTTCTGCACCTGGAGCGCGGCATACAGCTCGCTGCGTTTGGTCCGGCGGCGTCTGTTTTCGCGCGCACCGACGAACCGCGGCGTGACGGTTGTCTGAGCAGGATGAAACGCGGGCAGCGCAGGCGGCGCGAGAACCATGATACCTGCAAGTGACAGCAACAGCAGCGTGGTCACCACGCCAATCACTGTCGCCAAACGACGCACGCGCGGCCAGCGGCGCCCGGTTCTATCCAGAAATACGGGGCCGGACGGTTCCTCGTCGTCCAGATAGTCGTCGGTCACGCGTGACGCAGGATGTCGAGTGCAACAGTCCGGACACCCTCGATGATGAACTGCACACCAATTACCATGATAAGGAGACCCATCAACCGCGTCATCACGTTCATTCCGGTACGGCCGACGCGTTGAACGATGAATGGCGCCACGGCCAACACCATCCACGACAGAACCATCACCGCAACGATCGCGCCGTACAGACCCACCAGCTCCATACGCGTGTCCGCTTGTGCAGTGAGCGTGATCACAGTGGTAATGGAGCCCGGCCCGGCGAGTGTCGGTATTCCAAGAGGAATGATCCCGACCTCCGCCTTCTGCTCGGCGGCCTCCTGTTCACCGCGGCTGGTTCGATCGCGCGATCGTCGCGCCTTGAGCATGTCGCTGCCGATTCCAAGGAAGATGATTCCGCCGGCAATGCGGAACGCGTACGTAGTTATTCCGAAGAAACGCAGTATGTACGTGCCCGCGAGTCCAAATGCGACCAGCGCGATTATTCCGGTTGCAACGGCGAGCCGGAGCGTGGACGCACGTTGCTTGTCGTCGAGATCGGAAGTCGCTGTAACGTAAAGTGGAACTGCGCTCAATGGATTCACGATCGCGAGAAGCGATGTGAACGCGAGCGTCGTGAACGCGACGGTCGACTGATTGATCAAGGGCGCAGCCGCCTAGACGATACGCGGAATCGCACGCAGCGACGCGACGTGCCGCTGCAGATCTTCGCGAGTCCGCGATCTGATGGTGACATGTCCAAGCTTGCGCCCGCTCCGCTCGCTCTTTCCGTACAGGTGAAGATGCGTATCGGGAATGGCCAGCACGCTTGCCGTATCCGGATGCTCTGCGATCAGATTGAACATCGCGGAATACCCGACAGGAGCGCACTCGCCAAGCGGGAAATTGCACACTGCGCGCACGTGATTCTCGAACTGACTCGTCTCCGCACCCTCGATCGTCCAGTGGCCGGAATTGTGCACCCGCGGGGCCATCTCGTTCGCTACCAGGCCGGACGCCGTATCGAACATCTCGATCGCGAAGACACCGACATATCCGAACGCAGCCAGCAACGCGCGCGCATAGCTCTCCGCCTGATGACGCTTGGCGTCGCTCAGCCTGTCGGCCGGCGCGAACGACGTCCGCAAAATCCCGTCCCGATGATGGTTCTCGGCGACCGGATAGCACAGCGTCTTTCCATCGGCGGATCGCACTGCGATCACAGACAGCTCCCGCTCGAACTGTACCAGCCCTTCATATATCAGCGGAACGGGGCCCAGTGCGTTCCATGCGGACTCGGCGTCACTGCGCGCCGTGATCCTCACCTGTCCCTTTCCATCGTATCCGAAGCGGCGCGTCTTGAGGATGCCCGGCACCCCCACATCGCGGACGGCACTTTCCAGATCGGCGAGCGAGTCGATCAGCCGGTACGGCGCAATCGGAATTCCGAGTCGCGCGAATTCCTGCTTCTCGAGCCCGCGGTCCTGCGACGTCACGAGTGCAGAACGCGGGGGCCATACAGGACACATCTGCTCGATTTCTGCGACGGCGTCCGACGATACATTCTCGAACTCGTACGTGACAACGTCGACATTGCGCGCAAACTCCCGCAGCGCCGCGATATCATCGTACTCGCCGATGATCACGTTGCCGACAGCCGCGGCGGACGCGCTAGGCGTTGGCGAGAAAAAGTCGAAGCGCATCCCCAGCGGGATTCCGGCCAGCGCAAGCATCTGTCCCAACTGGCCAGCACCGAGAATTCCGACCCGCATGGTTGTGCCATCGCGTTGCGACGGTCCGGTCACGGAATGAGCCAGCCGACCAACCAGCGCAGGAGCCGCCGCACCATCCAGTACATCAAGCGGCCCCTCGCGGTTCAGGGGAATCAAGCACCTTCCGCGTCTGTTCCGCCCGGAACCGACTCAGCGCATCGCGAAACTCGGGATGTCTGTTCGCGACGATTGCAGACGCGAGCAACGCAGCGTTTATCGCTCCCGCGCGCCCGATCGCAAGCGCGCCGACTGGAACTCCAGCCGGCATCTGCACTATCGACAAAAGTGAATCCATCCCGTGCAACGCCTTGGACTCGACGGGAACGCCGAGCACCGGCAACAACGTTTTCGACGCGCACATGCCGGGAAGATGCGCCGCGCCGCCAGCGCCAGCGATGATCACTTCTAGTCCTCTCTCTGCCGCAGTCGATGCGTACTCGAACAGCAAGTCCGGCGTTCGATGAGCGCTCACGACACGCGTCTCGAACGGAACGCCGAGCTGCTCCAGGGTGGTCGCGGCGTGGGACATCGTCTCCCAGTCCGACTGCGACCCCATGATGACGCCTATTACCGGAGTTGAAACTGACACTGTGCGACTGGACCGAAGCTCTTGCGATGATGGACGGTCGGTCCCGCGGAGTTGAGAGCCGACAGATGCGCGCTGGTGCTGTAACCAACGTTGTGCTCCCAAAGATACGCTGGATATCGTCGCGCGAGGGAGACCATCAATCTGTCGCGGGTGACCTTGGCGACGATCGATGCGCACGCGATGCTGTAGCAGGTCGCGTCTCCACCCACGATCGCTCGATGCTCCACCTCGAGCGCGCGAATGGGGTTGCCGTCGATCAGCACGTGATTCGGGACGATGCGAAGCTTCCCGATCGCCCGCCGGATCGCGAGCGTGCTCGCGTGGTAGATGTTTAAGCTGTCGATCTCACGAACCGACGCAGCCCCCAATCCGACACAGATCGCACGATCCAGGATCTTCACCGCCAGCTCGCGGCGCGCGGCGGCACCCACGGTCTTGGAGTCGGCGACGCCATTTATGGTGGCGGCGTCGGGGTCCATGACGACGGCACATGCGACAACGGGGCCCGCAAGGGGGCCCCGTCCGACTTCGTCGACTCCAGCCAGAAGGAGCCCACCGGCGGAGCGCAGTTCACGCTCCACAGGGCCCCACCGCATCAGGCGTTGGCGGCCTGTGCCGTCGCTGGCTTGGCCTTGCGCTCCTTGATGCGCGTGGCCTTGCCCGTTAGTGCCCGGAGATAGAACAGCTTGGCGCGGCGGACACGGCCGCGGCGGACGACTGCGATGTCGGCAAGCATGGGCGAATGGAGCGGGAAAATGCGCTCGACGCCAATGCCGTTCGAGATCTTCCGAACCGTGAAGCTGGCCGAGACGCCAGCGCCGCGGCGGGCGATGCAGACGCCCTCGAAAGCCTGAACGCGCTCCTTGTCACCCTCTTTGACCCGGACGTTCACGCGCACCGTATCGCCGGCCCGGAAGGGGGGAACATCGGTACGGAGCCACTCTTTCTGGGTTTCGCTAAAGGCGTGCATGGGATCTTCTCGGCGTTTTCGGGGACAGTCTCAAAACATAGCCGGGAGATGGGGCTGGTGGAAGGGGGCCATCCCTACTGGCGTCGCGACGCCGGCTGTCGAGCTACCCGCCGGCCGATAGACCCTGATCGCCGAGCGCGCCCGCGAATAACCCCTTCAGGTCGATCGTCAGCGCCGGCACCTCGTGGTCAGCCTGCCACGCAAGCGTTTCCGATATGATCTCCGGCCGATCGTCCTCCGGCTTCCAACGCTCCACCACCCGCGCATCACCGTCAACGATCCAATACTCTGGTACGCCACCGCGCTGATACTTGTGCCGCTTCACCGTCCGGTCGGCTCGCGCCGTGCTGGGCGAAAGAATCTCGATCACAAGCAGCAGCCGACCAGCTTCTTCCCAGGACCGGGCCCTTCTTCCATCGACGAGAGGAACCACGAACAGATCGGGCTCAACCACCGTGTCGTCGGAAAAGTGAATGTCCACCGGGGCGAAGTAGACATTCCCGACATGCCGATCGCGAAGATACGCATGCAGGCGTGCGAAGAACTCCGCGGCGATGCCCTGGTGACCCATGGACGGAGACGGCGTCACGAACAGCTCACCGTCAATGATCTCGTACCGATTCCGGTCGTCTGGAATCTCACGCAGATCAGCCGCGGTCCAATGCTTGTGATTGGTGTCGATAACGACTGCCATAGACATACAATAGGCTCCTCGGCGCCGAGTGGGCAAGTAGGCATACGCCAATGTTGCGACGCCGTCCGGGATGTGGCTCCAGCATCTCTCGTCGCCGATCATCATACGCACGCAACGGGATTCTTCGCGACGCACAACCCATCCATCAACAACTGCCACAGGTCGTCGTACGCGACGTCGATGTTCGGATCTCCCCACTCTGCAGCCTGCGCCTACCGCTCCTGCTCCTTCTTCCACCTGGCGATCTTCGCATGATCGCCGGACAACAGAATTTCCGGGACCGCGTGACCTCTGAACTCGGGCGGCCGCGTGTAGCTCGGTGCGGAAATTCCGCGGCCGTCGTAGAACGAATCGCCGTAGGCGCTCTCGAGGTCCGACATGGCCCCGGGCAAGAGGCGCGCGGTCGCGTCGATGATCGCGAGTGCGGCGACTTCCCCGCCGCTCACGACGAAGTCACCGAGTGACAGCTCCTCCGTGGCGAGATGATCGGCGACGCGCTGATCGACGTCCTTGTAGTGACCGCACAGTAGCGTGAGATCGGTGCCGCTTGCAAATCGTACCGCATCCGACTGGTCGAAGCGGCGCCCGCGCGGCGACAGCAGTACAATCGGAGCGCTCGCACCAAGTGCATCGACCGCTTCGAAGAATGGGTCCGGTTTCATCACCATTCCGGGGCCGCCGCCGTAGGGATAATCATCCACCGTGCGGTGACGATCGTGCGTGAAATCGCGCAGGTCGACGACATTGTACTTCACGGAACCAGCCGCAGCAGCGCGTGACGGAATGCTGAGCGCGAGCGGCGTCGTGAAGAAATCGGGGAATATCGTTACGACGTTTATCGTCAGCATGTTGATCGCATTGCGGTCACGCGCGACGTGAGTGTGACGTCACTCGAACAATCCGGACGACATCTCGACGAGCACCACACGCGCATCGAGATCGACTTCACGTACGACCGATGGACGATACGGGACGAGGACGTCCCCGCCCTCGCGCTTAACATCGAGCGTGAGTCCCTGCGGCAATTCGTACAGTCCAGTCACTTCACCGATCTCGGTTCCATCATCGCCGCGTACGTGCATTCCGATGAGATCGTGCATGAATACCTCGTCGCCGCTCGGCGGGGTCAGTTCATCCGCAGGCACGAGCAGATACCGCTGACGCCACATCTCGGCGGCAGTGCGATCCGGTATCGCGTCGAACTTCACGACGAGACCGCCCTTGTACGGTGAGGCGTCCTCCACACGCAGCTCCTCCCGGCTCAGCGGGTTCCTGCGATCGGATGGATGCTGTGCGATATCGCCCGTTATCGTTCCTGCGAAGACGCGACTTCCAGGCGCGAAGAAACGCGCAGGCTCGTCGGTGAGCAGCTCGACGGTCACGTCGCCGCGAATACCCTGCGGCTTCCGGATTCGACCGACGATGGCGAATGCGTTATCTGGCATCAATGAAAAAAAGTAAGGCCGGCCACGGGGCCGGCCTTGCAATTTATGCGCGCTGAAGCATCACGCTTCGGCGGCCGGCTCTTCGTTGATCGGAATGACGTTGGACAGATCGGGCTGCTCTTCGACCGGAGCGGCCTTGGAGGTTACGACGCGTCCGGTGCGCAGCTCGTGACGGCGCTTGAGAATACCAGCGCGACGCAGCAACGACCGAACCGTGTCGCTCGGCTGAGCGCCGACGTTCATCCAGTAGTTGGCGCGATCCTCATTGACGTTCAACCCGCCCTCGGTCTGGCGAGGAGCATACTGACCGATGATCTCGATGAACTTGCCATCGCGCGGGCTCTGCGAGTCTGCGACGACGATACGATACACCGGTGCCTTTTTGCGGCCGATGCGGCGGAGACGGATACGAACCATGTGATACTCCCTTTATGAGGTAGCGGGTCGAACGCCGGACTCATCGCGTCCGCGGAGTTTCCGCGGCGCATCCGGTACAGCCTGATGAAATTAACGCATCCCGAACATGCCCGGCAGTGCCGGCATCCGGCCACCGGGCTTGGTGCCCATTTTCTTCATCATCTTCTGCATGTCACGGAACTGCTCCAGGAGCCGGTTCACTTCCTGGATGGTTCGGCCCGAGCCGCGGGCTACCCGGGCTCTCCTGGATCCGTTCAGCAGACTGGGATCCCGTCGCTCAGCAGGGGTCATCGACAGAATCATCGCCTCGACGTGCTTGAGCCGCTTGGGCTCCGTCTTCATCTGCTTGAGGGCCTTGGTATTGACGCCAGGCAGCATCTTGAGGATTCCTTCCAGCGGGCCGAGCTTCTCGATCTGCTTCATCGCTGTGAGGAAATCGGCCAGGTCCATTCCTTCCTTGCGGACCTTCTTCTCCAGCTTCTTGGCCTCTGCGGCATCGAACGCGCCCTGGGCCTTCTCGACCAGCGTGAGCACGTCGCCCTGCTGCAGAATGCGTCCGGCCATTCGGTCGGGATAGAAATCCTCGAGCGCATCGGACTTCTCGCCGACACCGATGTACTTGATCGGCTTCTTGGTGACGCCGTAGATCGAGAGCGCGGCACCGCCGCGCGCGTCGCCGTCCATCTTGGTGAGGATGACGCCTGTGACGTTGAGCGCCTTGTCGAATCCCTCGGCGATGCGCACTGCATCCTGACCGGTCATGCCATCGGCGACGAGCAGGATTTCGGTCGGCTGGATTTCCTTCTTCAGGCGCTGCAGCTCCTGCATCATCGACTCGTCGATCTGCAGGCGGCCGGCGGTATCGACGATGACGACACGGTCGCGCTCGCGCTTCGCTTCCTCGATTCCGGCCTTCGCGATGCGCACGACGTCCTGCGTCGAGCGATCGGCGTACACGGGAACGTCGAGCTGCTTGCCGAGCGTTTCGAGCTGATCGATAGCCGCGGGGCGATAGACGTCGGCAGCGACGAGACGCGTAGCGCGGCCTTCCTTTTTCAACTTGAGAGCGAGCTTGCCTGCGGTGGTCGTCTTGCCCGATCCCTGGAGGCCGACGAGCATCACCACGGTCGGCGGAATGGACGACAGCTTGAGCCCTTCGCGACGCTCGCCGAGCATCGCGGTGAGCTCTTCGTAGACGACCTTGATGAGCTGCTGCGCCGGCGAGACGCTCTTGAGCTGCGTGATGCCGACAGCCTTGGCCTCGACGCGCTCGAGAAACTCGCGCGTGAGCGTGAACGACACGTCCGCTTCGAGCAGAACGCGGCGCACCTCGCGGAGGCCTTCCTTGATATCGGCTTCGGTGAGAACGCCACGCCCACGCAGCTTGGCGAAGGTGTTTTCGAGTTTATCGGATAGTTCTTCGAACATCCCTGAAAGATAAGGGGGCGGACCGCTCCGACGGGATCAGCGCCAGAGGTGCCCCTGGTGCCAGACGCTTCCAATCGGAATCACGTCTGGCAATCTTGCTGTATATTTCAGGCATCACTGCGTGGGGCGTAAATGACGGCAGCGGCAATAGCAGCATGGCTGGGCGGGGCGCGGGGACCACAGGCGGCGCATTTCACGGACGCCGATCTTCTAGTCGCCGTGGAGCGCGGGTTGCCCGTCAGCGCACTCGAGAGTGTGATTCGAGCAGGACGACTGACCGCGGACGAAGCCGATCGCATCGTCCTGCCCCGCCGGACCCTTGCATACCGCCGCAAGCATCGCCAGCGGCTGTCGCTCGACGAATCCGATCGGCTTGCACGCGTGGCGCGCATCGCCGCGCGCGCCGAGGAGACGTTCGGATCCCCGGAGCGGGCAGCGACGTGGCTGCGTGGGCCGAACAGGGCGCTCGACAGGCGAGCGCCGCTCGATCTCCTGATGACGGGCGAGGGGGCACTGATCGTCGAGAGTGTCCTCGTCCGCATCGACGACGGCGTGTACGAATAGCGAGTGCGCGTCTGGCGCATTGCGCGGCCGGTATGGCCGCCCCTCGCGGGCGAGGGCGCGCGCCGGCGCGGCGGACGATGGAATTCCCCCGGCAATCCCGTCGTGTATGCATCCGAGCGGCTGTCGCTTGCAGTGCTGGAGGTGCTGGTACATGTTGAGCCGGACACAGTGCCACCAGATCTCATGAGTTACGAGATGGAGATCCCCGACAACTTGCGCACAACGACCATTCCGAATGACGTGCTTCCGCCGGAATGGCAGGACAAGCCATCGCACCCCGCGTCGCGTGCGTTGGGCGACGCCTGGCTCGCGCGTGGCGACACTGTCGCCCTGCTGGTGCCGTCCGCAATCGTGCCGGGAGAAACCAATGTGTTGATAAATCCGCGCCACCAAGATGCAGGTGCAATCACAGTGGTACGCATGCTTCCGTTCCGGTTCGACCTCAGATTGGTGCGGGAATGATTGCAGGATTATCGATCCGCGTGATACATAGGACCAAACCCGCCAGAGGGGATTGAGCTGGAACGAGATTCGTACGCGCGCGAGATTACGCGAAGCGTGCGCGTTCGGCTGGGAGAAGATTTCCCCTGCAATCTTCGGCGCGTTGTCCCGGTGCCACCGGCAAAGATGCCATGCGAATGTGGGGTGCGGATGCATCCGCACCTGTCTCTCTGGATGCAAGCGAGACCCGATCGATACGGGACCGTTGCAAACCGCCATGGCATGGTCAAAAATGGATCCCCGCTTCCGCGGGGATGACGGTTGGATGGATCTCCGATTTCGCGCGTATGACGGTCAAGAGGGTTCCCGCTTTCGCGGGTGCAACGAAAGGCGGGGACATATCCGCGTCCCTGGCGCTTAACTATGCCGGTCTAGCGACCTAGATTCTCATACATGCCCAAGCCACAACGCAAGGAAGAGATCCTCCGTTCGGAACTGCCGCCGACGCTTCCGCTGATGGCACTCCGATCCACCATCGTCTATCCACTCGGCACCATCGCGGTGCAGATGGGCGCGCCGGAGAATCTGGCACTGCTCAAGGCGCACGAGGAACCGGGACTGATCGTGGCACTCGTGGTGGCGACCGGCGATCACGATCAGGACGCCGACCTTGCGCGCTTCGTCGGCAGGGTTGGCGTCGCCGCACGCATTCACGAGCGCATCAATCTCCCGGGTGACACGGTGCAGATCACGATGCAGGGGCTGCGCCGGATCGTGATCGGCGACATCGTTCAGACGGAGCCTTATCCCGAAGCGAACATCAAGCCGGCGCGCGAGGTTGCGCCGGATGCTCTCGAAGTCGATGACCTCGTGACGCGCGTTGCATCCGCGTCCGAAACACTTGCCGAGCTGATCGACAGGATCCCGGACGAGGTTCCCGCGATTCTGAAGATGAACATCTCCGATCCTGGGCGCTTCGCCGATCTCGCCGCGACGAACATGAACTTCCGCATTGCGGACAAGGACGAGGTTCTCCAGCGCCTCGACATCGGTCAGCGGCTTCGCTTCATCCTTACGCGGCTCGAGCGCGAGGTCGCGCGCGCGCGCGTCGTCGAGGACGTCAAGCGACAGACGGAAATCAAGATCGAGCAACATCAGCGCGAGTTCTATCTTCGCCAACAGTTGCGCGCGATCCAGGCGGAACTCGGTGAGGCGGATCCCGGCGAAAAGGATTCGGTGCAGCTGCTGCGTCGCGTGGAAGAGGCGAATCTCCCGGAGCGCGCACTGGCGGAAGCGAAACGCGAGACCGAACGGTTGCGCATGCTGTCGCCGGCGTCGAGCGAGTACCAGGTGATTCGCACGTATCTCGACTGGATTCTGTCGCTGCCGTGGCACGCGCGCACCGGCGCAGATCAGATCGAGCTCAAGGCCGTGGAAGAGGCGCTGGACTCGCGACATTACGGATTGAGCGACGCCAAGGAACGCATCATCGAATATCTCGCAGTGCGCAAGCTGCGCGGCGGCGAGCAGCACGGTCCCATTCTCTGCTTCGTCGGGCCGCCGGGCACGGGCAAGACCTCACTCGGCGAAGCGATCGCCACCTCGATCGGGCGACAATTCTATCGCATCTCGGTCGGCGGTGTGCGCGACGAGGCCGAGATTCGCGGACACCGCCGCACGTACGTTGGCGCGATGCCGGGACTCATCATCCAGGCGCTCCGACGCGTCGCTGTGCGCGACCCGGTGATGATGATCGACGAGATCGACAAGATGACGCAGGGCGGGCCCTCTGGTGATCCGACTGCAGCGATGCTCGAAGTGCTCGATCCATCGCAGAACAAGACTTTCGTCGATCACTACCTCAATCTGCCGTTCGACCTTTCGTCGATCCTGTTCATATGCACCGCGAACAATCTCTTCGACATTCCGCCCGCATTGCGCGACAGAATGGAGATAATTCGCATCTCCGGCTACACTGTCGAGGAAAAGGTCGAGATCGCGTGGCGCTATCTGCTGCCGCGTCTGCTGGAGGACCACGGTATCAGCGACAAGGACATCCAGTTCACTGATGAGACACTCGCTTTCATCGCCAATCGTTATTCGCGCGAAGCAGGTTTGCGCAATTTCGAGCGCAATCTTGCCGCGATCATGCGAAAGCGCGCGAGGCGCAAGGCGGAGGGCGAGGAAGGCGCGTGGATAGTCGACATCCCGATGGTGAACGAAGTACTCGGCGTCCCGCGCTACAACGTGGAAGAAGCCGAGATGGAGCCCGAGATCGGAGCGGTGACCGGGCTGGCGTGGACGGCGACCGGGGGCGACCTGATGCAGATCGAAGCGCTGCGCATGCCCGGCACCGGACGACTCATCGTCACGGGTCAGCTCGGCGACGTGATGCGCGAATCGGTGGACGCGGCGTATTCGTACGTCCGCGCGCGCGGCAAGGAGCTGGGTATCCCGGCCGATGATTTCAAGGAGACCGACGTTCACATCCACTTCCCCGCCGGCGCGATTCCGAAGGACGGTCCGAGTGCGGGCGCGGCTGTGACACTCGCGATCGCGAGCGTGCTGAGCCGGCGTCCCGTGCGACGCGATCTCGCGATGACAGGCGAGGTAACGCTGCGCGGCAAGGTGCTCGAGATCGGTGGCGTGAAGGAGAAAGTGCTGGCCGCGTATCGCGCCGGCCTGAGAGAGGTGATGATGCCCGCCTCGAACGAGAAGGATCTGCGCGAAATTCCCGACGAGGTGCGGCAGGCAATGAAATTCACCTTCGCTGCGGACATGGATGACGTTCTGCGCGTTGCGCTGCTACCGCAGCGGGAGCCGCCGCTGGTCGATGCCGCTACAGAGCCGGATGCGCCGACGCAACTCGCGGACTTCGCTCCCCCCCCCGCCATGGCGGACGCCGAAGTGCGTGCGTAACTGCGCCGATCATGCGTTCACTCTCACGCGCGCCGCTACAGTGCGCGCGTGAGAGCATACAGCAGCAGGCCGACCATTCCACCCACGATGGTGCCATTGATTCGCACGAACTGAAGATCCCGCCCGATCTGAAGCTCGATGCGCCGTGATGTTTCCTGCGGGTCCCACGCGCTCACCGTTCCGGAGATGAGCTGCGCGATCTCCGCGCGTGACACGTCGACAGCCGCGAGCACAGCCTGATCGATCCAGTTATTCAGTTTCTCCGACAGCACGGGATCTTCCAGCGCGTTATGGGCAAGCGACGCAATCGCTCCCTCCAACTTGCCACCAGAAAACTCCGCGTCTTCCGTGAGCAGCGCGTAATCCCTGAGTTTGCGCTTGACGTCGGACCAGACGGTGCCGATGAATTCGCGCGTCGCTGCATCCGCGAGCAGCTCCTCCTTCAACGCTTCCGCCCGCGCGATGGTTTCGGGCGACGACTGCAGACGCTCGATGAAATTGCGGACTGCGTGGTCGAACTTGAGCCGCAGCGGATGATCCGGATCGGCGCTTACCTCCGCCAACGTTCGGCCAATTCCACTCACCACGCGATCCGAGATGCGCCTGTCCACGATGGTGGGTATCCACCAGGGCGTCTGCTCCTGGACCTTCTCGCGAATGAGCGTGTCGTTCGCTTCAGTCGCACGTGCAGCGAGGCGAAGCGCTTCATCCAGCAGCTCCTGATGGCGGCCATCCGCCGTGAGCAACCGCAAGGCGCGACCGAGTAACGGTGCAACCTGAACGCTACGCAGACGGTCGCCGGCGGTACGCTCCAGAAAGGACTGCACATCCTCATCGCGCAGGACGTTAGCAGCAGAAGTGAGCGCGTGCGCGGTGGCGCGCGTTACGGTGCGCGCGTTCGCAGGCTCCGACAGCCACTGCGCCGTGCGGTCGCCCAGCCGGAGGGCGGCGAGCTTGCGCGCGACCACTTCCCTGTCCAGAAAATTCTGCTGGACGAAATTTCCGAGCGCGCGCCCGATCCGATCCTTGCGTGCCGGTACGATGGCGGTGTGCGGAATTGGAATACCGAGCGGATGCCGAAACAGGGCCGTCACGGCAAACCAGTCCGCCACGCCACCGACGACGGACGCCTCGGCGGCTGCTCGTACGTAGCCGAGCCAGATCCACCCGTAATGCCGCTCCATTATGAGAGCGATGACGAAAACGATGCCCGAGGCAAGGAGCAGCAGCAGGGCGAAACGCTTCATGCGGACCAGACGGTCGCGTTTGAGCGCTTCATCGGCGATCGGCGGCGCTGCGATGATCAGTCGGGGCTCCGGTTCTCGGATCGTTGGCGAGTCGTGCATCGTCACCGCTGAATGTTAACGTGGCACCCAGTCGATTCGGGGGCCGCGGGGCATCACAATTATTGGATCCTGGATACGATTCTCTCGAAAGCAGATGTTTCCGGTCCGCTGGGCGGCCTGGACTTCCTGTCGGCAGAATGACAGATCGTCGCGATCACGCATGGCCAGCTGCTTGCATTACGCCGCGGGAAAATCGACGATGCTTCCGGTACTACAACGGTACCGGCGACTCGTCGCCGCCCTCGATGCCATGTCGGACGTACTGGTTCAATTCGACGAACCTCAGCTGAGCGCAGACGGCAGGATGTTTACCGCGGAAGTTCGGGGAAATCGACTTCCGACAGGACTGTGGGAAGCTTGGATCGAGTTTCAGCCGCGAATTGGCGGCGACCCCGTGCGTACGCCGCGCGAGACCGAACAACTATCTCGAGGCGACCTTCGTTTCTGGGCCGCTGGCATTACGAGAGATCAGTTGAGAGACGCACTCGCCAGGGCACTGGCCCCTCACGAAGCGCAGCACGCCGACGCAAGCGCGCGGCTTCCGGACGTTGGCGACGATGCTGAGGGTGAGCCGGTCCTCGAGGCAACCCAGACCGTAAGCGACGAGCCGGTGCTGGACCCGTTTGCGGTTTACAGGCATTCCGGCGAGTACACACTGCGGCAGGAACTGCGCGGGCTGGATGCTCAGCAGCTGGCCGACATCATCGGCAAATATCGGATTGCCGACATCGACGTCATCGATCTCGCGCGGACGTATGAAGATGCACTCGCGGAGAGAATTGTTGCAGACGTGCAACACAATGTGGACACAAATCGGACACCCTCGTCCGAGCCGGAGAGTCGCGCGGAGAAGTAAAAGCTCGCACCACGCGATGTCGGCGCGGGATCACAAACGCATGGTTTTCCACATTCGCGGCGCGTGCGAGCTACCGAGCCTTCCCTAAACGCACGTCTCGCACGCTGATCGGAGGCGCGATTCCGGCCGGTGTATCGACCAGTAGCACTACCGGTCGGCCGTCGACCATGCCTGTGGTGACCTTTTCTGCCCGTCCGTGCTTCGCAGGCTCTCTCGCGGTGGCGACTTGTTGCATCAACTCATAGAAGTCCGCGGCGCGTGCTGGCGTCAGCCACACGGTCGCCCACGCGATGGCCGGCCCGCTCGGTGTGTTCCAGGTGACGTAGCGGTCACCGTTCCAACCTGATGCACCGCGCGCGGCTTCATCCACGTCGTTCAGATACTGATAGAGATACAGTCGAGTCTCGAACTCGCCGAGATTGTTGCTGTAGGTCGGAACGACAACTGAAACGGGGGCGAACGAGACCGGAGTTGGTGCCACGCGCTTGTCGAAGAATTCGTTCTGATGCAGGATCTGGGACGTCGATACGGGCAAGTCCCGGAACGGCACCTTGCCAGGCTCGCGTGCGCGGAAGTTCCTCACGAATTCCGCACCACTCAGATATGGAAACACCAGCGCTTCCTGAATCACCATCGGCGCGCTGGCGTAGACCGGCATCGCCGCCTGATTGTCGCGAATGGTCTGCCGCACGCGGTCCCATCCACCGGGCATCGCGACGGCAATGTTGCCCGGTCCCAGCATCGCGTGTATCTGCTCGTACACCGCCTCGCCCTCGAACACTGCCTGTTGCGCGGATTGACGATCGTTGTCGCTCGTGAGCTTCTGGATCGAATCGAGATTCACGTACTGATCCTGCAACGCGTGCACCAACTCATGCGTCACGATCACCTGCGCCGATTCCTTGGGTGATCCCTGGACGATGTAAAGCACCTTCGTCTCCGGATCATAAAATCCCACGATCTGCTCTTCGAGCAGGCGGGTCATCAGCTTGGGGAGATCGAGCGTGTCGGGGATCATGCCGAGCAGCTTGTAGGCAGCGGACTGTCCCGCGATCGCTCGCATGGTTGCGGTATCTGCAAGCTGCTTGAGCACGTAGTCGCGCACCTGCTCCTTGCTGCGCACTTCGATTCTGGGCGGCGTCTTGAACTGGAGACCGACCGCTTTCTCGACGGCGGGAACCGCCTGCGCGACGATGTCGCCATAAGGCCCGCCCGCACTCTCGGGACGGCTGCGGCACGACGCACTCGCAATGACGAGGAGTGACACTGCTACCGTCCGCACCACACGCCGGACATTGTCAGAAATGCGCTGCATCATTGACCGATGAAATGAGTGAAGTACCACTGGATCAGCGCATTGCCATAGAAGAGCGAGACAATGGCGGCAGGCGCGAGAAATACGCCAAACGGCACCAGCGGAAGCGTCGCGACTTCCGTGCCGTCGCCCGTGGCGGCGGTGTTATCCGAACGCGGACGCAAGCGCGTAACCGGAAGCACAACCCCGACAAAGACGACCACGCCCATTGCCGCTCCGATGAAGATCGTGAGCAGTGCGCGTTGCGGACCGAGCGCCGCACCGACGACCGCCATCAGAGTGACGTCGCCGAATCCCATCGCCTCGCGCTTGAGCGCAGCCTCGCCAAGCCAGCCCGCGATCGCGATCGCACCAGCGCCGGCGAGTGCACCCATCATTGCATCATAGGGCGTTGCAAAGGCTGATTGTGAGTGCATGAACACGGCAGCGAACGCGGTGACGAGCAGCCATATCAGGCCGAAGATCGTGAAGCCGTCAGGGATTACATAGTGCTTCGCATCGGTGATCGCGATGCCGGTCATGAGTGTCACGAACACGGCGACGCGCAGTGCGAGCAGCGTCGGACCGAACAGGAGGACGGCGCCGAGCCAGACGAGTGCGACGAGCAGCTCGACCAGTGGGTACTGCGCAGATATCGCCGACTTGCAACCAGCGCAGCGCCCACGCAACGCGATCCACCCGAAGATGGGCACGTTCTCGTAGGCGCGAATCGGACGCTCGCAAGCCGGGCAGCGCGACGGCGGCGTTACTATCGACATTCCGGCTGGCCAGCGCGCAATGCAGACATTGAGAAACGAGCCGATGCACGCGCCGATCAGAAACGCGAAGACCGCGCCGAGCAGCACGTCACTCATACTCTTGTAACGGCATAGAGGAGAATCCCTGTCGCGACTGCAACGTTGAGTGATTCCACGGCGCGAATCGGGATCGCGACGGTGCGACTCGCAGCGTCGACGAGTTCGCTCGACACTCCGCTTCCTTCGTTTCCAACGACGATTGCAACATCACTGTCGCCACCCGGCGCATGGACCGGCTCGCCGGTGACGCTCGTGGCCCAGATCGGGATCGCCCTGTCCCTGAGAAACTCCAATGTACCGCTTACCGTTGCGTGAAAGGCGACGTGCGAGAAGAGCGCCCCCATCGCGGAGCGCACGACTTTCGGATTGAAAAGGTCCACCGTTCCGGGCAATGCAATCGTTGCGGAGACGCCGAAGGCCTGAGCGGTCCGGAGAATCGTCCCGACATTGCCAGGATCCTGGATTCCGTCCAGAACGAGGATCAAATGGGGCCTTTCGATGTTTTCGAACGAGCGTTCGGGCTGTTCGGCGATCACGATGACGCCCTGTGGTGTATCTGTACCCGACGCAGCAGCCAACTCGGCGTCAGTCGTTTCGTCGACGTCGAATCCGTGACTGGCGGCCGCCGAGCGCAGGGCTGCTTCGAGCGCGGCGCCGCGATCGGTTTCGCGGAGGCCAGGGGCAACGAGTGCAGAACGGATGCGCAGCGGAGACGCCAGCAATTCCTCCACGCAACGAACGCCTTCGGCGGTGAACAGGCTCGTGCGCTCACGCGCGCGCCGGCGTTGCAGATCGCGGGCGACGGTGAGCGACTTCACGAGTGCGGGCTTGGGGGTTGTTGGTGTGTATGCATGGAATAGCTTTTGCCAGTGGCAGCGGAAATCTACAGTGAGATCCTGAATGAAACGAATAGTGACTTTGATCGCGGCCGTCACGCTGTGCGGGTGTGCCGTCAGTCAACAGCAGGAAGTCCAGATGGGCCAGCAGTATTCCGCGCAGATAGCGCAGCAACTGCCGCTCATAAATGATCCCGAGATAGTGCGCTACATCAACGTGCTGGGCGATTCTATCGCGCACGTGACGAGTCGCCGCGATCTCGACTGGCATTTCTTTGTCGTCAACAGCTCGGAGGTCAATGCGTTCGCCGTGCCGGGCGGATACGTGTACGTGAACCGTGGCCTGATCGAGCGCGCCAGGACCATGGATGAACTGGCGGGTGTGGTGGGCCACGAGATCGGACACGTGGTGAAGCGTCACACGGTGAAGCAGATGCAACAGGAGCAGGGCGCGAACATCGGCATCACGCTCGCGTGCGTGCTAACCGGTGTCTGCAACAACCAGGCGACGGGAACGGCGATAAACGTCGGCGCGACTGCGCTGTTCGCGAAATTCAGCCGCGGCGACGAGGCAGAGGCGGACGAGGAAGGATTCAGGAACGTGGTCCGGGCCGGAATATCACCGGAAGGACTGGTGACGATGTTCCAGACGTTGATCGATGAACGGCAGAGGAGCCCGGGCACGGTTGACGCATGGTTCGCGACGCATCCACTCGAAGAAGATCGCATCGCAGACGTCCAGAAGCTGATCAATACGCTCACGCCGCAGCAACTGGCGTCGCTCACCAAGGACTCGAAGAACTTTCACACCTTCAAGGACCGCCTGGCCGCGCTGCCAGCCGCGCCGATCTCCAAGTAGCGACGGTCGTGCATGACAGCGCGGGCGCTGTGCGCCCGCGCGAAGTCAGAGCGTATGCACGAAGGCGCGCACGAGCGCCTGAAATTGCGCTGCCACGCGTGCGGTCGTCTCGAGAACTTCGGCGTGAGCCAGCGGAGCCTGCTCGATGCCGGCCGCAGCATTCGTGATGCAGCTCACGCCTGCCACGCGCAGGCCCAGCGTACGCGCCATCGTGACTTCCGGCACAGTGGACATGCCCACCGCATCGGCGCCGAGCGTGCGAAGCATCCGTACTTCCGCCGGCGTTTCGTACGCGGGGCCCGGCAGCATCGCATAGACACCGTCGCGCAGCTCCATCCCGAGATGCGATCCTGCAGCATGCAATTGCGCACGCAGGGCCGGATCATACGCATTCGACATGTCGGGGAATCGAGTCTCACCCGGCTCCGCAGATCCTGTAAGTGGTGACGTGAAGGTGAGGTTGAGATGGTCTTCGATGACCATCAGATCGCCCGCGGCGAAGCTCTTGTTGACGCCGCCGGCCGCGTTCGAGACAAATAGTGTCCGCACACCGAGCGCGTGAGCGATGCGAACCGGGAAGGCCGTGAGCTGTGGCGGATGGCCCTCGTAGGCGTGAAATCGGCCCGCAAACACCGCTACTTTTCTGCCTTCGATGTCGCCGATCACGAGCTTGCCGGCATGTCCTTCCACGCCCACCCCAGGCAATCCGGGTATCTCTCCATACGGTATCGTGACGTGATCGCGAACATCGTCGACGAGACCGCCCAGCCCGGAGCCAAGTATTATCGCAACGGTTGGGGCAAGGTCTCCGATGAGTGGCAGGATGCTCGTTGCCGCCTCGCGGGCCGCCTCGCCGCCGTATGGTCTCACGATTGATATCCCCAGTCGCGCGCGAGATCCGTCCGCACCGACGCAATTAGCTGCGCGCGTTCGGCGAACGGCAGAAATGATGCCTCGCACGCGTTGAGGACGCAGCGGCAGAGATCGGCGATCGTCATGCCAAGCTCGTTCACCGCTCTGGCGTATTCGTCGCTGAGCGTGACGTCGCTTATCAGACGGCTGTCGGTGTTGATCGTGACTCGCACTCCGGAATCGAGATAGCGCTTGATCGGATGCTGCCTGTAGCTCGGAACCGCGTGCGTCTGCTCGTTGCTCGTGGGACACATCTCGAGTGTGATGCCCCGATCCCTGATATAGTCCAGCAACGCAGGGTCTTCACCTGCGCGTACGCCGTGTCCCAGACGCGACACATTGCAGTCGAAGAGCGCACTCTCGATCGAGGCCGGACCGGCAGCCTCACCCGCGTGGCACGTTACCTGGAGAAAGTGCCTGCGTGCATAGGCAAATGCCGCAGCATGATCGGCCGCGGAGAACTCCGCTTCAGCGCCGGCGAGATCGAAACCAACGACGCCGGATCTCATGTGCCGCACAGCAGCCTGCGCGGCTTCGAGCGAGCGAGCGGGATCCCAGTGACGCAGAGAACAGGTGATGAAACGCGCGATGGTTCCGAAATCGCGCTCACCGCGTCGCAGCCCGCGCAGAGTCGCTTCGATTACTTCATCGACCGTGAGGCCGGCGCCAATGTTCAGATGCGGTGCGTTCCGTATCTCGATGTAGCGCAGACCATCCTTGCTTGCATCTTCCACCAGTTCGTATGCAACGCGCTCCAGTGCCGGCGCAGTCTGGAGAATCGAGATCGTGGTATCGAAGCGATGAAGGTAGTCGCCCAGGTCGGTGACATTGTCGGCGCACATGTATCTGCGCAACGCTGCAGCGTCATCTCTGGGAAGTGTGATACCGTGATCACGCGCGAGATCCAGCATCGTCCCGGGCCGAAGCGAGCCGTCCAGGTGGCAGTGGAGCTCGGCTTTGGGCATGCGACGCAGGTCGTCTGCTGTGACTGTGTCCGCGAAATGCTGGTTGCGGTCTACCCCCGTCACTCTGGCGCGACCTCATCCGGCACACCGGACTGCCGACCGCTTACGACCCGAAAGATTGCACCAGCGTACGCGGGCAAGCCGGGATCGGCGGGAAGGCCGCGGCTATCGGCAAGATTGCGCGTATTTCCGAGCAATCCTGCCACCTCCGGATTCCATGCGGTAATGGCGTCGAGCGTGGTCTGGCCTGGGATGGCGGAGACAGGTGTGCCGTCCACGAAGATAAGGAAGGGAGAAGTCAATGTGTCGTTCCGGGTTTCACGAATGACCAGTTGTGTTCGTTGTAATCTGACTCATGAAGCGTGTGCTTGCGTCGCACTTCATCGATGAGCAGTTGACGGATGTCCTGCTGTCTGTCATAGACGACTGGCGCACCCCGAAGCATCGAGTAGCCTCCGCCGCCGGTCTGGCGATAATTGCTCAATGCAAGGGTGAACGAGTCGGTCGCAGCAACTGGATTCCCACGGAAAGTGAGCACCGTGACGCGCTCGCCGATCGGGCGACTGACGTCGATCGCGTAATTCACGCCACTGACGACGTCGAAGTTGTAACCAGCGACGGACGTGTCGACAACCAGGGACCGGGTTGCGTCGGTCCGGTAGTAGCGACTGCTGAACTCGATGTACTGTTTCAACTGTGCACCGCTTATGCGGATGGCGCGGAGTGTGTTGTCGTATGGATACAACTGCGCCAGCTGCGCGACCGTGATGCGTCCCGGGCCGAGCCTCGAGTGAAGGTCGAACGCAGCGGTGGACGCGATGTCGGCGTTGGTGGCGCGGCGCTCCACATCCAGAATGAAGCCCGTGATGCCGGTCGAGACTATCCGGGCGGAATCAGCGCGCCACGCGTCCGGCGTCGAGCCAATCGCGGAGTTCACATACCGCACAGTTGCCCGATGCGCCTGTCGTACCGCGGCGACGACGCGTGCGTCCTCGGGATGATCCTTGCTCTGAATCACAGCGCCAGTTGCGGGAGCGCTCGTCCACGTGCGACCCGCGCTGCACGTCATCGGCAGAGTCACCACCGCGACGCTCGTGGCCCAGTTCCTGGGTTGAATCACGAGCGTGTTTCTGATCATCCGACCGGGATTCTCACGGTGCGAGTGTCCGTAGACCACTGCGGCAATTCCCGGTATTTCAGCGGCAACGCGTGCAGCGACGTTCTCGCTCGCTACACCGGTGCTCACGGTGTCGTAGCTGGACGGCTCGTCGAGTCCGGAATGCAGCACGACGACGATGACGTCCGCGCCCGCCTTGCGCGCTTCCGCAATTGCAGCGCGAATCGCCGGCACAATATCGCCGACGTGCATCTTCGCTCTTGCGAGGTTGCTCGAATCCCACAGATTGGATCCCGGCGTCGTCGCACCCACGATTCCGACTCGCACGCCCGCCCGCTCAACGATGGTGAACGATCTGTACGCGTGCGGCTGCCCCGCGCGACTCACGTTCGCCGCAAGCATCGGAAACCGTGCATGAGCAACCGCGCTGTCGAGATACGGAACTCCGTAGTTGAACTCATGATTCCCGATAGCCGCGGCGTCGTAGCGCATCGAATTCATTGCCGCGACGATTGGATTGTGCCCCGTCGTCGACATCCTTGCAGCGACATATGCGAGCGGCGTGCCCTGGAGCATGTCTCCGGCGTCGACGAGGATGACCCTGCTCCGGTTGGCGCCCCGTACGGAATCGACTATGGTCGCGGCCCGGGCGAGTCCCCTCTGTGGATCTGCCCGGTTCTCGTAGTAGTCCCAGCCGCGAATGTGCCCATGGACATCCGTTGTCGCGGCAATGCGCAGACTAACCTCGGCACCGGCGCGGCAGCCGGTATCAGCCGGCCGGCCGCCCAGCAGGGCGACTGGCGCCAGTAGTGCGCTGGCAGCGCAAAGCAGCAAGCCTCGACAGGCAGGTCCGAACATCAGGATAAGTTATCGGGGACGGCGATGGCCCGAAACCGCAGGTCAGCCGGGGTTGATACACCTTCGTGACAGATCCACGCTCCCATCGATGCCTCCGGGAAGCGAACTTTCGTGACGATCATGATGTCTGGAAACGACGACAACGGCGCAGTTACGGAGCGAATACTGGTTGTCGATGACGAACCGGATATAGTCGCTCTTGTCGCTTACCATCTCGCCCGAGCGGGCTATGGTGTCTCGACAGCCAGCACGGGACCGGAGGCACTGGCGAAGGCCGGCGCCGAGTCGCCTGCGCTCATGGTGCTCGACCTCATGCTTCCCGGGATGTCGGGATTCGAGGTCATCGAGAAACTGCGCGCGGATCCGGCCACTGCGAACATCGCGGTTCTGATGCTTACCGCGCGACGCGACGAACCCGATCGGGTGCGCGGCCTGGTCCTCGGTGCCGACGATTATCTCACCAAGCCATTCTCACCGCAGGAACTCACGCTCCGCGTTGGCGCGATCCTCAGGCGGCTTCGTGCACCAGCCACGGTACAGAACGACGTCGTCAGGGTGGGAGCCGTGCGGATCGACCGCGCTGCTCACGAGGTGCGAGTCGATGGCGATCTGATCGATCTCACTCCCACCGAATACAAGCTCCTGCTGACACTGGCGGAGCGTCGTGGCCGCGTGCTTGCGCGCACGTTGCTGCTGGAAACAGTGTGGGAGGCTGCTCCAGACATACAGACACGCACCGTCGACATGCACGTACAGCGACTTCGCACCAAGCTCGGCGCCTCCGGTGACATGATCGAAACCGTACGCGGTTTTGGCTATCGAATCAATGCGGCGCCGCCGAGGAGCTTGTGAGACTCGCCAATCGCATACTGCTTTCGTCACTCGCAATAATCATCGCGCTGACGTTGACGGTCGCGTTCATCATGGATGGGCAGCTGCACCGGCGTCTCACTGCGGAGCGTACCGATGAGCTCGCGCGCGAGGCTCAGTTCGTGGCGTCGCAATGGACACCCGGCGTCAACGCACCCGATCTGGCTCACGATGCTGGAAGAACGCTGGGCCATCGAGTCACGTTGATCCGTCGCGATGGAGTCGTGCTCGGAGATTCGCAGTTCGACTCGGCGGGTGTCGCGGGGTTGCAGAACCACTCTGGAAGACCGGAGGTGATCGCCGCCTTCGCGGGCCGGGTCGGCACATCGCGCCGGCTCAGTCCGTCGGAAGGAGACGACGAGGTGTACGTCGCGGTACCTGCGCAGCTCGGTGCAGCACGCGTCTCACAGAGCACTGCGTCGTTCGACACCATATTCAACACTGCGCTGGGCGATGTAGCATTTGCCGGTGCGGCTGCTGCGGCCATCGCGCTGTTGCTCGCAATCGTTTTCGCCCGAACGGTGTCGCGTCCCGTAGTGGAACTGCGCGATGTCGCACGCGCAATCGCCGACGGCGACCTGTCGCGCCGGCCATCGCTGTCGGCTCCGGGCGAGGTTGGCGATCTGGCGCGCGCACTGTACAGCCTGTCGGAGCAGCTGGGTGCGCGTCTCAAGGCGTTGCAGGATGACGAGGCTCTGGTGTCGGCGGTCGTGGAGTCGCTCAGTGAAGGAGTACTCGCGGTCAGCGCTCGCCGTTCCGTGTTACGCATCAATACGGCCGCGCGCGGAATGCTCGGCATTCATGAGCAGGTACCATTCTCTGCGGATCACATACCACGTGAGCGAGAGCTGCATGCAGCACTCGAGAGCGCACTGAACGGCGTACCGTCCGACGCTGAACCCATGGAGGTCTCGGGACGGATGGTGGCCGTGGCGGCACGCCCGCTACCGGATGGTGGCGCGGTACTCGCCCTTACGGACCTTACCAGGACGCGGCGACTGGAAGCGATGCGGCGGGATTTCGTCGCAAATGTATCGCACGAGCTGCGCACGCCTCTCACCGTAATCGGCGGATTCGCCGAAACGCTCAGCGAGCCCGGTGTGGAAGAGGGTGATCGCATCAGATTCGCATCGTTGATACAATCCAACACTGCGCGCATGCAACGCATCGTCGACGAGCTGCTGGATCTGTCGCGCATCGAGTCGGGCGGTTGGGTACCGCGGCCGGTGAACGTGGACGTCGCTGCCGTCGCTGCGGAAGCGATCGCCTCCAGCGCCGAAGTTGCCGCGGCCAATGACGTCATAACGGAAGCACAGGTATCGAACGATGCACGCTGGGTGTATGCAGATCGCACGGCCCTGCGTCAGGTAATCTCCAACCTGGTGGAGAATGCCGTCCGCCATACATCACATGGAACAGTCACGGTATTCGCTCATCGCGACGGAGGCGGATACACTGTAGTCGGCGTGAGAGACTCCGGAGTCGGGATTGCGCCCGCGCATCTGCCGCGCATCTTCGAGCGGTTCTACCGCGCCGACCAGGCCCGTTCGCGCGACAAGGGCGGGACCGGGCTCGGTCTGGCGATCGTGAAGCATCTCGTGGAGGCGCACGGAGGAACGGTGCAAGCCGAGAGTGTGCTCGGACGGGGGACAACGGTGAGCGCCTCCTTTCCGGCAGCCGTGTCGACGCCGCGCGAGACATGATGGATCAGCCGTGACATAGCCGTTACGGAACCGCGGTGAATTCCGTGATGTGCGAGAGTGACTATTAGACGTTGTTCAAACCCTCTCACGGAGTACCCTGTGATTCGACCTGTTCGTATTGCGGCACTGACTGCGGTGATGTCAGGCGCATGCATCTCGATAGCGTGCGCGCAAGCAACCAACCTCACTGGCGCCGGATCGAGCTTCGCGTACCCGATCTACTCCAAGTGGGCCGCCATGTACGCGGCGAAGACTGGAGTGAAGATCAACTACCAGTCGATCGGCTCGAGCGGTGGCATCCGTCAGCTGTCCGACGAGATCGTCGATTTCGGCGCAACCGACGGGCCGATGACCGACGAGCAGCTCGCGAAGGCGAAAGGTGGCGCGATCCTGCACTTCCCGACGGTTCTGGGTGGTGTCGCGGTAACCTACAATCTTCCGGGCGTGACGCAGCCGCTCAAGCTCACCGGACCGGTGCTGGCCGATATCTTCATGGGCGGCATCACCAAGTGGAACGACTCCCGCGTCGCGGCGCTCAACCCCGGTGTGAAGCTTCCATCGACTGACGTGATCGTGGTACACCGCGCCGATGGCAGCGGCACGACGTTCATCTTCAGCGACTATCTCGCAACGGTCAGCACGCCATGGGCGGGCAAGGTGGGTCGAGGACAGAGCCTCAACTGGCCCGTGGGACTGGGCGGCAAGGGCAGCGAAGGCGTTACGGGCCAGATCAAACAGCTTCCCGGCGCAGTCGGTTACGTCGAGCTGTCGTACGCGAAGCAGAACAAGCTTCCCGTTGCGCTGATCAGAAATGCGGCTGGTGAGTGGGTTGCCCCGACGCTGCAATCGGTTACCGCAGCCGCTGCTGGAGCGGCGGCAAAGATTCCCGCGAATACCGATTACCGCATCTCGATCGTGAATGCGCCGGGCAAGGGTGCGTATCCGATCTCTTCGTTCACATGGATACTCGTTTACCAGCATCCCAAGGATGCCGCAAAGGGAAAGGCACTCGCCAAATTCCTGCGTTGGGCATACACGGACGGCGAGGCGGTTGCAGGATCGCTCGACTATGCACCACTACCGGCAACGATGATCCGTCGGCTTGACGCGCGTCTCACCGCGCTCGGAGCGGGCAAGTAAACATGCGGATATCCGCCTCGCTACTCGCAGTCGCCGTGTTGCTCCCGCCGACGCTCATGGCCCAGGACACGACCCGGACCGATACCACCAAAACCGTTACGAAGGTAACAATTCCGATCGACTTCTCCGGCGTCGTATTCGGAAACTACCAGTATCAGGCCGCTGCCGGCGCGAACAAGAACCAGAACAAGTTCGACGTCGAGCGCGCCTATCTCACGTTCAAGATGCCGGCCGGTGATCGCGCGAGCATCCGCGTAACCGGCGATCTGTACCAGCAGACCGCCTCCGGCAGCGATTCATACTACAAGGGCTGGGTACTGCGCGCCAAGTACGCGTACCTGCAGTACGATTTTCTCAAGCCGAAGAAGAGCGGAGACTGGGGATTCATCAGCAGGATCGGTCTCCTGCACACGATGTTCATCGACCACGAGGAAAACTTCTGGCCGCGCTGGTTGTCGCTGACTCCGGTCGAGCGCGCTGGCTACTTCTCGTCCGCAGACGCGGGAATCGCCGGAATCGTTACGCTACCGAACAAGTTGGGCGAAGCATATCTCGCCGTGACCAACGGATCCGGATACGCGTCGCGCGAGACTGACAGGTTCAAGGACTATCAGGCGCGCCTCACGATCACACCTCTCGGCAACAGCGACATGTCGTA
Organism: Gemmatimonadota bacterium; assembly: GCA_040388625.1. Classification (NCBI taxonomy): domain Bacteria; kingdom Pseudomonadati; phylum Gemmatimonadota; species Gemmatimonadota bacterium. Next base: position 24,477 of record JAZKBK010000001.1, on the reverse strand, counting down.
TCTCCGCACACTCGCGATCGACGGATGGGTGTATCGCGGCGATCTCGCCAGCAAGTTCGTGAATGGCGGGAGTGGTCAGCTCGGTCCGATCGGTACCGGACTGGAACGCAACCGCTACGGCGCCTTCGTCGGAATTCGCGATCCGCGTCTGGTGCTCGGTGTCGACTACGCGCAACGGCAGGACGGAATGGATACGGGTGCGAACACGGTTGCCTCGCCCGCCGGGATCGCCGATAGCACCGGACGTCTCGTCGCGGGCTACGTCGTCGCCAAGCCATTCAGGATGCTCGACTCGAAGTCGACGATCCCGCTCGGCATCGTGCTGAGATACGACCAGGTGACTCCAAACACCTCGACCAGTCCGAAAATCAACACGTTCATCGGCGGACTGAGCTGGGATCTGACATCCAAGACTTCGATATCACTCGACTACCAGGAAGCGACACCAGCCAATGGCGCGCCGGTCGCGCCTACAAAGACTTACTACATGCACTGGGTTGCGAATTTCTGACGACTAACGTCATGACGCGCCGTTCCTTACGCTCCTTACGCTCCTTGTGATGAATTGACAGACCGAACCATACCGGCGGCGCACCATCGCGCTGCCGGTATTTTTTTACCGTGCGCCAGCGGCGGAGTTGTTCGAGCTACCCGCGAGCCGGGAGCAGCGCATCGATCAGCTGGTCGCCGAAGGGCACGGCGGCGCTGTCCAATGTCGTTCTCGCCCAAGCGGTGGTATGATTCGTGACTCCAACCATCCACACGCATGCGCCCAACCAGCTCAACCAGCAGAGTGCTCGGCATCTGCCTCGCGGTCCTGTCAGCCGCCGGCGTGCTCAACGCGCAGGAACCGCGGGTGCGCGCGCGAGCGCTTGGCGTCGCGCCCGGCATCTTCACGCCGGGAAAGCAGAACGCAATTACCGACGTCGCTGGTGTGCTTGTCGGGCAGTCGACCGTGATCGCTGGCGATTCGGTACACACAGGCGTGACCGCGATTCTTCCGCACAGCGGCAACATGTTTTTCGATCGCGTCCCGGCAGCCGTGTTCGTGGGGAACGCATTCGGCAAGCTGGTCGGCGCAACGCAGCTCAAGGAGCTGGGTGAGCTGGAGACGCCAATCCTGCTGACGTGCACGCTGTGTGTGTGGCGCGCGGCAGATGCACTCACGGCGGAACTGTTGAGCATGCCCGGAATGGAGAAGGTAAGATCGATCAATCCTGTCGTCGGCGAGACGAACGACGGAACGTTGAACGCCATCCGATCGCGCCCGATCTCCCCGGCAGACGTTCACCATGCGCTTGCATCCGCGAGCAGCGGACCTGTCGCTGAAGGGAGCGTGGGCGCGGGTGCGGGGACTATCGTATTCCAGTGGAAGGGTGGTATCGGCACGTCGTCACGCGTACTTCCGGCGCCGCTCGGCGGCTGGACCGTGGGCGTGCTGGTTCAGACCAACTTCGGCGGAGTGCTCCAGGTAATGGGAGCGCCGGTTGGCCGGGAGCTCGGGAAATACGCGTACAGGAACGACGTCGAGCACCAGCGCGGCGATGGTTCCGTGATGATCGTTGTCGCAACCGACGCACCGCTTTCGGACCGCAACCTCGAGCGCCTCGCGGCGCGCGCAATGATGGGAATCGCGCGCACGGGGTCGAGCGCCTCGAACGGATCCGGCGACTACGTGATCGCCTTCTCCACCGCCGAAGGAGTGCGTCGCCGGATCACCGCGTCGAGCGGAAGCTTACAGGATCCGAAGCCCGTGTTGCGAAGCACCCAGGACGTATCGAACGACGACATGTCGCCACTGTTCGAAGCGGTGATAGAATCGACGGAAGAAGCGGTTTACAACTCGCTGTTCATGGCGACATCGGTGACAAGCGAAGGCCGAACCGTCGACGCGATACCGCTGGATCGCGTGCGCGCGATACTGGCGAAATACAACGTCGGAAAGAGATAGCACGCTGCGCCGCGGTTAACTTTGCGTATGGTCTTTGGCTTTGGCACCAAGCGGCGGCGGGAGCGCCTTCGCAAGCAGCCGTTCCCGCAAGCATGGCGCGCCATCGTAGAGCGAAATCTTCCTGTATTCCGCCGGCTTCCTGCCGCGGATCAGACCGAGCTGCTCGGCCACGTGCAGGTATTTCTCGCCGAGAAGCACTTCGAAGCGAGCGGCGGACTCGAGATGACGGACGAGATCCGCGTGACGATCGCGGCGCAGGCGTGCATGCTGCTGCTGCATCGTGAGACCGACTACTATCCCGAGCTCACCTCCATAATCGTGTATCCATCGGGATACACCGCGTACGAGCAACGCCCAATCGGTGGCTGGATCTGGGAGGAAGGCGGGCAGGAACGACTGGGGCACACCGCGCGGGAGCTGCGCGCGATGGTGCTGGCATGGGACGCCGCGAAACAGGGCGCGGCCGATCCAGGCGATGGGAGGAACCTCGTCCTCCATGAATTCGCGCATCAGCTGGATTTCGAGAATCTCGTCGCCGATGGAACTCCGGAACTGCAGACGAAAGGGGCGTACGTCGCGTGGGCGCGCGTGATGAGCGCTGAACTCCGGGCGTTGCGCGATGCCGACGACGCCGGCCTTCCGACCGTTCTGGACACGTACGGGGCAGCGAATCCGGCCGAATTCTTCGCTGTCGCCACGGAAGCGTTCTTCGAGCTGCCGCTGGCATTGCAGGAGCGGCACCCCGAGCTGTTCCGGGCGCTTCGCGAATTCTATCGTCAGGATCCGACGACGTACTCCACGGAGACGCAGCCCGGCTGAGCTCGTGCGACCGCACGCGGGGAGGGAGAACCGCGCCGCGGAGGCTGTCAGAGGGGCCGCAATTCCGGCGCACGGCGGGCCAGCCTCGCCGACCGGGGGGATGGCGCAGAAACCCGCGTCTGGCGCATCCTTGTGTTTTGCGTCATGTTGGAGGATTCCCCCCGAGCGAAAGACGGGCCCGTGTCAGCGTTGATAGAAAGAGTTCGGTCCTCCATCAGCGACCGGTACGTTGTCGAGCGAGAAGTTGGCCAGGGAGGCATGGCCACCGTGTATCTCGCCCGCGACGTCGAGCACGACCGTCCGGTAGCGGTAAAAGTGCTCAGTACCGACGTGTCGATCGTCCTCGGCGCCGAACGCTTCAGACGCGAGATCGAGGTTACGACCGCGCTTGTGCACCCCCACATTCTTCCGATACTCGACTCTGGCCAGGCCGGCAATTCACTCTACTATGTGATGCCGTATGTGGAGGGAGAGTCACTGCGCGCGCGGCTGGATCGCGAGCGCAGTCTTTCCATCGACGATGCGATCCGCATCACGTGCGAGATTGGCGACGCACTCGAGTACGCGCATCAACATGGGATCGTGCATCGCGACATCAAGCCGGAGAACATTCTGCTCGACGGCGATCGCGCGGTGCTCGCCGATTTCGGAATCGCACACGCGATGGCGCAGGTCGGCGAACAACGTCTCACGCAGACGGGCATCTCGCTTGGCACGCCGACATACATGAGTCCGGAGCAGGCATCCGCGGAGCGAGCGCTGGATGGCCGGAGCGACCTGTACAGTCTTGCGTGCGTTGCGTACGAGATGATCGGTGGCCAGCCGCCGTTCACCGGACCTACCGCGCAGGCCGTAATCGCGCGACACATGCTGGACTCCGTGCCGTCGCTGACGATCATACGAAGCACCGTACCGCCGCAGATAGAACGGATCCTGATGAAGGCGCTGTCGAAGGTCCCGGCGGACCGGTACCCGACGGCGGGAGAGTTCATCTCGGCATTGCGGCATCCCGAGACGCAGACATTTCGGGCCGTGCAACCGGCGCAGTTCGAGTCGCGAGCGATGCCGCTCTGGAAACGCGTCGCGATCGGGATTGCCGCGGTTGCAGTTGTGGCCGCCGGCGGCTACGGCGTGTGGCGAAGTACGCACAGGACAGCCGGCGTTGGCGCCGCGGGCGGACCGGACCCACGACGAATCGCCGTTCTTTACTTCGGTGATGAGAGCGACGGGCACAAGCTGGGCTACCTCGCGAGTGGTCTGACGGAAGGGCTGATCGACCGGCTCTCGGCGATTCCCGAGTTGCAGGTGACGTCGAAGAACGGTTCCGCGCTGTTCGCGAACAAGGATGTCCCGCGAGACAGCATCGCGCGCGCATTGGGTGTCGGCACGCTCGTCGACGGCAGCGTCGAGCAACACGGCGACAGAATCAGTGTGAGTGTGAGACTCAAGGACGCGACCGGTACTGACTTTCAGCGCGCGACGTTCGAAGCTGCCGCGTCGAATCCGCTGGCGCTGCGTGATACGCTCGCGGAACGTGTTACGAGCTTCCTGCGCCAGCGCCTCGGCCAGGAGATCAATCTGAGAGAGGAGCGTGCTGGCACCAGCAATCCGCAGGCGTGGTCGCTGCTGCAGCAGGCCAAGCTCGAGATGCGGAGCGGCGACAGTTCGGCAACCTTGAACGACACGGCTGGCATACTGCGCGACTATGCACGAGCGGACTCGACGCTGATGCGAGCGGCAGCCATCGATCCGGACTGGGCACAGCTTCCGACACTGCGCGGACGAATCGATTATCGCGCGTCGCGTTTCTTCGGCAGCGATCAGCTCCGTGCAAATCAATGGATCGACAAGGGTCTCGCGCAGGTGGCGCAGGCGATCCAGATCGCACCCAAGGATCCAGACGCGCTCGAGCTGCGCGGGACACTTCACTACTGGCGTTGGCTTCTCGCGATCGAGCCGGATCCGGTGAAGGCGAAGGCGCTCCTCGATGATTCGCGCAAGGATCTCGAGAGCGCGACCGAACTCTCGCCCAATCGGCCCACTGCGTGGTCGGTGCTCAGTCATCTCTACTATCAATACAATGATGTAGTGAACGCGAAACTTGCCGCACGCCGTGCGTACGAAGAGGATGCGTACCTCAGTGACGCCGACCGCATCGTGTGGAGGCTCTTCATTTCATCGTTCGACCTGGAACAATTCCCGGACGCGATTCACTGGTGCGAAGTGGGAACCGCCCGGTTTCCCACAAATGCGCTGCTCGCCCAGTGCAACCTCCTCATGATGGGGACCACCGCCGTCAAGCCCGACATTCCGCGCGCCTGGCGCCTCGCCGACTCTCTCGTCAGGGTGTCGAAGGCCCCCGACCGGCCGCTCGCCAGACTCAATGGGCAGGCCCTCGTGGCGGCGGCGCTCGCTCGTGCTGGACTCGCCGACAGCGCGGAGCACGTCCTTGCGAAGCTGGAAGATCCTTCCGACATTGATCCCACCAAGGACGTTACGGAGACCGAAGCATTTGTCTGGACTCTGCTCGGTAAGAAGGACAAGGCAATAAGCGCTCTCGCTCTGTACCTTAGCGCCAACCCGGCGCGTGCCATCGACTTCGACGGCGAGCGCAACTGGCAATGGCGCAGTATCCACGACGATCCGCGCTTTCAAGCGGTCGTCGTTAAGCCGAAAAAGTAAAACTTCTATCTTCGGGAAGTCCGGAAAACCGGACGATCCCGACCGGAGTATCCAATGCGTCGCAGCTCCCCGCTTTCCGCGCTCCTTGGCGTCTTCATCCCAGGAGTGTTATTGCTCGCCGCCTGTTCAACCGATCGCCAAACCGCGCCCGCGAGTACCGCCGCATCGGCAAGTGCAAGCCGCGGCGTACAGTCCGCTGGCCCGACATGTCAGGTCGCAACACACTCGCAGATAGTCGATCTCTTCGGGCCCGGGGATATCGGCAAGGCAACGGTCGGCTTCGTACGGATCGAGAACGATCTTCGGCAGCACCGCAATAGCGATGCGATCAACGACATGTATGCGGAGTGGAAATTCACGCTCGACAAGTACTACGCCGGTGATCTCCGCGGCGGCACGTCGACACTGACACAGACAAAGACCCTCGCATTCGGGAGCGCGCTCTATTGCCTCGTCGGTCTCGACGGGTCTGCCCTGACACTCGGCTCGACCCTGCTCGACGCTGACAACGTCGTCGCCGTCGTGATGCCCTCATCGAGCGATCAGACGATCGTCACGGGCTCGAAACACGCAGGATTGCTGATCCCTGGCGGGACGCTGTCGCAACCAGTGACGATTTCCATCTCGATTCTCCCCGCGACATACACTTTCCCCGCGGGTCCGCTCAATACCAAACTGGATCAGTACGGTCCATTCTTCGATTTCAAGGTCATCCCACAGCAAACGTTCACCACGCCGGTTGTTGCCGCGGCATGTCTCCAGACGCCAGCTGGCGATCAACCGCCATCGAGCGTCGATCTCGCGCACAACGTTGGGACGGGGATCCAGATTCTTCCGCAGGTACCGGTGCCATTTCTGGTTTGTGGCGCAACTGCGCTCGCCCCGCAGCCAAGCGTGTTCGATCTCGCCCGCAATGGAGAGTACGGGCGCGCGGCGAAGCGGCTCGGCTCGGACGCGCTCGGCTTGTTTTCTCCGACGCCGGCCTACGCACTCGTATCGAGTGGTGTGGGTGGAAAGACCACCTCATTCAGCCCGTTCGGCGGCGTCGACACCGCTGTAGTTGTGAAGATGCCCGCAAACTTCCCGGCTCAACCGCAAACCGCACCCGCAGGCTCGTCAGTCGCCTCGGCGCCGTCCGCATTGGTGCAAACGGTGAACGGGCACACACCGCTCGGCGGTGCTTCCGTAACGTTCGACGTTGCTTCCGGTGGCGGAAGCCTCGGACCCGCATCGAGCTCGACACGGACCACTTCCCTCGCGCTCACCACCGACGCCAACGGACTCGCAACCGTCCAGAACTGGACGCTCGGTGTCGGACCCGCGAACTCCGTCACCGCGAACGCGAGCTTCACGCTGCCAACGAGCATCTCGGGATTCCCGACTTCGGGTCTTGGCGCCGGCGCCGCGGTGGTCGTATCGGGTAACCCGCTCACGTTCACCGCAACGAGCACCGACGTAATTCCATACGAGGCGAGCGGCTACATGTACCTCTCCGGCGCCGATGGCATCGCGCCGGGCTTCGAGCAACCCAACTTCGCTGCGACGCCGCAGAACGGGTGGAGCACGGGCGGCGCTGCGTTCGCAAGCTCCAATCTTGCGGCGTCCTGCTCGGCGTTGACTGCAAGCGTCGGTACGATATGGACGAACAATCCGTCCGGGCCGACGGACATGCTGCTGCGCAAGACATTCACGCTCCCCGCGTGGTGGACCGCCGGACTCACGGTCGGCATTGCGATCGACAACGACTTCAAGGCCTACGTCGATGGTGTGAATGTCACACCGACAGGCGCCGCTGGATATGACCCCGGCAGCGGCTTCGTCATGCACGACAACTGCGCCACACGAGACAGCTACACGTTCCCGATTCCATCGCTCGGCGGGTCGCACGTTCTGGCCATCAGAGCACGGGATCGCGGTACCGCCGCGTACGTCGATACCAGGATTCGCGTCACGCCATAATCTGCGGAGTAGGTGCGTGCCATCAGGTACGCACCTACTCGGAATCCGGGCGTCTCGGTAAGATGCTGTGCGCGAATTGTATCATTTGAAATGATCGATCACCTGCTTGCCGGCGCCGTAATCACCATCCACGCGGCGTTCGTTCTCTTCGTCGTCGCCGGTGGATTCCTCGCGCTCCGCTGGCATCGTCTCGTATGGGTGCACGTTCCGGCTGCCGTGTGGGGTGTGTTGATCGAATATGGCGGCTGGATCTGTCCGCTCACACCGCTCGAGAACACGTTGCGCGCGCGGGCCGGCGTTGCGGGTTACTCCGGCGGATTCATCGAGCACTACATTCTGCGAACGTTGTACCCATCCGGCCTCGACTCGCACGCACGCCTTGCGCTCGGCAGTTTCGCCCTGCTCGTGAACGTCGCCGCATACACGCTGATCGTTCGCCTGCACACCCGATCAAAGCGACCCGTTACGCCCGCCTGATGCGCCACCGTGGCGACGATGACTGTCTCGCGCTATTCTCCTCTGATGCGGCTCCTGGCGCAATCCCATCCACCGCGCGCCTGACATAAGGAGACACTCATGCCGTTTTCTTTCGACAGATGGCGCAGACGCTTGTTCCTGCTCGGATCCACTGGCTACTGGGCCATTCTCGCAGTGGTCCTCCTGGGCCCGCCAATCATCGCCGGATGGCGCGTTACACGCCCCGACGCCGGACACGGCGTAATCAACGCATCGCTGGACGGGACCATGATCCACGTCACTATGAGCAGCGCGCACACGGCACCATGGAGCGGCTCGATCGGCCTCGGTGCTCTGGCGCTATGGATATTCGGGCCGCCGCTGGTGTTGTGGTTTGCGCTGCGTGGACTGCAGCAGTCCAGTCCTGCAACGCCAATCCGCTCCTCGACCCGATAACCGGAGGCTGGCTTCAGTACGTACCCGGCGCGGGGTATGAACGGCCCGCAGCGCTTGTGACAATGCCGTTACATGGTATTGCCCACCAGCGCCGCGGGCCGTTCTAGCTTTCAGTATCAACATGGACGGCATCGAAAGAATTCGCGGAATGAGCGGCGCTGAGCGCGAAACGACCGCACGCGTGTCGATCGTCGGCTCCGATCTGGGTGACCGCGTCTACTCTGTGATGACGACGGCGTTTGCGGTCTGCATCCCGCTGCTGCTCATCGCCATTGCGATCGAGATCGGACGCGCGGCATGGCCTGCCCTGCACCAGTTCGGATTCGGATTCCTGACGTCGAGCGAATGGGACGTTCCGGCGGGCAAGTACGGTGCTGCGCCTGCCATTTTCGGCACGATCGTCTCCTCGTTCATCGCGCTGCTCATCGCGACTCCGCTCGCACTGGGTGTCGCGATCTTCCTGTCCGAGTTCGCCCCGCGCTGGCTGCAACAACCAGTGGCATTTCTGGTGGATCTGCTCGCCGCCATTCCCAGCGTGGTTTACGGCCTGTGGGGAATCTTTGTCATGATTCCGCTGCTGCGCGAAGACGTCGTGCCATTTCTGCGTGACACCCTCCATCTCGGCGCAACGCCGTTCTTTGCGGGGCCCGCGTACGGTCCAAGCATGCTGGCGGCTGGAATCATTCTCGCCATCATGGCGCTTCCCTACATCTCAGCGGTGTCACGCGAGGTTCTCCGCGCCGTTCCGCGCTCGCAGCGCGAGGCGGCTCTGGCACTTGGTGCAACACGCTGGGAAGTAATACGCGATGCCGTGATCCCGAATGCACGCTCGGGCATAATCGGCGGCGTAATACTCGGCCTCGGCCGCGCCCTCGGTGAGACCATGGCGGTCACCATGGTGATCGGAAATCGTGCAGAGATATCGTCATCGCTGCTGGCGCCCGGCTACACAATGGCGTCGCTCATCGCGAACGAATTCAGTGAAGCGACCAGCGACATGCATCTCTCGGCGCTCATGGCCGTCGGCGCGGTGCTGTTCGTCATCACCATCATCGTCAACGCGATCGCGCGCTGGCTGGTGTGGAGTGTATCCGTGAGGAACGAAGCATGACCACCGGCGTGATACCGCGCTCGACGCGCTTGAACCGGGCCAAGCGCCGCGGTGTGAGCGGAGTGATGGTCGCGCTGACATACCTCGCGGCGGCGCTTGCGACACTGCCGCTGCTCTTCATCGTCATACATATCGTCAAGCTGGGGGCCGGCGCGATCAGCGTCGATCTATTTACGAAGATGCCCCAACCTGTCGGCGAGGCAGGTGGCGGAATGGCGAATGCTATTTCGGGAACCCTGATTCTTATCGGCATCGCCGCGGCGGTCGGGGTGCCCATCGGCATCGGTGCGGGATTGTATCTCGCCGAGCACAAGCGAACGCCGCTCGCGAATACGGTGCGGTTTCTGTCAGACGTGCTGAATGGCATTCCGTCGATAGTGATGGGTATCTTCGCATGGCAGCTCCTCGTCCGACCCGTCGGCCATTTCTCGGCTCTCTCCGGCGGTGTCGCGCTCGGCGCGATGATCATTCCGCTGGTGACGCGGACCACGGAGGAGATGATCCGCATCGTTCCCAATTCGCTTCGCGAAGCGGCGCTCGCACTCGGGTATCAGCGCTGGCGCACATCGCTCAGCGTGATCCTGCGCACCGCGATGCCCGGAATCGTAACGGGGGCGCTGGTCGCGATCGCGCGAATCGCCGGCGAGACGGCTCCGCTGCTCTTCACCGCGTTCGGCAATCAGTTCTGGTCTACGTCACTGCGGCAACCGATCGCTGCGCTGCCGTTGCAGATCTTCACGTACGCGATCAGCCCATACGACGAATGGCATTCTCTCGCCTGGGCGGGAGCGCTGGTCCTGATCGGCATAGTGCTGATCATTAGCATCGCCGCGCGGTTCGCCACGCGGTCGCGATTCGGAGCCGCCGTTGACTGAACCAGGAATTGTCGCAGTGACCGCTGACGCAGAATTCGATGATCGATTGCTGGCGACCGAGCCGGGCTCGACCAGGCATCTGGAGGCACCGGTCGCCAGGCACGTGTTCCCCAATGCGGACCGCCCGATCGCAGCCGCCGGCACGGACGGATCCGTCGCACGTCTCGAAGCCACAGGGTTGAATGCGTACTTCGGACAGCGGCACGCAGTGAAGGATGTGACACTCACACTCGACCCGCGCAGCGTCACCGCGATCATAGGCCCGTCCGGCTGTGGCAAGTCCACACTGTTACGCTGCCTGAATCGGATGCATGAAACCGTGCCCGGTGCGCGCACGAGCGGCAGTGTGACACTGGACGGCGAGCAGCTCTACGGCGGTGGGACAAGCGCCATTGCGGTCAGGCGACATGTCGGCATGGTATTTCAGCGGCCGACGCCATTCCCCACCATGTCGATCCGCGACAACGTGGCCGCTGGACTGAGAACGCACGGCAGTGTGCCGTCGCGCTCGCACATCGACGACATAGTCGAGGACGCACTCCGCCGCGCCGCCCTCTGGCAGGAAGTCAAGGATCGCCTCGGCACCGGCGCCATCGCACTTTCCGGCGGACAACAACAACGCCTCTGCATCGCGCGTGCACTGGCTACCAAACCGCGTGTGCTGTTACTGGATGAGCCGACGGCGTCGCTCGATCCTTCCAGTACCCAGAAGATCGAGGAGCTCGTGTATGAGCTTCGCTCCACTGTTACGGTTGGAATCGTTACGCACAACATGCAGCAGGCAGCGCGTGTCTCGGATCGCACCGCGTTCATGCTAGACGGCGCATTGATCGAAGCCGCGTCGACCAACACGCTGTTTACCGCGCCGAGTGATCCGCGCACCGAAGCATATATTACAGGGAGGTTCGGATGAGTGCACTGGCAGTCGAGCCCGACACGAGTTCCGTCGCAACAGGGACGATCGAGGCTGTCGACTTCTCCTTCTTCTATGGAAAGAAGCAGGCATTGTTCAACGTGTCGCTTGCGATCGAGCCACACAGCGTCACCGCGCTCATTGGCCCGTCAGGCTGCGGTAAATCGACATTCCTCCGGTCGATCAACCGGATGAACGACACGATTCCCGGCACGCGCCAGGAAGGCTCGATACTCCTGGATGGAACAGACGTATATGCGCGTGGCACGGATGTTGTCTCACTCCGGCAGCGCGTTGGCATGGTTTTTCAACGCTGGAATCCGTTTCCGGCATCGATCTATGACAACGTTACGTACGGTCCACGCATCAACGGCGTGACGTCACGCGCCCAGCTCGACGAGTTCGCGGAGGATGCTTTGCGTCGCGCAGCACTCTGGGATGAGGTGAAGGACCGCCTGCGCAGGAGCGCGCTTGGGCTCTCCGGTGGACAGCAACAGCGCCTGTGCATCGCGCGCGCACTCGCAAATCGGCCCGAGGTTCTCCTGTTGGATGAGCCGGCTAGCGCGCTCGATCCGATTGCGACGCGCAAGATCGAGCAGTTGCTTCACGAGCTCAAGTCGGAGCTAACGATCGTGATCGTTACCCACAACCTGCAACAAGCGGCACGCATCTCGACGCGCACCGCGTTCTTCTTCCTCGGCGAGCTGGTCGAGGCTGACAGCACGGATAGAATGTTCACGCGACCGCGCGAGGACCGCACCGAGGCATACATCACAGGGAGATTCGGATGACCGCCCTTCAGGACGCGCCGAACGGCTTTCGTCACTTTCACGATCAGATGGACGAGCTCAAGGCTCGGCTGCTCGCCATGTCCACACGCGCAGAGGAGATGATCGAGCACGCAGTCGATGCACTGCTCCACAACGATCAGGGGATCGCCGAAATGGTGATATCCAGCGACGCCGAGCTCAACGCGCTGGAAGTGGAGATCGAGCAGCGCGCGGTGGCACTGCTTGCATTGCAGCAGCCCATGGCGCGCGACCTTCGCTTCATCGTTGGCGCGATCCGGGTGTCCAGCGACCTCGAGCGAATCGGGGATCACGCGGTGAACATCGCGCAGTCATCGCAGCGCCTGATCGAGCAGCGCGCAACGCTCGTCCCCGATCCGGAGATCGAGGACATGGCGCGCCGCGCGCGACTGATGCTGAGCGATTCGCTGGATGCGTTTCTTCGCAGCGACGGGGCGCTCGGTAGAAGAGTCTGCCAGGCTGACGATGCAGTCGACGCGCTGCACGATTCCATCTTCCGCATCCTGCTCACACACATGATGGGCGACGCCCGCACCATCACGCCGTCCCTGGAGCTCCTTCTGGTAAGCCGAAACCTCGAGCGCGTTGCGGACCTCGCAACCAACATCGGCGAGGACGCGGTATATCTCGCAGAAGGAAAGCAGATCAAGCATCACTTTGAAGACTGACCGCGAGGACTGACCGGGCAACCGGGCAACCCGCGTTAGATTTCCTGTCATGCTCTGGCAGGAAATGTGAATGCCGAACGAAGCTGAGGGGACGCACGCGGGCGCGCAATCGCAACGCCCAGCGCCACGTGCGGATGACGTTCGCATCGCGGCCATAGGCATCGGCTCCAATTCCATTCGCCAGATCGTTGCCGACGTATCTCCCGACGGAGAGATCCGCGTCATCGATGAGATGAAGGCCGCTCCGCGACTTGGCGAGGGCGTAGGCCAGACCGGGCGTATCGGGGAAGCCGCAATCCGCAACGCGCTCGACGCGCTGCTCCGCATGGCCACCCTCACGCGGCAGATGGGTGCTGTTCGCACCGAAGCTGTAGCCACCAGCGCCGTGCGAGACGCGGCGAACGGTGCCGAGTTCATCGCCGCCGTTCGCGACACGACCGGGCTGACGGTTCGCATTCTGGACGGCGATCAGGAAGCTCTGCTGTCTTACAGAAGTGCGCTGGCGCACTTCGACCTGGCGACGGGCCGGGCAGTAGTGATGGACATCGGCGGCGGCTCGCTCGAGCTGGCACTGAGCGCCGACGGTCTGCTCGACGGACTGATGTCGTTCCCCATGGGCGCCATCACGATGACTGAGCAGTTCTTTCGCAAGAGTCGCGGCCGCAGAGAACTTGCGGAGCTGCGTCGGTTCGCGCGCAAGGAGTTGCGCGCCGCAGTGTCCCGTCGCGACTGGCACGGCGCTCGTTTGATCGGTTCCGGCGGGACGTTCACCAATCTTGCCGGAATGATCCTGTCGCGGCAAGGCATGGGGCGCGCGTCGGGTGTTCACGGAACGATAGTTACACGCGCGGAGATCGAGCACCTGCTCGATCTGTTGCAGGGGATGTCACCGTCGGAACGGCAGACGGTGCCAGGGCTGTCGCCTGCGCGCGCGGACATCATAGTGGCGGGGCTCGCTGTTGCCGCAGAAGTGATGGCGCGCATCGAGGCGCGGGATCTGGTGGTGTCGGCGTATGGAATTCGCGAAGGGCTGCTGCTCGAAGCCGCGAGCATTACGCCTGCCGTCGCGGATCCGGGCGAGGCGCGCAGCCGCTCCGTGATGCAGCTCGCCGAGCGTTCGCATTACGAAGCACCGCACGCACAGCAGGTTCGGCGAATCGCGCTCGAGATCTTCGATGCACTTGCCGCGAAACTGGAGTTGGGCCCCAGCGACCGAGCGGTTCTCGCGGACGCCGCGCTGCTGCACGACATCGGGTATCACATAAACTTCGAAGCGCATCACAAGCATTCGTATCATCTGATCCTGCACGCCGAGCTGCTCGGCATGACACCGGCCGAGCGCGTGATGGTCGCGAATGTTGCACGATACCATCGTGGCGCGGCGCCGACCGCCCAGCATCGCGCGTATGCCGGCCTGGATCGCCAGCTCAGGCGCCGCATCAAGCGACTGGCCGCGATCCTGCGGGTTGCGGACGGGCTGGATCGCGGCCATGCCAGCGCCGTGAAGGACGTCGACACCGAACTCACGCGAACTGAATTCGTCATTCGGGCGATTCCAGCGTCGAGCTCCTATGATCTACGGCTCGAGCTGTGGGGCGCGACGCGGAAGTGCGAGCTGCTGGAGGAAGCGCTCGGGGTTCCCGTGCGGATCGAGGCTGCGTAGGGACCGCGCCCGGCCAGCCCACCGAGCTGCCCCCTCGCCGCCATCCTATATTTCAGCTGTGACCAAGCATTCAATCGCGGATAATTTCGGCGCCGTGGACCGGGTCGGGATCGAGGAGCGGGTGGCCAAGTTCACCACGCGCAGCATCAAGAGGCGTTCCAAGCTCTGGGGCCTCCATACTGCCGTCTCGATGGTCGATCTCACGACCCTCGAAGGCAAGGATACACCGGGCAAGGTCGCGTCGCTGTGCCAGAAGGCCCGACAGCCAAGCGACGACGCCACGATTCCGCCCGTCGCCGCCGTCTGCATCTATCCATCGCTCATCAAGGAAGCGCGCAAGCACCTCGCCGATTCCCCCATCAAGATCGCCTCAGTCGCGACGGCTTTCCCGTCCGGCCAGAGCTCGCTCAAGGTCAGGCTGCAGGAAGTGAAGTACGCTGTGAATGCAGGCGCAGACGAGATCGACATGGTGATCAATCGCGGACTGTTTCTCTCGGGCGAGTACGATGCGGTGCAGGATGAGATCGCGGCAGTCGTCGAAGCCTGCGGAGACGCAACGCTCAAGGTGATCCTCGAAGTCTCCGAGCTGGAGACTTACGACAACATCCGCGCTGCCTCGTTCATCGCGATGCAGGTGTTACGCGCCGGTGACTTCATCAAGACCAGCACCGGAAAGGCCGGCGGTAGCGCGACCCTCGCCAACACGCAGGTAATGCTGGAAGCGATCCGCGATTTCTATCTCGATACTGGAACTCCGATCGGAATGAAGCCAGCCGGCGGAATCAGGACCGCAAAACAGGCGCTGCACTATCTCGTAGCCGTCAAGGAAACGCTCGGTGATGCGTGGCTCAACTCGTCGCGCTATCGTTTCGGAGCAAGCTCGTTGTTGAACGACCTGCTCCGCCAGATTCACAAGGAGAAGCACGGCGCGTACCAGGCACCGTACTATTTCTCCGAAGCCGCTGAGAGCTACTGAAAATGGCAACCACACTTGATCCGTCCGAGAGCGAGTCCGCACCGAAGGATTCAAAGAAGAAACACGGACGCAGGCAGGGGATGCCGGAACTGATCTTCGGCGACCTGTGGGAGTACGACCCCGCGCCGGAAACCGCGGATCCGCGCATCCGTCAACGGTATGATCTGTTCATCGGTGGACGTTTCATCGCGCCGCAATCGGGCGAGTACTTCACGTCGATCAATCCGGCCACGGAGCAGCCCGTCACCGAAATTGCACTCGCCAACTCGGCAGATGTCGATTCTGCGTACATGGCTGCACAGCTTGCGTACGAGACAGTCTGGCGCGACATGCCGGGACGCGAGCGCGGAAAGTACATCTACCGCATCGCGCGGTTGCTGCAGGATCGTGCGCGCGAATTTGCGGTCGCAGAGTCGATCGACGGCGGCAAGCCGATTCGCGAGTCGCGCGACTTCGACGTTCCCATGGCGGCGGCGCACTTCTTCTACCATGCAGGATGGGCCGACAAGCTGGCGTACGTCGCACCCGGCCGCACGGTCGAACCGATCGGTGTGGTCGGCCAGGTAATCCCCTGGAACTTCCCGCTGATGATGCTCGCATGGAAGATCGCGCCGGCGCTGGCCGCAGGTAATTGCGTGGTGCTCAAGCCCGCGGAGACGACCTCCGCGACGGCGATGAAATTCGCGGAGCTGCTACAGGAAGCGGAACTCCCCGATGGCGTCGTGAACATTGTAACGGGAGCGGGAGAAACCGGCGCTGCGCTCACGGGCCATCCTGCCGCCCGCAAGATCGCTTTCACGGGCTCGACCGAAGTCGGCAAGCTCATCATGCGACAACTCGCCGAGCGTGGCACGCGCATGACGATGGAGCTGGGCGGCAAGGCAGCGAATGTAGTCTTCGAGGATTCACCGATCGATCAGGCCGTCGAGGGCGTCGTCAACGGCATCTTCTTCAATCAGGGCCACGTCTGCTGCGCAGGCAGTCGTCTCCTGATTCAGGAATCGATAGCGGATTCGTTCGTGCACAAGCTGCAACAGCGCATGGCCAGTCTCCGCGTCGGGGATCCGCTGGACAAGAACACCGACATCGGTGCCATCAATTCGCGCGAACAGCTGGACAGAATCTGCGACCTGGTGGAAAGCGGTGTCGCCGAAGGCGCAAAGCTGTACCAACCCGCGTGCTCGCTTCCGTCGCGTGGATTCTTCTTCCGCCCGACGCTGTTCACCGAAGTCACGCAGAGCCATCGCATCGCGCGCGAAGAGATCTTCGGACCAGTGCTCAGCATCCTCACGTTCCGTACTATGGATGAAGCGATCGAGAAGGCCAACAATACGATGTACGGACTGTCGGCCGGCGTCTGGACCGACAAGGGGTCGCGCATTCTTCGCATGGCTGCGGAATTGAAGGCTGGCGTGGTATGGGCCAATACGTTCAACAAGTTCGATCCATCGTCGCCGTTCGGCGGTTACAAGGAATCGGGCTTCGGACGCGAGGGCGGTCGCCAGGGCCTGCTCGATTACCTGGAGCTGTCATGACCGCGCGCATCCCGGTAGTGAAGACGCCCAAAGTGTACGTCGGCGGCGCGTTCATCCGCTCGGAGAGCGGCCGCACCTTTCCCGTGTACGATAGCGGCGGACAGTTCGTCGCCAACGTTCCGCAATGCACGCGCAAGGATCTGCGCAACGCGGTCGAGGCCGCGGCGAAAGCGGGGCCTGGATGGTCTGCGCGCACGCCGTACAATCGCGGTCAGATCATTTATCGGCTCGCAGAAATGCTCGAGGCGCGCGCGGACGAGGTGACGAGCGTGCTACGCCAGTTCTCTCCGGAATGGACGACGGCCGCTGAGCGCGAGGTCGCCGAATCCGTCGATCGGCTGGTCCACTATGCTGGCTGGGCGGACAAGTACGAACAGGTACTGGGCAGCGCGAACCCCGTTGCCGCACCGTTCTTCAATTTCACAATTACCGAGCCCGTCGGCGTGATCGGAATCATCGCGTCGGACGCATCGCCGTTGCTCGGTCTCATCACGCAGATCGCGGCGACGATCGTGAGCGGCAACACCATCGTCGCGCTCGCCTCCGAATCGACCCCCTACCCTGCTATCACCCTTGGTGAGATGCTGGCGACGTCCGATCTACCCGGCGGTGTGGTCAACATCATCACGGGCTACAAAAAGGAATTGATTCCGACCTTCGCGACGCACACACACATCCGTGGAATCGATGCAGTCGCAACCGGTGATGATGCGACGTCGCTGCGGCGCGGCGCGGCAGACAGCGTCAAGCGAGTGAAGGTGCGCCAGCCGGACATCGACTGGTCGTCCGACCGCGCGGAAGGCGTTTACGAGATTCGGCACTTCGTGGAATTCAAGACGGTCTGGCACCCCATAGGAGCGTGAGCCTGGATCAGCTCCTGCGCGCTATGTGCACGGCGCGGGTGTCTTCCGACCGCGCATCCGGCGGCGCGCCGCCCCACGGATCGCGCAGGAATATGTCCTGCGTCGCGCGCACCGGCGCATCTCCGGGCTGTCGCTGCGTGTAGCTTCCATCCGGCGCAAGATCCCACGCCTCGCGGTTGTCGGTCAGCGAAGTGGTAAGAATCGAGTGAAGCTTTTCATGCAACAGCACGTCGTCGACCGGAACGATCGCCTCCACCCGGCGATCGAAGTTGCGCGTCATCCAGTCTGCTGACCCGATGTAGTACTCCGGCTCGCTGTCGTTCGCAAAGTAGAACAGCCGGGAGTGCTCCAGAAATCGCCCGATCACGCTCATCACCCGAATGTTGTCGCTGGCACCGGGAATGCCGGGGCGCAGGCAGCAGATGCCGCGGACGATGAGATCGATCTGGACACCGGCGCGCGACGCATCGTACAGAGCCTCGATGATCTGCTCGTCGACGATCGAGTTCATCTTCGCGATTATGCGTCCCTTCTTCCCCACGCTCGCAAGCGCGGTCTCCCGCTGGATCATCTCCATCAGCCGGTCGCGCATGTTCGCGGGTGCGACGAGGATCTTGCGATACAACCGCTGTCTGGAAAACCCGGTCAGTGCGTTGAACAGATCCGTGATGTCGGCGCCGATCGATCGGCTTACCGTGAACAGGCCCAGATCCGTGTACAACCGCGCGGTCTTTGAATTGTAGTTGCCCGTACCGACATGGACGTATCTTCGGATGCCGTCTGGCTCGCGCCGCACGACGAGTGTGGTCTTGGCGTGAGTCTTGAGTCCCGGCAATCCGTAAGCGACGTGCACCCCATAATCTTCCAGCGTGCGCGCCCACGTGATGTTGTTCGCCTCGTCGAACCGCGCTTGAAGCTCGACCAGCACAGCGACCTGCTTCCCCCGCTCGGCCGCATCGGTCAACGCGCGCACGATCGGCGTGTCACCTGACGTCCGGTACAGCGTCATCTTGATCGCGAGCACATCGGGATCGACCGCTGCCGCCTGTACGAACTGCTCCACGCTCGCCGTGAACGACTCGTACGGATGATGCACGAGCAGGTCGCGCTCCTTGATCACGTCGAAGATCGAGCGCGTGGTATCGCGCAGGCGTACCGGTGTCACCGGAGCGAACGGCGGATCGCGCAGCTCAGGAACGTCCAGCGTCGCCAGCGTCATCAGATCGCCCAGCTCGAGCAGAGCCCCGCCATCCACCACATCCTCCGGCGTGAGCGCGAACTCCGGTGTCTGTTCTTCGCGCAGCTCGTCCACCAGAATCGCACGGATCTCATCCGGCACCCCCGTCTGCACTTCGACGCGCACGACTTCCGTGAATCTGCGCTGGAATACCTGCTCCTCGATCGCGGTCAGCAAGTCCTCGGTCTCGTCCGACGCCTTCACTTCCAGATCCGAGTAGCGCGTCACGCGAAAGGCCCAGCTTCCGAGAATCTCCATGCCCGGAAACAGCGCGCCGAGGTTCGCGCTTATCACCTGCTCCACCGGGACGAAATGATTTGCGCGCCCGATCCCGACCCAGCGCGGCAGACTCTTGGGAATCTTGACGCGCGCGAAACGCTCGACCTTGTTGTCGGGATCGTACAGCTGCACCGCGAGCGACAACGAGAGGTTCGAGATATACGGAAACGGATGCGTCGGATCGACACCAAGCGGCGTAAGAACCGGAAAGATGTCGGACTCGAAGAAATCATCCACAGTCTGCCACTCGCCGGCGCTGAGCTCGCTCATCGTCACGAGCCGCACGCCGTGCGTTTCAAGCGCCGGAAGCAGGATGTCGTGAAGGCAGTGCTGCTGCATTCCCACCAGCTCGAGAATGCGCGCGCGAATGGCACTCACCAGCTCCGCTGGAACTATTCCATCGGGCCCCGTTGCTGCCGTCACGCCGGCGAGAAGCTGGCGCCGCAAGCCGGCAACGCGAACCATGTAGAATTCGTCCAGGTTCGTGCTGAAGATCGAGAGAAACTTGAGCCGCTCGAGCAATGGATTTCGCGCGTCGAACGCCTCGTTGAGCACACGAGCGTCGAACGCGAGCCAGCTAAGCTCACGGTTGATGTACAGCCCGGGATTGATTGCCATCTAGAGTTTGACGATCGACGCCAGTATCCAGTAAGCGATTGCAGCCATGATGCCAGCGGCCGGAATTGTGACGATCCAGGCCCAGACGATTCTTCTCGCGATTCCCCAGCGCACGGCCGACAGCCGAGTTGTGGCACCCACCCCCACGATCGCACCGGTGATGGTGTGGGTCGTGCTCACCGGAATTCCGAGCGACGTGGCTCCCAGAATCGCGATTGCGCCGGCCGTCTCTGCCGCGAACCCGCCCACTGGCCGAAGCTTCGTAATGCGGCGCCCCATCGTCGCCACAATCCGCCACCCGCCAAACAGCGTCCCCAGGGACATGGACGTGTACGCCGCCACCTCGACCCAGAACGGGACACCGTTGGCGTTGTCGACGTAGAGATGACCCAGGATTCCGGTCTGATGCACCGTCAGTGCCCGCACCGACACCAGCAGCCCGACGATGATTCCCATCGTCTTCTGCGCGTCGTTGCCACCGTGCGCGACGGACAGGAGCGCCGAGCTCCCGAGCTGCATTACACGAAAGAGTCTGTCAACCTTGCCCGGATAGACGCGCCGGAAAATCCAGTAGATCGCCGTCATCAAGGCCAGCCCCACGACGAGGCCAACGATCGGGGAGATGACGATGAAGGACAGTGTCTCGATCCACTTGCGCCCCCACACGATCGCCGCCCAACCTGATTTCGCAATAGCAGCGCCGGCATAGCCGCCTATCAGCGCATGCGATGAACTCGACGGAATCCCATAGGCCCACGTTATGAGATTCCACGTGATCGCGCCCAGCAGTGCGGCGAGTATCACGTTCGGATTGACGATCGCGACATCGATCATCCCGCTTCCGACTGTCTTCGCGACCGCGGTGCCGACGGTGAACAGCGCGAGAAAATTGAACGACGCAGCCCACACCACCGCCGCAACCGGACTCAGTACACGCGTTCCGACAATCGTCGCAATCGAATTGGCGGAATCGTGAAAGCCGTTACTGAAGTCGAAGACGAACGCGATGATGATTATCGCGACGACGTAACCGATCACACGCTATCCGTTCTTGAGTGCGATCGACTGCAGGACGTTCGCGACATCTTCCGCCTGGTCCAGTGCATCCTCGACCTTGTCGTACAGCTCCTTCCACTTGATCACTTCGATCGCGTCGAGCGCGCCGTCGAACAGCGCACCCATCGACTCGTGGTAGATGGCGTCGCCTTCTTCCTCCAGCTTCTTGAGCTCCTGCGCCTTGAGACCAACGACTTTCGGGTCCTTCATCCCGCGTACCGCGGCCTCGACCTGTACCGCTGCACGAACCATCACATCTGACAACGTGACCGCAGCCTGATGAACGGTGGTGATCCTGAATATCTCGACCCGTCGCGCGGCTCCGTCCAGCAGATCGACCACTTCATCCAGCGCCGACGCGAGCTGATGGATGTCCTCGCGGTCGAACGGCGTGATGAAAGTTCTGTCAAGCCGGTCGATTATCTCGCGCGTGATCTCGTCCGCTTCATGCTCGGCGGACTTGATGGCCTGAACGTGCTCGGCCCGCCGCTCCGGCTCCCGGAAAAGCTGGTTCAACAGCCGCGCCGCAAGCGACAGACGTTCGGCGAGCTGCGTGAATAATTCGTAAAACTGCTCGTCGCGGGGTATCAGCCGCACACTTCTCTCCGAATCGATTAGCACTGGGGAATCGTCGCGATGCTGCAAGCGCGACAGTGTACGAAGTTAGCCTCTCCGGAACGGTGCAGCCACCGCCCCGCGCGAAGTGAAGAACTTGATCAGCAGAAGACCGGTCACAAATCCACCAACGTGGGCCCATACCGCCACCCCGCTCGAGAATTCCGACCCCATCTGACCCGACATCGCTATCCCCTCGAACAATTGCAACAGGAACCAGTAGATCAACACGATCCACGCCCGCACGTCCGCCAGAATGATGAAGAAGAACATCTTCACGCGAACATTTGGATATAGCAGCAGGAAGGCGCCCATCACCCCCGAAATCGCACCCGATGCGCCCACCGTCGGCACCGGGGAGCCCGGGCTCGAGGCGATCTGAGCCAGACATGCGACGATCCCGCAGATGAGGTAGAACGCCAGATATCGGACCGGCCCCATCGTGTCCTCGATCCCGCGGCCGAATACCCACAAAAAGAGCATGTTGCCCAGCAGATGGGCCCAGCTCCCGTGCAGGAAGATCGAGAACAGCGGCGTCAGGATGTTTATCGGATCGTTGTCCACCACGCACGCCAGCCCGCGCCCGAGCGGAACGGCGAGCCCGATCGGCGCGACGTGCGTTATCTCGCCCGGAACCATCCCGAAGTTGCAGATCGTCGCGGCGAGCCTCATCGGATCAACACCGGCACCTTCGACCTGAATCCACACAGCTATCGTGACCAGGATGATGAGGTAGTTCATCCAGGCGATGCGCCGAGTCGGCAGGCTGGTTCCGACTGGAATCATGCGTTTATCCGCGACTGTGCCATTCTGGCAGGAAAGTTCGGCATTTGCGTTGCTCTAGTAGTGGTCGCAGATAGCACCGTGCACGAGACAGCGACGGCGCCCACATGCTCGGGGCTTGCAGTACTGCTCTCCAGCGTCGTTTTCACCCGAACCAGATAATACAGTCATGGCAGAAAAAGTCATCGGCATCGACCTCGGCACCACCAACTCCGTCGTTTCCGTCATGGAAGGCGGAGACCCGGTCGTCATCCCGAATGCGGAAGGCGGACGGACAACGCCGTCGGTCGTTGCATTCGCGAAAGATGGCGAGCGCCTCGTAGGTCAGATCGCCAAGCGTCAGGCAGTCACCAACCCCGCCAATACCGTCTTCTCGATCAAGCGCTTCATGGGTCGCAAGCTGAACGAGATCAGCGAGGAAAAGACCCGCGTTCCCTACAAGGTCGAAGCAGGGGCGAACGAAATGGTTGTCGTCGAAGTCCAGGGCAAGAAGTTCTCCCCGCCCGAGATATCCGCGATGATTCTTCAGAAGATGAAGCAGACCGCTGAAGATTACCTCGGAACCAAGGTCACCAAGGCTGTCATCACCGTCCCTGCCTATTTCAACGATTCGCAGCGCCAGGCAACCAAGGATGCCGGCAAGATCGCCGGCCTCGACGTGCTCCGCATCATAAACGAGCCGACCGCAGCTGCACTCGCGTACGGTCTCGATAAAAAGAAGGACGAGAAGGTCGCGGTGTTCGACTTGGGCGGCGGTACGTACGACATCTCCGTGCTCGAGCTCTACGACGTCGAAGGCTCGCGCCAGTTCGAGGTCAAGTCCACCAATGGTGACACACACCTCGGCGGCGACGACTTCGATCAACGCGTGATCGACTGGCTCGTCACCGAATTCAAGCGCGATCAGGCCATCGATCTCTCCAAGGATCCGATGGCGCTGCAGCGTCTGAAGGAAGCGGCCGAGAAGGCCAAGATGGAGCTGTCCACCACGCAGTCGACCGACATCAATCTTCCGTTCATCACCGCGGACCAGACTGGCCCCAAGCACCTCAACTATTCGCTCACGCGCGCCAAGTTCGAGCAGCTCGTCGATGACCTCATCAAGCGCGTGATTCCGCCGATGCAGCAGGCGTTGAAGGATGCCGGAATTCAGCCGAACGAAATCGACGAGGTCCTTCTCGTCGGTGGATCGACGCGTATTCCGAAGATTCAGGACGAGGTCAAGAAGTTCTTCGGCAAGGAGCCCAACAAGGGCGTCAATCCCGATGAAGTGGTCGCGATCGGCGCGGCGGTTCAGGGCGCCGTTCTCACCGGCGAGCAGAAGGATGTATTGCTGCTCGACGTGACACCGCTGTCGCTCGGAATCGAGACGCTCGGCGGCGTGATGACGGTTCTCATCCCACGCAACACAACCATTCCGACCAAGAAGTCGGAAACGTTCTCGACTGCTGATGACAATCAGTCGACGGTGGAGATTCACGTGTTGCAGGGTGAGCGCGAGCTTGCCACGTACAACAAGACGATCGGCAAATTCCAGCTCACCGGAATTCCACCCGCACCGCGCGGCGTGCCGCAGGTCGAGGTCACGTTCGACATCGACGCGAACGGAATCCTCAACGTCACCGCCAAGGACAAGGCGACGAACAAGGAGCAGAAGATCCGCATCGAAGCATCCAGCGGATTGTCCGATGCCGAGATCGATCGCATGGTCAAGGACGCCGAGAAGAACGCAACCGAAGACAAGACGCGTCGCGAGCAGATCGATGCACGCAACCGTCTGGACTCGCTTGCCTACGAAGTCGAGAAGAACTCCAAGGAATGGGGCGACAAGCTCGGCGACGACATGCGGAAGCGTCTTGAAGAGGGTGTCGAGAAGGCACGTACCGCTCTGCGGGGCGACGACGTAGCGGCCATAAATGCCGCCGCGGAGGAGCTGAGCAAGCTGTACAGCGAGGCTGGGCAGGCCTTCTACCAGGCCCAGAACCAGACCGCGCAGCCCGGCGAGCCTGCAGCCGCGCCAGAGGCCGAGAAGCCCGCGGACGATAACGTAGTCGAAGCCGACTACGAGATCGTCGACGAAGACAAGAAGTAGCCGTAAGGGCAGGCCCCCGTGCCTGCCCCGACGACGCTCTCACGCGGTACCAGCTAGCTAA